>NZ_JBHSQS010000001.1:0-533341 GCF_042658605.1 Micromonospora vulcania | reverse complement strand
GAGCCCACCCCGCCCCGCCGAGCCCCGCCCACCCCGCCCCGTCGATCTAGGGCATATCGTCGTGCTAGGAGATCGACTGACGACGAAACGCCCTAGATCGACGGATCAGAGCCGACCGACGCAAGAGGACGCACCCATGTACTTCACCGACCGTGGCATCGAGGAACTCGTCGAGCGACGGGGCGACGAGCAGGTCACCCTTGAGTGGCTGGGTGAGCGGTTGCGCGACTTCGTCGACCTCAACCCCGACTTCGAGACCCCCATCGAACGCCTGGCCACCTACCTGGCCCGACTCGACGACCCTGACGATGAGTAACTTTCAGCAGTTGACTCGTAGCTCCGCGTGACGTCCACTGGTGGAGCAGCGTCGCCGGTACCCACAGGCCCGCCGGATCCCACGCCGCCGGACGCCAGGAGACCGAGCCGTGAACTTCAAGCCCGCCAAGCCGCCGCAGGACGCGGTGACCGTACGCCACCTGCGCATCGGCATCGGATCGGTCGGCATCGCCCTACCGATCGTGCTGGTCGTCGGCCACATGGTCGCCACCCGTCGCGTGGTCGTACTCAGCTCGCTCAGCGCGTATTACCACACCGAAATGCGCAACGTGTTCGTCGGCGCCCTGTGCGCGATCGGGGTGTTCCTCATCGCCTACCGCTACCGCTGGCCGGATAATCTCGTCGGCACGATCGCCGGGGCGCTCGCGATCATCGTGGCCCTCTTTCCCATCAGGGTCGAAGCACCGACCGGCGGTACCAGCGCCGTCAGCCGGGCGACCGGGCTGGTGCACCAGGGCGCGGCTGCGGCCCTGTTCCTGCTCCTCGCAGTCTTCTGCCTGTTCCTCTTCACCCGCCCCGACCGCGACGGCACGCCGCCCGGACGCGTCGCCAACCGCTTGTACCGCACCTGCGGCCTGCTCATCCTGGCGGCGATCGTGGTTGCGCTGGCTACCAGCGCACTCGCGACGGACGTCCACCAGACGCTCCAGCCAATGCTGTGGTGCGAGACCGTCGCCGTTTCCGCCTTCGGCACCGCCTGGGTCGCCAAGAGCGACGCGATCCTCCGGGTGGCCAAGCTGCCCGACGTGCCACCGTCCGACGAGGGGGTCGGGCAGATCGTCGCGACCGGCTCGTCCTGATCAGACCAGGTCGGCTGGCCGGGCCAAAGGACCCCGGTGGGACGTACCACGATCTTGTAGCGTGAGGTCGTGGCCCGGAGTGTGTATCTGACCAGCGTGGGTTCGGGCGGGGGAAAGTCGACCGTCGCGCTCGGGTTGGCCGAGTTGCTGTCCCGCCAGGTCGGGCGGATCGGCGTGTTCCGACCGCTGGTCGCCGACACCGGCCCGGACCCGATCCTCGCCCTGCTCAGCGAGCGTTACCGCGTCGAGCTGCCGTTGGCCGACCTGGCCGGGGCGAGCTACGGCGAGGCCGCCGCCCTGGTCGCCGACGGCCGGCGGGAGGAGCTGATCTCCGTCGTCGTCGAGCGCTACCGGGCGGTGGAACGGCAGTGCCCGGCGGTGGTCGTGGTGGGCAGTGACTTCGACGACCCCGGTGACCCGGCCCGCCCCCGGGAACTGGCCTTCAACGCCCGGCTGGCCACCGAGTTCGGCAGCGTGGTGGTGCCGGTGGTGGACGGCTTCGGGCAGGAGCCGGCGGCCGTCGCGGCGGCGGTACGCGGGGCGTACCACGATCTGGCCGATCTCGGCGCGACCGTGCTCGCGGTGATCGCCAACCGGGTACCCGGGCCGATGACGCTGCCCGAGCTGCCGGTGCCCGCGTACGCCATCCCGGAGGTGCCGAGCGTGTCGGCGCCGACGGTGGCCGAGGTGGCGGCGGCGCTCGGCGCCACCCTGTTGGCCGGGGACGACGCGGCGCTCGGCCGGGACGTGTTGGATTTCGTGGTCGGTGCCGCGCACGTGCCGACCCTGCTGAGTCACCTCACCGAGGGCGCCCTGGTGATCACCCCCGGGGACCGGGCCGACCTGCTGGTCGCCGCCAGCGCCGCGCACGTGGCCGGGCAGGTGTCGGTGGCGGGACTGGTGCTGACCCTCGGCGAGCAGCCCGATCCTCGGGTGATGCGGCTGGTGGAGGGCATGAACACCGGGCTCGCGATGCTCTCGGTCAGCAGCGACAGCTATGACACGGTGGCCGCGTCCAGCCGGATCGAGGGCCGACCCAGCGCGACCAACCCGCGCAAGGTGGAGGCCGCGCTCGGCGCGTTCGAGCGTTGCGTCGACACCGACGACCTGGCCCGCCGCCTGCGGGTCAGCCGATCGGCCCGGGTCACGCCGCTGATGTTCGAGAACGAGCTGATCGACCGGGCCCGCTCCCAGCGCCGGCACCTGGTGCTGCCGGAGGGCGCGGAGGACCGGATCCTTCGTGCGGCGGAGATCCTGCTCCGTCGTGGGGTGGCCGACCTGACCCTGCTCGGCCGGCCGGACGACATCGCCCGGCGTAACCGCGAGCTGGGCGTCGACCTCGGCGACGCGACCGTGGTCGACCCGGTCACCAGCGGGTGGCGGGACGAGTTCGCGGTCGAGTACGCCCGGCTGCGCGCTCACCGGGGTGTCACCGCCGAGCTGGCGCACGACATCGTGGCCCAGCCGAACTACTTCGGCACCCTGATGGTGGCCGCCGGGCACGCCGACGGGATGGTGTCCGGGTCGACGCACACCACCGCCGCCACCATCCGGCCGGCGTTCGAGATCATCCGTACGGTGCCGGGGGTCTCGGTGGCCTCCAGCGTCTTCTTCATGCTGCTGGCCGACCGGGTGCTGGTCTACGGCGACTGCGCGGTCAACCGCGACCCGGACGCCGCCCAACTCGCCGACATCGCCATCTCGTCGGCCGACACGGCCGCCCGCTTCGGCATCGAGCCCCGGGTGGCCATGCTGTCGTACTCGACCGGCAGCTCCGGCGCCGGCGCCGACGTGGAGAAGGTCGCCACGGCCACCGCGCTGGTTCGCGAGCGCCGGCCGGACCTGCTGGTCGAAGGACCGATCCAGTACGACGCGGCGATCGACCCGGCGGTCGCGGCCACCAAGCTGCCGGGCAGCCCGGTCGCCGGCCGGGCCACCGTCTTCATCTTTCCGGACCTGAACACCGGCAACAACACGTACAAGGCGGTGCAGCGCTCCGCCGGGGCGGTCGCCGTCGGGCCGGTGATGCAGGGCCTGCGCCGGCCGGTGAACGATTTGTCCCGTGGCGCCACCGTGCCGGACATCGTCAACACGGTGGCGATCACCGCCATCCAGGCGGCCAGCGAGGAGGAGGCCCGGTGAGTCGGGTACTGGTGCTCAACTGCGGGTCGTCCTCGGTGAAGTGGCGCCACTACGACGGTGACCGGGTGCTCGACCAGGGCACCGTCGAGCGGGTCGGTGAACCGGGCGGGGGCCCGGCGGACCACGCCAGCGCGGTGCGGCAGATCCTCGGCGGGCTGGACCTGACCGGGCTGGTGGCGGTCGGGCACCGGGTCGTGCACGGCGGCCGACGGTTCGCCGCGCCGGTCCTCATCGACGACGCGGTGCTGGCCGCGATCCACGACCTGGTCCCGCTCGCACCACTGCACAACCCGGCCAACCTGGCCGGCATCGAGGTGGCCCGCGCGGCGCTCCCAGGCGTACCGCAGGTCGCGGTCTTCGACACCGCGTTCCACCACACCCTGCCGGAGGCCGCCGCGACGTACGCCATCGACCGGGACACCGCCCAGCGGTACGACATCCGGCGGTACGGCTTCCACGGCACCTCGCACGGGTACGTCTCCCGACGTGCCGCCGAGCTGCTGGACCGCCCGTACGACCAGGTCAACACGATCACCCTGCACCTGGGCAACGGGGCCAGCGCCTGTGCGGTGGCCGCCGGTCGCAGCGTCGCCACCTCGATGGGCATGTCTCCGCTGGAGGGGCTGGTGATGGGCACCCGCAGCGGCGACCTGGACCCGACGATCATCTTCCACCTGCGCCGGGAGGGCGGCCTGTCGGTGGACGACATCGACGACCTGCTCAACCACCGCAGCGGCCTGCTCGGGCTGACCGGCGTCAACGACATGCGCGAGGTGCTCCAGCGCCGGACGGCCGGGGACCGGGCGGCGGCGCTGGCCTTCGACGTGTACTGCCGACGGATCACCGAGTACGTGGGCGCCTACTACGCGCTGCTCGGCCGGGTCGACGTGATCGCTTTCACCGCCGGCGTGGGCGAGCACGCCGCGCCGGTCCGGGCTGCCGCGCTGGCCGGTCTGGACCGCCTCGGCATCGCCGTGGACCCGGCCCGCAACGACAGCGCCACCGACGGTGACCGGGTGATCTCACCCGATGGTGCCGAGGTGACCGTCTGCGTCATCCGTACCGACGAGGAACGGGAGATCGCCCGGCAGACCCGGGACGTGGTCGGGGCCCGCTGAGATGCGGCGGCTCGGCTCGTCGAGCCGGCCGCCGCGGTCAGCTCAGGACGTCGCCAGCCAGGCGACGAGGGCCACCAGCAGCACGACGACCACCGCCGCACCGATGATCAGCGGGGTACGGGACGGTGCCTCCGTCGACGCCGTCGCCTCCGGCGAGTGGGTGAACGCCCGGAACGCCTCGGTGTTGCCGCTGGGGTCGGTGTAGTTCTCAGACATGCCGGTGACCCTAGCGAAGCCGATCGAGACGCGACGCCCCCGCCCAGGTCACCTCGGCGGGTCGAGCCGGCCGGCGGAGAGGACCCGACCGGGTCGGCGGGTGCAGCCGGGCCGGACGGCGGGGTCGTTCCGCACGCCCGGCCACTTACCGTGGAACCATGGGGGCGGGGCGGCTGATCGCCGTACTGGTGACGTCGCTGCTGGTTGGTTGCGCACCGGCCACCGCCGCACCGGGCGGCTCCACCGCCGTCCCGGGCGCGCGCCGAGCGCCCGAGGGGTCGTACGCCGTCGGCGTGCGTACGCTCACCCTCGATCCGCGCTCGGCGCGCCCCCTGCCGGTGACCGTCTGGTTCCCGGCCTCCCCCGGCGGGATGGCCGCCGGGCGGTTCCCGGTGGTCGTCTACAGCCACGGGTTGGGCAGCCGCCCCGAGCTGCACGCCGAGTTGACCACCCGGTGGGCGGCGGCCGGCTTCGTGGTGGCCGCTCCGGCGTTCCCGCACACCCGGCAGGGCGCCGCCGAGTTCACCCGTGCCGACGTCCGTAACCAGCCGGCCGACGGGTGGCGGCTGATCCGGCACCTGAGCCGCCTCGACACCGACCCCGGGGACCCGTTCGCCGGTCATCTGGAGCTGACCGCGATCGCCGCCGCCGGGCACTCGGCGGGCGGCTTCACGACGGCCGGCATGTTCAGCGCCGGGCATCCGGCCCGGCTGCGCGCCGGCATCGTGATCGCCGGGGGCGGGCTGCCCGGCAGCTTCGCCGGGCCGGCCGCGCCGATGCTCTTCGTGCACGGGACGGCCGACCCGGTGGTGCCGGTGACGGTCGGCCGGGCCGCCTACCGGCGTACGCCCGGGCCGGCCGCGTTCCTCAGCCTCCTCGACCAGGACCACGGCGCGTACCTCACCCCCGGCCACCCGGGGTTCGCCCCGGTTCTCGCCACCACCACCGACTTCCTCCGCTGGACGCTCTACGACGACGCAGCGGCCGGGGTCCGCCTGCCCGTCGACGCCGAGTCGCCCACCCTGACCCGGTACGAGTCCCGCCCGGCGCGCTGAGTCACCGGGCTGGCACGCCCCGCCGAACCGGGGCGGTCCGGTCGGCCGGACAAGGCACAATCATGCTCATGTCGCGTCGCGTCACCCCCGCGCTGCTGGCCAGCGCCCTGCTCATGGCCGGTCTGGTCGGCTGCTCCGGCGATACCCGGTCCGCCGCACCGCCCGAGCCGAAACCCGCCGCCACGCCGACGCCGCAGGCGACCGCTCCGCCGCAGGACTTCGCCGTCGGCGTACGCCAGCTGAAGCTGAACCGGGACGGGCGGGCGCTACCGGTGACGCTCTGGTACCCGGCGGCCGGGCAGGCCGGCGGCGCGGTGAAACGGTCGGCGGCCGCGGCCGAGGGCCGGTTTCCCGTGGTGATGTTCAGCCACGGGCTGACCGGGCGGCCGGATGACTACGCGGCGCTGCTGACCAGGTGGGCGGCGGTCGGCTTCGTGGTGGCCGCGCCGACCTTCCCGCACACCGCCCGGGGCACCAACGGCGACATTCTCGACGTGCTCAACCAGCCGGCCGACGTGTCGTACGCGCTGACCCAGGTGCTGGCGCTGGACGCCAAGGCCGACGACCCGCTGCGCGGCCGGCTCAACGCCGACCGGGTGGCCGCGGCCGGGCACTCGGCCGGCGCGGTGACCACCATCGGCCTCTTCACCACCGGCCGGGACGCGCGACTCGACGCCGGCGTGGTGTTCGCCGGCACCGGGCTCGGTGTGGGCACCGCGTTCGCCGGTGCGGTGGCGCCCCAGCTCTTCGTGCACGGCGAGCTGGACGAGGTCATCGAGTACGCGGCGGGCAAGGCCGTCTACGACAAGGTGCCCTGGCCGAAGGCGATGCTCACCCTGCCCAAGGGCGACCACGGCCGGAAGCTGCTCGCCGACAGGACGGCGTTGGGGGTGGTCTCGGACACGACCGTCGATTTCCTGCGCTGGTCGCTCTACGGCGACGAGGAAGCCAAGCGCCGCATGCCGACCGAGGCCGCGCGCGGCGACATCGCCACCTTCGACGACCACCTCTGAGCGCGGCAAGCGCCTCCCGGTCGCGGCGCGCGCCTTCCGATCCGCGCAGAACCCAGGAGGTAGTGGCCTTCGGCGTCGCCGGAGGCCACTACTTCCTCGATGTGGTGCGGATCGAGCAGCGCGCTCACGCGGTGTGGTCGATGACCACCTTGCCGAAGGCGTCGCCGGAGTGCAGTCGGGCGAAGGCGTCCTCGACCCGGCTGAACGGGATCACGCTGTCCACCACCGGGCGTACGCCACGGTCGGCGCAGAACGTGAGCAGCTCGTACAGCTCGCCCGGCGTACCCATCGAGGTGCCCAGGATCTCCAGCTGCATGGCGAAGACGCGGCGGAGGTTCACCGACGGCTCGTGCCCCGCGGTGGCCCCGGACACCACGATCCGGGCCATCGGCGCGGCCGACTTGAGCGAGTGGTCGAAGGTGGCCGCGCCGACCGTCTCGATCACCACGTCGACCCGCTCCGGCAGGCGGGCACCGGGCTCCACGGCGGTGGCGCCGAGCGCGGCGATCCGGTCCCGCTTGGCGGCGTCGCGGCTGGTCGCGTACACCCGCTTGCCCATTGCGACGGCGAGCGCGACGGCCGCGGTGGCCACGCCGCCGCCCGCGCCCTGCACCAGGACCGCGTCGGCGTCCTCGACCCGACCCTTGGTGGTGAGCATCCGCCACGCGGTCAGCCAGGCCGTGGGCAGGCAGGCCGCGTCGGTGGCCGTCAGCTCCGCGGGCAGCGGGATCAGGTTCGATCGGGGTACGGCGACCCGCTCGGCGAGGGTGCCGGCGAAGTGCTCGGAGAGGATGGAGACCCCGCGCGGGTCACCGGGAGTGACCACGACCGGGTAGACGACCACCTCGTTGCCGGCCGGGTCCACCCCGACCGCGTCGCAGCCGAGGATCATCGGCAGCTGGGCCTCGGTGAGCCCCACCCCGCGCAGCGACCAGAGGTCATGGTGGTTGAGCGAGGTGGCCCGCAGTTGCACGGTCACCCAGTCGTCGGCGGGGTGGGTCGGCTCGGGACGCTCACCGACGGTCAGTGCGGCGAGCGGATCGGCGTCGTCGAAGCGGGAGGCGAAGGCGGCACGCATGGTCGGCACGGTAACAAGCTGAGCGCTCGTTAAGAAGGGGCCCTTCCTATGCACCAGGCGTTAAGAAGGTGCCCTTCCTTATCGGCGGGCCACGCCGTCGCGGCGGGCCGCCTCGGCGACCGCCTCGGCGACGGCCGGCGCGACGCGTGGGTCCAGCGGCGACGGGACGATGGCGTCGGCGGTCAGCGACTCGGCCACCACCTGAGCGATGGCGTCCGCCGCGGCGACCTTCATCCCCTCGGTGATCCGGGTGGCCCGAGCGTCCAGCGCGCCACGGAACACCCCGGGGAAGGCCAGCACGTTGTTGATCTGGTTGGGGTAGTCGCTGCGCCCGGTGGCGACCACCGCGACGTGCCGGGCGGCCACCTCGGGGTGCACCTCCGGGGTGGGGTTGGCCAGCGCGAACACGATGCCGCCGGGTGCCATGCCGGCGACCGCGGCCTCCGGGATCTGCCCACCGGAGACGCCGATCAGCACGTCCGCGCCGCGCAGCGCCTCGGTGATGTCGCCGTGCCGGCCGTCGGCGTTGGTGCTCGCGGCCAGCTCGGCCTTGGTGCCGGTCAGGTCGGTGCGGTGGCGACCGATGATCCCCTTGGAGTCGCACACCACCACCTGGTCGGGGTTGACGCCGCCAGCGACCAGCATCTTCGTCACGGCCACACCGGCCGCGCCCGCGCCGCTCACCGCGACCCGCAGGTCACCGAGCTTGCGGTTGAGCAGGGTGGCGGCGTTGCGCAGCGCGGCGAGCACCACGATCGCGGTGCCGTGCTGGTCGTCGTGGAAGACCGGGATGTCCAGCGCCTCGTCGAGCCGGCGCTCCACCTCGAAGCAGCGCGGCGCGCTGATGTCCTCCAGGTTGATCCCACCGAACGACGGTGCCAGCGCCCGCACCACCGCCACGATCTCGTCCACGTCCTGGGTGTCCAGGCAGATCGGCACCGCGTCCACGCCGGCGAACTGCTTGAACAGCACCGCCTTGCCCTCCATCACCGGCAGCGCGGCGCGCGGACCGATGTTGCCGAGCCCGAGCACGGCCGACCCGTCGGTGACCACCGCGACGGTGTGCGACGCCCAGGTGTAGTCGTCGGCCAGGCCAGGGTCGGCGGCGATCGCCTCACAGACCAGGGCAACCCCCGGGGTGTACGCGAGGGAGAGGTCTTCCCGGCTGGTCAGCGGCACCGTCGAGGTGACGGCCATCTTGCCGCCCAGGTGCAGTTGGAAGACGGGATCAGCGGGGTCCATGGTGGACGAAGACATGGTGGTGACTCCAGGATCTGTCGAGCAGACGGGGCGGCCGGCCCGGCCGCGAGGTGGGCGGCGAGCAGTGGCGCGCGGTGCGGGGGGTCACCCGGGCACTTCCGAGCATAGTGTCGACACCGCCGCTCGGATGTGAGCGGGGTCATAACGGTCGACGCGGCACCCGTCCAGGGCGCGGCCAGTAGCGGGCCACCACCCGGCCACGTACGTCGGCCACCCCGTACGCCCGGGAGTCGTCGGTGACCAGGTCGTTGTCCCCGCGCAGCCACCACCCGCCGTCCTGGGCCCGGACCGCCCGCTTCACCACCAGCAGCTCCGGACGGGTCCGGAAGACCGCCACCACCACGTCACCGGGTCGGACCGGGCGCCCGCCCCGACGGACCAGCACCGCGTCGCCGTGCCGCAGTGTCGGTGCCATGGACGGGCCGGTGACCAAGACGGCGGTCAGCGGCCCCCGCAGTCGGGGCGCCTCCGGCGAGTGATCGGCCTGCACTGGTTTCACCTCCACCCGGTTCGGGGAGCATTCCCAGGAGTAATGTCGCCTTTGATCATCGCAAACTTCCCATGGAGGATCCCGATGCGACTTCCGCGCATCCTTGCGCCCCGCGTCACCGCGAGCGCTCACTGCGACCTGCCGTGCGGCGTCTACGACCCGGCCCAGGCCCGGATCGAGGCCGAGTCGGTCAAAATGATCTGCGAGAAGTACCAGTCGAACACCGACCCGGAGTTCCGTACCCGCGCGGTCATCATCAAGGAGCAGCGCGCCGAGCTGGTCAAGCACCACCTGTGGGTGCTCTGGACCGACTACTTCAAGGCCCCGCACTTCGAGAAGTACCCGAACCTGCACACCCTGTTCAACGAGGCCACCAAGCTCGCCGGCGCCAGCGGCGTCAAGGGCAGCCTCGACCCGGCCACCGCCGACAAGCTGCTCGCGAAGATCGACGAGATCTCGAAGATCTTCTGGGAGACCAAGAAGGCGTGACCTCTCCCGTCATCCCGACGGTCCGGCCGGCACGTCCTCGGGACGTGCCGGCCGTCGTCGCCATGGTGCACGAGCTGGCGGAGTACGAACGCGCCCCCGACCAGTGCCACCTCACCGCCGAGCAGTTGACCTCGGCACTGTTCCCGACCGCGCTCGGGGGCGACACGCCGAGCCCCGCACCGGCGCTCTTCGGCCACGTCGCGGTGGACGAGCACGACCAGCCGATCGGTTTCGCGCTGTGGTTCCTCAACTTCTCCACCTGGGCCGGCGTACACGGCATCTACCTGGAGGATCTCTACGTCCGGCCGACAGCCCGGGGCACCGGGGCGGGCCGCCTACTGCTCGCCACCCTGGCCGACATCTGCGTACGACGCGGCTACCGGCGACTGGAGTGGTGGATGATCGACTGGAATCCGGCCGCCGGTTTCTACGCCTCGATCGGCGCCGAGCCGATGAGCGAGTGGGTGCCGTACCGCCTCAGCGGTGCCGCGCTGCACGACCTGGCCGTCCAGGCGACGCCCGCCGGCACGCGCTCCGCCGACTGACCGGGTAGAGTCCCCGACCGGGGGGATGAGGCGTGACTCAACTGACCGGCCAGCCAGCGACCGACGACGACGTGGTGCACCTCACGGTGCCCGCCGACGGCGGATACCTCGGCGTGCTTCGTACCGCCACCGCCGGTCTCGCGGCCCGCTTGCAGTTCGCGCTCGACGAGATCGAGGATCTGCGGATCGCGGTCGACGAGGCGTGCGCCATGCTGCTCGCCATCGCCACCCGCGACGCGGAACTGGAGTGCCGCTTCTCGGTCACCGAGGACGCGCTGACCGTCGAGGTGACCGTGCCAACCGTCCGTGGCGCGACGCTGCCCGGCGAGTCCTCGTTCGCCTGGAAGGTGCTCACCGCGCTGACCACCTCGGCGTCCGCCATGGCCGCCGACGGCCGGGCGACGATCTCACTGCTCACCCGGCGCTCCGGCGGCTACTGACCGGCACGGTCAGCGGCCGGGCGGTGAGGGTCGTGCCCGGCCGTGCGCTGAGCAGCCGTGCGGTCAGCGGCCGTGCGGTCAGCGGCCGGGTGCGCTCACTCGAAGCCGAGGGCGCGCGTCGTCGGAGGGCTGACCAACAGCCAGCCGACGCCCAGGCCGAGCACCATCAGCGGCACGCCCAGCCAGCCCAACCCGGCCTGGATCATGAACCACCCGATCGGCAGCAGCATCAGCTGGAGCACGATCGCCGGGGCCCGTGCGCCGGCCCGACGGCGCAGCAGCGCGCGGCCGAGCGCCCAGAGCGCGACGGCGGCACCGATGGCGAACGCGGTCACCAGCAACGCCGACGGTAGGTCGGTGGTGGTGGCGGTGAGATCGGCCCAGAGCAGCCAGGCGGCGATCAGCCCCACGGCGACCGCCTCCGCCCACAGCAGCCGCACCGCCCAGCGGAGCGTGACGGGAATCGGGGCCGAGTCGATGGTCACGCGCGCCACGATACCTGGGCTACCGGGAGGTACAGTGCCGCCCATGCGGGCCGTCCTGGTGGTCAATCCGAAGGCCACCACCACCAGCGAACGCAGCCGGGACGTGCTTGTCCGGGCGCTGCGCAGCGAAGTCGACCTCAGCGTGCGCTACACCCGTCGACGTGGGCACGCCATGGGGTTGGCGCGCGAGGCCGCCGCGGAGGGGGTCGACCTGGTCGTCACCCTGGGTGGTGACGGCACCGTGAACGAGGTCGTGAACGGTCTGATGACGGCCGAGCCACCGGCCGCCGCCGACGCCACGTTGGCAGAGCGGCTGCCCGCGCTGGCCACCGTTCCGGGTGGCTCGACCAACGTGTTCGCCCGCGCGCTGGGCCTGCCCCGGGAATGGCCGGAGGCGACCAGCATGATCCTCGAAGGACTGCGTCTGGGTCGGCAGCGGACGGTCGGGCTGGGCCGCGCCGACGACCGCTACTTCACCTTCTGCGCCGGGTTCGGCCTGGACGCCGCGGTGATCCACCGCGTGGAGCAGGCCCGTCGGCGGGGGCGCGTCTCCACGCCGGGGCTCTACCTGCGCTCGATCATGAACCAGTACTTCTTCGCCTCGGACCGGCGGCATCCGGCGATCACGCTGGAGCGCCCGGGTGAGCCGGCGGAGGCCGAGCTCGCGACGGTCATCATTCAGAACACCGCGCCGTGGACGTACCTGGGTGATCGGGAAATCAACCCGAACCCGGAGGCGTCGTTCGACCTCGGGCTGGACGTGCTGGCGCTGCGTCAGCTCCGGGTCGCCAGTACGACACGGACAGTGACCCAATTCCTCTCCCGGCAAGCGGATCCGCACGGCCGGCAGGTGTTACGTCTCCATGACACAGCGGAGTTCACGCTGGTCTCAAGCCGCCCGCAGGCGTTCCAGCTCGACGGCGACTACCTTGGCGAGCGGGAGAAAGTCAGATTCGCATCCATTCCCGGCGCACTGAGAGTAATCTGCTAGGTCTCGGGTACTGCCCTAGGTCGACGCGGCCCCACAACTGCATCGGCGCGGTGGCCGCCACACCGAGAGGCAGGTGCCGGAAATGTCAGCAATGTCACGCGGACTGTACTATATTGATCCTCGACAGTGGTACACCGGGTAACCAGGAAAATACTGAAACCCGGACATATGGGTTGTGGGCTTGCTCACCGCCCGGAGTTTTTCCGAGCGTCACCCTTGACATCCCGACTGTTCGTGAAAGTATTCACAAGCGAACTTGAGTTACCGGGACATTGCCTGGATATGCTCGTCAGGTTGAGCTGTTCCAGCAGGTCCCCGGCGCTAACCGCCTGCTCACGCACTGCCGAATGGACGTACGCGAACCGTCACCATCGGCACTGCGGATGCATATAGGAAAAGCACGACAAGCAATAAGTTGCCACCCATCCAGAATGAGGAGTGTTGCCGCCATGGACTGGCGTCACCATGCTGTCTGCCGCGACGAGGACCCGGAGCTGTTCTTCCCGATCGGGACGTCCGGACCGGCTGTCCTGCAGGTCGAGCAGGCCAAGGCCGTCTGCAGGCGCTGCTCCGTGACCGACCAGTGCCTGCAGTGGGCACTCGAGTCGGGTCAGGACGCCGGCGTCTGGGGCGGAATGAGCGAAGAGGAGCGGCGCGCCGTGAAGCGCCGCGGCGGCCTTCGGGTGCTGCGCGCTCACTCTGCCTGATCCCACGACACAGCTGTACGCCCCGGCGGGTCCGCCCGCCGGGGCGTACAGCTGTCCGGGTCTGATCGAGCCCCGCCAATGCAGCACACATCCACGGCATAGGAATACCCGCCGCACCGCTCTTTGCGCACCCGTGAACGGGGACCTCGGTCACACCGTCGGAGTCACCAGGCGCTCGCGGGACCGGCCGTCGACCCGACGCAGCACCAGATCGGCCAACTCCGGGGCATCGGTCAACGGAGCCGCCACCGCAACCGCGCCGGCCGCCCGGGCCACCTCGGTCACCGCATCGTGGAACAGGCCCGGCGCCAGGAAGTAACCGGCCACCGCCACCCGGCGAGCACCGGCCGCACGCAGCCGGGCCACCGCGACGCCGGTCGTCGGCGAGGCCGCCGAGGCGTACGAGACACGGCAGGGCACCCCGAACTCCGCGCCGAGCGCGTCCGCCACCCGACCCACCGAACCGCGCGCCCGGGCGTCCCGGGTACCCGCTGCGGCCAGCACCAGCGCGTCGAAGCGGCCCGGACGCGCCTCTCCGAGCCGGCGACGCAGCCCGGCCAGCAGCGCCGGGTCCACCGCCCCGTCGACCGGGCCGAGCACGTCGGTCACCCGTACCGCCAGCGCTGGCCCGGTCCGTGCAGCGGCCGCGACGGCCGCCGGGATGTCCACCCGCCGGTGGTACGCGGCGGTCAGCAGCAGCGGCACCAGGACCGCGCGGCGGTGACCGGCCACGGCCAGCTCGCGCAATACCTCGGTCGGCCCCGGCTCGGTGTGGTCCAGCCAGCTCGCCAGCACCGGGGTGCCGGGCCGGGCCGCCGACACGGCCCGGGCCAGCGCCCGCGTCGCCATGGCAGCCCGCGGATCACGGCTGCCGTGGGCGACCAGCACCACCGGATCCGCCCCGCCGGCCGCACAGGGCCCGGTCGGGGTCGTGATCGGGGAGATCAGACGTGCAGCCCGCACTCGGTCTTCTCAAACATGGCCCACCGGCCGGCACGCGGGTCCTCGCCGGCCTTGGTACGACGGGTGCACGGCCAGCAGCCGATCGAGCCGTAGCCCTGCTTGAACAGCTCGTTGACCGGCACGTTCCAGCGGGCGATGTACGCGTCCACGTCGCCCTGCGACCAGGCCGCGATCGGGTTGACCTTGACCTTGCCGCGGCGCGGGTCGAAGGTCACCACGGGCGTGTTGGCCCGGGTCGGCGACTCGTCCCGCCGCAGACCCGCGGCCCAGGCGTCGTACCCGGTCAGCGCCCGCTCCAGCGGCTCCACCTTGCGCAGCTGGCAGCAGTCGTCCGGCGACTTGTTGAACAGGCGTGGGCCGTACTGCCCGTCCTGCTGACCGACGGTGAGCCGGGGCCGGATCGACCGGACGTTCACCGGCAGCGTCCGGGCCACCTCGTCGCGTACCCGCAGGGTCTCCGGGAAGTGCAGGCCGGTGTCGAGGAAGACCACGTCCACCCCCGGGGCGACCCGGGACACCAGGTGGGCCAGTACGGCGTCGGCCATCGAGCTGGTGACACAGAACCGGTCGCCGAAGGTCTGCGCCGCCCAGCGGGCGATCTCCAAAGCCGGAGCGCCCTCCAGCTCCCGACCCGCCTGCTCGGCCAGCGCCCGCAGCTCGTCCGGAGTACGCCGGGCCGGATCGGCCGGCGTCGGGCCACCCGGGCCGACCAGGCCCAGACCGGTGGCGGAGACCAGACTCATCGGGTCACCGCCCGCGAGAGCAGCCCGGTGAACTTCACCGAGAACACCCGGGCGCAGGCGTGGCACTCCCAGGCGCCGTGCCCCGCCTCGTGCGGCCGCAGGTCCTCCTCGCCGCAGTACGGGCAGTACAGAGGTGCCGCTCGGTTCTCGCTGCTCATCGCAGGGCCTCCTCGTCGACTCTGATCACCCAGTTGGCGAACGTCTCGCCCGCGCTCCGACCGGCCAGGTAGCGGCGGGCCAGTCGTTCCACGTACTCCGGAAGCTCGTCGGCGGTGGTCTTCAGACCGCGCAGCTTGCGCCCGAATCCGGCGGTCTGCCCCTGGGCCATGCCCAGCCCACCGCCCAGGTGCACCTGGAAGCCCTCCACCTGACGGCCGTCCGGCCCGACCACCAGCTGCCCCTTGAGCCCGATGTCGGCCACCTGGGTGCGTGCGCAGGCGTTCGGGCAGCCGTTGATGTGGATCGAGATGTCCGCGTCGAAGTCGCGCAGCCGCTGCTCCAGCCGGGCCACCAGCTCCTCGCCGCGGGCCTTCGTCTCGACGATGGCCAACTTGCAGTACTCGATGCCGGTGCACGCCATGGTGCCGCGCCGCCAGGCCGACGGCCGGGCCTCCAGGCCGATCCCCCGCAGCGCGTCGACCAGCGACTCCGTCCGCTCCGACGGCACGTCGAGCACCAGCAGCTTCTGGTACGGGGTGAGCCGCACCCGGTCGCTGCCGTGCGCCTCGACCACGTCGGCCAGTTGGGCGAGCTGCCCGCCGGAGACCCGCCCGACCACCGGGGCCGCGCCCACGTAGTGCCGCCCGTCGGCCTGCTCGTGCACACCCACGTGGTCGACCGGCTTCGCCGGCAGCTCCGGTGCCGGGCCGTCAAGCAGCGTACGGCCGAGGTAGTCCTTCTCCAGGACCTCGCGGAACCGCTCCACGCCCCAGTCGGCGACCAGGAACTTCAGCCGGGCCCGGCTGCGCAGCCGCCGGTAGCCGTAGTCGCGGAAGATTCCGACCACGCCGGCCCAGACGTCGGGCACCTCGGCCAGCGGCACCCAGACGCCGAGCCGCTGGGCGAGCATCGGGTTGGTGGAGAGACCACCGCCGACCCACACGTCGAAGCCGGGACCGTGCTCGGGGTGGTCGACGCCGAGGAACGAGATGTCGTTGGACTGGTATGGAGTGTCCACCAGCCAGGAGATCGACGTCTTGAACTTGCGGGGCAGGTTGGAGAACTGCTTGTCCCCGACGTACCGGGCGACGATCTCGTCGACCGCCGGGGTCGGGTCGAGCACCTCGTCGCGGGCCACCCCGGCGACCGGGCTGCCCAGCACGATCCGGGGGCAGTCGCCGCACGCCTCGGTGGTCTGCAGGCCGACCGACTCCAGTCGCCGCCAGATCTCCGGCATGTCCTCGACCCGGATCCAGTGGTACTGGATGTTCTGCCGGTCGGTGATGTCCGCGGTGTCCCGGGCGAACTCCCGGGAGATGTCCGCGATCACCCGCAGCTGGGCGAGGCTGAGCTGGCCGCCGTCGATGCGGACCCGGAGCATGAAGAACTCGTCCTCCAGCTCGTGCGGCTCCAGCACGGCGGTGCGCCCACCGTCGATGCCCGCCTTGCGCTGGGTGTAGAGGCCCCACCAGCGGAACCGCCCGCGCAGGTCCTGCGGGTCGATCGAGGCGAACCCGCGGTGGGCGTAGATCGTCTCGATCCTGGCCCGGACGTTGAGCGGGTCGTCGTCCTTCTTGATCCGCTCGTTGGGGTTGAGTGGCTCGCGGTGGCCGAGCGCCCACTGACCCTCACCCCGCGGCCGGCGCGGTGCCCGGGCAGGGCGGGCCGTCGGGTCCTCGGAACGGGCCGGGATGCTGCTGACCGCCATCGCGGCGTCCTCCGTTGGTCTGCGTTGCCTCGGGACAGGCGCGGAGCGCGGCGGCCGGCCCGGCGAGAGAGCGGGCGGACAACGGTGTCAGAGACAGCCGGCGCGGAGCGCGCCCGAGACAGAATGGTCGGGCGTCGTCAGTGGGCCGGACAGATCGCGCTACGCACGCGGCCGTAATCGACGTGGCGACGAGCCACGAAGCGGCGGACGACAGCGGCGGTCATGGTGCCCATGCTGCCACACCCCATGGGGGCCGGCCAATGTACGCGTGCGGGATCCCACATCACGGGCCCAGGTCAGCCGACCAGCTGGTCACCGAGGACAGTCCGCGCATAACGGACCACCCGCCCCTGGCGGACGCCGGCGACCAGCCCGTTGTCCCGCAGCGTGGTGAGGTGGTGCGACGCGGTCGCCGGGGCGAGGCCCAACATCGCGGCCAACTCGCCGGTGCTCAGCGGCGTGTCGAGCAGGGACAGCGCCGCGGCCCGCGTACCGCCGAGCAGGGCACCGAGCGCGGCGGTGGGCGGCGGCGACTCCCACAGCCCGCCCAGCCCGGCCGGCGGATAGCAGAGGGCCGGCCCCGCATCCCCCTCGATGATCGTGTGCACGGCCGGGCCGGCGAACGCGGTGGGCAGCAGCGTCCACGGGCGTCCGCCGAGACCGTCCGGCCGGGTCGTGCCGACGGCGACCCGCAGTGCCGCGCCGTCCCAGCGGATCGACGGGTGCAGCTCGCGCAACAGGGTCCGGCCGCCCTGCTCGGCCGCGAGGAGCGTGCGCCGCCGGATGTCGGCCAGCGCGAGCGCCCGCAGCCGGGGCCAGTCCGGCGCGATCAGCAGCGTGAAGTACCGGCGAAGCTGCGTGACCAGCTCGTCCGGGGTCAGCCGGGGCGCACCGGCCCGGTCGAGTTGCCGCCGTACCCGCGCCGGATCGGTGCCGGCGACCGCCCGTAACTCGGCCGCCAGGCTCGGCGCCACCCCGATCGGGGTGAGGAAGTCCGGCACGTACCTGTTGGACGATCCGAGCACCGCCAACAACGGTTCGAGGCCGGCACCCGGCAGCAGCCGCTCGGCGCGTTCCCGCCACGGGCGGTGCAGCCAGTACTTCGCCGGCTTGCGCAGCACCCAGGAGCTGGCCACCAGCTCGGCCAGCGGCGAGTGCGCGAACCGGACCCGACTCAGATCGTCGGGGGTGAACTCGACCTCGATCACGCTCGGATTCGACCACGATCGAACGGTTCGGCGACAGCGCTCGGCCACCTGAGGATCCTCAGATGGAGTACAGGCAACTGGGCCGGTCGGGCCTGCGCGTGAGCGCGGTCGCGTACGGCAACTGGGTCACCCACGGCAGCCAGCTCGACGACGACGCGGCGGCGGCCTGCGTGGCCGCCGCGCTGGACGCGGGCATCACCACCTTCGACACCGCCGACCGGTACGCCCAGGGGCGGGCCGAGGAGGCGCTGGGCAAGGCACTGAGCGGCGTACGACGCAGCTCGATCGAGCTGTGCACGAAGGTGTACCTGCCGGTCGGGCCGGGCGCGAACGACTCCGGGCTGTCCCGCAAGCACGTCACCGAGAGCTGCCACGCGTCGCTGGGCCGGCTCGGCACCGACTACATCGACCTCTACCAGGCGCACCGGTACGACGACAGCGTGCCGCTGGAGGAGACGATGACCGCCTTCGCCGACCTCGTACGCCAGGGCAAGGTGCTCTACGTCGGCGCCTCCGAGTGGACCGCCCCGCAACTGCGCGCCGGCCGGCGGCTCGCCGCCGAACTGCACGTCCCGTTCATCGCCAACCAGCCGCAGTACTCGATGCTGTGGCGGGTGGTGGAGGCCGAGGTGGTGCCGGTCAGTGCCGAACTCGGCCTGGGTCAGCTCGCCTGGGCGCCGCTCGCCATGGGCGTACTGACCGGCAAGTACCAGCCGGGTCAGCGGCCCCCGGCCGGTTCCCGCGCGACCGACGGCTTCGGTGGGTCGTTCATCGCCCGCTACTCCTCGGACCTGCTGCTCTCCCGGGTACGCCAGCTCCGGCCGATCGCCGAGGCCGCCAGCTGCACGATGGCCCAGCTGGCCGTCGCCTGGGTGCTGCACCGGCCGACCGTGGCCAGCGCGATCGTCGGCGCGTCCCGTCCCGAGCAGCTCGCCGAGACGGCGGCGGCCACCGCGGTCCGGCTGGACGCCGAGTTGATGGCGCGGATCGACGCCGTGCTCGACGATCTCGTGGAGCGTGATCCGGCGAAGACCGCCCGCCCGAACGACGTGATGGCCGCCTGGCGCTGAACACCTGCCGCAGGCTGAGGCCCGCAACCGCAGTGGCCGTGGCAGGCTCGGATCGTGGGCATATTGTCCGAAAAGTCGACCACGGCGGCGCGGCGCGGCCTGCGCCGCCTCCCGGTCTGGCTCGCACCGGCGCTGCTGACCCTGGCGATCACCGGGTTCGGACTGGGCTCGGCTCAGCTCTGGCGCGACGAACTGGCGACCTGGAGCGCGGCCACCCGGTCGCCCGGCGACCTGGCCCGGTTGGCTGGCACCATCGACGCCGCCACCGGGCCGTACTACCTGCTGATGCACGGCTGGCTCGCGCTCGTCGGCGACTCCACGGTGGCCCTGCGCGCGCCGGCGGCGCTGGCCATGACCGTCGCCGCCGGGTTGGTCGCCGTCCTCGGCGCCCGGCTGGTCGACGATCGGACCGGCCGGTACGCCGGGCTGCTCTTCGCGGTGCTCCCCGGCACCTCCCGCTACGGTCAGGAGGCCCGGCCGTACGCCCTGGCCACCATGTTCGCGGTGCTCGCCACCCTGCTGCTGGTACTGGCGCTACGCCGACCGAGCTGGCCCCGCTGGGCCGGCTACGCGGTCGCCGTCGCCGCGCTCGGGCTCACCCACCTGATCGCACTCACCCTGCTCGCCGCGCACGCGCTGATAGTGCTCGCCGTCTGGTGGCGTGGTCTCGCCGCAGCCGGAGTCGCTGGCCCGACAGCCGCTACGGACGGCGGGACCGGTCCGGAGCGGCGGGTGTGGCGATGGTTGGTCGCGCTGCTGCCGGGGGTGCTGCTGGTCGGCCCGCTGCTGCTCCAGGCCCGTACGCAGCGCTCCCGACAGTTGGACTGGGTCGACCCGGCCCGGCTGGACGATCTCACCGCGCTGCCGGGCGGGGTGGCGCAGAGCAGCGTGGTGGGTGGATTGCTGGTCGGCCTCGCCGCGCTCGGTGCGGCGCGGCTCGGCCGGCGGGGGCTGCTGCCCGGCTGCGCGGTGCTGCTGCCTGTCCTGCTGCTGTTCCTCGCCGGCACGGTCGTACCGCTGTGGGTGCCCCGCTACCTGGTCTTCGTGGTGCCCTTCGCCTGCCTGCTGGCCGGTGCGGCGCTGGCCGGCGTGACCGCGCCGGCCGCGCTGGCCGTGGTGGTCCTCGCCGGGCTGCTCGGCCTACCCGACCAGGCCGCGCTGCGGCGCACCCACGAGTGGCCGCGCAGCGCGGCGGTGGACTACGCCGGTGCCGCCCGGGTGATCGCCGACGGGCAGCGGCCGGGCGACACGATCGTCTACTCGCCCCGGCGGAGCTGGCTCTTCCTCGACCTGGGTATCGAGTACCACCTCAGCGACCCACCACGGGACGTCCTGGTCACCGAGGACGAGGCCCGACGGGGTGATCTGTGGGCCGCCGAGTGCCCTCGACCGACGCAGTGCCTCGCCGACACGCAACGGGTGTGGCTGGTCGTCGCGGGACGGCACACCGATCCTCTGGCCGCCGTACCCAGCGCCAAGGGGGACGCGCTGCGCGCGGCCTTCACGGTCGAGCGCGTCTGGCTGCGCCCCGGCCTGACCGTCGCCCTGCTCACCAGCCGCCCGGGCCACTGACCTACCTCGTCGGCACACTTCGGCGACCGACGTCGTGAGGGGGCATCCCCAGAGCGCACTCGGCCACACCCGCCTCGGTGAGCGATATACCTGTGAGTCATAAATATGCCCCACAGGTATATCGCTCGCCAGCACGTGCCGGGTCGGTCGCGACCGCCCGGGTCAGCCGGCGGACCGACTGTCGTGCGTGGTCCGGGCCAGCGGGACGACCAGCACCGCCTCGGTCCCGCCGTTGGCGCCCGCGCGCAGCTCGATGGTGCCCCGCAGCTCGCCGGTCACCAGCGCCCGGACGATCTGCAGCCCGAGCTTGCTACCGCGCTCGGCGTCGAAGTCGGACGGCAGCCCGCGGCCGTTGTCGGCGACCGAGACGTGCAGCATCTTGCGGAACCGGTGTGCCGATACGACCACTTCCGGCCGCTCGCCCGGATCGGTTCCCGGGACGACCGCGGGCATGGCGACCAGCGCGGTAGGCGGTGCGGCGGGCGGGGCCGGGAGGTCCGCCTCGTCGGCCGGCGGGAAGCCGTGTTCGACGGCGTTGAGCAGCAACTCGTTGAGAACCATCACCAGCGAGGTGGCGATCTCCGCGGGCAGGACCCCGAAGCTGCCCGTCCGGCGCATACCGACGCTCACCTCGGTCGCCGCGACCTCGGTCGCCGCGCTGGCCACCCGGTCGACGATGCCGTCGAACTCGACCGCCTCGTCGCTCGACATGGAGAGCGTCTCGTGCACCAGGGCGATCGAGGCGACCCGGCGGACCGACTCCTCCAGGGCGACCCGGGCTTCCGGCATGGCGACCCGGCGAGCCTGTAGACGCAGCAGCGCGGCCACCGTCTGGAGGTTGTTCTTCACCCGGTGGTGGATCTCCCGGATGGTGGCGTCCTTGGTAATCAGCGCCCGGTCCCGGCGACGGACCTCGGTGATGTCCCGGACCAGCACCAGCGCGCCGATCGGCACCCCTGCGGGCATCAGCGGCAGTGCCCGGGTGAGCATCGTGGCGCCCCGCGCGTCGATCTCCCGCCGGGGTGGCGCCTCGCCGCGCAGCGCGGCCAGGATGCCGTTCGCCGCCTCGGTGCCGTCCAGCGGGTCGCCGGCCAACCGGCGGTGCAGCGCGGCCAGGTCCTCCCCCACCAGGTGGGAGGCGTAACCCAACCGACGGTACGCGGACTGCGCGTTCGGGCTGGCATAGGTGACCTTGCCGCCGGCGTCCAGCCGGACCAGGCCGTCGCCGACCCGGGGCGCGGACGTGGTCTCGCCCGGGTGCCGGGGCGGCGGGAAGGTGCCGTCCGCGATCATCTGGGCCAGGTCGTCGGCCGTGGTCAGGTAGTTGAGTTCCAGCTGGCTGGGGGTACGCGCGGTGGACAGGTTGGTGTCCCGGCCGACCACGGCGACCACCTCACCGGCCTCCCCCTCGGTGGTACGCAGGCGGACGGGGATCGCCTCGTGCCGGGCCGGCACGTCGCCGTACCAGACCGGATCACCCTCCCGCCAGATCCGGCCCTGGGAGTACGCCACCCCCAGGTGAGCCACCTCGGGCCCGCCGACGATCCGCCCCACCTGGTCGTCCTGGTACGCGGTGGGCGCGGTCGTCGGGCGGACCTGGGCGACACACAGGAAGGTGCCGTCGGCGTCGACCGGCACCCACAGCAGCAGGTCGGCGAAGGAGAGGTCGGAGAGCAACTGCCAGTCGCCGGCGATCCGGTGCAGGTGGTCGATGTCGGCCGGACGGAGATGGGTGTGCTCCTCGGCGAGGTCGCGCAGCGTGGACACGGTGACCAGGGTGCCACGCCGCACCTCACATCGTCGCGGTGACCTTCTTCAGCCCGCGCGGCGCGTCCGGGTCCTCACCCCGGGTGAGCGCCAACGCCAGCGCCAGCCTCTGCAACGGCAGGATGTCCAGCAGCGGGGCGTACCGCTCGTCGACCTCGGGGACGGCGAGCCGGGTGGCGCCCGGTACGTCGGCGGAGCCGACCACCACCACGTCGGCGCGGCGTTCACCGAGGCGGGGCAGCACCTCCCCCATCGACCGGCCGCCCGGACCGGAGCCGACCACGGCCAGCACGGGCACCTCCGGGTCGGTCATCGCGAGCGGACCGTGCAGCAGGTCGGCGCCGGAGAAGGCGAGCGCCGGCAGGTACGAGGTCTCCATCAGTTTCAGCGCGGCCTCGCGGGCGGTCGGGTAGGCGTACCCACGACCGGTGGTGACCAGTTGGCGGGCGAACCGATAGCGCGGCGCGAGTTGGGCCGGGGTGTCGTCGGCCAGGGTGCGGGTGGCCAGCTCGGGCAGCGCGGCGAGCGCCTCCCGCTCGGCTGCCGGGAGCACGCCGTCGCCGGCCCGGATTCCCTCCACCAGCATCAGCAGGGCGAGCAGCTCGGCGGTGTACGTCTTGGTGGCGGCGACCGCACGCTCGTGGCCGGCGGCGATGTCGATGCTCAGCTCGGCCACGTCGACCAGCGGGGAGTCGGGGGCGTTGGTCACCGCGAGGGTGAGCGCGCCGGTGGCGCGGGCGGCGCGCAGCACCTCGGCCAGGTCGGGCGAACCGCCACTCTGGCTGACCCCGACGACCAACGCGTCGGACAGGTCGGGTCGGGCGCCGAACAGGGTGACCGCGCTCGGCGAGGCGAGCCCGGCGGGCAGGCCGAGGCGGATCTCGGCCAGGTAGGCCCCGTAGAGGGCCGCGTGGTCGGAGGTGCCCCGAGCGGTGAAGACCACGTGCCGCGGCCGGCGCTCGGCGACGACCGCCGCCACCCGGGCGATCTCCCCGGCGTTGGCGCTGGAGAGCAGCCGGGCGTAACCGGCCGGCTGCTCCTCGATGTCGGCGGCCATTCCGGCCCCTGCACGTGTCACGAGAACTCCCCCCCAGTGCGCGATTGCCGCGCGTTTCCTGCTCAGTCTTGCACTTTTCGATCGGCCCGAGCAATCGAACGAGCATAAGTGCGCAGTAGATCACCACCGTCATTCAATATCAACTAAGCTTCAGACAGCCCGTACCCGGTAGCTGCGACGAGAGGACCACGTGCCCGAGGGAAGGGACGACCCCGCGCTCTCCGCGACCGAGGAGCTGGCCCTGGCTCGGCTCGCGCTCGACGAGGGCGACCTGCACCACGCCGCCGGCCATCTCGCCGGCGCGCTGGCCCGGGCACCCACCCTGCCCGAGGTGCACGAGACGCTGGCCCGGTTGGCCACCGCCGGCGGGGGCGGGCTCGACCTCTTTCCGATCAACCACCACACCTTCGTCGGCGCGGTCGTCGCCCGTGCCCACCTGCTGGCCGCCGCCGGCCGCCCCGCCGAGGGGTTGGAGCTGCTGGCCGCGGCCACCGGCTACGCACCCGGCACGGACTGGGCCGCCGTGCCGTGGGTGACCGCACCCGAACTGACCGAGCGCCTGGACCCGGAGCACATCGCCCGGGTCCTCATGCAGGTGTGCGCCGCGCTGCCCGACCCGGTACCGCGCGCCGGCCGGGGTGCGCTGACGCCGTACGTCGCGCTGGCCCGCAACGCGGTCACCGTGCACCCCGAGAACGGCCTGCTGCTGGGCGCGGCGTCCGCGCTGGCCAGGCGGGTCGGCGAGGTCACGCTCGCGATCCGCTGGGCCACCCGCGGCGTACGGGCGCAGCCGTCGAAGATGGGCGAGGTCTGGCTCGGGTACGCGTACCGCAGCGCCGGCCGGACCCGGGACGCCCTCGCGGCGCTCGCCCGGGCCGTCGCGCGGGACCCCGACGATCTGGCCATCTACGCCGACATCGCCGGCACCCTGGCCGACATCGGCCGGCTGGACGAGGCACTGGAGTGGATCGAGCGGGCGCTGGCCCGGGACCCGTCGTTCGACTGCGCGGTGCACACCGCTCACCGCCTGCGGCATCTGCGCGACGGCAACCTGTCCCACCTGGTGGCGCTCGCCGACTTCGTCCGGGACCACCCGGACGACAGCCACGAACACGCCGACCTGGCCCAGTGCTGCCGGGGCCGGCCCTGGCTCGGGCAGCTCACGCCGGCCGGTGGCCCACTGCTCGACGCGCTGCGCCGGGCGGTCGCCGACGACGACAACGGACTCGGCAGGGCCGTACGCCTGGAGACGGCGGCTCCGCCGAGTGCCGTACGAGTCGTCACGTCGGCGACGCCCGGGCTACGGATCGAGGTCACCGGCGTACCGGAGCCGGACCCGCGCGAGCCTCGGCGGGCGTCCGCCCGGCAGTTGTGGCGGTACGCGGACACCAACCCGACGCCGGCGCTGCCGAAGCCCTCGGCGGCGGCGGTCGAGCGGATCAGGCAGGTCGCGCACCCGGCCTGGCCGCATCCGCCGGCGGCTTACGACGCGGCGGTGGGCCTGGCCGGCCTCGACGTGGCCGACCTGCTCGGGCTGTTGGTGCACCCGCCGGCGGCGCCGGCCAACGCGCTGGGCCGGCTGGTGGCCGCCCAGGACCCGTCGATCTGGGTACGCGGCGTGCAGGTCTGGGCCTGCCTGGGCCTGCTGCACCACCGCACCGACGAGCCGTGGGCGGATTCGACCCGACGTCGGGTGCTGCTGGACCTGGTCTGGGGCGTGGAGGACTGGGTCACCGAGGCGGCGCTGTTCGCGCTGGTCACAGCCGCGTGGGTGGACCCGGCCGTGCGGTCGGACGTGGCCGAGGTGGTGGCCGAGCGGCTGGCCGACGTGGCGGCGGTGGCTCAGGCCCGACCGGTCCCGATCGCCGTCTCGCTGGCCCACCTGGCGCTGGCCACCCCGGACCTGTCCCCGGCAACGGCGGCCCTGGCCACCACGCTGCTCGGCACCGCGCGATCCCCCCGGCTCCCGCGCCCCCGCAACCCCCTGAGCCGCCTCTGGCAACGCCTCACCACCTCCCGACGCCGCACGAACGGCGGATAGCAGGACGCCGCGCCGCCCCCCGGAGGGGACGGCGCGGCGGGGTCGAGCTGGGTCAGGCGACCGGGGCCTTGCCGAGAGCGATCTCGGCCTCCTCCTCCGGGGTGGCCTGCGCCGGCGCCTCGTTCGCGGTGCGCAGCGGGATCTCCTTGATGAACCACGCGAGCACCGGGATCGCGACGGTGAACAGCATCGCCCAGAGGAAGACGTGCGAGATCGAGTCGGCGAGCCCGCCGAGCACCAGCTCGCGCGTCTGGGCCGGCAGCTCCTTGAGCTTCTCCAGGTCCATTCCCGCGCCCTTGCCGCCGAAGGCCCCACCCGCGCCGGAGTCGGCCAGTCGGTTGGCGAAGATCGCGCCGAACAGCGAGATGCCGAACGAGCCGCCGATCGACCGGAAGAAGGTGGCCGCACCGCTGGCCGCGCCAAGGTCCTTCTGTTCCACGCTGTTCTGGGCGATCAGCATGGAGGTCTGCATGAGGAAGCCCATGCCGACGCCGAGCACGACCATGAAGAGCGAGGACTCCAGCTTGCTGGTGCCGAGGTCGAGCAGGGTCAGCAGCCCCATGCCGGCCGTCATCACCACGCCACCGATGATCGGGTACGCCCGGTACCGGCCGTTCCTCGTGATCGCCCGGCCGATCGCCAGCGAGACCACCAGCATGCCGAACATCAGCGGCAGCAGCAGCAGACCGCTGTTGGTCGCCGACGCCCCCTGCACGGTCTGCTGGTAGAGCGGCAGGAAGTTCATCGCGCCGAACATCGCGAAGCCGAGCAGGAAGCCGATCACCGAGATCAGCGCGAAGTTGCGGTTGGCGAAGAGCCCCAGCGGCAGGATCGGCTCCGGGACCCGGCGTTCGACCATGCCGAAGGCCACCAGTGCCACCAGTGCCAGCACGGCCAGGCCGAGGATCTGCGGGGAGGTCCAGTCGTACTCGTTGCCGCCCCAGGTGGTGATCAGCACGAGCGCGGTGATGCCGACCGAGAGGAGCCCGGCGCCGAGCCAGTCGATCCGGTGCTCGGTGCGGTACTTGGGCAGGTGCATGGTGGTGATCAGCACGAGCAGCGCGACACCGCCCAGCGGCAGGTTGACGTAGAACGCCCAGCGCCAGGAGAGGTGGTCGGTGATGAAGCCGCCGACCAGCGGGCCGGCCACCATCGCGATGGCCATGATGCCGGCGATCATGCCCTGGTAACGCCCGCGCTCGCGGGGCGGGACCAGGTCACCGATGATCGCCATCACGCCGACCATGAGGCCACCGGCACCCAGGCCCTGCACGGCCCGGAAGGCGATGAGCTGCACCATGCCGTCCTGCGGTCCGCCGAACATGCCGGAGCCGGCCATGCCACAGAGCGCGGAGCCGAAGAGGAAGATGCCGACCGAGGTCAGGAAGACCGACTTGCGGCCGTAGAGGTCACCGAGCTTGCCCCAGATCGGGGTGGAGACGGTGGTGCCCAGGACGTACGCGGTGACCACCCAGGTGAAGTGGTCCAGGCCGCCGAACTCGCCGACGATCCGCGGCAGCGCGGTGCTGACGATCATGTTGTCGAGCATCGCGAGCATCATCGCGATCATCAGACCGAACAGCACGACCCGTACGTTGGGTCGCACGTCGGCCTGAGTTGCCTGAGTCATGGGTAAGCTCCCCCCGAGAAATACGTTACTTACTTGCCGCCCGGCTAGTCACCTTACTAGCCGCACGGTAAGTTGGGTAGCAAGTGACCGTCAAGTTGATTGGGTGGTGCAGGTGAGGGAGAGCACAGGCGGCACGCGCGAGCGCATCAAGGCCGTCGCACTGGAGCTCTTCACCGAGCAGGGGTACGAGAAGACCTCGCTGCGTGAGATCGCCGAGCGACTCAATGTCACCAAGGCGGCGCTCTACTACCACTTCAAGAGCAAGGACGACATCGTCGCCAGCTTCATCGAGGACCGGCTGGAGCGGATGGACGCGCTCGTCACCTGGGCCGACTCGCAGCCGGCGACCCTGGCCACCCGGCGAGAGCTGATCTCCCGGTACGCCGACACGATGTTCGGCGGCGGCTGGCCCTCGGTGATGCGCTTCTTCGAGCAGAACCAGACCGTGCTCAAGAGCCTCACCTCCGGCCAGCAGATGCGGGGCCGGATGATGCGCCTGGCCAACGCGCTCTGCCGCGGCGACGACTCCCCCGCCGCCCAGCTGCGCGCCGCGCTGTCGCTGTTCGCGGTGCACAGCAGCTGGTTCGCGGTACAGACACCGGACATCACCGACGAGGAACGCCGCCGGATCGCCCTGGAGGTGGCCGACGAGTTGCTCGCCGCCGTCGGCCGCGAGCCCGACGAGACCCCGGCCGGGGCCGCGTCGGGCAGCACCAAGGGCTGACCGTTCAGCCCGCGGCCAGCTCCCGCCGCAGGCCGAGCAGCTGCACGCCCGGTGCGGGCGACCAGTCCTTCTCCGGCGTCCGCACGAACCCGAGCCGCTCGTAGAGCCGATGGGCCGAGACGGCCATCCCGGCCCGTACGCAGATCACCATCGCCGCGCAGCCCAGCTCGGCGGCGCGCGTGAGACACGCCCGGGCCAGCGCCGCACCGACGCCCCGCCCCTGGCCGGCCGGGTCGACCGCCAGCATCCGGAATTCCGCCTCGCCCGGCCCGGACAGCTCGGCGTACGCGCTGCCCGGCAGCACGAACGTCACCGAGCCGAGCACCGCACCGGTCTCCTCGTCCACCGCGACCAGCACCTCGCCACTGGCGGCCCGGGTCCCCACGTCGGCCAGCACCGCGCCGTACCCGTGCTCGCCCTTGAGCTGACCGTCCGCCTCGTACGCGGCCACGGTCAGCCGGGCCACCGCCGGGAAGTCGGCCGACTCGGCGCGGCGTACCAGCAGGCCGCTCAACCGATGATCGCGATCAGGTCACCGTCCTGCACGACGTCACCCTCGTTGACCGCGAGCTGGGTGACCACGCCCTCGGACTCGGCGACGACCGGGATCTCCATCTTCATCGACTCGAGGATCACCAGAGTGTCGCCCTCGGACACGGTGTCACCGGTCGACGCGACGACCTTCCAGACGTTCGCCACCATCTCGGCGCGGATCTCCTCGGACATGTCCACGGCCCTCCCTTTTGACGGTCTACCTGCCGACGTATCCAATCACGCGGCGGCCGGCCGTGGGCGTGGAGCGGCGCCTCCCGGGTTGCTCGGCCGCCCCGGGGGAAAGCGGCGGGTGCCCGCCGCACTAGCATTCACGGGTCGGACCCCGCGTCGGGCGGCCGGTGGGTGCACCGGCGCCGAGGTCGCACGCAGGACGGATCCGACCACTACGAGGAGGTCAGCATGGCGAAGAAGTCCCGGAAGAAGAAGGCCCGGAAGAAGAGCGCAGCGAACCACGGCAAGCGTCCCAACTCCTGAACGGGCCGCGCCGCAAACGCCGGTGGCCCGGGTCATGATCGACCCGGGCCACCGGCTTTCGTTCGTCAGGGACGCCGGCGCTCAGTCGGCCAGCTCGCGCGATTCGCTGGACTCGAAGACCACCAGCTCGGTGAGCTTGACCCGCAGCCGCTCGCGCAGCTCGTCCGGCGCGGTCTCGTTGCCGCAGCAACGCGCCACCAGCGCACGCACCTCCTGCTCGAGGCCGTACTCGCGCAGGCACGGCCCGCACTCGTCGAGGTGGTGCCGGATCAGCGAGCGTCGCTCGTCGGCGCACTCCAGATCGAGGTAGAGGTAGACCTCCGCGAGCACCTCGCGGCAGTCGGTCTCGTGCGGCTCTCCGCAGCTCACGTCACACCTCCCGGCCGGCAGTGGCGGTGGAGCCCTTCGCGGAACGGGCCGCGCTGAAGCCCCGCTCCCCGGCGTACTGCTCGAGCAGCTTGCGCAGATTACGACGACCGCGGTGCAACCGCGACATCACGGTGCCGATCGGCGTGCCCATGATGTCGGCGACCTCCTTGTAGGAGAAGCCCTCGACGTCGGTGAGATAGACGGCCAGGCGGAACTCCTCCGGCAACTGCTGGAGGGCCTCCTTGACGTCGCTGTCCGGCAGCCGGTCCAACGCCTCGGTCTCGGCGGAGCGCAACCCGCTGGAGGTGTGCGACTCGGCCTCGGCGAGCTGCCAGTCGGTGATCTCCTCGGTGGGCGCCTGGATCGGCTGGCGCTGCCGCTTGCGGTAGGAGTTGATATAGGTGTTGGTCAGGATCCGGTAGAGCCAGGCCTTCAGGTTCGTGCCCTGCTCGAACTGGTGGAAGGCGGCGTACGCCTTCAGGTAGGTCTCCTGGACCAGGTCCTCGGCATCCGCCGGGTTGCGTGTCATCCGCAGCCCGGCAGCGTAGAGCTGATCGACGAATGGCATCGCGTCCCGCTCGAAACGGGCCCTGCGCTCGTCCGTCTTCTCGGTGGTCAACCGCACATCCCCTCGCGTCGGATGCTTTCCCGCCGAGGATACGCGCACGGACCTGCCCACAGATTCACTTCCGGCGGGTGTGCTCGTGCTCACCGCACCCGCCCCGCCCGGTCCCGCTGTCGCGGGCCAGTCCGGGCCATCCAGCAGCTGCTTCAGCTGCCGGGCGTCCCGTTCGTCCCGTTCCAGGCTCCGTGTCTCGGTCGGCACCGGTCACCCCCCTCGCAGAAAAGTCGTCCGAGGGCTGTAACGCATGACGACGGGTGGGGCATTCCGGCCGGCCCTCCCGTTCCTGGCCCCGGCCCCGGCGACGGCCGGCGCTGGGACCAGGAAGGGCCTGGGAGGATGGTTCCGCCCGTCCGATCGGGCCAGCGGCACCATCGGATGCAACGACCCGCGCCCGGCCACGGACACGGTTCGACGCGCTCACCGGGTCGGCCGGATCAACCGGTCGTGAGGCCCTGGGCGCGCAGCCAACCGCCTACCACGGCACCGGTACCGGCCGGATCGCGCCGCAGATCGTGCGTCTCCCCTGGTCGGGTCACCACCTGCACGGACGGCCCCGGCTCCGGCACCCCGAACGGGTCCCGGTCGCCGTTGACCACGAGTGTCGGCAGCCCGGTGAGCAGTTCGGCAGCCCGTGAGCGTTCCGGCCGCCCGGGCGGGTGCAGCGGGAAGGCCAGCGCGACGACGCCCACCGCGCCCACCGCACCGGCCGTCCGGCAGGCCACCCGCGCACCGCTGGAACGACCGCCGACCAGCAGCGTCGAGATGCCGGGGTGCCGGTCACGCAGCGTGCCGAGCACCGCGATCCAGGCCTCGTCGAGATGCCCGGCGGGGGCCGGCGCACGCCGGCCCGCGACCCGGTAGGGCTGGGTGACCCGGACCACCGCCAGACCGGCCGCGACCGCCGCGTCGCGCACCGCGAGCAGGTCGGGTGCGTCCACGCTGCCGCCCGCGCCGTGCCCGAGCACCAGCAGGGCGGCGGCCGGCCGGGCCGGCAGGTCGGTGTCGACCCGGGCCGGACCGCGTGGGGTCTCGATGTCGTCGCTGGACAGCACCGACCCATTCTGCGCCGTCCCGACCGGCGACCGGGACGGACCGGGCCGACCGGTCAGCTCAGCGGAACAAGGGTGAGCAGACGGTCCCGGACCGGCGGGCCGGCCTCGTCGATGGCGTCCGGATCCGGCTCGACCTCGTCGCGCCAGGCCACCAACATCGCCCGCCGTTCGCGGGGCGTGGTGGCTCCCCACACGCCGTGGCAGTCACCGACCTCCAGTGCCCAGGCGAGGCAGGACCCCTGCACGTCACAGCTGCGGCACAGCGCGACGGCGGCATCCGCCGGCTCGTTCGGTGCCGGAAAGAACGTCTCCGGATCAACGCTCTGGCATGTCCCCCTGGTGCGCCACGCATCGTCGTGCCGTCGTTCCCGGACGGCCCGCAGCAGTCGCGGGTCTCGCCGCGCCGCAGCCACCTCGTGCGGACGGGGCATACGCGCCCGTGTCATCCACCCACCTCCCCCGTGGGACCGGCAAGATCGGTGGATGTCGTCCGCCCCGTGCGAATCGACACCCACTACCGGCGCTGTGTTCTATCGCACTTCTGTGCGCCGGGACAAGGGGCTACCGAGAACATGGCTGAACGGCCAGGAGACGAATCGCGCGCAACCCCGGCAAATCGGCGCACGACAATGCGGCTGGCCCTCAGAACAGGGTCAGCTCCTGGGGTGTCACCGCCGGTGCCACCGACACCCGGGCGATCAGCTGCGGCCCGTCGTTGCGGACGTCGCCCACCGCCGGACCGACGGGACGGATCTCCAGACCGGTCAGCAGGTCCACCTCCGGCGGGGTGAGCAGGTCCGGCTCGTCACTCGGCGCCAGCCACGAGGACCAGCGATCGGGCGGCAGCAGCACCGGCATCCGATCGTGCACCTCGGCCAACTCGCCGAGCGCCGCGGTGGTCAGCACGCTGAAGGTGAGGCGGGCCTCGGCGTCGGACTCCCAGACCGACCAGATGCCGGCCAGGGCGAGCACCGAGCCGTCGGCGGGGGTCATGTAGTACGCCTGTCGCCCACCGTCGGGCCGGCGGACCCACTCGTACCAGCCGTCGGCCGGCACCAGGCAGCGGCGACGCGCGAACGCCCCGGCGTACGCCCGGCTGGTGGCCACCGTCTCGGACCGCGCGTTGATCATGCGGGCCGCACCCGCGGCCGACCGGGACCAGTGCGGCAGGAAGCCCCAGCGGCCGACGCAGAGGGTGCGGTGCCCCTCGGGGGTGACCCGGACCAGTGGCACGCGGTCGGTCGGCGCGACGTTGTGATCCGGGCCGACGCCGCCGTCGGTGTCGTCGGACGACTCGAACAGCGCGCTCAGCTCACCGGAACTCCGGGTCGTCGCGTACCTGCCGCACATGGCGCACACGCTAACGCGTCCAGGGCCCCCTCGGCTGTCCCGCCAACCGGGAGTACGACGGCCGGCTGCCGCCGCCCACCCGTCAACACGGCAGAATGTAACTGTGGGGAACCTGACAGCGACCCGGCCGCCACAGCCGTGGACCGCACCGACCGCGTCCGACCCGGTGGCGGCGACGCTGCGCCTGCCCGGGTCGAAGTCGATGACCGCACGGGCGTTGGTGCTCAGCGCGCTGGCCGCCGGCCCGTCGACACTGGCCGGGCCGCTGCGCGCCCGGGACACCGAGCTGATGGCCGCCGGCCTGCGGGCGATGGGCGCGCACGTGTCGATCAGCGACGACGATCGGTGGCTGGTCCGGCCGCATCCGCTGGTCGGCCCCGCCCACGTGGACGTGGGCCTGGCCGGCACGGTGATGCGGTTCGTGCCGCCGGTGGCCGGGCTGGCCGACGGCCGGATCACCTTCGACGGTGACCCGCACGCCCGCACCCGGCCGCTCGGCCCGCTGATCGGCGCGCTGCGCTCGTTGGGCGTCCGGATCGACGTCGCGGGCGCGGGCAGCCTGCCGCTGACCGTGCTCGGCGCCGGTGGGGTCACCGGCGGCGAGGTGGTGATCGACGCCTCCGCCTCCAGCCAGTTGGTCTCCGGCCTGCTGCTGGCCGCGCCGCGGTTCGACCGGGGCGTCGTGGTCCGGCACGTCGGCCCGCCGGTGCCCTCCGCGCCGCACCTGCGGATGACGGTGCAGATGCTGCGGGCCGCCGGGGCGGCCGTCGACGACACCACGCCGGACGTGTGGGCGGTCGAGCCCGGCCCGCTCACCGGGCGCGGCTGGGAGATCGAGCCGGACCTCTCCGGCGCGGTGCCGTTCTTCGCCGCTGCCCTGGTCACCGGCGGTGAGGTCACCCTTCAGGGCTGGCCGCGCAGCAGCGCGCAGCCGGTCGAGCAACTCCGCTCGCTGCTGCACCGGATGGGCGGCGAGGTCACCCTCTCCACCACCGGGCTGACCGTCCGGGGTACCGGCGCGGTGCACGGCCTGAGCGCCGATCTCTCCGACGTCAGCGAGCTGACCCCGGCGCTGACCGCACTGGCCATGCTGGCCGACTCGCCGTCGACGTTCACCGGCATCGGGCACATCCGCGGCCACGAGACCGACCGGCTGACCGCACTGGCGCGGGAGTTCACCGCGCTCGGCGCGGACGTCACCGAGGCGCCGGACGGGCTGGAGATCCGGCCGCGCCCGCTGCGCGGTGGGGTGTTCCGCACCTACCAGGATCACCGGATGGCGCACGCCGCGGCGGTGGCCGGGCTGGCCGTGCCGGGCATCGAGGTGGACGACGTCGGGTGTACCTCCAAGACCATGCCCGAGTTCCCGGCACTATGGTCAGCGATGGTGACCGGCAAGAGCTGACGCGACAGGGGGCGGGTCCTGGCGACCAAACGGCGGGAGTACGACGAGGACGACGTACGGGTCCGACCCGGGAAGTCCTCTCGTCCGCGTACCCGCACCCGACCCCAACACGCCGACGCGGTGGACGGCTTCGTGATCGCCGTCGACCGGGGGCGCTACACCTGCGTACTGGCCGGGGCCGAGCACGGTGTGGCCGGCGCGGAGCTGCCCACGGTCACCGCGATGCGGGCCCGTGAGCTGGGGCGCAAGTCGGTGGTGGTGGGCGACCGGGTCAGCCTTGTCGGGGACACTTCGGGCGCCCAGGGCGCACTCGCCCGCATCGTCCGGATCGCCGAGCGCCGCTCGGTGCTGCGCCGCACCGCCGACGACGACGAGACCACCGCCGAGGGCCGGCTGGAGCGGGTGGTGGTGGCCAACGCCGACCAGTTGGTGATCGTGAGCGCGCTGGCCGACCCGCCGCCGCGCACCGGGTTCATCGACCGCTGCCTGGTGGCCGCGTACGACGCGGACGTCGAGCCGCTGCTCTGCCTCACCAAGGCCGACCTCGCCGGCCCGCAGGAGGTGCTCGGCTACTACACCGAGCTGGAGCTGCCGTACGTGCTGAACCGCCCCGACTCCGACCTGGACGCGCTGCGCACCCTGCTCGGCGGGCGGGTGTCGGTGCTGGTCGGGCACTCCGGGGTGGGCAAGTCGACGCTCGTCAACCGCCTGGTCCCGGAGGCGGCTCGGGCCGTCGGCGTGGTCAGTGCGATCGGCCGGGGGCGGCACACCTCGACCAGCGCGGTGGCGCTGCGGCTGCCACCGATAGCCGGCGTCGACACCGACCCGGGCTGGATCATCGACACGCCGGGCATCCGCAGCTTCGGGCTGGCGCACGTCTCCGCCGACAGCCTGCTGCACGGCTTCCCCGACCTGGTCGAGGGGACCGTGGACTGCCCGGCCAACTGCCAGCACACCGCCGACGAGCCGCAGTGCGGGCTGGACGCCTGGGTCGCCGCCGGCAAGGCCGATCCCCGCCGGCTGGCCTCGTACCGCCGATTGCTCGCCTCCCGGGCCGGCGACGGCGACGCGCGCGGTGAGAGCGACCAGCGCGGGCCCGGCGAGGGCGACCGACGCGGCCCCGACGAGTGAGCCGCCGGGCGTCGGCTAGGTTGCCGGCATGACCGGGTACGCCGCCGACCTCGCCCTCGCCCACCTGCTCGCCGACCGGGCCGACGCCATCGCCACGGCCCGGTTCCGCGCGCTCGACCTGCGGGTGGAGGCGAAGCCCGACCTGACTCCGGTCTCCGACGCGGACACCGCCGTGGAGCGGGAGATCCGGGCGCTGTTGGCCGAGCACCGACCGGCCGACGGGCTGCTCGGCGAGGAGTACGGCGCGCAGCCGGCCAGCGACCCGGACGGCCGGCGGTGGATCGTCGACCCGATCGACGGCACCAAGAACTTCGTCCGCGGCGTACCGGTCTGGGCCACCCTGATCGCACTGCTGGACGCCGGCCGGCCGGTCGTCGGGGTGGTGTCCGCCCCGGCGCTCGGCCGGCGCTGGTGGGCGAGCCTCGGCGCGGGCGCGTACGCCGGGCCGAACCCCGCCGCCGGTGAGCGGATCGGGGTCTCCGCGGTGCGGCGACTCGCCGACGCCAGCTTCTGCTACTCGTCGCTGACCGGGTGGGAGCGCGCCGGACGGCTCGACGCGATGCTCGACCTGATGCGGGACAGCTGGCGCAGCCGGGCCTACGGCGATTTCTACGGTTACATGCTGTTGGCCGAGGGCGCACTGGACGTGATGGTCGAGCCGGAGCTGTCGCTCTGGGATGTGGCGGCGCTGGTCCCGATCGTCACCGAGGCGGGTGGCACGATCACGGATCTGTACGGTCGACCGGCCCCGGCCGGCGACCCGGGCACCGACAGCAGCGCGGTGGCCACCAACGGTGCACTACACGCCGACATCCTCGCCCGGCTGGATCGACCAGCCGAGCGCTGACCCCCGGTTACCTCTATCCTCGCCAGGTGGTCTCCTCCGGTTGGTGCTTCCTGGCGACGATGATCGTCGCGTACGGCTTCGCCAACCTGCTCCAGTCGGTGGCCGCGGCCCGCACCACCGTGCACCACACCTTCGACCCGGGCCTGCTGCTGCGGCTCGCCGGGCACCGGACGTACCTGGTCGGGCTCACCTGCCAGATCGGCGGCTTCGTGCTCGCCTTCCTGGCCCGCCGGGACCTGCCGCTGTTCCTGGTCCAGGCCAGCGTGGCCGCCGGGCTCGGGGTGACCGCCATCCTCGGCGTGGTGGTGCTGAAGTGGCGCTTACCGGTGGCCGAGGTGGCGCTGCTGGCCCTGCTCTTCGCCGGCATCAGCGCGTTGGTGCTGGCCGCCCGGCCGGCGCCGTCCCGGCAGCTCGGCACCGCCGGATCGGTTGCGCTGCTGGCGGCGCTCGGCGTCATCGCGGTGCTCGGTGTCTTCGCCGTCCGGCTGCACGGGGCACCCGGTTCGGTGGCCCTCGGCTCGCTGGCCGGGCTGGCGTTCTCCGCGGCCGCGGTGGCCGCCCGGCCACTGGCCTCCGCGCCGTCCGCCGAGGCGTTCCTCACCAATCCGCTGTTCTACCTGCTGCTCGCCCACTCGGTGGTCGGCCAACTGCTGCTCGGCCTGGCCATGCAGCGCGGCTCGACGACCGCCGCGGTCGCCGCGATGGACGCGGCCGGTGCGGTACCGGCGGCGATCGTCGGCCTGCTGCTGCTCAACGACAAGATCTGGCCCGGACGGGAGTGGCTGGCCGGCGTCGGCTTCCTGATCACCCTGGCCTCGGTGATCGGGCTGACCCGGTACGCCGAGCCGCAGCACCACCACGCGCTGGCGCACCGGGGCGACCGCGCCATGGTCGGCGCCGGCCGCCCCGGCTGACCGGCGCGCGACCCTCAGGCCTCGACCGGCTTGCGCCGGCTCACCACCCGCTCGTAGAGGCGCTCCAGCGCACCCCCGGTCCGTTCCCAGGTGTAGCTGCTGCGGACCCGGTCCACGGCAGCGTGCCCGTACGCGAACCGGCCGGCGTTGTCGGCGAGCAGGCGGCGCAGGGAGACCCCGAGCGTCCGTACGTCACCGGGCGGCACCAGCCGGCCGGTGACCTCGTCGACGACGGCGTCCGCCAGCCCGCCCATCGCGTAGCCCACCACCGGCACACCGCAGGCCATCGCCTCGAGCGAGACCCGCCCGGCCGACGAGTAGTGCGGCGTGCAGGCGACCACGTCCGCCGACCGGTACCAGGTGGCCATCTGGTCGTGCGGCACCGCGCCGACGAGCCGTACCTGGTCGGCCACCCCGGTCTGCTCGGCCAGTTCGCGCAGCCGACGCGCCTCGGCGTGGTTGGCGAGCTGCTCGGCCGGCGGCCCACCGGCGATCACCAGCTCGGCGTCACCGACCAGCCGCATCGCCCGGATCAGGTCCTCCTGACCGTTGCCCGGCGAGAGCCCTCCCACCGAGAGGATCCGGGCACGCTGCTCGCGCGGGGCCGCCTCACCGTCGGGGTGGAACTGCTCGATGTCCACCCCCGCCGGCACCATGGCCACCGAGCTGCGTTGCAGGCCCATCCGGGTCAGCTCGTCCACCTCGTCGTTGCACTGCGCGACCGCGATGTCCACCGCCCGGGTCAGCGCGCGCTCCAGCGGAATCCGCTCGCCCGGCCCGTCGTACTGGCGGCCCAGGTGGCGCAGCTGCTCGACGCCGAGCGAGTGGAAGGTCTGTACGACCGGGAGGTCGGTCTCCCGGACCGCGTGCGCGGCGGCCAACCCGCCGATCCAGTAGTGCCCGTGCACCACCTCGGGCCGCCAGGCGCCGGCCCAGTCGTCGGCCAGGTACCGGCCGAACTCCGTCACGTGCGGGATCAGCTCGGCGGTCGAGAGCGGGCTGGACGGGCCAGCGGGTACCCGCTGCACCCGGTAGCCGTCCGCGTCCAGCGTCGCCGGCTGCCCGGCGTCGTCCAGGCGCTCGTACAGCCGGACGTCGTGGCCCCGGCCGGCCAGTTCGGCGGCGACCCGTGCGATGTGCTGTTGGGTGCCGACCGGTGGGCCGTCGGCGTGCCGGTACGAGCTGTCGTGCGCGCAGACGAGGCCGACGCGCATGGGTCACCTCCCTGCGATCTTTCTTCGGCAGTGGTCCTCCCGGTCTGAGCGTCCCATTAACCGGAGGCCCGGGAGCCGAAACCTGGCAGATCGGGAACAGTCCCCACAGGTGCCACCGACGCTTGCGCCACGACAACCTCTGACCTCGTGCCGCCGCCGCGCGAAAGATCCCGTGATGATCGATGTCCGGCCGCCCGCATGACCTGGCCCGACCGGGGGTACCGATCAGGAATGCCGCTGACCCGCAGCCTCGACGATTCGACCGTGGTGATCACCGGTGCCTCCAGCGGGATCGGCACGGCCACCGCCTACGCGCTGGCCCGCCGGGGCGCCGCTGTCGTGCTGGCCGCGCGCAGCGAGCCCGCTCTGCGGCAGGTGGCGCAGCAATGCTGGAAGTTGGGCGGCCGTGCGCTGGTGGTACCGACCGACGTGACCGATCTGGAATCGGTACTCCGGCTGGCCGACCGGGCGGCCGCCGAGTTCGGCCACATCGACGCCTGGGTGAACAACGCCGCGGTGAGCGCCGTGGGACTGTTCGACGAGATTCCGGTCGCCGAGTTCCGGCGGGTGCTGGAGGTGAATCTGCTCGGTGCCGTGCACGGCATCCGGGCCGCACTGCCGCACCTCGGCGCGGCCGGCGGCGGAGTGCTGATCAACAACGCCTCGGTGCTGGCCGAGGTGGCGATGCCCTACCAGTCGGCGTACAACGCCACGAAACACGGCATCCGGGGCCTCGCCGACACCGTGCGTCAGGAGCTGCGGGTCACCGGCCGGGGGCAGATCTCCATCTGCACCGTGCTGCCGGCCACCATCGACACCCCGTTCTATCGGCACGCGGCGAACCACAGCGGGCGCGAGCTGATGCCACCGCCGCCGGTCTATCCGCCGGAGGTGGTCGCCGAGACCATCGTCCGGCTCCTGCGCCGGCCCCGGCGCGAGGCGTACGCCGGCGGGGTCGGCCGGCTCATCGGCCTGCAGTGGCGGTTGGCGCCCGCGCTGATGGAGCGCACCCTCGGCTGGTACGCCCGGCACACCCAGTTCGGCCCGGGCGCGCGTCTGGACAGCAGCGGCAACGTGTTCCAGGCCGACGCCGAGGCCCGCCGGGACGGCGGCTGGCACGGCCGACGCCGGCAGCTCGTACGGATGACGGCCGCGTTCGGCCTCGCCGCCGCCGGCACCGCGGTCGGCACGCTGGCGGCGATGAACCGCCGCTCCCGGCTGGACCGCTGATGGCCGGCATGGAGCGTCCGGATGCGCCATCCGTCACCGGGTCGCACCATGGGGCGATCATGCCGACCGACGGGCGCTGCCTGGTGGAGATCGACGAATCGTCCGCCGTGGTCCGGTTGACCGGTGTGCTCGACGTCGCCGGGGCCGACGCGGTCCGGGACGCGCTGCTCGCCCGGCTCTGCGACCGGCCCGGCCCGGTGGTGGCCGACGTGACCGGTCTGCGGGTCGCGGACCTCGCCGGGCGGGACGTCTTCGCCGAGGTGCGCCGGGAGGTCGCCGACTGGCCCGCCGCGGACCTGCTGCTCTGCGATCCGGCGGTCGCCGGGCCTGGCCGTGCCGACGGGGCGCTGGCCGGTGTGCCGGCCTGGCCCACCCTGGACGGCGCGCTCGCCGCGGTCGCCGCCGCGCCGCTCGCGGCGGTGCTCATCGCCGAGCTGGTCCCGACGGTGGAGGCCGCCCGCCAGGCCCGCGAGCTGATCGCGACCGGTTGCCAGCGGTGGGACCTGCCGACGCTGGCCGAGCCGGCGTCGATCGCCGTCACCGAGATGGTCAACAACGTGGTGGCGCACGCCCGGACCCCGATGACCGTACGGCTGGCGCCGCAGGACGACACCCTGCATCTGGCGGTTCGTGACCACTCCCCGCGCCGGCCGGCGTTCGCCGGGCTCGCGCCGCCGGACCGCAGCGGTGGCCGGGGGTTGCTGCTGATCGACACGGTGTCCCGCCGCTGGGGCAGCAGCGTGGTGCCGGACGGCAAGGTCGTCTGGTGCGTGCTGCACCCGGACGACGAGGCCGCCGCCCTCGGCTGACGGGGTGTTCCGGCCCTGGGATCCGTTTCGCCACCGCACGACGGGCCGTGCGCCGGTTATGGCGGGAGGGCAGCGGGTAGAGATCAGACATGCGCGACAACGAGTTCCCGACCCCCTTGTCCGACACCGAGGCGGAGGGGCTGCCCGACACCGCCGACGACGACTCGACCGCCCACGACGACGTGCTCACCGGGCGCGAGGCGGACGGCCCGGAGCCGGCCCAGCTGCCCGGCGACCGGACGCCGGTGGCGGTGGACCGGTTCGGGACCACCGCCGAGGAACAGCTCGACGGTGAGTCGTTGGACTACAAACTCCAGCGGGAGAGCTACGAACGCCCGGTGGACGACCCGCTGGCCGGCACGGTCGACCCGAAGATCGCCTTCGAGGCGGACAACGTGGAGGCCGCCGCCGAGGCCCAGCTGGACGCCGACGTGATGGACCCGGGGCCCACCTCGGATCCGAACTCGCCGGTCTCCCTCTATGACCACGGCCAGCTCGGCACGACGGCGGACGCCACGGTCGGCCGGCTGGTGGAACCGGACGAGGGGGCGCACACCGACCAGGAGACCGACTCGGTGGCGTACGACGCCGGGACGGCTGGCGGCGGAGCGACCGCCGAGGAGTTGGCCGTCCACGAGACCGAACCCCCGCGCTCGGTCTGACCGGGTCAGTCGTCCAGGCCCCGCTCGATCGCGTACCGGGTCAGCTCGACGCGGTTGTGCAGCTGCAACTTGCCCAGGGTGTTCTGCACGTGGTTCTGCACCGTCCGGTGCGACAGCCCCAGGCGCTGCGCGATCTGCTTGTACGACAGTCCCTTGGCCACCAGACGCAGCACCTCCGTCTCGCGCTCGGTGAGCCGGGGCGCGCCGGTCTCCGAGCCATCGGCAGCCCCGGCGCCTCCCGCCGTCCCGCTCCCGGCGGCCAGCCTGCGGTACTCGCCGAGGACCAGCCCTGCCAGGCCGGGCGTGAAGACCGGATCACCGGCCGCGGTACGGCGTACCGCGTCGAGGAACTCGCCCGGTGCCGTCGACTTGACCAGGTAGCCGGTGGCTCCCGCCTTGACCGCGTCCAGGACGCTCTGTTGTTCGCCGCTGGCGCTGAGCATCAGCACCCGTACCTCGGGTAGCACCGCGCGCAGCCCGCGCACCACCTCGACCCCGGAGACGTCCGGTAGCTGCAGGTCGAGGACGACCACGTCGGGCCGGGCGGCGGCGGCCACCCGGATCGCCTGCCGGCCCTCGCCGCTGGTCGCCACCACCAGGAAACCGGCCTCGGTCAGGTCACGGGCCACACCCTCGCGCCACATCGGATGGTCGTCGACCACCATCACCCGGACCGCGGTCACCGCTGCGCCCTCGGCACGGTCAACTCGATCTCGGTGCCGGCCTCGGGGGCCGACACGATCCGGACCGTCCCGCCCAGGTCCGCCACCCGGCCCCGGATCGACTGGGTCACGCCGAGCCGCCCCTGCGCGGCGGCCTCGGTCAGTCGGCCGTCCGGGATGCCCGGCCCCTCGTCACGGATCGACACGGTCACCGTCGCCCCCTCGTCCTCGATCAGCACCCAGGCACGCCCGCCGGCGTGCCGTCCCACGTTGTCCAGGGCCGCGCCGGTCGCGGCGGCCAACTCCCCGGCCACCTGCCGGGGTAGCGGCACCGGGGTGGCCGGCGCGGAGAGCGACACCGCCGGCGAGGCGTACCGGCCGAGCAGGGTACGCAGGTCCACCGCCCCGCCGTCGGCCGCGTCCAGACCGCCCGGGTCGGTGGCACCGGCCGGGGCGGCGCCGGCGATCAGGGCACGTAACGCGGCTTCCTGCTCGCCGGCCAGTCGGGCCAGTTCGCCGGCCTCGCCGGGCAGGTCCGCCCCGCGCCGCTGCACCAGAGCAAGCACCTGGAGCACCGAGTCGTGGATACCCCGGGCCAGCCGCTCGCGCTCGCGGGTGGCCGCCTCCAGCTCCACGGCGCGTTGCAGCCGTTCCTCGGCGGTCACCGCGAGCCGGGCCACGTGCCCGACCACCACCCCGGCGAGCAGCATCAGGATCAGCCCGGTGAACGAGGACTGGCCGATCCGCCCCCGGGTGGCCAGGTCCGCGCCGGCGATCAACAGCGCCGCGACCGTGCCCCGCCGCCGGCCGCCGGAGACGGCCCAGGCCAGCACCGGGCCGGCCATCCAGGCCACCCCCATGGTGGGTACGCCGGTGGCGAGCGCGGCCCGGCCGACCACCCACGGGCTGGCCAGCACGATGGCCATCACCACCCCGAGGTCGACCAGCAGCAGCGGCCAACGCCGCCAGGCCGGCCGGGCGTACCCGACCGCAGTCGCGCCGGTCCAGGCGATCATCACGAGGATCAGGGCGGCGACGGCGAACGGGTGCGCGTACCGGTCGGCGTCACGCACCGCCAGCACGAGGACGTACGCCAGCGAAGCCACTCGGAACACGGTGAGCGCGCGCCAGAGCGGCACCTCGAACCCACCCGGCGGCGACGGCATGGCGGTCACGATGCCACAGCCGACCGGCTGGCCGGTGACCGGCGAGTGCGGATCAAGAAAGCCTGACGTACGGTGGAAAAGCCGCGAAATACTCCGAGAACCGCCGTCGGGACGGGGCCATGACGAACCCAGAGCAGCCCGCACCGCGTACGGTTGTGCCCATCGACCCCGCCCTCCTGATCGCCGAGGCCTTCGACCAGGCCCAGGTGACCGAGATTCGACACTCGGTCACCTCCTGCGCGCATGCCTCCGGGCTGACCGGCCAACGGCTGGACGACTTCGTGCTGGCGATCAACGAGCTGATCACCAACGCGGTGCGGCACGGTGGCGGGCTGGGCTGGTTGCGGCTCTGGCGGGAGCCGGAATTGCTGGTCTGCGAGGTCGCCGACCACGGGCACGGGATCAGCCCGCAGCGGCTCGGTGACCGACGCCGGCCCGCCGCGGAAACCGCCGGCGGCTGGGGGCTCTGGCTGGCCCGCGAGCTGACCGACGACATGGAGGTCGTCACCGGCGCCGCCGGCACCACGGTCCGCATCACCACCGGCCTGCCCAGCCGGAACCCCAGCCACCGCTGACTTACGGCCGCGATCGGGCGGTTCGCGCGGCCGTGATCAGGCGAAGAGGGCCGAGACGGATTCGCCGTTGTGGATCCGGCGCATGGCCTCGGCCAGGGCCGGCGCCACCGAGAGGACCTGAAGTTCCGGGACCCGCTTGGCGTCCGGGATGGGGACCGTGTTGGTGCAGACGATCTCCAGAACGCCGTCCTGCTCGCTGAGCCGACGCAGCGCGTCGCCGGAGAAGAGGCCGTGCGTACAGGCCAGCCGGATCGAGCGGACCTTCAGCCCACGCAGGTGTTCCATCAGCTCGACGACCGTGCTGCCCTTGGCGATCTCGTCGTCCAACACGATGACGTCCCGGTCGGTGACCTCACCGATCACCGCGCTGATCTTGACCAGGTCGTCGCTGAACCGCTGCTTGGCCCCGGCCGCCACCGGCGTGCCGAGCAACCGCGCGAAGGCCGCGGCCTCCTTGGCGTTGCCCAGGTCGGGCGAGACCACCACGGTGTCGCTCAGGTCGTAGCGTTTGAAGTGCGTGGCCAGCTCGCGCAACGCGTGCAGGTGGTCCACCGGGACGCTGAAGAAGCCGTGCACCTGCGGCGAGTGCAGGGTCATCGCGAGCACCCGGTCGGCCCCGGCCGAGGTCAGCAGGTCGGCGACGAGCCGGGCGCCGATCGAGATCCGGGGCGCGTCCTTCTTGTCCGAGCGGGCGTACGCGTAGTGCGGCAGCACCACGGTGATCCGGCCGGCCGAGGCGCCCCGCGCCGCGTCGATCATCAACAGCAGCTCGACCAGGTTCTCCTGCACCGGCGGCACCAGCGGCTGGATCAGGAAGACGTCCCGCTCGCGGCAGTTGGCCTGCAACTGCACTTCGAGGCAGTCGTTGGCGAACCGGGACACCCGCACCGGATGCAGCGGCACCCCCAGGTGGGCACAGATCTCGGCGGCGAGTTCGGGATGGGCGGTACCACTGAAAACGGCGATGTCGCGCACGTTCGCAGATCGTAGGCGACGCGGCCGGCACCGGTGGGCGGCAGGCCGAAACCGGCCGTGACGCCGGTCGCACCGCGCCGCCGCGCCGGGTACGGTGCTGCGGTGACCCCCCAGTACGTCGCCGCCATCGACCAGGGCACCACCTCCTCCCGGTGCATCGTCTTCGACCGGGCCGGCGAGATCGTCGCCGCGGCCCAACGCGAGCACCGGCAGATCTTTCCGCGACCAGGCTGGGTGGAGCACGACGCCGAGGAGATCTGGGACAACGTCCAGCAGGTGGTGACCGAGGCACTGGAGGCCGCCGGCACCGACCCGGCCGGGCTGGCCGCCGTGGGCATCACCAACCAGCGGGAGACCACCGTGGTCTGGGACCGGGCCACCGGCCGCCCGGTGGCCAACGCCGTGGTCTGGCAGGACACCCGGACCGGGCCGCTGCTGCGCGAGCTGGCCGAGGCGTACGGCGAGGAGCGGTTCCGCACCCGCACCGGCCTGCCGCTGGCCACCTACTTCGCCGGGCCGAAGCTGCGCTGGCTGCTGGACGAAGTGGACGGCCTGCGCGAGCGCGCCGAACGTGGCGAGGTGCTCTTCGGCACGATGGACAGCTGGTTGATCTGGAAGTTGACCGGCGCGCACGTCACCGACGTGACCAACGCCAGCCGGACCATGCTGATGGATCTCACCACCCTGGACTGGGACCCGGAACTGCTGGACGCGATGGGTGTGCCGGCGGCGATGCTGCCGGAGATCCGCTGCTCCGCCGAGGTGTACGGCACCGGCACCGGCGTGCTAGCCGGGGTGCCGGTGGCCAGCGCGCTCGGCGACCAGCAGGCGGCCCTGTTCGGCCAGACCTGCTTCCAGCCGGGCGAGGCGAAGTGCACCTACGGCACCGGCAGCTTCCTGCTGCTCAACACCGGGGCGAGCCCGGTCCCCTCGACGCACGGCCTGCTCACCACCGTCGCCTACCGGATCGAAGGACAACCCGCGGCGTACGCGCTGGAGGGGGCGATCGCGGTCACCGGGTCACTGGTGCAGTGGCTGCGGGACAACCTCGGGCTGATCTCGACCGCCGCGCAGGTGGAGGAGTTGGCCCGCACCGTCGACGACAACGGGGGCTGCTACGTCGTACCGGCCTTCTCCGGGCTCTTCGCCCCGCACTGGCGCAGCGACGCGCGCGGCGTGATCGCCGGACTGACCGGCTACATCACCAAGGGGCATCTGGCCCGGGCGGTGCTGGAGGCGTCGGCGTGGCAGACCCGCGAGGTGGTCGACGCGATGAACGCCGATTCCGACGTGGCACTGCGCCGACTCCGGGTGGACGGTGGGATGACCGCCAACGGTCTGCTCATGCAGTTCCTCGCCGACGTGCTCGACGTACCGGTGGTCCGTTCCCGGATCACCGAGACCACCTGCCTGGGCGCCGCGTACGCGGCCGGTCTGGCGGTCGGGTTCTGGCCGGACCTGGCCACCCTGCGCGCGCACTGGCGTTCCGACGCCGAGTGGACCCCCGCCATGGACCCGGCGCTTCGCGATCGGGAACTGCACAACTGGCGCAAGGCCGTGCAGCGCACGCTCGACTGGGTGGAGTGAGCCGGTACCGCCGCGTTCACTCCCAGCGGTTGCCGGTGAGCTTCTCGTAGACGTCGATGTAGCGGGCCCGGGTCGCCTCGATCACCTCGGCCGGCAGGTCCGGTGCCGGGCCCTGCTTGTCCCAGCCGCTGCCGGTGGCCCAGTCCCGCACGTACTGCTTGTCGTAGGAGAACTGCACCCGTCCCGGCTGGTACGACTCGGCCGGCCAGAACCGCGACGAGTCGGAGGTCAGCAACTCGTCGCCGAGGACCAGGGTGCCGTCCGGTGCCCAGCCCAGCTCAAGCTTGGTGTCGGCGATCAGGATGCCCCGGTCGGCGGCCAGCTCGGCACCGCGCCGGTAGACGTCGATGGTGATCTGCCGCAGCCGCTCGGCGGTGGCCTCGCCCACCTTGTCGACCACGTCGGCGAACGTGATCGGCTCGTCGTGCTCGCCGAACGGCGCCTTGCTCGACGGCGTGAAGATCGGCTCGGGCAGGATGGACGCCTCGCCGAGCCCCCGGGGCAGCGGTACGCCGGAGACCGCGCCGGTGCTCTCGTACTCCCGCAGGCCGCCACCGGTGAGGTAGCCCCGGGCGACGCACTCGACCGGGACCATGTCCAGCCGCTGGCAACGGATCGCCCGCCCGGCGAACTCCGCCGGTACGTCGGTGGCCGAGATGACGTGGTTCGGCACCAGATCGGCGAGCTGCTCGAACCACCACAGCGAGAGCGCGGTGAGCAGGCGACCCTTGTCCGGGATCGGCGTCGGCAGCGCCACGTCGTAGATCGAGATGCGGTCCGAGGCGACCAGGATCAGGTCGTCGCCGTCGGCGTAGACGTCCCGGACCTTGCCCGAGTGCAGAAGTTCCACGCGCCCTAGTACACCACGCGGCATCGGAGGACCTGATTCGACCACCCATGCCGGGGGTGACCAGACGGACGTTGACACCTTCATGCGCTGCCTGCGTGAATGGTCCCACCGCCGCCCCCGCAGGTCCAGGAGACCCCCGTGCCCGTTGTTCGACCCCCGATCGACCGCTTCGGCGCCGACCCGGGCCGACGCCGAGTGCTCACCGCGCTGCTCGGTGCCCCGCTGCTCGCCACCGGCGGCCTGGCCGGCTGTAGCGACGACGCCGGGACACCGACGCAGGACGGGCCGGTCGAGCTGTCGGTCTTCTGGTGGGGCGGGACCAAGCGGGCCGAGCTCACCGAGAAGGTGCTGCGGCTCTACTCGGAGCGCAACCCCCGGGTGACCTTCCGGGTCACCTGGCAGAGCGCCGACGGCTACTACGACCGGCTCGCCACCCAGGCCGCCGGCGGCAACGTGCCGGACCTGATCCAGCTCGACGACGCCATGCTGACCGAGTACGCCCAGCGCCAGGTCATCCTCGACCTCAGCGAGCGCGTCGCCGATCATCGGCTGGACCTGCGCGGGCTGCCGGAGGGCCTGATCCGCTACGGCACGGTCGACGGGCGGACGATGGCCGTGGCCGGCGGTCAGACCCTCGCGGCGGTGGTCTTCAACCGGGACCTGCTCAAGGAACTGCGGGTGCCCGAGCCACGCAGCGGGATGCCGTGGACGGACTACATCGCCTGGGCGGAGCAGGTCACCGAGGCCAGCGACGGTCAGGTGGCCGGCACCATGGACCCGTCCGGCGACTACCGCGCGCTCTGGCTCTGGCTCCGCTCACAGGGCGGCGAGTTCTACCGGGGTCGCCAGCTCGGCTTCGGCCCGGACGAGCTGATCGGCTGGTTCGAGCTGTGGCAGCGGGCCCGCGGCGCGCGGGCCACCCCGGGCGCGGCGCTGGTCGAGCAGGCCGACAGCGGGGAGCCGGCCCAGCAACTGGTGGTCACCGGGCTGACCGCCGCTTCCTTCGCCTGGTCGCACCAGCTGCCAGAGCTGCAGAAGCTCACCAAGTCCGAGTTGGGCGTGGTCGGCTTCCCCGGCCCGCCGGGCGCCCAGTGGGCGCGCGCGTCGATGTACTGGGCTGCGTTCCGCGGCACCCGCCACCCGGACACCGTCACCGACGTGATCAACTTCCTGACCACGAACGGTGAGGCCGGCACCGTCCTCGGCCACGAACGCGGCCTCAACGCCAGTCTCGCCGTCCGCCGGTATACCGAGGGCAGCATCACCGACCCGGCTCAGCGGCGAGCCGCCGCATTCGGTGCCAGCATCGCCGAACAACTCGGGCCGGCGCCGGCGCCGCCGCCGAAGGGCCACGCCAACGTCCGTACCCTGCTGGTCACCGCCGCCGAGAGCATCCGCTCCGGGAAAGCGGGCACCCGCGCGGCCACCGCGCGGTTCCTCGCCCAGGCCAACGCTGCCCTCGCGGCGTGACCCACCGGTAGCCGGCCCGTCGGCGGCCGCCGGTGGTCGCGGCGGCCGGCCGATCGGGGATCGGGGTCAGCGCGGCGGACCGTTGCGGCGGTTGCGGGTCAGCCGCAGCACCAGGAACACGATGATCGCCACGACCACCAGGCAGCAGAGCAGACCGATGAAGCCGAAGCCGCTGCCACCGCGGGAGCGCCGCCGGGCAGCCTCCACCACCAGTTCGCCGGTACCCGTGGACGCCCAGGCCGCGACCGGCACGAAGACCGCCAGTACGACCGCACCGAAGACCGCGCTGAGGCGGCCCCACCACTTGCCGAAGGAAGACATGCGCCCATCCTCGCCGAAGGGCGCAACCTGGGCACGTCGGTCCACGCCGAAATCAGGGGACCGAGGCCGCGGCCTTCGGCCTCAGGTAGGAGCATCAAACAAGCCCGGCCCCCACATTGTGGGGGCCGGGCTTGTATCACTTTCAGTGGTAGCGGGGACAGGATTTGAACCTGCGACCTCTGGGTTATGAGCCCAGCGAGCTACCGAGCTGCTCCACCCCGCGTCGACTGGTTAACCCTAACCCATCGGTCCCAGTAATGATCAGCGGGGGTCGCCGTCCACTGAGAGCGCCAGCGCCAGCGCCAGCCCCCAGGAATGTCGAAAGCCCGCCCCCGGCGATCCGGAGACGGGCTTTCGAACTGGTGTTTCTCTCGTAGCGGGGACAGGATTTGAACCTGCGACCTCTGGGTTATGAGCCCAGCGAGCTACCGAGCTGCTCCACCCCGCGTCGGCTCGCTAACCGTAGCGCACCACCCCCGGGCCCCGCAAAACGACATTCGAATCCGCCGGATCGCGATCCGGCTCATCGGGCTCAAACGAGCCAATCCCTGATCGCCGCGACCGCACGGCGACTGTCCGCGTCGACCTGTGCTCGCTGGCTCGACCCGGTCTCCCAGCCGATCTCCCAGAGGACGGTCACGACGTCACCGACCCGGATCGCCCGAACCAGCCGGGCCTGGTCCCCGCCGGTCGCGTCACCGTTGATGTCCACAGCCGGCCTCCGCGTCTCGAACAGCACCGACTCGTCGCCGTACCCGCCGGTGCTCAGGATCCGCTGCTTGCTCAGCACCGACGCGTCGCCGGCCGGCACCTCCTGCTCCGGGCAGTCGCGCACGGCTTGGCGCAGCTCATTCATCGCATCGTCGGCACGCCCGGTCCGATAGATGGTGATGGAGTGTGTGTAGCTGCCGTCCGGGCCGTACCTCTCGGGAGTTTTCGCCAGCTTGTAGACCAGGGAACGGGTCCGTCGCTGCACGACCGCGGCCTCGCTCGGATAGCCGGCGCCGCACAGGGCCGGCAGTACCTCCCGCTTCAGGAATGTGGGCTCGTAGCCGGTCCGGTTCGTCGACGCGAGAACGAAGAACGCCCGATCCGGGATGCTGGTCGGAGTGCGGGGCGGCGCGGCGGTCGTACCCGCAGGTCGGCCGGGCGAGATCGGCGAGGTGGTCGGCGGCGGCGAAGCGGGAGTCTCGCTCGGCGTCGGCGTCGGGAGCGGCGGTGGCGTCGGTGTGCCAGCCGGCGGGGGTACGGTGTCCGGCGGCGGCGTGCCGACCAGCTGGGTACCGATCACCACGGCACCCACCACAAGCGCCACGGCCAGGGTGCTCCCGGCCGCGCGCAGGCGTGCCCTGCGATCCGCCCGCTGCCGCAGTACGTTGGGGACGCCCAGATCGCGAGCGTCGGCGTCGGCCGCGAGAGACCGATACAGGTCGGAGAGTTCACGCGACATCGTTGGCCTCCAGCTTCACGACGGCGAGATCGGGCAGCAACGCGGCGAGTCGGGCCCGGCCGCGGGAGAGCCAGGACTTCACCGTGCCGACGGGCGCGCCGACCTCCTGGGCGATCTCCTCGACCGACATGTCGAACAGGTAGTGCAGGGCCAACGCCTGCCGATGGGTCGCCGGCACCTGGCGCGGTGCCCCGACCAGCAGCACGCTGTCCTCGCTGGGCCCAGGGACCGCCGGTGGGGGCCCGGCCAGCCGCAGCGCGGCGCGCATGCTGCGCAGCCGACGCCAACGGTCGGCCGCCAACCGGGACACCACCAGCCGCAGCCACGCCTCCGGCGCCGGATGCGCCGACAGCCGCCCCCACTGCCGCCAAGCCCGGGCGTACGCCTCCTGCACCAGATCCTGTGCCTCGGTGTGGTCACCGGTGACCGCATAGCCGTACCGCGCCATCCGCCGCCCCGTGCTGCGGTAGAAGTCGTCGAAGCTCTGCGCGTCCCGCACGACTGGTCCCCCTCGTATCGCCCCGTTGCAAGGAGGACGGCGGACCGGTGCCGCTGGTTGCAGGCCGGCCGGATATATCGCGGTCGACAGATGCCGCACACGTCGGAGCCCCCGCCGTCCGGACCGGGTGTGGTCCGACGACGAGGGCTCCGAATGCTGCTCCGGGCGGTTGGAGTCAGCCGCCCGCGCTCGGGCTGCCGCTCGGCGACGGCGACGTGCTGCCGCTGGGCGACGGGCTGCCGCTGGGCGTACCGGTCGGGTTGGCGGCCTGCTGCGCCTGCTGGAACGCGGTGAGCGCCTCGTCCAGCGTCTTGAGCGCGCGACCGTACCGCTCGAAGTCGCCGGAGGTCTGCGCGGCCCGGACCTCGGTGATCGCGGTCTGCACCCGATCCGCCGCGGCGGCCAACTCACCGATCAGCGGCGGTGGGCTGGTGGGCGGGGTACCCCCGGTCGACGGCGGCGGGTTACCGCCGGTGGTGGGCGGCGGCGCACCCTGCCCGGCCCGCTTGCCCTGGTCGACCAGTTGCTTGATGCCGTCGTTGATGTTGTCGGCGAGCGCCACGAAGGAGCCGCCGTCACCGTAGGAGAGCAGCACCTTCTGCAGCAGCGGGTACGCGTCCTGCTGGTTGCTCTTCACATAGACCGGCTCGACGTAGAGCATGCCGTTGCCGAACGGCAGCGAGAGCAGGTTGCCGTACTGCACCTGCGCCTGGTTGCTGGAGAGCAGGTTGAGCTGCTGGCGGATGTTGGCGTTGTTGGTCATCTGCTGGTGCACCTGCACCGGGCCCGAGATCCGGGTCTGGTCCGGCAACTCCAGCACCTCCAGCCGAGGCTGCCCGTCGATGTACGACCCGGAGATCAGCGCGGCGAGGTTCTGCCGGCGGATCGGCGTGACCGCCGAGGTGAGCTGGAACCGGGGACCCTCCTGGCCGGGGAACTCGGTGAACAGGTAGTACGGGGGCTGCTTCTGGCCGCTGTCCGGTGCGTCCGGCACGTTGGGCACCTGCCAGAAGTCCTGCGCGGAGTAGAAGTCACCCGGGTTGGTCACGTGGAACTTGGTGAGCAGGTTGCGCTGCACCTTGAACATGTCCGCCGGGTAGCGCAGGTGCTCGGCCAACTCGGCCGGGATGTCCTTCTTCGGCAGCACCAGGTCCCCGCCGAACGCCTTGTTCCAGGCCTTGAGCACCGGGTCGGTGTCGTCGAACTCGTAGAGCTTCACGGTGCCGTCGTACGCGTCGACGGTGGCCTTGACCGAGTTGCGGATGTAGTTGACGTTCTCCCGGGCCAGCTGGAAGGTGCCCCGACCGGTCAGCTCGTCGGTGGTCTCCTCGCGCAGGTTGACCCGCTCGGCGTACGGGTAGGTCGCCGCCGTGGTGTAGCCGTCGACGATCCACTGCACGCGGCCGTCGACCACCGCCGGGTACGGGTCGCCGTCCAGCGTGAGGAACGGCGCGACCTTCTCCACCCGGTCCCGCGGGTTACGCACGTAGAGCAGCTTGGAGTCCTTGTTGACCGCCCCGGAGAGCAGGAAGTTCGACTCCTGCTCCTTGATGGCGTAGAGCAGCCGCCGGGTGAACGAGCCGATCTCCACGCCGCCCTCACCGGTGTAGGTGTAGGACTCGCCGCCACCGTCGCCGACCGGCCGGTCGAACTCGGCCTTCTTCTCCGGGTCGGCCTGACCGACGATCGCGTAGTCGTCGTCGTTCATCCGCTCGCCGTAGTAGATGCGCGGCTGCTTGGCCGGGATCTGCTCGGTCTGCGAGGAGCACGCCTCCTGGGTTTTCTCGCCCAGGAAGCCGGACACGAAGAACGGCTGCCCGCCGCAGACCACCTGGTTCGCCGGGGCCGCCACCAGGCCGAAGCCGTGGGTGTAGACGGTGTGCCGGTTGATCCAGGTGTTCTGCTGGTCGGTCAGCTCACCGTAGTTGATCTCCCGGACGCCGACCACGTAGTCGGAGGTCTTGCCGTTCACCCCGTACCGGTCGATGTCCAGCTTCGGGCCGAAGTCGTAGAAGCCACGCACCTGTTGGAGCTGGGTGTACGTCTCACTGACCAACTGCGGGTCGAGCAGCCGTACGTTCGACACGACCGAGGTGTCGGTCGCCAGGTTGGCCGGTGGCGTGAGGTTGTTCGCCGCGTACGGGGTGGTCTGCGTGCTGGCCAGCCCGAACGCGGCACGCGTGGCGTCGATGCTCCGCTGGATGTACGGCGCCTCCTTGGCCTTGGCACTCGGCTTGACCTCGAAGGTCTGCACCGCCCAGGGATAGATGCCACCGATGGCCACCGCGGAGACGCCGAGCAGGGCGAGTGAGATACCCGGCCAGACCAGGTTCCGCATCCAGGCGTTGGAGAACACGATGATCGCGATCGCCACCACGATGGAGATGTAGGCCAGGATCTCCTTCGCCGGCAGCAGCGCGTTGACGTCGGCGTACCCGGCGCCGTACAGCTTGGTGCCCTCGTTGTACTCCAGCAGCATCGCCCGCCGGTCCAGCACGTACGCGATGGCCTTGAGCAGCACGAAGACCGCGACCAGGCTGCTCAGGTGCGCCCGGGCCGCGTTGCTCATCCGGTCACCGACGCCCTGCAGGCGGACCCCGCCGAAGATGTAGTGCACCGCCAACGCGCCGACCACGGCCAGCACCACCGCCGTGAAGCCGACCCCGAGCAGGTAACGCCAGAACGGCAGTTGGAAGACGTAGAAGCCGACGTCCACGCCGAACTCCGGGTCCTTGATCCCGAAGTCGCCACCGTTGCGGAAGAGCAGCCACTGGTTCCACCGGCTCTGCGCGGAGAGGCCGGCGAAGAGACCGATCACGGCGGCGGTCAGCGAGATCCAGGTGCCCAGGCGTGGGCTGAGCGCCATCCGGTAGCGCTCCAGGGTGGCCTGCTCGACCGAGTGCGGACGCAGCCGCGGGCGCAGCCGGTAGGCGAGCCACAGGTTGCCGCCGACGATCACCGCCATGCCCAGGCCGATGGCCAGGAAGAGCAGCAGCCGGGTGACGAGCACACCGGTGAACACCTCGGTGTAGCGGACCTCGTCGAACCAGAGCCAGTCCGTCCACGCCTGGACACCCCAGCCGAGCAGGGTGAAGAGCACGAACACCCCGACCAGGACTGCGATGGTGACGCGTCCGCGCCGGCTCATCTTCGGCAGGGGGCTGCTGCTACGCATTACCACTGTTGGCTCCGCACGCTCGAATGTGATCGGCTCCGACCAGGGACTCAGAGTACGGGGTGTTCCTGAACGTGGCGGGGCACGGTCACACCGGTCAGCAGCGGGTCGGCTGGCCTCCCGCGCGCAGCGTCTCCAGCGCGGTCAGCGCCTCGTCCAACGACGCCACCCGAAGCAGCGGCAGGTCGGGCTGCGGGTTGCGCACCGCCTCGGCGCAGTTGTCGGCCGGTACCAGGAAGACCTTGGCCCCGGCGCGCTTCGCGCCGACCAGCTTCTGGGCGATCCCGCCGATCGGGCCGACCGTGCCCTCGTCGTCGATGGTGCCGGTGCCGGCGATGACCTTTCCACCGGTGAGGTCGGCCGGGGTCAGCTTGTCCACGATGCCGAGGGCGAACATCAGCCCGGCGCTCGGGCCGCCGATGTCCTCCAGGTCGATGCCGAGCGTGAACGGGTGCGGCTGCTGCTGGTCGATCTCGACGCCGATCCGCGGCCGGCCGTCCTGCTCCCGGCTGGTCACCTTCGCGGTGGCCGGCGCACCGTCCCGGGTGTAGCCGATGGTCAGCGCCGTGCCGGCCGGCTTGGCCCGGATCAGCTCGGTGAGCGTCGCGGCGAACGGCACCGGCTTCCCGTCGACCGAGGTGACCACGTCACCGGGCTTGAGCGCCCCGGCGGACGGGCCGTCACCGGCCACCGTCTTGATCACCACCTGCACCGGGAAGCCCAGCTCGGTCAGCGCGGCGGTCTCGGCGCTGGTCTGCGACACCTTGAAGTCCTCGGCGTTGCGCTGCTCGACCTGCTCCTGCGACTCCCCCGGCGGGTAGACCAGCTCGCGCGGCACCACCGCCTCGTCGTCCGAGAACCAGCCGGCGATCGCCGCCCGGAGCCGCACCGTGGGTTGCACCCCCACCGTGGTGAGCCGGAGCTGACCGGCGGAGGTCGAGGTCTCCCGGCCGGTGACCTGGATGACCTCCTTGCCGTCGGTCGTGCCGAGGGTGTTGACCGTCGGGCCCGGGCCGAGCACCACGTAGGGAATCGGCACGCGGAGCACCCCGATACTCAGCAGTGCGGTGAACAGGGCACCGAGCAGGACCGTCAGGCCACGACGTCTCATGCGGCAGAGCGTACCGACCGGTCGAGGCTCGCCCGCCGGATGTGCCGCGCGACTTCGCCCTCAGCGCAACGCCGGCGGCGGCGACCTGGGGCGCGGCGCGCGTACCGTAGACGTCGTGCCTGATATTCCGTTCGGTTTCGCGCTCCCGGGTGGGCAACCACCAGACCCCAACGATCCCGCGCAGATGCAGCAGTTCATGTCGCAGTTGCAGCACCTGCTCTCCGCGCCGGGCAGCGGGCCGGTCAACTGGGACCTGGCCCGGCAGGTGGCGGCCAGCCAACTCGCCGCCGCCGGCGACCCGGCGGTGTCGCCCTACGAGCGCAACGCGGTCGAGGAGGCGCTCCGCCTCGCCGACCTGTGGCTGGAGCCCGCCTCCGCGTGGCCCACGGGAATCCAGTCCCCGGTGGCCTGGAACCGCAATGAGTGGATCTTCAAGACGCTGGACGTGTGGCGCAAGCTCTGCGACCCGGTGGCCAGCCGGATGGTCGGCGCGATGGGCGACCTGGTGCCACCGGAGGCGCGCGCCCAGCTCGGCCCGATGCAGTCGATGGTCGCCACCCTCGGTGGCGCGCTCTTCGGCGGCCAGCTGGGTCAGGCCCTCGGCTCGCTCGCCGCGGAGGTGCTCTCCGCCGGCGACATCGGGCTGCCGCTCGGCCCGGCCGGCACGGCCGCGCTGATCCCGGCCAACATCCGGGCGTACGGCGAGGGCCTGGAGCTTCCCGAAGACGAGGTACGCCTCTACGTGGCGCTGCGCGAGGCCGCCCATCAGCGGCTGTTCCAGCACGTCCCGTGGCTGCGCGGGCACGTGCTCAGCGCCGTCGAGATGTACGCCTCGGGCATTCGCGTCAACCGGGAGGCGATCGAGGAGGCGATGGGTCGGGTCGACCCGACCGACCCGGAGTCGATGCAGGCCATCGCCCTGGAGGGCATCTTCACGCCGGAGGACAGCCCGGCGCAGAAGGCCTCGCTGGCCCGGTTGGAGACCGCACTCGCACTGGTCGAGGGCTGGGTGTGCCACGTGGTGGACAGCGCCGCGAGCGACCGGCTGCCCAACGTCGTTCGGCTGGGTGAGGCGTTCCGCCGTCGCCGGGCTGCCGGCGGTCCCGCCGAGCAGACCTTCGCCGCACTGGTCGGCCTCGAACTGCGCCCGCGCCGGCTGCGCGAGGCGGCGGCGCTCTGGGCCGCGCTCACCGAGCACCGCGGCATCGCCGGCCGGGACGCCGTCTGGGGTCACCCGGACCTGCTTCCGTCGGAGGACGACTTCGCCGACCCGGTCGCCTTCGCGATGGCCGACCTGGACCTGAGCGAGTTGGACAACTTCGACTTCACCGCGCCCGGCGGGGTGCAGGAGAAGGCGCCGGGCGAGCCCGACGACACCGACGACGACACCAAGCCCTGACACAGGTCAGCGGTCTTGCCGGCGGCCAGCCCGGCCATACCTGCCTCGTTGAGCGTTATACCTGTGAGTCATATTTATGCCTCACAGGTATAACGCTCCACGGTGCGCGCTGACCGGTCGGGACACGCCCGACCGGAACGGTCAGCGAGGGCTGCCAGAGCCCGAGAGCAGGGCGCGGGTGGCTTCCCAACCTTCGAAGGCCGGGTCCAGGGTCGCCAGGTCGGCCGGGCCGCGCAGCCGCCGCCAGCCGGCGGTGACCGCCACATCACCAGGTCGGGGAGCACCAGCCCGCACGTCGGCGGCCGTCCCGGTGTCCAGATCCAGCGGGGGGAGCCAGCCCGGCACGGGCAGCCGTACGGCCACGCCGAGCAGGCCCGGCCCGCCGCCCTCCACCGGAGCGACCGCGACCGGTCGGGTGGTGAGCGGACGCAGCAGCTTGCCGACGGTCAGCCCGGGCAGGTCCGGCACGTCTCCGGCGAGCACCGCCGCCTGGTCGTAGCCCTGCACCGCAGCGAACACCGCGTTCGGCGTCGGCTCGGGAACCTCGTGGACGGCCGTGCCGGGCCAGACCACCGCATCGGCCAGAGCACGGTCGGCGGGGGTCACCGCGACGGCGATCTCCACCTCGTTGAGCGTGGCGAGCAGGTCGACGACGTCCTCGGCGAGCGCGGCCCGCCATTCCGCCCGGTCGACGCCGGGCGGTGACCACTGGACCGGCCCGAGCAACGCCACCACCACTCGTCGTGCCACGGTCCGACCCTAGCGCCCCGAACCGGCGAACGGCCGGCCGGAAGGTCAGGTGGGGAGTGGGGCGCCGGAGGCGGCGGCCACGCCTTCGAGGTAGCCACGGGCACGCTCCGCCTTGGGGTAGCGGCCGACAAGCGCCCAGAACCGGGCGTTGTGGCTGGGCACGATGAGGTGGGCCAGCTCGTGCAACAGCACGTAGTCGATCACCCACTCGGGCATCTCCTGCACCCGGTGGGAGATCCGGATGCTGCGGTCGGCGGGCGTGCAGGAGCCCCACCGACCGTTCTGGTTGGTGACCCACCGGACGCTCGCCGGCACCGCCCGTGCGCCGTATCCGGCGAGGTAGAGGTCGATCAGCCGGGTGGCTCGGGCCAGTAGCTCGGCGTCGGACCGCGCCAGCCGGCCCTCCCGGGCGGCGAGCCGGGCCAGCATCCGGTCGACCCACTCGCTCTCCTCGGCCCGGGAGAACTGGTCCGGGATGAGGACGACGACCCGCTCACCGTCGCGGTACGCAGACACCGTGCGTCGTCGGCGCTGGCTGCGCCGTACCTCGACGACCGGCTTACGCGTCCCCGCCATCACTGGCCCGCGCAGCCTCGGCTACGTGTCACGAGGGAAAGCTAATGCGTACTGACCAGGGGTCCGCAAGGGTCAACCACCCGACACGCGCCCGGAAGATGGTGATTGGTCGCCCGGCGTCCCGAAATTTTCTTGGCCAGGGCACCGCGATGCCGGCTCGTCACCCTTCGTGAACGCCTACCAGGGTGTCGCACGGCCGCCCTCCACCGTAGGTGATCACCGCGGTCGACGCCTCCGCGGGGGCACTCGCATGGGTGGCTAAGAGGGTTTAGCCGGCGTGTCCCCGCCAAACTGACTTATCCGACCTAATTCGCCATGCACACTCTCGACGTCGACTTGCTCACAGTGTCGATGCACAGCTGACATGGAACCGCCCAGACCTGGGTAGGGTCCGCGGACCAGCGGTCACGAAGGTGGCCGTGGAGTGAGACCCAGCGCCGGCGCCCCGCGTGGCCCGCCGCCGGGCAACCCGCCGGGACGGCATTTACCGGCGGACGAGACGAGGAGGGCACCGTGGCCGACCAGGCCCAGACCTACAACGGTTACTGCGTGAAGTGCAAGGAGAAGCGGGACTTCGAGGGGCACGTCGAGGTCTCGAAGACCGGAATGAACATGGCCAAGGGCAAGTGTCCGGTATGCGGCACAACAGTGAACCGCATCCTCGGCAAGGCCAAGGTGGTCTGACCCGAACGGGTGCACGGGGGGCGGGGTGGCCGACGGCCACCCCGCCCCCCGTTGCCCTGCCGGCAGGCCACTCTGGGCGGTGATCGGTAGCTCTGTCGGGTGGCCGACAGAGCTACCGCCCGGTTGTGGATAACCCGGCAAAACCTGTGGACAGCGCTGGACAGCGGCCCGGCCGCCTGTGGACAACGATCGACGCAGGGCAGGGAAGCGCTCACCCTTCGTCATCATGAGCCGTACCACACTGCCCCGGCCCACTCTGCTGCCCGGCCTCAGCCGACTCTGGCGAGACCGGCACACGCTCCAACTCGGCGTCGGCCCGGGGCCCGCCGTGCTGCTGGAGCTGACCAATCCACGCGCAGCCCACCTGCTCGACCTGCTGGACGGCACCCGCAGCGAACGCGCCGTGCTCGCCCACGCCGGGACCGTACGGGTGTCTGCCGACGAGGCACGTACCCTGCTCGACGCCCTGCGTACGGCCGGCCTGCTGGTGCCCGCGCACAGCCTGCTCCCCCGCGACCTGGCCGGCCCGGTCCGAGCCCGGCTCGCCGCGGAGGCCGGTGCGCTGGCCCTGGCCGCGGCCCGGCTCCCCGGCACCCCCGCGCAGGTCCTGCGTCGGCGGCTGACCGCCCGGGTCTTGCTCACCGGTGCCGGTGCGCTCGGTGGGCCGCTGGCGGTGGCGCTGGCCCAGTCCGGCGTCGGGCAGGTGATCCCCCAGCTCACCGGCCCGGTACGCCCCGTGGATCTGGTCGGCACCGGCATCCCCGCCGCCGAGTTGGGTCATCCGCTGGCCCCGGCGGTGAGCGCCGCGGTCCGCCGCGTCGCGCCGGGTACCGGCACCCAGCCGGGCCGGGCCACCCGGGTCACCCTGGTGATCCAGCTCGGCACGGACCGTCCGCCCGCCCTGCTCGCCGCCGGTCTCGCCCAGCGCCGCCAGCCGCACCTGCTGGTCACCCTGCGCGGTGGCATACCGGTCATCGGGCCGCTGGTCCGGCCGCCCGTCGGGCCCTGCCTGCACTGCGTCGAGCTGCACCGGGCCGACCGCGACCCGGACTGGCCACGGCTCGCCGCCCAGCTCGCCGCCGCCGGCCCAGTGGCCGCCGTCGCGACCGGCACGCTGCTGGCGGCCACCGCCTACGCGCTGACCGAGGCCCTGACGCAGCTCGACGGCGGTAACCCGGAGACGCTCGGTGGCGCCACGGAGATCACCGGTGCCGGGAGGTTTCGCCGCCGAGGCTGGCCACCGCACCCGGCGTGCGCGTGCTCGCGGAGCCGGGTGTACGCACCAGCCCGGCCGCACAGCAGCACCGGGGCCCTTCGGTCGGTAACAATGACCGAGTGACCGACATCCCGCGCCGGGCCGTGTCCCGGACCGCCAAGCTCGCCGCTCTGCCGCTCGGCTTCGCCGGTCGGACCGTCCTCGGCATGGGTAAGCGCGTCACCGGGCTCGCCTCCGACGTGATCTCCGCGGAGATCCAGCAGCGCACCGCCGAGCAGTTGTTCAGCGTGCTGGGCCAGCTCAAGGGCGGAGCGATGAAGTTCGGCCAGGCGCTGTCGGTGTTCGAGGCGGCGCTTCCGGAGGAGATCGCGGCGCCCTACCGCCAGGCGCTGACCAAGCTCCAGGAGGCCGCGCCGCCGCTGCCGGTCGCCAGCGTGCACAAGGTGCTGGCCGAGCAGCTCGGCCCGGACTGGCGGGACCGGTTCGTCGAGTTCAACGACACGCCGGCCGCCGCCGCCAGCATCGGGCAGGTGCACCGGGCGCGGTGGCGGGAGCCGGGGTACGCGCCGTCGGGCGAGCCGAACAGCCGCGACGTGGCCGTCAAGATCCAATATCCCGGCGCGGGCGACGCTCTGCTCGCCGACCTCAAGCAGCTCTCCCGGCTGGGCGGGATGTTCCGGGCGATCCAGCCCGGCCTGGACGTCAAACCGCTCCTGGTCGAGTTGCGCGAGCGGATCACCGAGGAACTGGACTACGAGCTGGAGGGCGAGTCGCAGCGCGCCTTCGCGGTCGCGTACGCCGACGACCCGGAGATCTTCATCCCGGCGGTGATCTCCACGTCGCCACGGGTGCTGGTCACCGAGTGGGTGACGGGCACCCCGATGGCCGACATCATCCGGGAGGGCACCGAGGAGCAGCGGGACGAGGCGGGCCGTTTGATGGCCACCCTGCATCTGTCCGCGCCGCAGCGGGCCGGTCTGCTGCACGCCGACCCGCACCCGGGCAATTTCCGGCTGCTGCCGGACGGCCGGCTCGGTGTGATCGACTTCGGCGCGGTGGCCCGGATGCCGGAGGGCACACCGGAGCCGATCGGTCGGATCGCCGGGCGGGCTCTGCGCGGCGACGCCGACGGGGTGGTGACGGGGCTGCGGGACGAGGGGTTCATCGGGGCCACCGACGAGATCGACGCCGAGGGCGTGCTCGACTTCATCCGCCCGATGTTGGAGCCCATCGCGGCCGACGAGTTCCGGTTCACCCGGGCCTGGCTGCGGGGCGAGGCGGCCCGACTGGCCAGCCCCCGCTCCCCCACCTACCAACTGAGCCGCAAGCTCAACCTGCCGCCGTCGTACCTGCTCATCCACCGGGTGACGCTCGGGTCGATCGGGGTGCTCTGCCAGCTCGAGGCGAAGGCCCCGTACCGGGGCATCCTGGAGCGCTGGCTGCCCGGCTTCGCCCCGGTGGCCTGATCGGAGTCGGGCAGCGACAAGGGGCGGGTGCCGGTGGCACCCGCCCCTTGCTATCGCGGTGGTACTAGAGAACGCCCAGGTCGCGTGCCGACTGGTTACGGCTGTTCATGGCGACGTCAAGGGCGGATCGGGTTGCCTCAGTGCGCGTGGTGGTACGACCGGCCTGAGGCCGGCGCATTCGAGCCCGGGACAACGCTTCGTGGAGTAGTTGCATCTCGAAAGCTCCATTCGGGACGTTCATCATCGTCTTCCCTCTCGGTGCCGGCGTGACGCCGACGTGGTTGGTACGGATCGGGAACATGTCAGGCTGCCAGCCGGACCGCGCCACGCACCTCGGACAGCCCACTGGCTGCCAGGCGCGCCTCGGCCTCGACCCGGAGCGCGGCGTCACGTGCGACGTCCTCCTTGCGCGGACGACCACGGGGCCGCTTACGCGGAACGACCGCGCCACGCTCGAAGATCTCGCCGCCCCAGACGCCCCACGGCTCCGCTCGCTCAACCGCTCCAGCCAGGCACTCGACGCGCAGCGGGCAGTCCCCGCAGAGCGACTTGGCCAGCTCGAGCTCGGCAGGCGAGTCGGAGAACCACAGGTCGGGGTCGAACTTCCGGCAGGGCAGGTTCGCCTCCATCTCGACACTCACGTCGAGGGGGGCCAACGCCAGACTCATCGCCCGGTCACCTCTCTCTCACACTTCGATCTCGTGGATCGCATTCCGACGTACTTCGGCGGGGCAAAAAACTGAGGCCGCGGATCCCGGTAAGCGGGTTCCGCGGCCTCGAGGTGAGCCGGTTGGTCTGATGGTCAGACCGGTCTACCTCGAGGTGGAACGCCGCGGACATCCGTGCGCTTGTTGGCGCCCTGAATGCCCATGCCCGTGCTGCCGCTGGTCCCATCGACTCCGGCGGACACGAGGGTCAGGGTCAGCTCGGCCTGAACCCGGACCTGGTGCACCTGCGGAACCGACGGTCGTGGGGCCGTGAGGGCCACCCGGACAGCCGACAACGGAGCGTGGGCAGCGGGCATTGCCGCCAGACGCTCATAGGTGAAGATCTTCACGGGTGCCACCTCCCTCACGTTCCTCGAATCGACTGGACCAACCCCGGTGAGCAGCCGGAATGGCGCCGCTCGCGAGGTGTGTCCTGAGGCTATTCCTCGCGCCGGGGCGAGGGCAAACGAATTTACGACGAGATTTCGAAAGTTTTCTCCGGGCAGACGTCGTCCACCCCCGCGCCCCCCACCAGCGCCAGTACCGAATCCCCGTAGAGGCCCAGCTTGCGGGGCCCGATGCCGGCGATGGCGATCAGCTCCTCCGGCCGGCCGGGCCGCCGTTCGGCCAGTGCGATCAGCGTGGCGTCGGTGAAGACCACGTACGCGGGGACCTTCTGCGTGCCGGCCACCCGCTGCCGCCACTCGCGCAGCCGTTCGTGCAGCTCATCGTCGATGTCCGAGGGGCAGGTGGGGCAGCGGCCCAGCTTGCGGTCCGGACCGGCGAGCAGGGTGGCGCCGCAGATCCGGCAGGAGACGATCTGGGTCCGGCGCCGCTCCGGGCGGCGGGCCGGTCCGGCTCCACCGGCGGCCCGTTCGGTCCCGCCCGAGCGGTCCAGCTGCGGAAGGAACCGCGACGGTCGCCGGGGCCGCCCGCCCGACGAGCGCGCGGCGGCGTACGACAGCCAGAGCCACTCCCGGGCCCGGGTGATCCCGACGTAGAGCAGCCGGCGCTCCTCCTCGACCTGCTCGGTGGTCTTGGCGTACGTGGTGGGCAGGGTGCCCTCGGCGAGGCCGACCAGGAAGACCGCGTCCCACTCCAGCCCCTTGGCCGAGTGCAGGGACGCGAGCGTCACCCCGTCCACCGTCGGTACGTGCTGCTGGGCGGCTCGGCGGGTCAACTCCTCGGTGAAGTCGGCCAGGGTGACCGCGCGCTCCACCGAGGCCGCCTCGCCGATCGGCAGTACCTCGGGGGTGGCCGCGTACTCCTCGGCGAGCTGGACCAGCGCGGCCAGCGCCTCCCAGCGCTCGCGGGCGGCGCCGCCGGCCGGGGGCGCGTCCGGTGCCCAGCCGACCGCGGTGAGCGCCTCGACGACGGCGGCCGGCAACGGCGTCTCCCCCGGGATCGACCGGGTGGCGGCACGCAGCGCGATCATCGCCTGGCGTACCTCGGGCCGCTCGAAGAACCGTTCCGCGCCCTGCACCACGTACGGAACCTCGGCCTCGGTGAGCGCCTTCTCGTACGCCTCGGACTGCGCGTTGATCCGGAACAGCACGGCGATCTCCTTCGCCGGCGTGCCCGCCTCGATCAGCGTCCGACAGCGGGCGGCCACCGCGTTCGCCTCGGTCGGCTCGTCGGTGAAGATCCGCAGATCCGGCTCGGGGCCGGCGGGGCGTTGCCCGCTCAGCTCCAGCCGAAGCCGCGCCTCGGTGCCCCGGGCCTGGGCGATCACCGCGTTGGCCAGGCCGACCACCTGCGGGGTGGAGCGGTAGTCGCGCACCAGCCGGACCACGGTGGCATTCCGGTGCCGACGCGGGAAGTCGACCAGGTATCCGGAGGTCGCCCCGGTGAACGAGTAGATCGTCTGGCTGGCGTCGCCGACCACGGTCAGGTCGTCCCGGCCGCCCAGCCAGGCGTCGAGCAACCGCTGCTGGAGCGGGTTGACGTCCTGGTACTCGTCGACCACGAAGTGCCGGTACTGGCTGCGGACCTGCTCGCCGACGTCCCGGTGCTCCTCGATGCCCCACACGGCGGCGCGCAGCATGTCCTCGAAGTCGATCACGCCGTTGCCACGCTTGAGCTGCTCGTACGCGGTGAACACCTCGGCTACCTTCGCCGGCTCGTGCGGCGTGTCGCGCAGTGCCCGGGCCGCCGCCACCACGTACTCGGCCGGCTCGACCAGCGACGACTTCGCCCACTCGATCTCGCCGGCCAGGTCCCGCGCGGCGGCCCGGTCGGCGCGCAGGCCGACCCGAGCGGCAGCGAGGGTGACCAGCCGCACCTTGCTGTCCAACAGCTCGGGCATGGCCCGCCCGGCCAACAGGCGGGGGGCGAAGTAGCGCACCTGACGCAGTGCGGCGGCGTGGAAGGTCCGCGCCTGCACTCCGCCCACTCCGAGCACCGTGAGACGACTCCGCATCTCGGCGGCGGCCCGCGCGGTGAAGGTGACCGCGAGCACGTGCCGGGGGGAGATCTCACCGGAGAGCGCGCGGTGGGCGATCCGGGAGGTGATCGCCCGGGTCTTGCCGGTGCCGGCGCCGGCCAGGATGCAGACCGGGCCGGCGGGTGCGGTCACCGCAGAGCGCTGCTCCGGATCCAGCCCGGCGAGCACCCGTTCCGACGCTGAGTGAACCACCACAACCAGGAATCATCTCAGCTCCCCCGGGCGTTACAACGAACAGCCTCGGCTTGATCCGCAAGCCGGCGGCCGGAGGAGCTTGGAGGATCCGACCATGCTGACGATGTATTCCACCCCCTGGTGCGGCTACTGCCACCGGCTGAAGTCGCAGCTCGACCGGGCGGGCATCGGTTACGAGGTGGTCGACATCGAGCAGGACCCGAAGGCCGCGGAGTTCGTGATGAGTGTGAACGGCGGCAACCAGACGGTTCCGACGCTGCGTTTCGCCGACGGCAGCGCGCTGACCAACCCCTCGATCAACGAGGTCAAGCAGCACCTGGAGACCCTCGCGGCCTGACCGGCCGGAGCACCGCGACGAGCGGCCGACCCACCCGGGTCGGCCGCTCGTGGTGTCTGATTTCCGTCACCGCCACGGTGGCCGGCGGGTGCCGCTGATCACATGCCGGTCGGTGGCCTCGACCGGACGTCGGGGTGCCGGGAGGGTCGGGGGGGTCGGCGGGGTGGGCGGACGGACGCCGGCTGCCGCGCCGAGGCGCCGTCCCCGCCAGAGATAGGCGCCAGCGGCCAGGGTGGCAACCCCGACCAGCGCGAACAGCACCCGGTAGTCGAGGAACCCGACCAGCAGCGCGCCCGTGCCGATGGATACCGCCGATGGCCCGCTGACCACCGCCTCGGTCGCCGCGGCCACCCGGCCGACCAGCGCGGGCGGGGTACGCCGCTGGATCAGCGTGTGCAGCCCCACCATCCGCAGCGGGAGCGAGACGCCGGCCAGCAGCACCGCGACGAACCCGAGCCGGAGATCGGGGTACGCGAGCGCGAGCGCCGCCGGCCCGAACAGGGCGACCCCGGCGGCCAGCGTGCCGACCTCGCCGAACCGGCGGACCAGCGCCGGTGAGCAGAGCGCACCCAGCAGACCGCCAATGCCCTGGACGGTGACCAGCACGCCGACGAACGTGGCGTCCCGGTCCAACCCCAGGTCGACGTAGGCGAAGATGAGCGACTCGCTGAAGCCCATCACCAGCGACCCGAGCCCGAAGCCGAGCAGAGCCCGGCGCAGGACCGGCTCACCGGCCAGATGCCGCAGCCCGGCGCCCAACTCGGCCGGCCAGCGCAGCCGCACGATCGGCGGCGCCGACTGCGGGGTGGGCAGGGCGCTCACCACCGCGGCGGCAGTCAGAAATCCGACCATGCCGACCCCGGCCAGCGCCCACCCGCCGATCGCCGCGTAGAGCGCCGCGCCGACCAGCGGGCCGATCAGCCGCAACCCCTGGCGTACGGTCTGCAACGCGCCGTTCGCCTCGGCCAGCAACTCCACCGGCACCAGCTGCCGGATCAGGCCGCTCAGCGCCGCGCTGAGCGTGATGTACGACAGGCCGTACAGGGCCGCCACCAGGTAGACGAGCCAGACGTCGGTCGCGTCCCGGACCGTGAACAACGGCGTCAGCAGTACGGCGGTGACCAGGTTCGCGGCAACGAAGAAGGTTCGGCGCGGGTAGCGGTCGACGACCCAACCGACCAGCGGCGCGAGCGTCATCGGGGCGATGACCGCGAAGATCGTTCCACCGGCGAGCCCGTCGGAGCCAGTCAGATCCTTGACCCAGATCGCGAGTGCGAGCAGCAGGATCGATTCGGCGGTCATGCTGGCCAGCAGACCGACGAAGAGCAGGCGGAAGTCGGGTCGGCGCAGGACGGTACGCATGGGAGGTCCCTCCGGCGGGGATGGCGTGCCCGGGGTGGGCGTGGTCGACGGGGCGGGACCGTGGGTCCGTCGTGGTCCGGCGTACCCGTGGTCCATTTTTCGCAAGACACGCCCCCGCCGGACCCTCCGACGCCGGTCGCGCCGTCCATACTGACCGTGGGGGGCGAATTTCATACAGTTACCGTCGCGTTGCGGCGGTCGACGGGAAAGAGGACACCGTGCCTCCTGCCGCACCCAGCCCGATCCTGCGTCGTCGCCGGTTGGGCATTGAGCTGCGTCGCCTGCGCGAGACCGCAGGCCTCACCGGGGACCAGGTCATCGAGCGGATCGGCTGGGCCTCCGCGTCGAAACTGTCCCGATTGGAGAACGGTCGCAGTCGGCCGGACCCACAGGACGTGGGCGTTCTGCTCAAGCTCTACGGTGCCGACGACGCCGAACAGCAGGAGCTCATGCGCCTCGTTGGCGAGGCCGGTGACATGCGGGGCTGGCTGAAGAACTTCCCGGTGATGACACAGCAGCAGCGCGGCTGGGCCGAGTTGGAGGCGGGCTGCGTGGAGATCTCCGAGTACAACCCGGTGCTGGTGCCGGGTCTGTTGCAGACCCCCGGGTACGCGCAGCTCCGGATCGTCTCGGCCGGTGAGGTTGGTGAGGGCGCCGGCGAGCCGGAGCACGGCGAGGAGCCCGCGACCGAGGTGCAGGCACGGCTGGCCCGCCAGGAACTGCTGACCCGGGAGCCCGACGCTCCCCGCTACACCGCGGTGCTGGAGGAGGCGGCCCTCGGTCGCCGGGCCGGTCCGCCCGAGGTGCTGCGCGAGCAGTTGCACCAGTTGTGCGACCTGGCGCTGCTGCCGAACGTGACACTGCACCTGCTGCTCCGGGACACCCAGATCGGCCATTGGTACCTTCCGCCGACCGCGTTCTCCCTCTATCGGTTCGCCGATCCGCTCGATCCGGAGACGTTGACCATCGAAGGGGGGTTCACCGACGTCATGTCGACCGAGGCATTCGCGCTAAATCGCTATAAAGTGGTGTTCGAGTGGCTATGCACGGCGGCACTTACCGCTTCGGACACCCTCACGTGGCTGATCGAGGCGACGGGACGGCTGACCGAGGCGGCGCCCCCATCCACAGTGACGTTCGGGCCGGCATCGGCGCCGACCCAACGTCGCCGTGACTCGGGGCGGCTGACGGACCGGTGATCCACGGGGGACCCTCCGTCGGACGTGCGGCGCCACTCGTCCCATCGGAACGGTTCACACCAGGAGCAGAACCATGAACGACATCCGCAAAACGCCGTCCGTCACCGCCCACCAGCTGGCGGACGCCCCGTGGCGTAAGAGCACCCGTAGCCAGACCTCCAACTGTGTGGAGGTCGCCCCACTGGGCACCGGCCCGTCGGCCGTGGCGCTGCGCGACAGCAAGGACCAAAGCGGCCCGGTCCTGCAGTTCAACCGGTCGGGGTGGCTCGGCTTCATTGCGGGAGCAAAGAAGGGCCAGTTCGATCTGAACTGATCCGGTGACCGGAACGGGGCCGTCGGCGTTGCCGGCGGCCCCGTTGCGTTGTGCACCGCCAACGCCTCTGACCAGGCATCCGCCGATCGGACGACGCTCAAATCCGATAGGCGAGTTTGAGTTGCTGGGACGAACACGCGGCGTAACATGGCCAACGAGCACGTGGAACTTCCACACTGGCTCATCCGTCGCGGTTCATCCGGAGACCCTCATGCGGTTCCTGATCGTTCGCACCGACATCCGCGCCGTCGCCGACGGGGACATCGCCGCCGCCTGGGCGGATGGCCACCGGCTCCGGGACGAGACCACCACGCCCGAGCCACGCCGGCAGACCGTGCACGCCGAGGATCGGGACGCGGCGTTGCTGCTGGCCAGGGCGCTGGCCACGGTCGGCGCGGTCCGCGCCGGCAAGCAACGGGTCAAGGTCCTGCCGCTGGGCGAGCCCCGACCGGCCTTCCGTCGACGACCGGGCCGCACCGGCACCTGATCAACCAGACGTCCGTCGTGGTCGGATCGGCTCCCCCGCCGTGTTTCCTACCCCACCCGACCATGACGGCCCGTGTTCCCGGCTCGTGACCGTCGCGGCAACGACGGCCACGAGCCGGGACCGCGTTCAACGGTCGGCGTCCACCCAGCCGTCCAGCCAGCGGTGGATGAGGAACAGCGCGATCGACGACGGCGGTGGAAGGATCAGCCGGGCTCCGTCGCCCACATCCACCGTCCGCCCCGCCAGCGCCGCGCCGATCTCCCGGCGGGAAAACCACCTCGCGTACGCGATCTCGGCCGGATCGACCTGCACCGGGTCGGCCGGGTCGGCGGTGGCCAGGAAGCCCAGCATCAGCGAGCCGGGGAATGGCCACGCCTGGCTGCCCACGTACCCGATCTGCTCGACCCCGATGCCCACCTCCTCGCGGACCTCGCGCAGTACGGCGGCCTCGGCCGATTCCCCCGGCTCGACATAGCCGGCCAGGCAGGAGTAACGCCGACCGCCGGGGGTGCCCGGCCAGCCCGCGTTGTTACCCAGCAGGCAGCGCCCGTCCGGGCCGGCGACCCCGTCGTGCACCAGGACGATCATCGCCGGGTCGGTGTGCGGCCACACCCGCCCGCCGTTGCGGTCCACCCGGGACCAACCCGCCTCGTCCACCGACGTCGGCGCGCCGGTGGCCGACGAGTAGCTGTGCCGGGTGTGCCAGTTGACCAACGCCAGCGCGGTGGTGAAGATGCCGGCCTCCCGGTCGGCGAGCAGGTGGCCCACCTCGCGCAGGTTGACCGCACGGGTGCCCGGCAACGCCGGCAACGGCGCGTCGACCGCGAAGACCGGTACCCCGTCCGGCTCGACACCGAGGAACATGGCGGTCGACTCCGACCCGGCCGGCACATCCGCCGCGCCGAACAGCACCAGCGCCGGGGGCGACGCGTCGGTGCGGGTCAACGTCCGACCCTCGTCGGTCGAGTCGAGCAACAGCACCCGGGCGCGCAGCCACGCCTCGGTCAGCCACTGCGAGTCGTTTCGCCGGTGCGCGGCCCGGTCCAGGGTGGACCGGGCCAGTGGCGGCGCGGTCTCCCCGCTCACGACTCGACCGGCTCGGTGTGGACCGTGGTCAGCGCGGCCAGCCCGGGAGTGATGCGCTCGGCGTCGCCGAGCACCACGACCGCCGCCCGCGCCGGCGCCAGGTAGTCGGCCGCCACCCGCGCCACGTCGTCGACGGTCGCCTTGGTCAGCCGGGCCGCGTACTCGGCGAGGAAGTCCAGGCGAAGACCGTTACCGGCGTACGCGCTGGTCAGCGCGGCCAGCCCGGCCTGGGTGGACATGCCGAGCTGGAGGGTGCCGAGGGCGTACTGGCGGGCCTGCTCCAACTCGTCGGGCTTCGGCGGCAGCGACGCCAGCCGGCCCAGCTCGTACGTCGTCTCCAGCAATGCCGGGCCGGTGACCTCGGTGGCCACCTCGGCGGCGGCGACCAGCACCGAACCGGCCACCGAGTGCTCAAGCACCGAGTGCGGCCCGTACGTGTAGCCCTTGTCCTCCCGGATGTTCTCCACCCAGCGGGAGGAGAAGTAGCCGCCGAAGATCAGGTTGGCCAGTTGCAGCGCGGCGTGGTCGGGATGGGTGCGCGACACGGCCGGCAGGGCGATCCGCAGCGAGGACTGCACCGACCCGGGTCGATCGACCAGCAGCAGCGGCCCCGGCTCCAGCGCAGGAGTGGGCGGCAACTCGGCGCTGCGCCCGGCTCCGGCCCAGCCGGCGAGCGCCCGCTCGGCCGCGTCCAGGGCCCGTTCCGGCTGTACGTCGCCGACCAGCACCAACTGCGCACCGGCCGGGTGCACCCGCTCGGCGTGCAGGGTTCGCAGCGCGGCCGGTCGGACGGCTCGAATCTGACCCGGCTCCGGCGTCTGGGCGGCGTACGGGTGCCGGCCGTAGACCCGCTTCAGCAGGGCCTCCCGCGCCAGGTGCGCCGGCTGGCTCTGCGCGACCTGGATCCGGTCGACCAGCCGGTCCCGCTCGGTGGCCACCTCGTCGCTGGGATAGCTGGCCCCGGTCAAGACCTCGGCCAGCAACTCCAGCATCCGGTCCAGGCCGGTGACCAGGCCGGCGCCGGAGAGCATCAGCCGGTCCGGGTCGACGCCCGCGGAGAGCCCGCCGCCCACCTTCTGCAACTCGGCGGCGATCTGGACGCTGGTCATCGACTCGGTGCCGGAGAGCATGGTCTGCGAGAGCATCGCGCCACGGGCGACGTGGGCCCGGCCGAACGGAACCCAGAGCCGCAGCTCGACCAGGGGTACGGCGGGCCGGCGTACCGCGATCACGGTGAGGCCGTTACGCAGCGTGCGCTCGGCCTGCTTGGGCACCTTGAGCTTGCGGGTCGGGCCGAGCGGAGGCAGCGTACGCGGCCCGGCCGGGACGGTCGTGGTCATCGGGCACCTCCCGCGACAACCTCGACCGCGGCCCGACGCTCCGGCCGCAGAGTGGCCGCGGCGGCCCGGACCTGCTCCTCGGTGACGTCGCCGACCAGCCGGGGCAGCTCGTTGAGCAGGCCCGGCTCGCCGCGTTGCTGTTCCAGTACCGCCATCCGCAGCGCCCGACCGAGCACCGCGTCGGTGTCCCGCAGCAGGTGCGTCGCCATCCGGGCCTGGGTCCGGGCCAGCTCTCCGTCGGTCAGCCCGTCGGTGGCCAGCCGGTCCAGTTCCTCGTCCATGGTGCGCAGCACCTTGTCCACGTCGCCGCCCGGTGGCAGGTGGGCCTGGAGCAGCAGCGCGGTGGGGTCGCGCACGTCGAACGGGTCGCCCATGAAACCGAGGTAGCCGCCGAGGCTGGTCACCGTGCGGTCGCGCTGGACCAGCCGCTCGACCAGCCGCGACGCGTCACCGTCGGTGAGAACCTCGGCCAACACCACGTACGGCAGGTAGCCGGCGAAGTCGGTGACCGGGTCGGGCACCCGCCAGGCGCCGGCCACCGCCGGCAGCGGTGCCAGCGCGTCGGTGTACGAGGTGCGTCGCTCGGCGGTCAGGTCCGGCTCGGTGAAGTCGGGCCGCTGCGGGGCCAGCCGGGCCGGCACGTCGCCGAAGTGTCGGGTGACCAGCTCGGTCGCCTCGGCCACGTCGATGTCGCCGCTGACCGCCAGCACCGCGTTGCCGCTGGCGTAGTAGCGGCGGAAGAAGTCGGCCGCGTCGGCGACGGTCGCCGACTCCAGGTCGTCGAAGGAGCCGTACCCGTCGTGCGCGTTCGGGAACGTGTCGAACATGACCGGCGGCAGGGTCAGCCAGGGGAAACCGCCGTACGGTCGGTTGAGCACGTTGACCCGGATCTCCTCCTTGACCACGTCGACCTGGTTGCGCAGGGTCTCCTCGGTCAGCCGGGGGCCGCGCATCCGGTCGGCCTCCAGGAACAGCGCGCGTTCCAGCGCGTTGCTCGGGAGCGTCTCGAAGTAGTCGGTGTAGTCCAGGTGGGTGGAGCCGTTGAAGGTGCCGCCCGCGCCCTGCACGTGCCGGAAGTGGGCCAGCTTCTCCAGGTTCTCCGAGCCCTGGAACATCAGGTGCTCGAAGAGGTGGGCGAAACCGCTACGCCCCTCCGGCTCGGAGCGGATGCCCACGTCGTAGACCACCGCCACCCCGATCACCGGGGCACTGCGATCGGGGGTGAGCACCACCCGCAGGCCGTTGTCGAGGGTGAACCGTTCGACCGGGTACTTGGTCGCTGGAATTCTGGATCTCCGCGCCGCCACGGAGTCGACCCTAGCGCGTCGGCACCCCCGCCACCGGCGACCTCGGCGGAGCCGCCGCCACCGGGGCGGTGACCCGGGGCAGCACCTCGGCACCGACCCGCTCGGCCTCCTCCCGGTGCGGCCAGCCGGAGAGGATGAACTCGTCGACGCCGAGCGCCGCGTACTCGTCGATCCGGGCCGCGACCTCGGCGTAGCTGCCGACCAAGGCGGTGCCGGCGCCCTCGCGGACCAGGCCGACCCCGGCCCAGAGGTTCGGTGCGACGGTGAGCCCGTCGGTGCGGCCGGCGTTCAGCACGGCCATCCGGGCCTGGCCGACCGAGTCCATCCGCCGGAACCGGGCCTGGGCGGCGACGATCCGCTCCTGGCTCATCCCGGCCAACAGCCGGTCGGCCTCCGCCCACGCCTCGGCGCTGGTCGCCCTGGCGATGACGTGCAGCCGGAGCCCGGTACGCAGGGTGCGCCCCTGCTCCGCGGCCAGCGCCCGGATCCGCTGCACCCGGGCCTCGATCGCCACCGGCGGCTCGCCCCACATCAGGTACACGTCGGCCTGGCGGGCGGCCACCGTCTCGGCGGCCGGGGACGCGCCACCGAAGTAGAGCGGCGGCGGTACGGCCAGCGGGCTGGCGAGCCCGCCACCGTCCACCTGGTAGTGCTTGCCGGAGAAGTCGAACGGGCGGCCTTCCCAGGCCCGGCGCAGCACCTCGATGAACTCGCCGGTACGCGCGTAGCGGGCGTCGTGGTCGAGGAAGTCGCCGTACGCCCGCTGCTCGGCGGGGTCGCCGCCGGTCACGATGTTGAGCGAAAGCCGGCCACCGGAGACGGCCTGGAACGCCTCGGCCTGCTGGGCGATCAGGGTGGGCAGCGCGAAGCCGGCCCGGACCGCGACCAACATGCCGAGCCGCTCGGTGTGCTGTGCGACCGCCGCGCAGACGATCCACGGGTCGGGGCAGCCGGCGCCGACCGGGGTGAGTACGGCCGCGAAGCCGTTCGCCTCGGCGGCCCGGCCGACCTCCGCCAGGTACGCCACCGTGGCGGCCCGGTCGTGCCGGGCGGCACCCGCGGTGACGGTGGCGGCGCCGACCTGGTCGCCGTCGCCGGAGGTGGGCAGGAACCAGTGGAAGGTCATGACGAGGTTGCCTCTCTGCCGGTCACCGAGGTGCCGCCTACCCTAGCAAGCTGGTAGGAAATACCGACATATCTGAGACGCCGCATCCCGATATATGGATGGCTCTTGACGGTGAACCCGCCCTGGCCCAGTCTTCCTACCAACTAAGTAGGAATACTGCGGATTGGATGGGACGATGAGACGGCTCCCTCTGCGCCGGTTGGTCACACTGGCCACCCTCGCCGTGGTCGGCGCGGCGACCCTCGGCAGCACCGCCGCGTGCGGCGACGACAGTGAGGGCGCGGGCGGCAGCTCCGGCCCGGTGACTCTGCGACTCGGCTACTTCCCCAACATCACTCACGCGCCGGCGGTGGTCGGCGTGGAGAAGGGCATCTTCGCCGAGAAGCTCGGCGCCAACGTGAAGCTGGATCCGAAGACCTTCAACGCCGGCCCGGCCGCGATCGAGGCGGTCTTCTCCGGAGCACTGGACGCCACCTACATCGGTCCGAACCCGACCGTCAACGCGTTCTCCAAGTCCAAGGGCGAGGCCGTCCGGGTGGTCTCCGGCGCCGCCTCCGGCGGCGTGGCGCTGGTCGTCAAGGCGGGCATCAACGGCCCGCAGGACCTGAAGGGCAAGAAGGTCGCCACTCCGCAGCTGGGCAACACCCAAGACGTGGCGGTGCGCTACTGGCTCAAGCAGCAGGGGCTGACCACCACCAAGGAGGGTGGCGGCGACGTCAAGATCGTGCCGCAGGAGAACGCCCAGACGGTGGAGACCTTCACCAGCGGCGCCATCGACGCAGCCTGGGTGCCCGAGCCGTTCGTCTCCCGGCTGCTCAACGCCGGCGGCAAGGTGCTGGTCGACGAGCGGGACCTCTGGCCGGACAAGAAGTTCGTCATCACCAACCTCCTGGTCAGCACCAAGTTCCTCAAGGCACACCCGGACGTCGTGCAGAAGCTGGTCGACGGGCAGGTCGCCGCCAACGAGTTCGTCAACAGCAAGCCCGAGGAGGCCCAGCAGGCCATCTCCGACGCGATCGGCAAGATCACCGGCAAGCCGCTGGACCTGAAGCTGATCAAGCAGGCGTGGCCGACGTTGGAGTTCACCAACGACCCGATCTCCGCCTCGCTGAAGACCGGGCTCGACCACGCCGTCGAGGTCAAGCTGACCGAGCCGGTGGACCTCAAGGGTCTGTACGACCTGACGTACCTGAACAAGGCACTCAAGGCCCAGGGCAAGCCCGAGGTCGTCCAACCATGACGTCGACCACGACGACGCCGGAGAGCGCGACCACCGCGGTCGCGCTCTCCGGCGTGACCAAGGTGTACGGACGCGGGGCGAACGCCGTCCTGGCCCTGGACGGGGTGTCGCTGGACGTGGCGCCCGGCGAGTTCGTGTGTCTGGTCGGCGCGTCCGGGTGCGGCAAGAGCACGCTGCTCAACCTGGTCGCCGGGCTGGACCGGGTCAGTGGTGGCCAGATCGGCCTGGCCGGTGGCGCAAGCCCGGGGCTGATGTTCCAGGAGCCGGCGCTCTTTCCCTGGCTGACCGTCGAGGCCAACGTCGAGGTGCCGCTGAAGCTGCGCGGCATGCCCCGGGCCGAGCGCCGCGCGCGGGTGGCCGAGCTGCTGCGGACGGTCCACCTGAACGACTTCGGCCGCAAGCGCCCACACGAGCTCTCCGGCGGGATGCGGCAGCGGGTCGCGCTGGCCCGCACGCTGGCCCTGGACACGCCCGTGTTGCTGATGGACGAGCCGTTCGGCGCACTGGACGCGATGACCCGGGACATCCTGCACGACGAGTTGGAGCGGATCTGGTCCGAGCGCAAGCTCTCGGTGCTCTTCGTGACCCACAACGTCCGCGAGGCCGCCCGGCTCGCCGACCGGATCATCCTGCTCTCCAGCCGGCCCGGCCGGATCATCTACTCCACCGAGGTGCACATCCCGCGCCCCCGGCGGATCGACTCCCCCGAGGTCGCCGCCATCGCCGCCGACGTCACCGAACGGCTCCGTACGGAGGTGGGCCGCCATGGCCAGTGACACCCTCACCAGCACGGCCCGGGCCGACGCGGAAATCTCCGGCCTCGACGCGCTGGAGATCGCCGGCCGGGACAAGGAGCTCTCCCGGGCCACCCGCATCTGGGCGGCCACCTGGCCCAAGCTGGCCGCGCTGGCCATCGCCATCCTGGCCTGGCAGATCGTGGTCTGGTCGGGTTGGAAGCCGCCATACTCGCTGCCCGGCCCGCTGACCGTCGGCCGCGAACTGGTGGCCCAGGCGCAGGGCCCGCAGCTCTGGGAGGGCCTGCTCACCACGCTGCGTCGGGCCGCCGTCGGGTACGTCTTCTCGGTGGCCGTCGGCCTGCTGCTGGGCCTGGCGGTGGCCCGGTCCACGGTGCTCCGGGCGGCCATCGGCTCGATGATCACCGCGTTGCAGACCATGCCGTCGATCGCCTGGTTCCCGCTGGCCATCCTGCTGTTCGAGTTGAGCGAGAAGGCGATCTTCTTCGTGGTGGTGCTCGGTGCGGCGCCGTCCATCGCCAACGGCGTGATCTCCGGTGTGGACTACGTGCCGCCGCTGTTGCTGCGTGCCGGTCGCAACCTGGGGGCCCGGGGCATCAACCTCTACCGGTACGTGATCGCACCGGCCGCGCTGCCGGCGATCGTCGCCGGGCTCAAGCAGGGTTGGGCGTTCTCCTGGCGCAGCCTGATGGCCGGCGAACTGATCGTGGTCGGCATCTCGCAGACCTCACTCGGTGCCCAGCTCACCTACTCCCGCGAACTGTCCGACGCGCCCTGGCTGCTCTCCACCATGATCGTCATCCTGGTGCTCGGCCTGGTCGTGGACGCCGCGTTCGGTGCCGCGGACAAGGCGATCCGTCGCCGTTGGGGCGTGCTGGACCAGGCTGGTCAGTGACGTGTACGTCTCCGCGCGCAGCGACTATGCGCTCCGGGCCATGCTCGCCGTCGCCGCCGCTGCCGCCGATCGCGGCGGCGGCGGTGGCGATCTGGTGAAGGCGGCCAGTCTGGCCGAGGTGCAGGAGATCCCGCTCAGCTTCCTTCAGGGCATCCTGCTCGACCTGCGCCGGGCCGGCCTGCTGGTCAGCCATCGCGGTGCCGAGGGCGGGTACGCGTTGAGCCGCCCGCCCGAGGAGATCACCGTCGGGGACGTGCTGCGCGCGGTGGGCGGCTCGCTGACCACGGTGCGAGGACTGCCGGCCGAGCGGGCCGGCTACCACGGAGTGGCCGCCGGACTGACCGATGTCTGGCTCGCGGTGCACGGTGCGATCGCGACGGTGGTCGACAGCACCACCCTGGCCAACCTGCTCGCCCGCTACCAACCCGCCGACGACGAGCAGGTCCTCGGTGGCGGTGTAGTCGGGCCGGTGCCCCGCCGACCCAACCACACCTCGTACCGTTCCTGACCGAGCCTGCCCCTTCGCCGGCACCGGTCGGGCCGGTCGCTGCTCAGCCCCCGTGTGCGACGGCCGAGCCGGAGCCCGGATCATCCGGACCGTGCAGCTCCACCAGCCCGGCGGGAGCGTCCCCCGCCGGGGTGACGTGCCAGGGTGCGAAGGCGGCCACCACGGCGAGCAGTAATCCGGCGAACGCGACCGCGACCACCAGGATCAGTTCGCGCAGCGCCCCCGAATCGGCCTCGTCCGCCATGGCCACCCCTCCCGCGCCGGACCCCCGCCCGACTTGCCCCCGCTGGACAGCTTCGACCACGGACGGCCGGCGCACAGTCGGCCAGCCGACCCAGCCGAGGCTGATTACCGACTCAGCCGATCAGCCGAGTGCAGGACGCGCGGCACCCACAGACGGACCGACCCGCCTCGCTTCAGCGGGGCGGGTCGGTCGGGGCGTACCGATCAGGCGGTGCGGGGGCGGCGCGGGCGGCGGGAGCGGCCCGACGCGCGGTGCGCCGGACGGGCGGCACCATCGGCGGCCGGAGCACCCGAGCCACCGGCGACGCGGCCCCGGGCCACGGGTGCCGGCGGGGCGACGATCGTCACCGGTACGCCGGACGGCTCACGGGCACCGGTCACCCGGACCAGCGCCTCGTCGTCCGAGCGAACCTGGACCGACTGGGGTCGGATGCCGGCGGTGGCCATCAGCCGGGACACGTCCCGGCGCTGCTCGGGCAGGACCAGGGTGACCACGGTGCCGGACTCACCGGCCCGGGCGGTCCGGCCACCCCGGTGCAGGTAGTCCTTCGCCTCGGTCGGCGGGTCCACGTTGACCACCATGTCCAGGCCGTCGACGTGGATGCCGCGGGCCGCCACGTCCGTGGCGACCAGGGCCGTCACCTGACCGTTGCGGAACTGCTCCAGGATCCGGGTGCGCTGCGGCTGGGACTTGCCGCCGTGCAGCGCGGCCGCGCGTACCCCCTTGGAGAGCAACTGGCGGGCGAGCCGGTCGGCGCGGTGCTTGGTGCCCATGAACAGGATGGTGCGGCCCTCGCGGGCGGCGATCCGGGTCAGCGCGGCGGGCTTGTCCAGCGCGTCGACGTGCAGTACGTGGTGGGTCATCGCGGTGACCGTGGCCGTGCCCGGGTCGACCGAGTGGGTCACCGGGCTGCTCAGGAAGCGGCGGACCAGGCGGTCCACGCCGCCGTCCAGGGTGGCCGAGAAGAGCATCCGCTGGCCCTGCGGGGCGACCTGCTCCAGCAGCTTGGTGACCTGCGGCAGGAAGCCCATGTCGGCCATCTGGTCGGCCTCGTCCAGGACGGTGATCTCGACCTGGTCGAGCCGGGCGTCGCCACGGTTGATCAGGTCGTGCAGCCGGCCGGGGGTCGCCACGACCACCTCGGCGCCGGCGCGCAGGGCGTCCGCCTGACGCTGCAACGACAGCCCGCCGACGACGGTGGCGCAGCGCAGCCCGACGGCGCGGGCGTACGGGGCCAGCGCGGTGGTGACCTGCTGGGCCAACTCACGGGTCGGTACCAGCACCAGGGCCAGTGGACGACCGGGCCGGGCGCGACGGCCAGCGGTGCGGGAGAGCAGTGGGAGCCCGAAGGCGAGGGTCTTACCGGAACCGGTACGACCCCGCCCGAGCACATCCCGGCCGGCGAGCGAGTCGGGCAGCGTGGCCGACTGGATCGGGAACGGCTCGGTGATGCCCTGCGCGGTCAGCGCGGTGAGCAACGCCGGTGCCAGACCGGAATGGGCGAACGAAGGAACAACTGTGGTCACGCAGGAGCCTTCCTCGACGCGGCACGTGTCGAGGGAGGGCGCCAAAGAGGCGCTGTCGCCAGCGAAGACGTCCGCCGGGACTCACAAGCACGAACCGAAGGGAGTACGGGCCGGCCCGCCGCCGAGCCGCCGCCTGCGTGAGCAGGTCGACAGCGGGGCGGGCCGGTCCCGTCGCCGTCACACCCGGAGGGCGCGACGGATGAAGCTGACCGATCCGAAGATCAGAACCGATCTGAAGATCAGAGCGGGCGGATGTTCTCGGCCTGCGGGCCCTTCTGGCCCTGGGTCACCTCGAACTCGACCCGCTGGTTCTCGTCCAGGCTCCGGTAGCCGGAGGACTGGATCGCCGAGAAGTGGGCGAAGACGTCAGCGCCGCCGCCGTCCGGGGTGATGAAGCCGAAGCCCTTGTCAGCGTTGAACCACTTCACGGTGCCAATAGCCATGTGTTTCGTCTCCTTGACGGAACGTCGGACCCGCACTTGTTGCGGGCCCGAAGAGGAGCGCTCCGCGCGGGAATGCGCGAATCGCCTGTCGCTTCTGGTCGCCCCGCCCGGAGAACTCCGGACACAACAAAGAGCGCCTGGGGCCACAATCCCGCCAGGCGCACACAGAGTCTCTGGTAACCAAAACTGCAACCCGGTCAACCTACCACGGATTTTCCTGCCGCGGTCAATGTTGGGCGGAATCTTCCGGGAGCTGGGCGATCAAGGCCGTGAGGCCGGTCACGTCCAGCAGATCGGCGGGGCGGACCGTCACCCCGTGCCGGACGTAGTGGAACGCCGCGCCCACCCGGTCGACCGGTACGCCGGCCAGCTCCGCCCAGGCCAGCCGGTAGACGGCCAACTGCACGGCGGCGACCTCCGCCGCCGGCCCGGCGGGCTGCGCGCCGGTCTTCCAGTCGACCACGTCGAACCGGCCACCGGGCCGTGCGAAGACCGCGTCCATCCGCCCGCGCACCACCACCCCGGCGATCACGGTGGCGAACGGCACCTCCACCTCCACCGGCGCCCGCTCGGCCCACTCACTGGTCAGGAAGCGCTCCTGAAGCTCGACGAGCGCCTCGTCCGGCGCGGCGTCGGCGTCCGCCGCACCGGGCAGCTCATCCAGGTCGAGCAGCCGGTCGGCGCCGAAGCGCTGTTCCAGCCAGGCGTGGAACGCGGTGCCGCGGCGGGCGTACGGGTTGGGCTCGTTCGGCACCGGGCGACGAAGCACCCGGGCCAGCGCCGCCGGGTCACGGCGCAGCGCCACCAACTGGGTGACGCTCAACTGGCCGGGCAGGGCCACCTCGACCGCGCCGGAGAGCCGGGTCAGCTCGGCCCGCTCCGCCAGCAGCAGATCGGCCTCGCGCCGCCAGCGCTCCACCTCCGGATCCATCGCCGGCTCGACCGATCCCACCGGCCCGGAAACGACCACCGACGCGGCCGGACCGTCCGTCATCAGGCGACGCACCAGCGTGGCGGCCTCGGCCAGCGCCGGACGACGACCGCCCAGCGGATCGGCCGGCCACTCCGCGCGGAGCACCACCTCGGCGGTCGGGTTCGTCGCGTCCGGAGTCGGCTCCGGCGCCCACGCGTCGACCAGGTGCCCCGGGCCCCCGTCCAGGCAGGCGTCGTACACCTCGCGCAGGAAGACCGACGGGCCGCGCGGCCGCTTGGTCCCCTCTCCCCACCAGTAGCCGGAGCAGAGCAGCAGCCGGCGCGGTCGGGTGACCGCCACGTACGTCAGCCGGCGCTCCTCCCGCTCGTCGTGGGCTCGCCAGGCATCGGTGAAGTCGGTCACCGCACGGGCCACGCCCCGCTGGTCCGCCACCTCGTCGAGCTCCAGCTCGGGCAGACCGTCGGCGTCCCCGCGCAGCGGGAACGGCAGCACACCCAGCCCGCCCAGCCAGTGGTCGGAGTTGCGTACCGGCCCGGGCCACAGGCCCCGGCTCAGCCCGGCCACCGCCACCACGTCCCACTCCAGCCCCTTGGCGGCGTGCGCGGTCACCACCTGCACCGCGCCCTCCACCACCTCGACCTCACCCGGAGCGAGGCCACGCTCCTCGTCCTCGGCGGCGGACAGGAAGGACAGGAAGCCGGAGAGGGTCGCGCCCGGGGTCTCCCCGCTGAACCGGGCCGCCACGTCACCGAGCGCGTCCAGGTGCCCCCGGGCCAGGCCGGCGTCGCCGGCACCGTCCCGGCCGGCTCGCACCGCGACCTCCACGTCCAGGCCGATGGTCCGCTCGATGTCCGCGATCAGGTCCGGCAGGGCCTGGTCCAGGCGGTAACGCAGCAGCGCCAACTCCTGGCCGTACGCGCGCAGCCGCGCGAAGCCCTCCGCCGAGTACGCCTGCGCCGGGCCGAGGTCGGCCAGCGCCTCCACCAGGGTCGCCTCGTCCAGCACGTCGGGGCTGATCTCCGCGGTCTCGTCGGCGGCCACCTGCCGACGGGCGTTGGCGATGCTCCGAGCCCGCCGATGCAGGGCCACCAGATCACGCGGCCCGATCCGCCAGCGGGCGCCGGTGAGCAGCCGCAGCAACGCCGCCCCGTCGGTCGGGTCGGCCAGTACCCGCAGCGTGCAGACCACGTCGCGGACCTCGGGGGTGTCCAGCAGGCCGCCAAGCCCGACCACCTCGACCGGGAGGCCACGCTCGCGCAGCGCCGACTCGATCGCCGGGATCTGGCTGCGGACCCGGACCAGCACGGCGGTGGTCGGGCGTTGCGCCACCGGGATGTGTTCGGGCGCCGCGCCGGGCATCCGGGCCGCGCCACGCCAGGCGGCGAGCACGCTGTCGGCGATCCAGCCCGCCTCCTCGGCGTACGTGGGCAGCAGCGCGCAGTGCACGGTGCCGCCCGCGGCACCGCCGGGGCTGCGGTGTGGGATCGGGTCCAGCACGGTCAGCGCGGAACGCAGCTCGGGCACCCGGGCGCCGGCCGCGCGCAGCGGGGTGGCCAGCGCGTTCGCCACCCGGAGGATCTCCGGGCGGTTGCGCCAACTGGTGGTGAGCCCGAGTGCCGTGGCCGGCTGGCCGTCGACCCGGGCGAACTCGGTGGGGAACCGGTCCAGCGTGCCCGCGCTGGCCCCCCGCCAACCGTAGATCGACTGGCACGGGTCACCCACCGCCGTCACCGGGTGCCCACCGCCGAACAGCGCGTTGAGCAGCACCACCTGGGCGTGGCTGGTGTCCTGGTATTCGTCCAGCAGCACCACCCGGAAGCGCTCCCGCTCGATCTCACCGACCGCCGGGTGGTCCCGGGCCACCCGGGCCGCCCGGGCGAGCTGGTCGGCGAAGTCCATCGCCTCGAAGTCCTCCTTGCGCCGGGCGTACGCGCGCACCAGCGGCAGCAGGCGCAGCCGGGTCTGCTGCAGGGCGAGCGCCTTGCGTACGTCGGCGTAGACCCGGCCCGGCCGGGACTGCACCTCGGCGAAGAACCGCCCGGTCCAGCCGGCGAGCTGGTCCGGGGCGACCAGGTGCTCGTCCAGTTCCCCGGCGAGCGCCAGCACCGCATCGGTGATGGTGCTCGGCATCCGGTCCACCTCGGACATGTCGCCGTCGTAGTTGCGCACCAACAGGTCGACAAGTTGCCAGCGGGACGCCTCGGTGAGCAGCCGGGTGGACGGCTCGTAGCCGGCCCGCAGCCCGTGCTCGGTGACGATCCGCCCAGCGTACGAGTGGTAGGTGGAGACGGTGGGCTCGCCGGCGAGCGGGTCGTCCAGCGGGTCCCGGCCCTGCCGGCCGAGGCGGCGGATCAGTTGGTCGAGTCGGGTCCGTACCCGGTGGGCCAGCTCACCGGCCGCCTTGCGGGTGAAGGTCAGCCCGAGGATCTGCTCCGGACGCACGTACGAGTTGGCCACCAGCCAGACCACCCGCGCCGCCATCGTCTCGGTCTTGCCGGACCCGGCACCGGCGACCACCAGCAGCGGCTCCACCGGCGCGGCGATGATCGCGGCCTGCTCCCGGGTGGGCGCCGGCAGTCGCAGCAGCTTGGCCAGCTCCATCGGGGTGTACCGGGGGCCGGCGTCGGCAAGTCGGGGCGCCGGCGTCGGGCCGACCCCGAACAGGGTGGGCTGGGTCATGCCGGTGCCGCCTCCGTTCGCGAATGCGGTGCTCGCAAACCCGGCTCACTCCTCGCGCTCACGGAAACGTCGTTCGGGACTGCGGGGCTCGCAAGCTCACTCCTCGCCCTCCCGGGCGCTCCGGACGGTCGGCGGCTCGACGACCTGGCGCCCCTGCCCGGAGACCGGGCAGCTGGTCCGCACCGGGCAGACCCGGCACTTTGAGTTGGCCACCGCGGCGAACGTGGCGGCAGCCATCGTATCGGCGGTACGCCGCACCAGCGCGGTCGCCCAGCCGGCCGCCGGGCCCTCGCTGGCCGCCGGCTGGTTCTGCTCCCTGGCGTCCTTGGCCGAGGTGCCGAGCTGCACCAGCGCGGCACCACCGGACTCGTCGCCGAACTCGGCGAACGCCCCCGCCTCCACCGCCGCCTGGTAGGCGCCGAGCTGCGGGTGCTCGGCCAACTCGGTGCCGGTGACCGCGGTGGACTTGCCGGTCTTCAGGTCGATCACCACCAGCCGCCCGGCCTCGTCGACCTCCAACCGGTCGACGCGGCCGGTCAGGTCCACCGGCCGGGTCGGGTCGTCCAGGCGGACCGCGAACTCGTGCTCGATGGCGAGCAGTCGGCGCGGATTGGTGGCCAGCCAGCGCAGCAGCTTGTCGACCATCGCCTCGGCGCGCTCCCGCTCCGGGCCGGCCATCCAGCGGGCGGCCAGCTCGATCGCATCGAACCGGGCGGCCACGTAGTCGAGCAGGGCGCCCCGATCGGCGCTGGCGTCCTCGGCGAGCATCGCGGCGGCGTGCACCAGATTGCCCACCCCCTGCGCGGTGCTGGTCGGGCCGCTGCCGCCGTGCCGTTCCAGCAGCCAGCGCAGGCTGCACCGCAATGCGCTCTCCATCGCCGACGGGGTCACCCGCACCGGCGCACCCTCATCGACCAGCGGCCGGTCGTCGGAGAGCGCGCGCAGCCCCCACCAGTCGTCGGGGTGCGCGCCGGGCACTCCGGCGGCGGCCAGGCGGGCCAGCTCGGCCGCCGCGACGCGCCGTCGGGCCGCCGGCGCGGCCGGGTCGGTGATCGCGGTACGCAGCTCGGCGACCAACGCCGGCAAGGTGAGCGCCCGAGGCGGCCGGGTGACCGGCAGCGCGCCGGGCCGGTCGGGTTCACCGTCGTTGGCCGGTGCACCGCCGTCGGGGCCGTCGCCGTTGCGGCCGTCACCGTTGCGGCCGTCGCCGTTGCGGCCGTCGCCGTTGCGGCCGTCACCGTCGGGACCGTCGCCGGTCGGCGTGCCGCCGGACGGTGGGCCGGAGCGCGGGCCCGGTGGTGCGGGCGGGTCAGCCGGGCCGGCGTCGTTCGGCGGGGTGGGTGGCGCGGCGGGAGCCAACTCGTAGAGGAAGCGGCTCGGCTGCTCCTCGTGGTCGTCGCCGCCGACCGCGGCCGACGCCACGGCGCTGACCAGCAGTCGGTGTCGGGCCCGACTGACGGCGACGTGGAAGAGCCGGCGCTCCTCGTCCAACAGCGCCGAGGTCTGGCCCACCACGTTCGCCACCTTGGCACCGCCGAAGGACCGACCGGCCAGCACGTCGACCAGCCGCTCCGAGCCGAGCAGGCTGCCGCGCAGCCGCAGGTCCGGCCAGATGCCCTCCTGCACACCGGCGACGGCGACCAGGTCCCACTCCAGGCCCTTCGCGGCGTGCGCGGTGAGCAGCCGGACCGCCGCGCCCCGGTCGGCGGTCGGGGCGATCGTGTCCGCCGGCAGGTCCTGGCCGAGCACGTGGTCGAGGAAGACCTCGGTGCGGGCACCGGGGAGCCGGTCGGTGAACCGGGCCGCCGCGTCGAAGAGCACCAGCACCGCGTCCAGGTCACGGTCGGCCGCCTCGGCCCGCCGCCGCCGGGCCAGGTCCCCCTCGCCGGCCGCCGGACGCCCCTCGCTGATCGCGCCGGCCCAGCGTTCGGCCAGCCCGCTGGCGTGCCAGACGGCCCAGAGCACGTCCTCGGCGGTCGCGCCGGGCTGGGCGGCGGTGGCCCGGGCGGTTGCCAGCAGCTCGGCCACCGCCTGCGCCGGCTCGGCCCAACGACGCTCGATGCCGGCCAGCTCGGCCGGGTCGCGCAACGCCTCGACGATCAGCTCGCCGGACGGTCGCCGGTCCCCACCGGAGAGCGCCAGCGCGCGCAGGCCCTGCCGTAGCCGCCGCTCGGCCAGCGGGTCCGCCCCGCCCAGCGACGAGTGCAGCAGCGCGACCGCGGATTCCTCGTCCAACCGTTCCGGCTCGAGCGCGCAGCGCAGCAGGAGCAGCAGCGGCGCCACCGCCGGTTGCAGGTGCAGGGGCAGATCCTCGCCGTGCACGATGGTGGGCACACCGGCCGCGTGCAGCGCCCGCTGCAAGGTGGGGAGTTGCAACGCGGTGGACCGCACCAGCACCGCCATCCGCGACCACGGCACGCCGTCGAGCAGGTGGGCGGCGCGCAGCGCGTGGGCCAGCCAGGCCGCCTCGCTGGTCGCCGACCGGAAGGTGTGCACCTCGACCACGCCGGCCGGAGCGTCGGGCAGCGGATGCAACCGGCGATGCGCCGCCGGACCCCGCAGCCGGCGGCCCAACCGGGCCGTCGCGGCGAGCAGACCCGGCCCGGCCCGGTAGGACGTGCTCAGCAGGACCTGCGCGGCGGGTGCGCCCGAGGCCGTCCGGAACCGGTGCCCGAAGGTGGTCACCCCGGCCGGGTCGGCACCCCGGAAGGCGTACGTGGACGAATCCGGATCGGCGAAGGCGACCAGGGGCTTGCCCCCGTCGGCGATCACCGAGAGCAGGTCGAGCTGGGCGGGGTCGGTGTCGGCCAACTCGTCGACGTACACGTGGGCGAGCCGACGGCGCTCGGCGGCCAGCAGCTCCTCGTCGTCGCGCAGCAGCCCGGTGGCAGCCCGGACCAGTTCGGCGGGGTCGTACGCGATCGAGCCCCGGTTGCTGACGTCGCGCAGCGCGAGCACCGCGACGTACTCCCGGAGGAAGCGGGCGGCGGCCGGCCAGTCGGCGCGACCCAGCTTCTCGCCCAGCCGGGCCAGCTCGACCGGGCCCACGCCCCGCTCGGCGGCGCGCATGAGCAGGTCACGCAACTGGCTGGCGAAGGCCCGGGTACGCAGCGCCGGCCGCAGGTCCGTCGGCCAGCCGACCGGGTCGTCCTCGGGCTCCTCACCCACCACGTCCAACAACTCGCGGATGATCAGATCCTGCTCAGGGCCGGTGAGCAGGCGGGGCGACGGCTCGCCGCGCTCGGCGGCGGCCCGGCGGAGCAGCCCGAAGGCGTACGCCGGGAAGGTACGCACCAGCGGCTCGCGCAGCACCCGGTGGCCGTCCTGCGCCACCCGGGCCTCGATCCGCTGGCGGAGCGCCGTGGCTCCCCGCCGGCCGAAGGTGAGCACGAGGACCCGTTCGGGGTCGACCCCCTCGGCCACCCGGTTGGCGACCGCTTCGACCAGGGTGCTGGTCTTGCCGGTGCCCGGGCCGCCGAGCACCAACATCGGCCCGTCGGTGTGCGCGACGACCTCCGCCTGCACCGGATCGGCCAGCCGCCCAGCCCCACCGTCGTTGCTCGCAGTGGCACCGGCAGCCGAGGTGCTGCCCTCCGGCACGCCCCCGTCCCCCCGCGCCGGCCCCCCGGGCCGCCGCACCAACCGGTACGCCTGCATCAGCTCATCCCATCAGACCCGTACGACACCCCACCCCACCCCACCCCACCCCATCCAGCTCCATCGATCATGAAGTTGGCGACGCGACACGCCGACAGCGGCGCCTACAACTTCATGATCAACGGGGACGGGAGGGCCGCTGGGGGTCAGGTTAGGTGGGACTCTAGGGCGTCCAGGGCTTCGGGGACGGTGGTTGCCACTGTTACCAGGTCTTGGCCGGCGGGCTTCAGGAACTGTTGGTCGGCCAGCGTGGTGAGCCAGTCCAGCAACGGCCGGTAGAAGCCGTCGGTGTCGATCAGCACCATCGGCTTGGCGTGCAGCGCGAGGGTGGCGGTCGTCCAGACCTCGAACAGCTCGTCGAGGGTGCCCAGCCCGCCGGGCAGGGTGAGGAACGCGTCCGACTTGTCGATCATCAACGTCTTGCGGCTGGCCATCGAGTCGGTCACCAGTAACTCGTCCGAGCGCAGGTCGGCGACCTCCAGGTCGACCAGCGCCTGCGGGATCACGCCGAGGGTGCGCCCGCCAGCGGCGCGGGCGCCGTCGGCCAACGCGCCCATCATGCCGACGCAGCCACCGCCACTGACCAGCGTGTGCCCGCGCCGGGCCAGCTCCGCGCCGGTCTCGGCGGCCAGGTCCAGCCAGCGCTGGTCGAGGGTACGGGAGGAGGCGCAGAAGACGCAGATCGCCGCCATCAGCCCTCCCGGGTCTGGTCGGCCGCCTGCTCGGCGGCGGCCTGCTGATCGGCGCCGGTGCGGGCGACCGCCTCGTCACGGACCGCTTCCTGCTCGGCGGAGAGCGCCGCCTCGGCCTCGACGATGTGCCGGACCGCCGCGTTGACGTCGTCGGTGACGCAGATCAGCTCCAGGTCGACCGGGCCGATCTTGCCGTCGGCGGCCATCGTGTCGCGCAGCCAGTCGAGCAGCCCCTGCCAGTACGCGGACCCCATCAGCACCACCGGGAACCGGGTCACCTTGCCGGTCTGCACCAGGGTGAGCGCCTCGAACAGCTCGTCCATGGTGCCGAACCCGCCGGGCAGCACCACGAACGCCTGCGCGTACTTGACGAACATGGTCTTGCGGGCGAAGAAGTAGCGGAAGTCGATGGCCAGGTCGACCCACTCGTTGATGCCCTGCTCGAAGGGGAGCTCGATGCCGAGCCCGACCGAGAGCCCACCGGCCTCGCTGGCACCCCGGTTGGCGGCCTCCATCACACCCGGACCACCGCCGGTGATCACCGCGTAGCCGGCCCGGGCGAGCGCGCCGCCCAACTGCTCGGCGAGCCGGCACTCCGCGGTGTCCGGGCCACTGCGCGCCGAGCCGAAGACGCTGACCGCCGGCGGCAGGTCGGCGAGGGTGTCGAAGCCCTCGACGAACTCGGAGAGGATGCGTAGCGCCCGCCAGGCGTCCTTGGTCTTCCAGTCACCCCGCCCACGCGAGTCCAGCAGCCGCTGATCGGCCGTGCTGCTCGGAATCGAGCCCCCACGCAGCGTGACCGCACCCCGGTGTCGCTCCTGCCCCGGACCGCGGCCGGCCTCCCGCCTCTTGCTCTGGCTCATGGGAGCAACCGTAGTGGAGCAGCACCTGTCGGGTGCGCGGGGCGGGAACGCGCAGAAATAGTTCGGGATCATGGGCAACTATTTGGCCCTCCCGTACGTCTTACTATTCACATACCGGGTATGCCCCGGCGCGCGCCTTCGGGGGAGGAGACAGCGTGATCAGTAACAGCGAGATGATCCGGATCCGTCGCCAGATGCAGCGACGGATCCGAGACGTGGTGGCCGAACGCCGCCGTACCCGTCAACTCGATCCACCCCACTCCCCCATCCCCATGACCACCCCTTCCGGAGCTGATCAAGAGGTTTGCGTCGCCGACAACGGGCCCGGCTGACGCAAACCTCTTGATCACCGAGGGCCCGCACGGGCCGGCCCTCGGGGACGGGGTTAGGCGGCGGGGTTAGGCGGTAGGGGCTAGCCAGCGGTGCAGGGTTGCCGCGCCGTCGCGGATCTTGCTGATCTCGACGTGCTCGTCCTTGTGGTGGGCCAGGTTCGGGTCCCCCGGGCCGAAGTTCAACGCGGGGATGCCCATGGCCGCGAAGCGGGCCACATCGGTCCAGCCCAGCTTGCCGATCGGCGCCGCGCCGACCGCCGCCAGGAACTCCTTCGCCGGAGCCGCCTCCAGGCCCGGTGCGGCACCGGCCGCAGCATCGGTCACCGCCACCTCGAAGCCGGCGAAGACCTCCCGCAGGTGCACCTCGGCCGCCGCCGGGTCGCGGTCCGGCGCGTACCGGTAGTTGACCTCGATCTCGCAGCGGTCGGGGATCACGTTGCCGGCCACACCACCGTTGATCCGCACCGCGTTCATACCCTCACGGAACTCGCACCCCTCGATGGTGACCCGGCGCGCCTCGTACGTCTCCAGCCGGCGGAGCACCTCACCCGCGGCGTGGATGGCGTTGACCCCGCGCCAGGAGCGCGCCGCGTGAGCCCGCTCACCCGTGGTCCCCACGATGGCCCGCATGGTGCCCTGACAGCCCGCCTCGACGATGCCGTACGTCGGCTCCAGCAGGACCGCGAAGTCCGCCTCCAGCCACTGCGGGTACGCCTGGGCGACCAGGTTCAGCCCGTTGAACTCCGACTCGATCTCCTCGGCCTCGTAGAAGAAGTACGTCACGTCGTAGCGCGGGTCGGGCAGCGTCACCGCCAGGTGCAGCGCGTACGCGACGCCGGACTTCATGTCCGAGGTGCCGCAGCCGTACATGAGGTCGCCGCGCATGGTCGACGGGAAGTTGTTGTTCAGCGGAACCGTGTCGAGGTGCCCGGCCAGCACGATGCGCTGCGACCGACCCAGGTCGGTGCGCGCCATCACGGTGTTGCCGTGCCGGTGGGTGGTCAGGTGCGGTACGCCCCGCAGCACCTCTTCGACGCAGTCGGCGAGCGCCTTCTCGTTGAGGGACACGGACTCTATGTCGACCAGGGCGCGCGTCAGCGCCACCGGATCGGCGAGGACCTCGGGGGTCAGCGGGTTCTCCATGCTTCGCACGGTACCTTCAGGTCTGTCGGCGCGAGGAGTGAGCGTGCGGTCCCCCAGGGCGAGCGCGAGCTGCGAGCTTGCGAGCGCCGCGGCAGTCAGCAGAGGCCAGCCCGGCCGCGACCGAGAGGTGAAACAGTGACGTCCGCAGATTCCGCGTGGGGTATCGGCCTGGCCACCGTCACGGCCGACGAACAGGTGCTCGACACCTGGTACCCGACCGGCAAGCTGGGCCTGGGCGAGCTGCCCCTGGTCGCCGGTGAGAACAAGGCGGACGTGCTCGACCTGCCTCCGGGCGCGCTCGGCGACCGGTCGCTGCCCGGTCTGCGTACCGTGCAGGTGGTGACCGTGATCGGCGCGCTGGACGACCCGATCAAGGACGCCCCCGACGCGTACCTCCGGTTGCACCTGCTCTCGCACCGCCTGGTCCGGCCCAACCAGCTCAACCTGGACGGCATCTTCGGCAAGCTGGCGAACGTGGCCTGGACCTCCGCCGGGCCGTGCCCGCCGGAGCGGGTGGACGAGCTTCGGGTGATCGAACGCGCCGCGGGCCGCCACCTGGCCGTGTACGGGGTGGACAAGTTCCCCCGGATGACCGACTACGTGGTCCCCTCCGGCGTGCGGATCGCCGACGCGGACCGGGTCCGGCTCGGCGCCCACCTGGCCTCCGGCACCACCGTCATGCAGGAGGGCTTCGTGAACTTCAACGCCGGCACCGTCGGCACCTCGATGGTCGAGGGGCGGATCGTGCAGGGCGTGCTGGTCGGCGACGGCTCCGACATCGGCGGCGGCGCGTCGATCATGGGCACCCTCTCCGGCGGTGGCACCGACCGGATCAGCATCGGCGAGCGGAGCCTGGTCGGCGCGAACGCCGGAGTCGGGATCTCGCTCGGCGACGACTGCGTGGTCGAGGCCGGCTGCTACATCACCGCCGCGTCGAAGGTCACCCTGCCGGACGGCCGGGTGGTCAAGGCCCGCGAGCTGTCCGGCGTCGACGGCCTGCTGTTCTGGCGCAACTCGGTGACCGGCGCGCTGGAGGCCCGACCGCGCAGCGGCCAGGGCATCGAGCTCAACGCCGCCCTGCACGCCAACGACTGACGGACCCGCCGGGTCCGCGGCGCTCGGCCGCGGACCCGGACGGGGTACGCCTCAGCGCAACCGGTACGCCTGGATGATCCGCTGGGTCACCGTGTTGCCGTCGGCGTCCCGGGCGGTGGCCCGCAGGGACGCGTAACCGGACCCGGACGGATGCCGGACGGTGGCCGTCCAGCCGTGCCCGCCGTGCCGGACCTGGGCGGGTTGCCAGCTCTGGCCGCCGTCGTAGGAGACGTCCACGGTCAGCCCGGTCACCCGCGACGCGGAGACGCCGGGTTGCCGCTGCACCTGCACGGGGATGACCAGGCTCCGGCCGGCCGGGGCAGCGTTGTCCCGATCCAGCGGTGGCGTGAACCGGATGGCCGACACCGGCAGTGGCCGGTAGTCGTCGCCGGGGGCGTGCCGGGAGCGGAACGTCCATACCGTGCTGACATCGGTGCTCAGATCGATGAAGCTGCGCTTCGCCGACACCTCCAGCCGGTAACCGGCGGCGCCGGGCGGCACCGCGAACTGCCCGTAACCGGGCTCCGGCACCTCGCCGACCAGCACACCGTTGCGGTAGAGGGCGGTCCGTGCGCTGTCGGCGACCGAACCTCCGGCGTGCCCCTCGGCGTCACTGTGCAGCGGCACGTCCACCTGGATCTCGTCCCCGAGCCGGGTCACGCCCTGTCCGGGCCAGCGCGGCACCGGGAAGGACGGCCCGTACGGCGCGGTGTTCCAGCTCTCCCGGGTGTGCCGGCCGGGCCGGTACGCCTGCGGTTCGGAACGCAGCCCCGCCTTGATGTCGGTCCACCCGTCCTCGGTGGGAACCCCGAGCATCAGCTCCGTGGACCACCGCACGCCTCGGGTGTTGTAGTGCTCGACCCGCTGCCCGGGTACCTCGGTGGGCAGGCCGACAGCCCAGCCGCCCAGGTCCGGATCGAGGTGCGGGAAGACCACCCGCTCCCCGACCAGGCCCGGGTAGCCGCCCCGGAACTGGTGCGTGACGCTGGCCAGGTCCCCACGCCGGTAGGTCTTGTCGAAGCCGGTCGGCATCCGGCCGCGGAAGCTCTCGGCGAGCGCGTACAGGTAGGGGCTGTTGGTCACCTCCGGTTTCGCCCACTGGCTGCTCACCGTGGCGACGAACCGTTCAGCGGACACCGCTCGACCGAGGTGCCCGGTCGCCAACCCGGTGAAGTCGGACGAGAGGATGCCGAAACCGTAGAAGTTGCCTTCGGCACCGAGGAAGACCGCCCCGATGTCGACCAGTTCCGGTGCGGCCGAGGGCTCCGGAACGGCGGTACGCACCGGCCGGGCCTTGCGGGCGTCGACGGTGACCGCCGTGTCGTCATCGACGACCAGCTCCGGTTGGGCCAGCTGGGCGAGCCCGTCCTCGGCGAAGAGAAGGCTGACGAGCCCGTAGCGGCCCTTGGGCACCCGGACGTCGACGGTGCCGTCCGGGTCGTACAGGTCATGGGTGACGAACGTCTCCAGGTTGACCAGCACGGTGGTGTGGTCGGTAGCTGCCGAGCCCGACGCGTCCAGGTGGCGCACCGTGACCTGGTAGCTCTCCACCTCCCGGTTGACCGCCACCGGGGTGACCGCGACGGCGGTACCGGAGCGGGCCACGATCCGTCCGGTCCAGTAGCCGTCCGAACCGAGGCGGGTGTCCACGGTGACGGCGGTCCCGGCGGTGCCGCCCGCGGGCACGGTGAGCTGGCTCGTGCCGAGGGTGAACATGCCGGCCGGCGCCGGCTGGCCGTCCGGGCCGGTCACCTCGGTGGTCAGGGCCAGGGTGACCGGGTCCGGGCCGTCGTTGCGCCAGTCGACCTGCCGGGTGACCGGGGCGTCGTCGTCGTGCGGCCAGGCCGGCTGGCCGAAGGAGACGCTGACCGGGTCGCTGGACACCCGCTGGGTGATCGCCCGTGCCACGTCGACCCGGCCGGCGCCCTGCTGGTAGGCGGTCTGCTCCGGGTGCGGCTTCGCCGAGGCCATCAACGTGGCCTTGAGTTGGGCCGCTGCCCAGCCGGTGTGCTGTTGGGCGAGCAGCGCCACCGCGCCGGTGACGTGCGGCGCGGCCATCGAGGTGCCGGAGAGCGACACGTACCCCTCGCCCACCGGCTCACCGAGCAGCGTGCCCTCGCCGCGGGCTGCCACGATCTCCACCCCGGGCGCGGTCAGGTCCGGCTTCAGCCCACCATCGCCCACCCGGGGGCCACGGCTGGAGAAGTCGGCCAACGCGTCGTCGCGGTCCACCGCACCCACCGAGAGCGCGGCATTCGCGGTGCTCGGAGAGCCGACCGAGCCGTCCGTCCCGGCGTTGCCCGCCGAGATCACGAAGAGCGCCCCGGTCTGCGCGGTCAGCGATTCGACCGCTGCCTCCAACGGGTCGACCTCGGGCGTGTCGGATCCGCCCAGACTCATGTTGATCACATCTGCGTGCACATCGACGGCGGCCCACTGCATGCCCGCCAGGATCGCCGACTCGGAACAGCCCTGGTCCTCGCAGACCTTGCCGGCCAGCAGCGTGGCGTCCGGGGCGACACCCCGGTACTTGCCGCCGGCGGCGGCGCCGCTGCCGGCGATGATCGAGGCGACGTGGGTGCCGTGGCCGACGGTGTCGCCGGTCTCGGTGGCCTCGGTGAAGTTGTGCGACTCGGCGATCCGGCCGGCCAGGTCGGGGTGGCCGGCGTCGACGCCGGTGTCCAGCACCGCCACGCGTACGCCCTGGCCGGTGAAGCCCGCCTGGTACGCCGCCGGCGCGCCGATCTGCGGCACGCTGTGGTCCAGCGTGACGTGACGACGGCCGTCGAGCCAGATCCGGTCGGCACCCCCTGCCGTGCCGACCCGGGCGCCGGTGCCGGTGAGCGCCGCCCAGACCGTCGCGGCCCGCTGCTTGTCGGCCGTCGCGGCGACCCCGCCGATGGCGGGCAACTGCGCGGTGACGGCCAGCCCGGCGGGCACGGCGACGCGCTGCCGGGCACCCGCCTGACCGGTGACCAGCAGCGGCAGGTGGTCCCGGTGGACGTCGTCGTACCCGGCCGCGATCAACCCGGTCACGTCGAACAGCCGCCGGTCGACCCGTCCGGCGCGGACCAACGGCAGGGCATCCTGCGGCAGCACGGTGAGGTTGCCGTGCTCGCGGCTGGTGAGGAAGCGAATGTGCGTACGCCCGGGGCCGGGTTGGACGGCGGCGGAGCCGGACGCGGTGACGGTGACCCGGTCCCCGGTGAGCAGGGTGACGGTGCTCGGCGACGGGGTGCCGGCCGCGGTTCGGGCGGCCGTGTCCGGGGTGTTGGTGGCGGTGGGTGGACCGGCGATGGCGGCCGTCGGGCTACCCAGCACGAGGGCGACTACGGCGACGGCGGCGATTCTCTTACTTCGATGCAACGGATCCTCCTCGATGGAGCGTCATTACCACGGGAGATGCATTGACCGAGGCCAGTGTTGCATACCGAGTATGTACAATGGAGTCCTAAAAAAGACGAACCCGCCAACCCGCACCGGGCCGTACCGGCATCATCAGCCGGGTGACCTCCATGAAGGACCGGATGCTCGCGGGCGAGCCCTACCTGGCCGACGATCCCGAGATCACCGCCGACCTGGACCGGGCCGCCCGACAGATGGAACGGTTCAACACCAGCCCAGCGGCAGACCCGGCGGCGCGTCTCACGGCCCTGCGTGACCTGCTCGGCGAGCTGGGCGAGGGCACCTGGGTCCGCCCACCCTTCTACTGCGACTACGGCTGGCGGATCCGGATCGGGCCACGCAGCTTCGTCAACTATCACGCGGTCTTCCTCGACGTCGCCCCGATCACCATCGGCGCGGACGTCCAGGTCGGGCCGAACGTGCAGTTGCTGACCCCGACCCACCCCGTCGAGCCGGGGCCGCGCCGCGACAAGTGGGAGGCCGCCAAGCCGATCACGATCGGCGACAACGTCTGGCTCGGCGGCGGCGCGATCGTGCTGGCCGGCGTGACGATCGGCGCGAACACCGTCGTCGGTGCGGGCGCGGTGGTCACCAGGGACCTGCCCGCCAACCTGGTCGCGGTCGGCAACCCGGCCCGGCCGGTACGTCAGCTGGAGTGACCGGAACCTGGCCCGGCAGTCCGCTCAGACGGGCGGTGACTCGGTCAGGCGTACCACCAGGTCGGCACCGCCTGCGGTGCCGGTGACCAGCGCGGCGTTGACCTCGTCACTGCCCAACGCCCAGGCCCGCGCCTGCTCCGGCGACCGCCCGTACGCCTCGTGCCGGGCGGTCAACCGACGCTGACGCACCTCGACGTCCAGATCGAGGAACCAGACCTCGTGCAGCAACTGCCGGATCTCCTGCCACGGGAAGTCCGGAAGCAGCAGATAGTTGCCCTCGGTCACCACCAGCCGAACCGACGGCGGCACCTCGATCGCCCCGGCCACCGCCTCCTCGATATCGCGGCGGAACTCCGGCGCGTAGACCGAGGTCGGCTCCAACCGGCGCAACCGGCGCAGCAGCGAGACGTACCCGTTGGCGTCGAAGGTGTCCATCGCGCCCTTACGGTCGGCGCGCCCCAGCCGGAGCAGCTGCGACTGCGCCAGGTGGAAGCCGTCCATCGGCACCAGCCGGGCCGTCGGACCGATCTCGGCGACGATCCGCTCGGCCAGTGTGGACTTGCCGGCGCCGGGCGCTCCGGCGATGCCGAGCAGCTGTCGGGGGCCACCCTCGGCCAGCACCAGCGCCCGTGACACCAGCGCGTCGACGGACATCGTCTGGGCCGGTGGCATCAGCCCAGGACCGGGTCGCTGATGGTGAACCGCGCCTGCACGGCGGCCTGCACGGTCTGCGGCTGCGGGTCCAACTCCAGCTCCGGCGGCCCGCCACCCGCCCCGCCGCCAGGGGCGAACGCCGCGCGAGCGAACATCGGGCGCTCCGCCGGACCGGCGTCGGCCAACTCGATCAGCGCGGTGACCCGGGCGCCGAGCGCTTCGGCGTACTCCCGGGCGCGAACCAGCGCATCGGTGATCGCGGCGTGCCGGGCCTCGCGATGAGCGGGGCTGTCCGGGCGTAGTTCCCACCAGGGACCCGCCACCTCGACCTGGTCCTGATCGGCCAGCCGGAGCATCAGCTCGCCGAGGGCGGTGAAGTCGGTGACGGTGACCGTGGTGCTGACGCTGCCGTGCCAGGCGACGACCCGTTCGCCCGAGCGTCGGGTCTCCGGCCAGACCCGCAGGTCGCCGGTCTCCCGCCGGGCCACCGCCGGCCCGGAGCCGTCCAGCAGCACCCGGACGGCCGCGGCCCGCTCGGCGAGCCGGGTCAGGGTGGCCTCCCGGTCCCGGTCCCGAGCCGTCGCGGTGACCGCGAACCGGGCCAACTCGGGAGGCACCTCCCGGTACGCCTCGCCGCGTACCTGCACCACCGGGCCGTCCACCGCCATGCCCCTCACCCTAGTCAGCCAGCGGAAGCGACGCGCTGTAGGAGACGGTGTCCGCACCGACCTGGCACCCGGTCAGGTGCCCACCGGCCTCGCCCAGCCCACGCAGCCAGGTCACCTCGGCGGTGTGCTCGCCGTCGGCCGGGAACTGCTGGTCCCGCCCGGTGAACCGTCGGTCCAACAGTGTCGACCGGGCCGCGCGGGCCTCCTCGTACCGAGCGGTGAGCGCCGCCGGGTCGCCGGCCCGCAGAGCGGCGGCCAGCCCGTCCAGGAACTCCTGGACCTCGGTCAGCTCGGCCAGCACCCGGGCCTGGTTGCCGAGCAGCATGTTCGCGACCTGCTTCGCCGGGGTGCTGGCCACCCGGGTGCCGTCCCGGAAGCTGCCCGCGGCGAGCGCCAGCACCGTCTCCCGGAGGGACGCGCGCTGCGCTGCTCCGGCCAGCGCGCCGGCCAGCAGGTGTGGCACGTGCGAGGCGAGCGCCGCCGCCGAGTCGTGCGCCGACGCCGACAGCGGCACCACCCGGGCCTCGAACAGCTCCACCAGCAACCCGGTCAGCCAGCGGAAGGCGTCCGTCGCGGGCCCGGGCGCCGGGCAGAGCACCCAGGCGGCACCGGCCAGGAGCGCCGCCGAGGCGGCGGACAGACCCGGGGACTCCGCGCCGGCCATCGGGTGCCCGGGTACGAAGCGGTCGGTGAGCCCAAGCTGGTCGGCCACCTGGGCAACCTCGGACTTGGTGCCACCGACGTCGGTGAGCACACAGCCCGGCGCGGTCATGGTGGCCAACTGGGCCAGCGTCCCCGCCAGGGTGGGCAGCGGGCCGCAGAGGAAGACCACGTCCCGACCCGCCACGGCCTGCTCGATCGTGGCCGGGGCGGCCAGCCCGCGGGCGCGGGCCAGCTCGCGGGTTGCCGGGTCGGGATCCCAACCCGCCACGTCCAGACCGGCGTCGGCCAGGCGCAACAGCACCGAGCCGCCGATCAGGCCGGTGCCGACCACCGCCGCCCGGACTCCCGCGTACCGCCCGGTCAGGCCGTCGGTCATCGCCGATTCCGAGTGGGTCAGGCCCGCAGCCGGCCGGCGACGGCGGCGACGTGCTCGTCGGACTCGGTCAGCGCCACTCGGACGTGCTGCCCGCCGGCGGGACCGTAGAAAATGCCGGCGGCGGCCAGGATGCCGCGCCGGGCCAGCCAGTCGACCGTCTGCCAGCAGTCCTCGCCCCGGGTCAGCCAGAGGTAGAGGCCGGCCTCCGAGTGCTCGACCGTGAAGCCGGCCTCGGTGAAGGCGGCGGTCAACACCGCGCGCCGCGCGCGGTAGCGCTCCCGCTGCTCGTCGGCGTGCTGCTCGTCGCGCAGCGCGGCCACCATGGCCGCCTGCACCGGCGCGGGCATGATCATGCCAGCGTGCTTGCGGATCTTCAGCAGCTCGGCGACGAGCGCCGGGTCGCCGGCCACGAACCCGGCCCGGTAGCCGGCGAGGTTGGACCGCTTGGAGAGCGAGTGCACGGCGAGTACCCCGTCGTAGCTGCCGCCGCAGACCTCCGGGGACAGCACCGAGACCGGCTCCGCCGACCAGCCGAGCGACAGGTAGCACTCGTCGCTGGCCACCACCGCGCCGCGTTCCCGGGCCCAGTCGACCACCTTGCGCAGGTGCGCCGCGGGCAGCACCCGACCGGTCGGGTTGCTCGGCGAGTTGACCCAGACCAGTCGTACCCGCGAGGTCGGCCCGACCGCGGTGAGCGAGTCGGCACGGACCACGGTGGCACCGGCCAGTCGCGCCCCCTCCTCGTAGGTGGGGTACGCGATCGACGGCACCACCACCACGTCGTCAGGGCCGATGCCGAGCAGGGTGGGCAGCCAGGCCACCAGCTCCTTGGAGCCGATGGTCGGCAGCACACCGAGACCGTCGGCTCCGGCGCCACAGGCCCGGACGACCCACGCCGAGATCGCGTCCCGCAGCGCCGGGGTGCCGGCGGTCAGCGGATAGCCGGGAGCGTCGGAGGCGTCGCTCAGCGCCCGCCGGATCACCTCAGGCACCGGGTCGACCGGCGTGCCCACCGAGAGGTTGATCAGGCCCTCCGGATGCGCCGCGGCCACGGTGGCCGCGGCATCCAGGGTGTCCCAGACGAACTCGGGCAGTCGCGACGAGACCGGCGCGGGCCGGTTCAGTGGCCCTCGCCGCGCGGCGGCTGGGCGGCGACGAAGGTGGCGTCCTTCTCCACCTTGCCGATCTTCGAGGCGCCACCGGGCGAGCCCAGGTCCTCGAAGAACTCGTAGTTGGCGCCGGTGTAGTCCTTCCACTGCTCCGGGACGTCGTCCTCGTAGAAGATCGCCTCCACCGGGCAGACGGGCTCACAGGCACCACAGTCGACGCACTCGTCGGGGTGGATGTAGAGCATCCGGTTGCCCTCGTAAATGCAGTCGACCGGGCACTCCTCGATACATGCCTTGTCGAGCACATCCACGCACGGCTCGGCGATGATGTAGGTCACCGGTCTTCTCCTCCGCAAGACACGCCGCGATCTCCCGCGACGGTTAGAGCCTAGTATCTCGCCGGGGAGGGGGTCGATCGTGCTCCGACAGCAGGATGTGGGACACCGGATCGTGGTCCGCCGGATTGTGGGGATTCGCGAAGGCCGGCCGCTCTTCTCCGACGCTCTCGGCGAGCTGGTCGAGTTGAGCGAGACTCATCTCACGCTGGCCACCGCCCAGGGCCGGCTGCAGGTTCCGGTGGCGCAGGTGCACCGGGCCAAGCGGGTACCGCCGACCCGCCGGCCGACCGCCGCGGCCGTGGTGGCGTTGGAGCGGGCGGCCGACGAGGCGTGGCCGGCACCGACGCGCGACCGGCTCGGCGACTGGCTGCTGCGCTCGGCCGAGGGCTGGACCGGGCGGGCCAATTCGGCGCTGCCGATCGGCGACCCGGACCGGCCGTTGCCGGCGGCGGTGGACGCGGTCGAGCGCTGGTACGCCGACCAGGGCCAGCCCGCGAAGATCAACACTCCCCTGCCGCTGGCCGCACCGGTCGGCGCCGAACTGGACGCCCGGGGCTGGGCCAGCAACCCGCCCGTCCTGGTACAGACCGCGCGACTCCCGCTGACGGCAGCGACGGACGCCAGCCGCACGCCGACGCCCGACTCACCGACCGCCTCTGGCGTGCCGGTCGAACGCGCCCTGACCGATCCGGCCGGCACGGCGGCCGAGCGCGCCGCCGTGACCGTTGAGCTGACCGGCACGCCGAGTGAGGCGTGGCTCGCCATCGCCGCCGGCCGCAAGGGCGGGCTCCCGGACGCCGCCCGACACGTGCTCACCGCCGTGGAGCAGATCCGCTTCGCCCACGGGCACGTCGACGGCACGCTGGTGGCGATCGGCCGGGGCACGGTGACCGGGCAGGGGCGCTGGCTCGGGCTCAGCCTGATCGAGGTGCTGCCGCCAGCACGCCGGCAGGGGCTGGCCCGGGCGGTGATCGGCGCGCTGGCCGGTTGGGGCGGCTCGGTCGGCGCGACCCACGCGTTCCTTCAGGTCGAGCAGCGCAACGCCGGTGCGGTGGCGCTCTACCAGCGGCTGGGTTTCGTCACCCACCACACCTACCTGACCCGGACCGCCCCGCACTGAACCCGGGACATCCACTCGACTTCCCGATTCTGCGGGGTACCCGCGTGACCGGGACACCCCGCACGACTCAGCGGCGGACGACCCGGCGTGGCTTCGCGGCCTTGACCTCGGTGAACCGCTTGAGCTGCTCGGAGCGGTAGTCGCGCCCGAGCGCGGTGAGCACCAGGTAGCCGATCAGCACCCCCGCGCCGGTGGCGAGCAGATAGAGCCAGATCTGGGCGAAGAAGGTCCCGGCCCCGCCAGCGAACGGGCTGTGGCCGACGAACAGGGGCCCGACCAGCACGGTCAGCACCATCGCCACCAGCACCGCGAGGGCCACGTCGGCCAACCAGACGGCCAGCGGCCGGCGGCGACCCCAGCGGAAGGCGACCGCGGCCAGGATCAGCCCGATCACCACGAACATCACCAGCGACACCCGGTCGGCGGCGGCATCGTCACCGTCGAAGCCGAATCGGGTGATCAGCCGGGCCACCACGTTGACCGCGAACAGCGCTCCCGCGAGCACCCCGACGTCACGCCACCGTCCGTCCATCGCACGACCTCCCGCCGTACGCCCCGTTGCGGGGCAGCATCTCTGGCAGGAATATCTACCACCCTTACCTGGGTGGCGTCATCAGCCACCCAGCGCGGGCGGTGGGGCGAGGATCTGCCGGAAGCCCATCACCGCGAAGGTCATCGCACCGGCCACGATCATGGCCAGGCCGACCCAGTTGTCGCCGGCCAGCAGCAGGTCACCCTCGGTGGTCCGGATAGCCGCCACGGCCATCAGCGCGAACCACGGCACCGCTGGCAGCGCCACCGCCCACCGGCGGCCGACGACCTCGTGCGCGAACCAGCTCAGCGCGATGTTGGCCCCGACGGCGAGCAGGGCCGACACACCGATCAACTGCCCGCCGACGCGGACCGTGGCCAGCAACAGCTCCAGCACCCCGGTCAGCACCCCGGCCACCACCACGATGACCGCTCCGGCCACCCGCAGGCCCAGGTCCAGCACGCGCGACGGTGGCCCCGCCGGCGGCGGGGAGTCCTCGTGCTGCTCGATCGACATCGACGCGGCGGGCAGGGTCACCGGAGACCAGCCGCCGCGACCGGAGACCGGTCCGGGTCGAGCTGGTCGGGCAGCCCGGCGAAGAGGTCGTTCTCCCAGCCGTACGGGCCCGCGCCCGGGCCTCTCTCGCCGACCGCGAGGGTGAAGTACTCGATGCCCATGAACTCACCGCCGAAGTTGCCGGCGATCGAGTAGAGCCAGGAGTTGGCCGGGATCTGGGTGGCGTGCGCCCGCATCGCGGCCTCCTTGGCCGCGTGCTGGTCGGTGCCGTCGATCATCGCGGCGATCTGGTCGTCCGGGGTGCCGAAGGGCAGGTCGGCAGAGTCCTCGATGCCGGCGAACGGGTTGTCCGAGGACTCGGCGAAGTGCGTGAGACCGGCCTCCAGCACGCTGCTCGGCATGGCCGTCCAGTAGACCTTGGCCGGAGCGCAGCCCTCGATCGCGGCCAGCTCGACGGCGCGCATCGCCACCCGGTGCGCCTGGATGTGGTCGGGGTGGCCGTAGAAGCCGTTCGGGTCGTACGTGATCAGCACCTGCGGGCGTACCTCTCGCATGATCTCCACCAGGTGCCCGGCGGCCTCGTCGAGGTCGGCCTGCCAGAACGCGCGGGGGTGCTGGTTGGTGGCGAGGCCCATCATCCCCGAGTCGCGGTAGCGGCCGGCGCCGCCGAGGAAACGGTGGTCGGTGACGCCGAGCGCGACGCAGGCGGCGGCCAACTCGGCGACCCGGTACCCGCCGAGCTGGTCGGCCTCGGCGGCGGCGAGCTGGGCCAGCGCCGGTACGTGGATCTCGCCCTCCTCGCCGAGCGTGCAGGTCACGAGCGTGACGTGGGCACCGTCGGCGGCGTAGTGGGCCATCGTCGAGCCGGTGCCGATCGACTCGTCGTCGGGGTGCGCGTGGACCAGCAACAGGCGGCGGTCGGGCAGCGTCGTCACGACGGTCACTCTAACCGGCGGTTCCGCCCGGCCGACGCCAACGCGTCCGCCCAGGTCGGCCACATCACCCTCGGGACCGCTCTACGATCTGGCCTGTGGACTTTCCGGAGCTGGCCGCCCGCACACGCCGGTTCAGCCACGGCGCGCCACGCGCTGTCTCGGTGGCCGAGGACGGCTCCCGGGTGATCTTCCTGCGTTCCGCGGGTCCGGAGGATCCGGCGGACGCGCTCTGGCTGCTGGACGTGGCCACCGCCGAGGAGCGGCTGGTCGCCGACCCGGCCACCCTGCTGGGTTCCGGCGGTGACGTCAAGGCGCTCTCCCCCGGCGAGCGCGCACTGCGCGAGCGACTGCGGCTCAGCGCCGCCGGCATCGGCTCGTACGCGCTGGACGCCGTCGGCCGGGTGGCGGTGTTCGCGCTGGCCGGCCGGCTGTTCCGGGCCGATCTGGTGCACGGGGACGTGGTGGAGGTGGCCGCCGTCGGCCCGGTGCTGGATCCGCGTCCCGACCCGACCGGGGAGCGGTTGGCGTACGTGACCGACGCGGCCGAGGGCGTTCGCCGGGGCGAGTTGCGGGTGATCGAAGCCGACGGCACCGACACCCTGCTGGCCGGCGAGGACGCCGGAGTGAGCTGGGGTTTGGCCGAGCACATCGCGGCCGAGGAGTTCGGTCGGTTCCGGGGCTACTGGTGGGCGCCGGACGGGCGGGGGGTGCTCGCCGCCCGGGTCGACGAGTCCCGGCTGGACCGCTGGCACCTGCACGACCCGGCCGACCCGGCGAGTGCGCCGACCGCCATCGCGTACCCCCGGGCGGGTGGACCGAACGCGGAGGTCAGCCTGCACCTGCTCGACCTCAACGACGGCTGGGTCGACGTGCACTGGGACCGCGAGACCTACCCGTATCTGACGGCGGTCAGCTGGGTCGAGGGCAGCCCGCTGATCACCGTGCTGCGCCGTTCGCAGCAGCATGGGCTGGTGCTGGCCGTGGACCCGCGGACCGGCGAGACGCAGGTGCACGCCGAGCTGGCCGATCCGCGCTGGGTGGAGCCGATCGCCGGCACCCCGGCGCACCTGCCGGACGGCCGCGTGCTGGTCGGCGGCGAGCTGGCCCACGACGGGTACGACGCGCGCTGCCTGTTCGCCGACGGCACCCTGCTCACCCCGCCCTCGCTGTACGTGCGGCGGGTGGTGGGCCGGCTGCCGGCCGCCACCGGGCCGGCCGACCTGCTGGTGGAGGCGAGCGACGGCGAGCCGAGCGAGCGGCACCTGTTCCGGGTCCGCACCACGATCGGCGGCGGGGTGGAAGCCCGCCGGCTCACCACCGACTCCGGCTGGCACACCGCCGCCGTCGGCGGGGACGTGCTGGTGGTCGGGGTCGCCTCGCTCGACCACGCCGGTGTGCGGTGGACGGTGCACCGCGGCGACCGGGAGGTGGCCGAGCTGCGTTCGCTGGCCGCCACCCCGCCGTACTCGCCGCTGCCGCTGCTGGAACGGGTGACCGACCGGCGGCTGCCGGCGGCGGTGCTCTACCCGGACAACCACGTCACGGGCCGGCGGCTGCCGGTGCTGCTGGACGTCTACGGCGGCCCGGGGCACCAGGAGGTGGTGGCCGCCCGGGCGGCGTGGCTGGAGCGGCAGTGGTGGGCCGACGCCGGGTTCGCGGTGGTCACCATCGACAACCGGGGTACGCCGGGAGTGGCCCCGTCGTTCGAGAAGGCCATCCACCGACGGGTGGCCGACGTGATCCTGACCGACCAGATCGACGCGCTGACCGCACTCGCCGGCAAGCACCCCGACCTGGATCTGGGCCGGGTGGGGGTACGTGGCTGGTCGTTCGGGGGGTGGCTGGCCGGGCTGGCGGTGCTGCGCCACCCCGAGCTGTTCCGGTGTGGGATCGCCGGCGCCCCGGTGACCGACTGGTTGCTGTACGACACCGCGTACACGGAGCGTTATCTGGGGCTGCCCGAGGACGGGATGGACGTCTACGCCCACCACTCGCTGGTCGAGCTGGCCGCCGAGCCGGTCGTCGGCTCGGACCAGGCCCGACCGTTGCTGCTGGTGCACGGCATGGCGGACGACAACGTGGTGGCCGCGCACACACTGCGGCTCTCCGCGGCCCTGCTGTCCACCGGCCGCCCGCACGCCGTGCTGCCGTTGACCGGTGCCACCCACATGGCCGCGAACGGCACCGCCGAACGGCTACTCCCGCTGGAGCTGGATTTCCTCCGTACCCATCTGGGTGAACCCGCCCAGCTCGGTTAATCCGCTCAATATCGCCGACATCGAGTGGAGCCCGAGACAGGATCGCACCCGCAGACCTCCGTGCCGCAGGCGCCGGACGAAGTTGGCCGCGCGCGCCGCAGATGTCATCGTGCCTTCGGCGTCGCCGCAGGTGCGCCACGCAGGGTTGACGACGCTCGCGTCTACCTACTCGTGAATCTTGGACACTTCCCGTTCGCGCAGGACGGAAACTGTCCAAGATCTCCATGCGAGGGGCTGACCTTTCCTTGATCTTGCAGTTACTTTCTCGATGTAGAGGGCATTTCGCGCATCTCGGCGACCAAAACTGCAAGATCGGGGCGGGCGGGCGAGGGGCTTCTCCCGACCTGGGGTGAGCTACACGACTCCCAGGGCGACGGCGAGTTGGGTGATCCTCGGTGGGGCATCCGGCTCGCGGGCGACCTGGGCGACCACGTCCCGGCCGGCTGGCCGGTGCCGGATCTCGGCGGGCGCAAAGCTGTCAGCCTGCAACAAAACCCGCGCCGCGTTGGTCGGGTCGTTCGTCCGCAGGTAGGCGCGCGCCGCGTCGATCAGGTGCGCGGCGCGGTGCTCGACCGGCAGCCACCGCCACCCGTCCCGCCCGATCGCCTCCTCGTGCCGGGCGACCGCCTGCGGCCCGTCGCCCAACTCGACGGCGGCGGCGACCCGCGCCAGCTCGACGGCCGCCGGCCCGAACGCCGTCCGATAATGGTCGTGCCCGTCGCCCACTCGGGCGCCCAGGTCGGCGGCCTCGCCGAGCAGGGTCCCGACCACCCGCTCGTCACCCGCCCTGGCCGCGATCAGGGCGGCCTGCACGAGCAGCGATCCACGCAGCGATGACATCTGCTTGTCGGCTGGTCCGATCTGGTCGGCGGCGGCCAGCAGCACCGGCCTCGCCCGCGCCGACGCCCGAAGCACCTGACCGAGCTGCACCGCCGCGCACGCCAGCAACACCCGGTCACCGGCGGCGGCGGACATCGCCCGGTCGGCGGCCAACCATGCGAGGCTCCCCTCGTCTAGCTTGACCAGCAGCGCCGCCGTCACCCGATACGTCTCCACCACCGCCGCCCGCCCGGCCTCCGAGTCCTGAGCGTGGGCGCGGTGCACCTCGGTCACCAACGCGGGCAACAGCTCGACCAGACGCGGATACCGGGCATGCTGGTAGGTCATCCACACATGCCGCACCTCCCGAACCAGCCAATCGGCCGACCTCACCTCACGGCTCGTCGGGCGACCAAAAGCCATCGAGTACGCCGACAGCGCCGCCCGAATCCGCGCGACGCCTTCGCGGCGCTCGGCCACCTCGGCGGGCTGGGCATCACGACCGAGCAGGGCCGCGGCATCGACCCTCAGCACCGCGGCGACTTCCCGGATGGTCGACACCCGCTCCAGGGAACGGACCCCGCGCTCGACCTTGTCCACCCAGCTCTTCGACTTGCCCAACCGATCCGCGAACGACTGCTGCGACAACCGCCGCCGCACCCGCAGGTACGCCACCCGCCGACCGATCGGGACCGGATCACCGCCCACCACGCCACCGCCGATCCGGCACCGCCCGAGTCGTCTCGTCCACCGGTATCCGCTCGGCCTCGGCCTGCGCCAGCAACCGGCGTCTGGCTTCCTCCCGTTCGGCAGCGTCGAGCCGCTCGCCCCGGGTGAGCAACTCGTCATCAGAATTGGGCATCGGCACCTCCGCTGCTGGGGCGCATCGGCAGGCTCAGCCGTCGCGTGCTGTCCACATTGACGCCGAGCTGTCGTCAGGCGCGACGGCACAGAGCGCGACATTCAGGGCACATTCATGGCGACATTAAGGCGACACACCGCTATTGTGGCGAACATGAATGCCCCGAACGCCGCCCTGCGAGCGGTCCGCACCGGGATGCGCATGAGTCAGGACGACTTCGCCCGCGCGCTTCAAGCCGCCGGCCGCCGCGTCGGAGAGCCCAACGACGCCAACAAGAGACTCGTCCAGCGCTGGGAGTCTGGCGCGATCGCCGCGCCGCGGCCCGTGTACGCCCGCGCCTTGGAGGTCGTCACCGGCCTGCCGGTCTCGCTGCTCGGCTTCGCCGCGATACCCGATGGGCAGGTCGCTGATGACCAACACGGCGGCCACGACCTGACCTCACCCATGTCCAGCCTGGCCACGCCAACGCCCAAGCCACTCGCGGTCCAAGGGTCGTACGAGGGCGTCTGGCTCAGCCGTTACCAATACCACTCCAGCGGCCGAGGAAAGTCATTCGCCGGGCAGCACTTCGTGGTCGTGCTCCAGCACGGCGACCGACTGACCGTGCGCAGCCTGCCCGGCTCGGCGTCATCGTCGCTGTCAATGGATTTCACCGTGGACGGTGCCGTGGTCACCGGCACCTGGGTGGAGCAGACCGATACCGCCGGCTACTACCGGGGAGCCCGCTACCACGGCGCGATCCAGCTACTGGCGGAGCCCACCGGCCGACGGATGGCCGGGAAGTGGGTCGGGTTCGGCAAGGACATGGACGTCAACACTGGTCCGTGGGAGCTGACCTTCCGGGATGCTTCCACGTCCAAGGCGACGCTCGACCGCTACAACATGGTGCCCGAGTAGGACGGTTCGCCAACTCGTTAACGGGCGGCTGCGCGGACGCTTCGCGCCGACAGAGGCCGTTCACCGACCGATCAGCTAATACGCCTGCTTATATTCCGGGGCATCCACTCATGCCGATGTGAGTTAGCTCGGAAGCAAGCGCCGCCAGCGACGGACAATTTGCTGCTCGTAGGGTTCGACTAAGGAACAGGCGTACCCGCCGGGGCGACGTGGATCATGCCGGCCGAGCTCATCTCCTGCGGGCGCGAGCGGGCGAACGCGTGACGATGACTATCGCCGGTCGCCCGGCAGCCGTGCTCGGCCCGGTCAGTCCTCGGACCTGGCGCGAATGGGACGACCTCGCCGACGTGTTCGACCAACCAACCGACCCAGGGTGAGCCGAGCGGAAACGACAAGGGTCCCCTCCCGACGGCGCTGTCGGGAGAGGACCCTTGCCTGCCTGCGGTGTGACTTACGGCTTGACGTGCGCGTTCACGAACGACGGGTAGCCGAAGACGCTGGAGATGAAGACTCCACCGGCCTTGGACCCGTGCACGGCGTACGCGACATCGACGAAGAGCGGCACCACCGGGGCCTGCTCCTTCATGATCCGCTCGTCGAGCTTGGCCCACTCCGGCCCCTGAGCGGCCGGCTCCAGCGCGAGGATTCGGTCGATCTCGGCGTTGATCGCCGGGTCGTTGAAGTACGCGCTGTTGCTGTTGCCCTCGGCCTTGATGGTGCGGCCGTCGTAGAGCACCGGCAGGATCGACGCCCCGCTCGGCCAGTCCGCCGCCCAGTTACCGATGTAGAGGTCCCAGGGGTTGTCCTTCTTCTTGACCTCGTCGAGCTTGGCGTCGTCCGGGATGTTGCGGACCGTGATCTTGAAGCCGGCCCGCTCCAGGTTGGCCTTGAGCTGGGCGCCCTGCTGCTGCTCGGTCGAGTTGTCGGCGACGCCGAGGACCAGCTCCGGCGTCTTGCCGCCAAGCAGTTCCTTGGCCTTGTCGACGTTGCCGTTGGCACCCGCCGGGTACGCGTCGTACGCCTTGAAGCCGATCGTGGCCGGCGGCATGAGCGTGGTCAGCGGGGCGGCGATGGTCTGGCCACCCATCGCCTTGATCAGACCCTCGCGGTCGATGGCGTAGTTGAGCGCCTGGCGGACCTTCAGGTCGGTGACCCGCTGGTTGTTGATCACGAGCTCGTTGGTGCTCGGCGTCGGGGAGAGGATGGTGCGGGACTTCAGCGCCGCGTCCCCCGCCACCTTGGCGACCAGCGAGGCCGGCACGTAGTTCCAGGCCAGCGCGCTCTGGTCGGCGCCGTTGTCGGCGATCACCCGGTTGGCGGCGGCGTCGGCGGTCGGGCCGAAGCTCCAGACGAACTGGTCCGGGTACTGGTGGCGCACCGCGTCGGTGGCCGGGTCCCAGTTGGGGTTGCGGTCCAGGGTGAGCTGCACGCCGGTCTGGTTCTTGGCGATCTTGTAGGGGCCCGACGAGAACGGCTGCTGGTCCAGGTTGACGCCGGTGTCCTTGTCCGGAGGCAGCGGCGCGGTGGTCGGCAGCGAGACCGCGAACGGCAGGTCACAACGGGGCTTGGCGAACTCGAAGCGCAGCGTCTTGGGGTCCGGCGTGGTCAGGCCGGGCGGCAGCGACGTCTTGTTCTTCTTGAAGTCCCACTTGGTGTCGAACTGCGCGGTGTCGGCCAGCCACTCCTGGATGTAGGTGGGGCCGCCGGACAGGTCCGGGTCGAAGGACCGGGCGATGCCGTACGCGATCTCCTTGGAGGTGATCGGACGGCCGTCCTCGAACTTCACCCCGTCCTTGATCTTGAATTCCCAGACCTTGCAGTCCTTGTTGACGTTGGTGCCCGGGGTCTCGGCCAGGTCGCCGACGAGGACCAGGCCGCCCTTGCCGTCGTCCTTCCAGGTGGTCAGGTAGCGGGACCAGAGCGGGTTGGCCATCAGGCCGGCGAACGAGTACGTCCGCTGCGGGTCCAGGTGGGAGATCGGCGTCTCCCGGATGACGGTGAAGGTGCCGCCCTTCTGGGCGCCACTCACCTCGGCGGCCGGACCCTGCGATTCCTTGGGGTCGGTCGCGATGACCCCGGTCTGCTGCCGCCCGCTGTCCACCGTGGTGCCCTCGCCCGTGTTCTTCGAGCACGCACCCAGTGCAACAACCAGTGCGATCGCGCCGCCTGCGGCGGCCGCCACGCGTGGTCGCATGAAGTACCTCCTTCACCAATGTGCCGTGCGGTCCGTCGGGCGAGAACCGCCGACGTCCCGAGGATCGTAAGGAAGAAAACCTACGAGTTGTGTAACAGTTGTCGATAAATTTCACCGCGGTCCGGGTGCTGGACACCCGGACCGTGCGGGGCGGTTCAACGCAGCCGGACCCGCGGGTCGATGGCCGCGTAGAGCAGGTCGACCAGCACGTTCGCCAACACCACGAAGACGGCCGCGATGAGCACGGTGGCCATGATGGTGGGCAGGTCGCCGGAGCGCACCGCGTCCACCGCGGTCCGCCCGAGCCCCTGGATGCCGAAGGTGGTCTCGGTGATCACCGTGCCGCCGAGCGCCCCGCCGACGTCCAGGCCGGCGATGGTCACCACCGGGGTGATCGCCGCGCGCAGCGCGTGCCGCCCGTACACCTTTGGTTTGGTCAGGCCCTTGGCCCGCGCGGTACGGACGAAGTCCTCGGACAGCGTCTCCAGCATTTGGGCCCGGGACAGTCGGGCGTAGATGGCCGAGAAGAGGAAGGCCAGCGCCACCCAGGCGAGCACCAGCCCGCTGGCCCACTTCGCCGGATTGTCGAAGATCGAGGTGTAGCTCGGCACCGGCAGCAACCGCAGGTTGTAGACGAACACCAGCAGCAGCACCGCGCCCACGAAGTAGAGCTGCAGCGAGGCGCCGGTCAGCGAGAAGCCGATGGCCGCCCGGTCCAGCCAGGTGCCCCGGCGCAGCGCGGAGACCATGCCCAGCCCCACCCCGAGCAGCAGCCAGAGAACGGCCGCCGGGATCACGATGCTCAGCGTCACCGGCAGCACCCGGCCGATGGTGTCCGAGACCGCCTCGTTGGTGACGTACGACCAGCCCAGGCAGGGCGCGTCACACCGGCCACCCTGGGCGCTGCCCAGGTCCCGGCCGGCGACGATGCCCTTCATGTAGCCGGCGTACTGGCTGATCAGCGGGTCGTTCAGGCCCAACTCGGTGCGGACCCGCTCCAACCGCTCCGGGTTGCAGTTCTTTGGGCACATGCCGGTGACCGGGTCACGGGGCAGGGCGAAGAACATCAGGAAGGTCAGCACGCTCACCGCGAAGAGCGTCAGCGTGGCGGAGAAGAGCCGCTTGATCAGAAATCGCGCCATGGCGAACCCCCTACCGGGACGACTTCGGGTCGAGCGCGTCACGCAACGCGTCGCCGAAGAGGTTGAAGGCGAACACCAGCGCGAAGATCATGATGCCCGGGAAGAAGACGTACGCCGGGTCGGTCTGGAGGTAGTCCAGACTGTCGTAGATCATCCGGCCGAAGCTCGGGGTCTCGTCGCTGAGACCGACGCCGATGAACGAGAGCGCGGCCTCGCTGGTGATGAACTGCGGCACCGCCAGCGAGAACGACACCAGGATCGGTGCCCAGATGTTCGGCAGCAGTTGCCGGAAGAGCATGTGGCCCAGCCCCGCGCCGCTGGCCTTGGCCGCCTCCACGAACTCCCGCTCGCGCAGTGCGATCACCTGCCCGCGTACCAGCCGGGCCGTGCTGGTCCAGCCGAAGATCGCGAAGACCGCGATCAGCACGCCCACCCCGAAGGCCGCCGACACCTGCCCCCGCTCGCCATAGAAGCGCAGCGTCGCGGTGGGGGTGAGCGCCAATGCGATGATCAGGAACGGCATGGCCAGGGTCAGGTCGGTGATCCAGTTGATCACCGCGTCGAGCCAGCCGCCGAGGTAGCCGGCGAGCGCACCGAGCACGATGCCGATCGTCGCGGTGATCAGGGCAGCCGCGAACGCGATGAACAGCGAGGTCCGCAACCCGTAGATCAGCCGGATGAAGATGTCCCGGCCCAGCCCCGGCTCCAGGCCGAACCAGTGGTCCCCGGTGACGCCACCGGCGTAGCCCAGCGGCATGCCGAAGCCGTCCAGCAGGTTCTGGAACTGCTCCCGCGGACCGATGCCGTAGACCATCTCGATCAGCGGCGCGGACAAACCCAACAGCAGGAAGGAGACCAGCAGTACGCCGCTGACCATGGCCGTCCGGTCGCGGCGCAGCCGCAGCCAGGCGAGCTGGCCGGGCGAGCGGCCGACGACGCCCTTCGTCTCGGGGCCGGCCACGTCCGAGCCGGACTCGATCTCGGCCAGCGCCACACCCTCCACCGGGGACAGGCTCACGACGACACCTCCTCGATGATCGCCCCGGCGGGGCTCGCGCTGGCCGCCTCCGGGTCGGAGCCTCGTTCCGGGCTCACGCTGGCCGCTTCCCCTTCGGGGAAGTGACACGCGGTGGCCTGGTTGCCACCGTCCCGCGGCACCAGTGCCGGCTCCTCGGTGGCGCAGATGTCCTGCGCCTTCCAGCACCGGGTGCGGAACCGGCAACCCGACGGCGGGTCGAGCGGGGTGGGCACGTCGCCGGCGAGCCGGATCCGACCGCCCGGGCCGAGCTGGGTGACGTCCGGGATCGCCGAGAGCAACGCCCGGGTGTACGGATGCTGCGGGCGCTCGTAGATGTCCGCCCGGTCACCGATCTCCACGATCCGGCCCAGGTACATCACCGCGACCCGTTGGCAGAAGTGCCGCACCACGGCCAGGTCGTGGGCGATGAACACGAACGCCAGGCCGAGGTCCCGTTGCAGGTCACGTAGAAGGTTGACCACCTGCGCCTGGATCGAGACGTCCAGCGCCGAGACCGGCTCGTCGGCGACGATCAGCTTGGGTCGCAGGGCCAGCGCGCGGGCGATGCCGATGCGCTGGCGCTGGCCGCCGGAGAACTCGTGCGGGTACCGGTTGTAGTGCTCCGGATTCAACCCGACCAGCTCCAGCAGCTCCTGCACCCGGGCCTTGATCCCGCCCGGCGGCTTGATCCCGTTGACCTGCAACGGCATCGCCACGATCCGACCGACCGTGTGCCGGGGGTTCAGCGAGGCGTACGGGTCCTGGAAGATGATCTGGAGGTCCTGGCGCAGCGGGCGCAGCTCGCGCCGGCCGGCGTGGGTGATGTCCCGCCCGTCGAACTCGATGCTGCCGGCGGTCGGCTCCAACAGCCGCACCAGCATCCGGCCGGTGGTGGTCTTGCCGCAGCCCGACTCCCCCACCAGGCCGAGCGTCTCGCCCGGGCGCACGTCGAAGTCCAGCCCGTCCACGGCCCGCACCAGACCCGTGGAACGCAGGCCCTGGCGTACCGAAAAATGCTTGGTCAATCCACGGACCCGCAGCAGCGGCTCAGCGGTCATCGGGCCACCCCCACGGATGCGATGTCCTCGGCGTAGAGCGCGGCGCGCTCGTCGGCGGCGAGATGACAGGCGACCAGGTGGCCGTCCGCGCCGGCTGAGCCGGTCTCGCCGGCTGAGCCGGTCTCGCCGGCTGAGCCGGCCGGGCGCAGCTCGGGCACCTCGGTGCGGGACCGGTCGCCGTTGCGGTCCGCGTACCGGCAGCGCGGATGGAAGGCGCAGCCGGACGGCAGGTTGATCAGGCTCGGCGGGTTGCCCCGGATCGGCAACAGGTCCGCCTCCGCGTCGCCGTGCAGCGACGGCACGCTGGAGAGCAACCCCCAGGTGTACGGGTGCTGCGGCTGGCGGAGCACCTGCTCGACGCTGCCGTGCTCGACGGCCCGTCCGCCGTACATCACCAGCACCTCGTCGGCGACCTGGCCGACCACGCCGAGGTCGTGGGTGATCAGGATGATCGCGGAGTGGAACTCGGCCTGGAGGTCGGCCAGCAGATCCAGGATCTGCGCCTGCACGGTGACGTCCAGCGCGGTGGTCGGCTCGTCGGCGATCAGCAGGGCCGGGTCGTTGACCAGCGCCATGGCGATCATCACCCGCTGGCGCATGCCGCCGGAGAACTCGTGCGGGTACTGGTCGAAGCGGCGCGCCGGCTGCGGGATGCCGACCCGGTCCAACATGTCCACCGCACGGTGGCGGGCCTCCCGCCGGCCCACCTTGGGGTGGTGCACCCGGTACGCCTCGGCGATCTGCCGCCCCACCGTGTAGTAGGGGTGCAGCGCCGACAGTGGATCCTGGAAGATCATCGCCATGTCCCGGCCGCGCAGCCGGCGTACCTCCTCGTCGGGGAGGCCGACCAACTGCCGGCCACCGACGGAGATCTCACCGGTGACGGTGGTCCGCTTGGCGTCGTGCAGGCCGAGGATCGCGAGCGAGGTGACGCTCTTGCCCGAGCCGGACTCACCGACGATGCCGAGCGTGCGACCCCGCTCGACGGCGAACGACACCCCGTCGACCGCGCGTACCACGCCGTCCTCGGTGTCGAAACGGACCCGCAGATCACTCACCCGCAGGTAAGCGTCCGAGTCGGAGCGCTGCGCCGGCACGGTGGGACGGTCCTCCGGTTCCCCGGACGGCGTCGAATCCGAGCTGTCCACGGCCACCTCCCTCAGTGACGAAGAGAACTTACAGGAAAGTCCTGAGGGTGAAAATAAGCTACAAAGTCGGTACGTGTCAGCGGGCCCGAGCGTAACGAGTCGGCATCGGCCCTGGATACCCTCACCTCGCCATCCACGGCCATTCATCTCGCGATCGCACGTCAGGTGCGACCATGGAAAGGGCAACCAGCAGAGGATCCCAGCGGCACGAGGTGGAGGTGACGATGACCGCGGCAGTGTTCGACCACGAAGGCCCGTGGACGGAAGAGGAGTTCCTCGCCCTCGGCGAGACGCAGGATCGCGTCGAACTCTTCGACTGGAGCCTCCACGTGACCCCAGGACCCACTCCCCGCCACCAACGGGTCTCCCGAAAGCTCGGCAACATCCTTGAAGCAGCAGCTGAGCCTGCCGGCCTCGAACTACTGGAGGCGGTGAACGTCCGGCTCCGGCCGGGTCGGATACCGATCCCCGATCTCGTCGTCACCAACCCGATCGATCTCGACGAGCTCACCATCGAGGCCGCCGACGTGCGACTGGTGTGCGAGATCATCTCGCCAAGCAACGCGTCCACCGACAAGGTGCTCAAGATGCACTACTACGCCGCCGCCGGGATCGGTTGGTACCTGCTGGTGGAGCAGGGGACCGGCGAGATGCGCCTCTACCGGCGCCAAGGCGGTCACTACGTGGAGACGGCGACGACCAAGCGCGGCGAGGTGTTGGAGCTGACCGAGCCGGTGCGGGCCACGATCCGGCCGGAGGATCTCGTCACCTGACGCGTGACGGTGGGCTGGCCTAGGGTCGGTCCATGACCGAGTTCGATGCCGCCACCGCCGCTGTGCAGGCCGCCCTCGACGCGGGCGCCCGGTACGCAGACGCCCGGGTGATGCACCGCCGCTACGAGTCGATGACCGCGCGCAACGGCGACGTGGAGGAGCTGACCCAGGACGAGAGCATCGGGCTCGGCGTCCGGGCACTGGTCGGATCCAGTTGGGGCTTTCACGCCGTACCCGATCTCTCGGACGCCGCCGCCCGCGACGCCGGCCAGCGTGCCGCGCGGACCGCCATGGCGAGCGCACGGGTGCCCGGCCCATCGGTCGACCTGGTGCCGGTCGAGGCGGTGACCGCGAGCTGGGCCTCCGGCTGCCAGATCGACCCGCTCGGGGTGCCACTGTCGACCAAGGGCGACCTGCTGGTCGGCGCGACCCGCACGATGGCCGAGCACGGCGCCGACCTGGCCGAGGGCCTGTACCAGATCTGGGACACCGCGAAGTGGTTCGTCTCCAGTGACGGCCACCGGATCGACCAGCGGATCCGCGAGTGCGGCGGCGGCATCTCGGCGACCTCGATCGGCGACGGCGAGACGCAGCGCCGGTCCTGGCCCAGCTATCGGGGCCAGTACGGCACCACCGGTTGGGAACTGGTCGAGTCGCTGGACCTGGCCGCGCACGCCGCGCAGATCGCCGAGGAGTCCCGGGCGCTGCTCACCGCGCCGCCCTGCCCGGCCGGCGAGACCGATCTGATCCTCGGCGGCGAGCAGATGGCGCTCCAGATCCACGAGTCGGTCGGGCACGCCATCGAGCTGGACCGGATCCTCGGCTGGGAGGCCGCGTTCGCCGGCACGTCCTGGCTGGACCTGGCCCAGCTCGGCTCGCTGCGCTACGGCTCGGAGCTGATGAACATCACCATCGACCCGACCATCCCCGGCGCGCTGGGCAGCTTCGGCTTCGACGACGAGGGCTCCCCGGCGGTCAAGCGGGACGCGGTCCGCGACGGGCGGTGGGTGGGCGTGCTCGCCGGCCGGGACTCGGCGGCCATGGCCAGCCTCGACTACGGCGGCAGCGTACGGGCTGACGGGTGGGCCCGGTTGCCGATGGTGCGGATGACCAACGTCGGCCTGGAACCCGGCCCGCACACCCTGGAGGAGATCATCGCGGCCACCGACGACGGGGTGCTGATGGACCTCAACCGATCCTGGTCGATCGACGACAAGCGCCTGAACTTCCAGTTCGGCTGCGAGGTCGGCTGGGAGATCAAGAAGGGCCGGCGGGGGCGGATGCTGCGCAACCCCACCTACACGGGGATCGGCCCGCTCTTCTGGCGCTCGATGGACATGCTCTCCGACGAGACGGTGTCCTGGGGCACGCCGAACTGCGGCAAGGGCCAGCCGGGCCAGACCGGGCACACCGGCCATCCGGCCGCGCCGGCCCGCTTCCGCAACGTCCGAGTGGGTGTGTCGGCATGACCGGGCCGAGCGAGGTGGAGCTGGCCGGGCAGGTCATCGAACTGGTACGGCGGCTCGGCGGGCCGGCCACGCAGGCCGAGGCGGTGGTGACCCGGGCGGACCTGGCGCTGACCCGGTTCGCCAACTCGTCCATCCACCAGAACGTCGCCGAGTCGACCGTCGGGGTACGGCTGCGGCTGCACGTCGACGGGCGTACCGCCGCCGGCAGCGGCAGCGTGATCACCACCGAAGGGCTGCACGCGCTGGTCGAACGCACCCTGGCCGCGGCGCGGCTCTGCCCGCCCGACCCGGGCTGGCCGGGGCTGGCCGCACCCGCGCCCACACCGGTCGCCCCGCCCGTGGACGAGACCACCGCGTACGCCGATCCGGATCAGCGGGCCGACCGGGTCCGCGCGTTCGTGGCCGCCGCAGGGGGCCTCAGCACCGCCGGCTACTGCCGCACCGCGCACCGCTCGTCGGCGTACGCCAACTCGGCAGGGCACACCTCGTACGGCCGCTCCGCGGAGGCGGCGATGGACGGCATCGCCCGGCGCGACGGCGCCGACGGGGTGGCTCGTCGCTGCGCCGACCGGCTGGCCGACGTCGACGGCGCCGAGTTGGGCGCGCACGCGGCGGCCAAGGCCCAGGCGGCGGCCGACCCGGTCGAGCTGCCGCCGGGCCGCTACGAGGTGGTGTTCGAGCCGGCCGCGGTGGCGGACCTGTTGCAGAACCTCGCCTGGTACGGCTTCAACGGCAAGCGGTACGCCGAGCGGCAGTCGTTCGCCGAGCCGGGTGCGGCCCAGTTCGACGAGACGGTGACCCTGGTGGACGATCCGCTGGGTGCCTCCGGGCTGCCGTTCGACGCCGAGGGCACCGGCCGGCGGGCGCTGACCCTCGTCGAGGCGGGCACCACCCGGGCGGTGGCACACGACCGCCGGACCGCCGTCGAGGCGGGTGTGGAGTCCACCGGGCACGCGATCGCCGGCGGTGCCACCTGGGGCCCGATGGCCCGCAACGTCCGCCTCTCGGGTGCGGCAGCCGGCCCGGCCAGCGCGGTGGGCCGCAGCACCACCGGCACGGCGGCCGGTGCGGTGGTCGACCCGGACACCGCGGCGCTGGTCGCCGGAGTACGCCGAGGGCTACTGGTCACCGACCTCTGGTACACCCGGGTGCTCGATCCGAAGAGCCTGGTCGTCACCGGGCTGACCCGCAACGGCGTCTGGTTGATCGAGGACGGCACGGTCGTGAGGGCGGTTCGCGACCTGCGGTTCACCGAGTCGTACCCGCGGGCGCTCGGGCCGGGTGCGGTGCTCGGGCTGGGCGCGCAGCCGGTACGCCAACCGGACCGGGTGGACGGTGCCTGGTGGGCGGCGCCACCCGTACGGCTGGCGTCCTGGCACTTCACCGGGGGCGCGTCCGGCTGAGGGCAGTGACGTTCTTAACGACCCGTCATCGATCGGCGTGCCAGGGCTTCTCCGCAGGCCGGACACACGGGACACTCCCTTGCGCGGACGGCTCGCAAAGATCGGCGTAACGTGTGTCACTTAGCTGCGTCGGTCGATCCGGCGTGGTTGTTGGTGTGCGCATGACGTGGCAGCGGGTGCGGGTTCGCCGGTCCGCGTGCCGACCGGAGATAGACAAGCCCGCCCGTACGGGCCCGTCGAGGAGACGACTCGAATGACATCAACGGCAACGAGGCCGCGGGGAGCGCGGGCGCGCGCCGCCATCGCGGCGAAGACGTTGCGTACCGACCGCTGGTGGTTCGCCCCCCTGATCACCGTCATCGGGCTCAGCGCCTGGGTCGCGTACGCGACGGTCCGGGTCTTCATGCACAAGTGGTACTGGGTGGACGAGTTCCACTACCTGACCCCGTTCTACTCGCCCTGCGTCACCGAGCGGTGCGTCGAGGGTTCCTCGCACTTCGGCTCGTTCCTGCCCGGCTGGTGGATCATCCCGGACGCCGCGCTGACCCTGCCGTTCCTGCTGCTGTTCCGGCTCACCTGCTACTACTACCGCAAGGCGTACTACCGGTCGTTCTGGCTGTCCCCGCCGGCCTGCGCCGTGCCGGACGGTCACGCCGAGTACAGCGGCGAGACCCGGTTTCCGCTGCTCGGCCAGAACCTGCACCGCTACTTCTTCTACGCCGCCGCGATCATCTCGCTGATCAACACCTGGGACGCGATCATCGCCTTCCACTCGCCGGAGGGCTTCGGCTTCGGCCTGGGCAACATCATCCTGCTGGTCAACGTGGTGGCGCTCTGGGCGTACACGATCTCCTGCCACTCCTGCCGGCACATCATCGGCGGCCGGCTCAAGCACTTCTCCAAGCACCCGGTGCGCTACCGGGCCTGGACCTTCGTCTCGGCGTTGAACGTCCGGCACATGCAGCTCGCCTGGATCACCCTCGGCACCCTCGCGCTGACCGACTTCTACGTCATGGCGATCGCCGCGGACTGGTTCCCCGACCTGCGGTTCATCAACTAAAGGGCCCCCGACATGACCACTACCACGCGAATCGAACGACACCACTACGACGTCGTCGTGATCGGGGCCGGCGGCGCCGGCCTGCGCGCGGCGATCGAGGCCCGGCTCGCCGGCAAGAAGACCGCGATCATCTCCAAGTCGCTCTTCGGCAAGGCGCACACGGTGATGGCCGAGGGCGGCGCCGCCGCCGCGATGGGCAACGTGAACAGCCGGGACAACTGGCAGGTGCACTTCCGCGACACCATGCGCGGCGGCAAGTTCCTCAACAACTTACGGATGGCCGAGCTGCACGCGAAGGAGTCGCCGCAGCGGATCTGGGAGCTGGAGACGTACGGCGCGCTCTTCGACCGCACCGAGGACGGCAAGATCTCCCAGCGCAACTTCGGCGGTCACGAGTACCCCCGCCTGGCGCACGTGGGTGACCGAACCGGCCTGGAGCTGATCCGCACCCTCCAGCAGAAGATCGTCTCGCTCCAGCAGGAGGATCAGCGGGAGTTCGGCTCGTACGACGCCCGGATCAAGGTGTTCGCCGAGACGACCATCACCGAGCTGCTGCTCGACGGCGACCGGGTCGCCGGCGCGTTCGGCTACTACCGGGAGTCCGGGGACTTCGTCCTCTTCGAGGCGCCGGCCGTGGTGCTGGCCACCGGCGGCGTCGGACGCTCCTACAAGGTCACCTCGAACTCCTGGGAGTACACCGGGGACGGGCACGCGTTGGCGCTGCGCGCCGGGGCGACGCTGATCAACATGGAGTTCCTCCAGTTCCACCCGACCGGCATGGTCTGGCCGCCCTCGGTGAAGGGCATCCTGGTCACCGAGTCGGTCCGCGGCGACGGCGGCGTACTGAAGAACTCCGAGGGCAAGCGGTTCATGTTCGACTACGTCCCCGACGTCTTCCGCAAGCAGTACGCGGAGACCGAGGATGAGGCGGACCGCTGGTACACCGACCCGGACAACAACCGGCGCCCGCCGGAGCTGCTGCCCCGCGACGAGGTGGCCCGCGCGATCAACAGTGAGGTCAAGGCCGGTCGGGGCTCCCCCGCCGGCGGTGTCTTCCTGGACATCGCCAGCCGGCGCTCGTCAGACGAGATCCGCCGGCGGCTGCCCTCGATGTACCACCAGTTCAAGGAGCTGGCCGACGTCGACATCACGAGCGAGCCGATGGAGGTCGGGCCGACCTGCCACTACGTGATGGGCGGCGTCGAGGTGGACCCGGACTCCGGTGCCGCCTTCGGCCATGTCCGTGGGCTGTTCGCCGCCGGTGAGGTCTCCGGCGGCATGCACGGCTCGAACCGGCTGGGCGGCAACTCGCTGTCCGACCTGCTGGTCTTCGGCAAGCGGGCGGGCGGCCACGCGGCCAGCTACGCCGACGCTCTGGCCGCCCGGCCGAAGGTGGCCGTGGACGCGGTCGAGGCCGCGGTGGAGACCGCGCTGGCCCCGCTGCAGCGGGACACCGGCGAGAGCCCGTACACCCTGCAGCAGGACCTGCAGGCGGTGATGGGGGATCTGGTCGGCATCATCCGGCGGGAGGGTGAGCTTGCGGACGCGCTGATCAGGCTGGCCGAGCTGCGTGAGCGGGTGGCCAAGGTGAGCGCGGCCGGCGGCCGGCGCTACAACCCGGGCTGGCATCTGGCACTGGACCTGCGCAACATGCTGGTCGTGTCGGAGTGCACCGCGAAGGCGGCGCTGGAGCGGCAGGAGTCGCGCGGCGGGCACACCCGGGAGGACTATCCGGCCATGGAGCCGGCGTGGCGGCAGGTCAACCTGGTCTGCTCGCTGGACGGCGACACCGTACGGCTGGACCGCAAGCCGCTGCCGAAGATGCGGCCCGAGCTGATCAGCCTCTTCGACCGTGCGGAGCTGGCCAAGTACCTCACCGACGAGGAGCTCACCGACTTCGACGGCCTCGTCGCCGACGCTGGAGAGGCGGACAACCGATGAGCGTGAAGCGTCAGTTCCGGATCTGGCGGGGCGACGAGACCGGCGGCGACCTGCAGGACTACATGGTCGAGGTGAACGAGGGCGAGGTCGTCCTCGACATCATCCACCGGCTGCAGGCCACCGACGCGCCCGATCTGGCCTGCCGGTGGAACTGCAAGGCCGGCAAGTGCGGCTCCTGCTCGATGGAGATCAACGGCAAGCCGCGGCTGGGCTGCATGACCCGGATGTCGACGTTCGACGACGAGGAGACCGTGACGGTCACCCCGCTGCGTACCTTCCCGGTGATCCGGGACCTGGTCACCGACGTCTCGTTCAACTACGAGAAGGCCCGGGAGACCCCCGCGTTCGCCCCACCGGCGGACGTGGCGCCGGGCGACTACCGGATGCAGCAGGTCGACGTCGAGCGCTCGCAGGAGTTCCGCAAGTGCATCGAGTGCTTCCTGTGCCAGAACGTCTGCCACGTGGTCCGCGACCACGAGGAGAACAAGCAGGCGTTCTCCGGGCCGCGGTACTTCATCCGGGCCGCCGAGCTGGACATGCACCCGTTGGACGCCCGGACCGACCGCAAGGAGTACGCACAGGCCGAACAGGGCCTCGGATTCTGCAACATCACCAAGTGCTGCACCGAGGTCTGCCCCGAGCACATCAAGATCACTGATAACGGGATCATCCCCATGAAGGAACGGGTCGTCGACCGCAGGTACGATCCCCTTGTGTGGCTTGGTAGCAAGATCTTCCGTCGGGGCGAGACGCCCCAGACCAGCGTGACCACCGCCCGTCAGGGCTCGGCGACGTCGCCGGGCGCGGCCAGGGGTGGGGTGCACTCGCACGCGGGCGGCTCGCACGACCCGCGCGCCGAGGCGCAGGCGCAGAGCGGCGTCAACTGGCACCGGGAGGTGCCCCACCCGACCGCGCCCGCGGTCGACGACCGGGGCAAGCTGCCGCTGACCGAGCTCACCTTCGACCGGGCCGCCGCGCCGTCGCCGTTCGGTGACGACGTGACCTTCCCGCTGCCTCCGGAGCACCTGAACTTCGCCCATCCGGATCAGGACAACAAGCACTGAGCACGACCACCGAGACGGGGGCCCGGCAAAGCCGGAGCCCCCGTCCCTCTTTTCCCCCGCCCCACCCCTGCCCGCCCCGTCGATCATGAAGTTCTTGCTGCGACACGCCGGGTGACACCGCAATAACTTTGTGATCAACGGGAGCCAGGGCTGAGGAGCCGAGGTCAGGGAGCTAGTAGGGGGCGGAGGGCTGCGACGATCGGGGCGTCGGCGGGGAGCCAGGTGACCGAGTTCAGCTCGGCTGCCGTGAGCCAGCGCAGCTCCGAGTGCTCCAGCGCCTGCGGCTCGTCGTCGTGCAGCAGGCGGGCGGCGTAGACCTTGAGCACCGAACGGCCGTGGGCCATCCGTACGTTGCGGCCGACCCGGTCGCCGATCTCCACGCGTACAGCCAGTTCCTCGGCGCACTCCCGGACCAGCGCGTCGGTCTCGGCCTCCCCCGGCTCGACCTTGCCACCGGGAAACTCCCACATGCCCGCCACCTCCGGCGGAGCGGAACGCGCACAGGCGAGAACCCGCCCGTCCCGGATGATCGCCGCCCCGACGATCACCCTCAGGTCCCGTCGTTCGGCCTGCCCGCCACCATTCGCCCGTTCGGTCCGCACGGGCGTCCAGGGTGCCAGATCAATCGGCGGTTTGGGTACCGTAGCCGACCGCTAGGTCAATAGAACACAGAAGTGTGGGCGTGGACACCCAATCCATGCGGCGAGAGACTAGAGGGCACCGACAAGACACGGGATGGCGACGATTTGGCCACAAGCCGGCAACGGCGCTTGGGGGGTGCGGTGATGCGCGTGCTGTTCAACAGCCGGGCCAAGCACGACTACCTTTCCGACGCGTTGACCTTGCTCTCGGGTTGGACGCGGGAAGGCGAGCAGATCCGACGGACTCTCGTGATTGACGATACCCAACACGCGGCGCTGACCGAACGGGTGAAGGTGGTCGCCGACGCGCTGCACCTGCGCCCCGAGATCAGCCGCCGGGCCGACAGCACCCTCATCCGGGTCGGGCACGGCAACGACGAGCCGCTGACCGAGGGCGAGGTCCTGCTGGCCGCCCGGATCGAGGACGTCTACCGGACGGTCACCGAGTCCTGAGGGGCACGGCGGCTGGCACCGGTTGCCTAGCCTGGGGTGCATGGCGAACATCGCGTACGACCGCAAGGAGCAGGTCCAGCAGATCGAGAGTGGACTCCTCGACGGTGAGCAGATCATCGCGGTCTACGACGCCGTCGGCACCGGCACCGGGTTCATCGGGCTGACCGATCGGCGCGTGATCATCCAGGACCGCTCGTTCGTCGGGAAGCGGTACGCGATCACCAGCATCCCGTACTCGAAGATCACCAGCGTGAGCGTGGTCAGCAACAAGTCCTGGGGCGGTGCGTTCTTCTCCACCGGCGCGATTGCCATCCACGTCGGCACGCACACCTACGAGGTGGAGTTCCGCGGCGCGCAGAAGAGCCACCACGTGCACAACGTCATCCTGCACCACATCTCCTGACGCCCCGGCCTTCCGCAGATCGATCCCCGCCGTTCGGCTGTCCCTTGTGGGCCCCGCGGATCCATAGGATGCCGAGGATTCACACGTCAGGGGAGACGCAGATGAGGATCCGCAGGTCAGTCATCGTGGTGCTGGCGACGCTTGCCCTCGCTGCGTGCGTACCGAAGGACACACCGGGTGGGGGCCAGCCGTCCAGCCACGAGCTGTCCCTCACCCAGTGGCAGGAGCAGTCGCAGCAGATCGCGGCGGACCGGTCCAAGGCCCTGCTGGCCGGCGACGAACAGGCGTGGTTGTCGTTGATCGATCCGTCGCAGACCGAGTCGATCACGGCTGAGCGGATGAGGTTCCGCAACCTGCGGGCGATGCGACCGCAGCAGTTCGCACTGACCGTCAACTCCGTCAGCGAAGTGGGCGACCCTGCCGGGACCGGCTTCGCCAAGGGCGCCACCCTGCACAAGGCCCGAATCCACGCGGCGGTGCGCTACGAGGCAGACCTTGAGTTCACCCTGCAGGACTACGACTACGTCTTCCTGCTGTCCGGCGGGAAGGTCTCGATCGCGTCGGTGAAGCCGATCGACGCAGCCGCGGTGACCTACGGCAATCCGGTCAAGAACGCACCGTGGGACAACGTTCCGCTACGCGTGGCGTACGCCGGGTCGGTCACCATCCTGGCTCCCGAGGACAGCAAGTGGGACCCGGCGAATTTCACCGCCATGGCCGCCCGGGCGAACGCGCTGGTCCGCGGGATCTGGGGTCGACACAAGGCACCCAAGGGCTTCCTGGTCCTACTGGCCACCAGCGAGCAGAAGCTCCAGTGGTTCGGGGCAACCAGCGATCTACAGACCGCCAGCGGGTACGTCTACAACCCGGAGATTGTCGACGAGAAGGGCAGCCCCGTCGTCATCCCGCCGAAACTTGACGGCCCACCGGAGCGGTCGATGGCGGGCTCGCGGATCGTCCTGGACATGGACCGGTTGAAGACGGTCGAGGCGGCCGAACGGGTCCTGGCGCACGAGATGGCCCATGCCGTCGCGCCCCACCTGATGCCCAGGGTCGCCTACCTGGAGACATCGCCGCAGGGCATTCTCAACTCATCCACCTGGGTGGCCGAGGGCTTCGCAGAGTGGGTCGAGATCATCTCCCACAAGAACCTCAAGGAACGCAGCGCCTTCGTCGGCCGCAACTGGGCGCAGTTCAAGCCCGCCGGGCTGCTGCCGGGCAACGACAACTTCTACGCGGCCAACAGCGACCAGAGGTCGTTCAACTACCAGGTCAGCGGCATGTTCTTCGTCGCGGCCGAGCGGCTCGGTGGCCGGGACAAGACGGTGCAACTCTACGAGGACCTGGTCAGCCAGCCGGTCTTCGTCGCCGACTCGCGGTCCTTCCTCGACGGCCCGCTGCGCAAACGGGGCTACGACCCCGACAAGTTCTGGTCGACCTTCAACTCGCTGCTGAAGTAGCCACGGCAATCCTGGTCTTCTGCCGTGGGCTGATTCTGCTGGTAGCGACCTTTGTTGATCCGGAGGACCTCCGCCGGGTCAGCTAGCACCATGTCAACGGACACAGCCCGCTTCCCGCGTTCCTCGCCCTACTGGCCGGTCGTCAGCCATCCGCTGCTGCGACGCGTCCTGCCCGGGCTGGCGGTGTCCGCCCTGGGCGACGGCATGGCCGTGGTCGCGGTGACCTGGCTCGCGATCCAACTCGCACCGCACAGTCAGCGCGGCACCTGGATCGCGGTCGCGGTGGCCGCGTACACCCTGCCCAGCGCGGCCGGGACCATCGTCTTCGGCCGGCTGCTGGCCGGTCGCAGCGGCGCCCAGATCGCCGGCTGGGACGCGATCCTGCGGGCCACCGCGCTCGCGGCGATCCCGGTCGCCTACCTCGCCGACGTGCTCACCATCGGGTTGTACGTGACCCTGCTGGCCGCGTCCGCCCTGCTGCACTCGTGGGGTGTCGCCGGGCGGTTCACCCTGATCGTCGAACTGCTGCCACAGCGACACCATCTGCCGGCCAACGCCCTGCTGATGACCATCGGCGGGTCCGCCACCATCATCGGTCCGCCACTGGCGGGAATCCTGATCAGCGGGGCCGGCCCGGTCTGGGTCATCGCCATCGACGCCGCGACCTTCGCCGTCCTGGCCGTCACCTACCGCCTCGCGGTGCCCACCACCATCGGAACCGCCCGCACCGAACGCGCCGCCTCCCGTACCGCCGGGTTCGCCGCCATTGGTCGCGACCCCGCCCTGTTAGGCCTCCTGGGACTGAGCCTCGGGTTCTTCTTCATCTTCGGCCCGGTGTACGTGGCCATGCCAATCCACATCGTCGACGACCTGAACGCCTCCGCGACACTGCTGGGCGCCTACTACACCGCCTTCGGCATCGGCGGCGTCCTCGGCGGCCTGGTCACCGGGCATCTCCGCCACTGGCCGCTGTGGACCACCACCATCGGCATCGTCATCGGGTTCGGCGTCGCCATGCTGCCCCTCGGCCTGGGCGTACCCATTGGCGTGTCACTGCCGGCGTTCGCCCTCGCGGGGCTGATCTGGGCGCCCTACCGGGCGACGTCCATGGCACTGATCCAGCGCGGCACGTCCACCACGCAACTCCCCGCCGTGTTGGCCGCGTACGGCGCCATCACCGTGCTGGCGGTGCCCTTGGGAACCATGCTCGGTGGCCCCCTGGTCGGCCTCCTCGGCGCCCGCCCGACGCTGCTGCTCTCCGGTGGCGCGACCGTCGCCCTCGGCCTGCTCGCCGGCGGTCTCGCGCTGCTGCGCCGCAGGCCGGGTAGCGTGCCGGCCGTGAGCGACCCGGCCACGGTGTCGAGCGAGTGATCAGCTCACCACAGCCACTTGATCGGCTGGGATAAATTCATCCCGTGACCGGTCGAGGGTTGCACCAACAACCGAAGCCGACGTACGTCGAAGACTACGTCGGGAAAATTGTCTCCGACAAAGAGATCGATGCCGAGATGGCACGGGAGCTGCTGTGGCATCTCCTGGACGCACGTAACCGCGTAAGTTCCCTGATGAACCGCGCCATGATCGGGACCCTCGCGACGGGTGCGGCCTTCGAATTGCTGAACAGGCAATTGATCTCCGAGGCCTCCGCCGGTGGGATCAGGCTGGCCAAGCTGGACCCGCTTCGGCTCCTCCTACCGGTGCTCCTGGCCTATCTCTTCCTTCGAGTCACGGTGCTCGCCCGCGAGGCCAAGCTGCTCGAGACATGCTTCCACGAGCTTGCGCGCCAGCGTTTTCCCGGGTTCCACTCCTCCAACATCAACTATTTGTTGATCCCTCCTGCTGGCTTCGCCGTCGGTGAAGTCCCGACGCAACTAACCCGAATGGGGCAGCGGACGCGGGCAATTTACTCCGTCCTTGTGGGCGGGGAGATCGCCATCATGGGCTTCGCGCCGCCCGTGATCATCATCTACATGTACGTCCAACTGTTCCGGCGTGAAGGCCTCGACCACCCAGCGGTGTGGATCGGGCTTGCCACCGTGATCGCCCTGCTTGCCGCGGCCTACGCAACTCTGTCGATAGAGGCGAATACCAGGGGGCGCAAAGCTCAGGCGCAGCCTTCGGAGCCGCCGGCACCGACCTGGCCGCCGCCGGTGCCGCGTACCGGCAGCGACGCACAGCCATAGAGCCGCTTGGCGCGTAACCACCGCGCCGTGTCGGACCCGGCGTACAGAATGCGGGGCATGTCTGAGTCATCCGCGCACCGACACCACGCCATCGACTACATCGAGCTCACGGTCAGCGACCTCGACCAGGCCAAGCGCTTCTACGCCGAGGCGTTCGGCTGGCAGTTCAACGACTACGGGCCGGGGTACGCCGGTATCCGCAGCCCACACGGCGACTCCGCACCGGAGGTGGGCGGCCTCCGCCTCGACCAGGAAGTCCGGGCCGGTGGCCCGCTCGTGCTGCTCTACTCGGCCGATCTGGACAAGTCGGTGCAGGCGGTAAAGGACGCGGGCGGTCAGGTGCTGAAGGGGCCGTACGAATTCCCCGGCGGCCGCCGGTTCCACTTCACCGACCCAAGCGGCAACGAGTTGGGCGTCTGGGCCGAGCAGTAGCGCAAGCTGGTCCCTCAGGGGACGAGCGCCGCCACGAAGCCGAGCAGGACCAGGGCACCAGCGTTAGCAGGCTTGCTGCCGGTGGAGGCTTGGCACAATTACGCAGTGAACGTTGATGAGAGTCTCGGTCGCTACGGCTTTCGCCCATCGGCCGCCGACTTACCGCGGGTCCGCGAGATTCTCGCGGCCCAGGCAGATCTCGATCAGTACGACCAGGACACCGAGCTCATGAATCTTTGCTGCTTGCAGCTGTTCAACGCAGGGCGGCTGAGCGATGTACTCGCCATCTGGCAGGCCAAGGAGTCGAGCATGGACGCCCACTGCTCGATCGACATCCAACTGCTCTGCGGAGCAGGGCTCGCCGCAACCAAGGCACACCTGGAGGCCGACGGCTCTGCGGAGGCGGTGGACGCGCTGCGCTACCTGCTCGAATGCGAGGCAGCCGGCGACTTCACCAACTTCTCCGTCGCCGAGCAGGCGCGTTGGAGAGCCGACTACTTCCTGAGCTAGTCACCAGCTCGGCTGCGTGGGGGCACAACTGTTGTCAACAGCCCAGTCTCCACGTCGTACGCGTACCCCGAAATTTTGATTGTGGGTGATACCAGCGGACTGTTGAGCAGCATGTCGACATCGCCGGGCACGGTCTCCGTCGGATCGAAGACTGCCAGGTCAGCCAGGGCGGCGTCATCACCACCTCGCTCGGCGAATCCCCTACGTAGCGCGGCATCGGCGAATCCGATGCCACAGCCCGTGTGCTGCACGACAGCGAGATCGAACCAGTCGGCGTCAAGTGCCTTGACCTCGTGCAGGTAACTGATCCACGCCAGGTCCTGGATCACGGCCGGAGTCACCCGGCCGCCCAGGGTTCGGGCGACGATGGCGTCACCGAAGGACAGCCCGAAGATGAAGGCCGGGTCGACTCGCGGGTCGAGACACGTGATGACGTAGAGCTGCTGGTTGGGGATGAAGGGGATCTTCGGCGCTCGACCCTTGGCATCCGAAGCAGCGAAACGGGCATTGCGCTGCAGCAGGTCGTCCGTACCACTCACTTTTGCGAGCCTAAGCCAGGCGCATCGTCAGGCGATCCCGAACGGGTAATCCGGGTGGTGCGGATATCGGCTGCTGCACCTGGTTGGCTGCGCCCGTCGTCACGCAGTGGTGTCATCCTCGTCATCGACATCGCCGGGCAGCGACGTGCCGCACCAGGGGCAGTAGCGGATGGCGATGTACGAACTGCCGCCGTCATGGATGATCAGGACGTAGCGTTCGTCACGCGGGTCCGGGTCGTGGTAGATCAGGCAATCCGGGCAGTCGAACGAGTCGGCGTGCTGGTCGCACTTGGCCTCGACTTTGTCGCGCATCATCTCGCAGCAGAAGGTCACACCGGATTCTCCCGCCTCTCCGGTCCGGCCCCTTCGCGGCCGTCGCAGCGACGCGTCGGAACCCGTCCAGCGTCAGACCCCTCGGTCGTCGCCGAACTCTGGAACGCCGATCAATCCGTCCTCCTGCGCGCCTGGACACGCCCCGCGGTCGCCTACTTGCCCTGGCCCTCGCGGTGGCGCAACCTCGGGTGGTGACTGAGGCATTCGACGGGACGGCTCCAAACCTGGTGCACAGCAGAGACCTCGCTGTGCTCGTCGGGATCCTGGCGGAGCTGGAGGGCGAATTGATGGCCAGCGAAGTGCCCCGGCACCTGGCCGACAGACTGCGGGAACGATTCGTCCGGCTGGGTCTGCTCGGTCCTGAGGCCAGCGAACGCGACTTGCGGCAGGCGGTCAACGACCTCAACCACCGGCTCCGATACGGGCTCGGTGAGTACCCGGAGTTGCCACCGCAGTTGCCGGTTCCCGACTGAACACCCAGCGGCCACGAGCGCGGACAGTCGCTCAGCCGTTGCTGGGACCGGAGACTCCTCGCTGCGCGAACGACGCCGCAACCGGATCGAAGGCCCTGACCGCAAGCTCGGGCTGCACAATGGCATCCGACAGCGGCAGTTCCCGGCTCCGGTGCCCGGGCGCTGCCTCGCTGCCGTCCTGGCTCAAGTTGTTACTGCGAGTCAAGATAGCGCCGGAACGCTTCCTGCCCGTCAGGGATGAAGCGCCGGTGCTGGACGGCTTGCCGCAGCTCGCCCTTTGTCATCCAGCCGAGCCAGGCCACCTCCTGGGGGTCAGGATCTATCTCGCCGGTGATGACGGCCTCATGAACACCGAGCCAGTACGGGCCGATCTCGCCTTGACACAGGAATTTGAACATGAAGCGCACCGCCACGTCGACGCCCAGCTCCTCGGCCAGCTCCCGAGCAGCGGCCGCCTGATACGACTCACCGACATCCACGGCCCCGCCGAAGCTCACCTCGTAGTAGCCCGGGAATCTGGACAGGCCCTCACCGCGCCGAAACACCAGAACCCGGCCCTGCTCATCGACCCGCTCCACGAGCTCATTCACAACACACACAATCCCAGATCCGGTTCGTAGCGCGGCCCGCAGGAGTTCGGGAAGCGACCACCTCGCTGGGAGCCGATGAGCTGGATGCGGGCGGGCAGCCCCTAGACCGCTTGCGCCATCCCGATGCTCCTATGGAGGTCAAGGGGCGAGGGCGGCAGTCCGGTGTCCGACTCCGAATGATGCGTTACATGGTGGCTTCACTTGATGCGTGACACTCCACCGAGTGCTGGTGGAGTTGGCGTGACCGAGCAGGCCCGCATCCGCGACGCCCGGCCCGCTGGACCCCATCCACCCCGGCGGCAACCCAGCCACTGCGCGTCGAACGATGCCTCAGCAGCTGCGGCGTCCTCGTCATCGCCGGTCAGAAGATCCACGTCGGCATCGGCCACGCCGGTCGAACCGTCACCGTTGAAGACGCCGACACCACCTTCCACGCCAACAACGGCGACCAACTCCTGGCCGAGGTGCCCCGCACCACCACGACAAGCGTCGCCAGATCAAAGCCCGCAAGCCCAAACCGCCACGACGCGTCGCCTCTAGCCGCGTCGGCTCCGTCGACGCCAAATGAGCAGACCCGCGACCGCGGCCGCAATGGCGACGAGGATGGACCAGTCCCCCGCGACGGTCGCCTCCGGCAAGGCCCGCAACGGCTTGGGCTCGGCCTCGTACTCGTCGTCCCCGGGCGCCTCGTTCATGCCGGTACGCTATCGCGCCGAATCGACCAACCCAAGTGACGCTTGCGCCGCGCCGTGGTTCGAGCACGGCAGCTAACCCACAACCGTAATGTGCGTCTAGCCGGACGTGTTACGGATCAAGTGAAACTGATCCGTAACACGTCAATTGAAGCGCGACATCGCCGGCAGTCCTGCCGGTTCTTCCCCGCACTGTCCGCGTCTGCGCCAACTTCGGTAAGAAGGCATTCAGTGACTCGTACTACCTGTAACGGATCCTGCTCGCCGATCAGTGCCGGGGCAACAGGGCACCACGAGTCACGACCTGCGGCACCATCACGCCTCGGTACCGCTGATGCAGGGTGAGTCGGTCATCGTGGTCGCTGAACGCCTGGGGAGCACTCGGAAGAACGCACCCGCCGCGCCGTCGATGACGCGTGGCGTTGTGCCCCCGATGTGCCCCAGGGCAACGACTCAACCGGCTGACCTGCGAGAACAGGCTGGACTCAGACGTTGAAGCGGAACTCCACCACGTCGCCGTCCTGCATGACGTACTCCTTGCCTTCGATGCGGACCTTGCCCGCCGCCTTGGCCGCGGACATCGAGCCGGTCTCGACCAGGTCGTGGTACGAGACCACCTCGGCCTTGATGAAGCCACGCTGGAAGTCGGAGTGGATGACGCCCGCGGCCTCCGGCGCGGTGGCGCCGACCGGGACCGTCCAGGCGCGCGCTTCCTTCGGACCGGCCGTCAGGTACGTCTGGAGCCCGAGGGTACGGAAGCCGACCCGGACGAGCTGGTTCAGGCCGGGCTCGTTCTGCCCGATCGACTCCAGCAGCTCGCGGGCCTCCTCCTCGGGCAGGTCCACCAGCTCGGACTCGATCTTGGCGTCCATGAAGACGGCCTCGGCGGGGGCGACCAGAGCGCGCAGCTCGTCGAGGAACGCGGCGTTGGCCAGCTCGGCCTCGTCGACGTTGAAGACGTACAGGAACGGCTTGGTGGTGAGCAGGTGCAGCTCGCGCAGGTGCTCCAGCTCGATCTTGGCGGCGGCGGCCCCGGCGTACAGGGTGGTGCCGCCGTCGAGCACCTCGATGGCCTGCTTCGCGGCGGCGACGGCGGCGGCCCGGTCCTTGCGGAGCTTGGCCTCCTTCTCCAACCGGGGCAGCGCCTTGTCCAGGGTCTGCAGGTCGGCGAGGATCAGCTCGGTGTTGATCGTCTCGATGTCGTCGGCCGGCGAGATCTTGCCGTCGACGTGCACCACGTTCGGGTCGGAGAAGGCCCGCACCACCTGGCAGATCGCCGAGGCGTCACGGATGTTGGCCAGGAAGGCGTTGCCCCGGCCCTGCCCCTTCGACGCGCCGCGGACCAGGCCGGCGATGTCGACGAACGACACCGGGGCCGGCAGCACCTTCTGCGACGAGAAGATCTCGGCCAGCTTGCCCAGCCGCTCGTCGGGCAGCCCGACCACGCCGACGTTGGGCTCGATGGTGGCGAACGGGTAGTTCGCCGCCAGCACGTCGTTCTTGGTCAACGCGTTGAACAGCGTGCTCTTGCCGACGTTGGGCAGGCCGACGATGCCGATGCTGAGACTCACGACGGGCCAGCTTACGCCGTTACTGACCGGGCCGGTCCACGCGCCTCGGGTTCTGCCGGTCCGCCCGCTCGATTAAGCGGTCCGCATCGGGCAGGGTGGCAGACGTGCAGACGACGCTGCAGTTCCTCATCATGGTGGACGGCCCGCTGACGGCGGCGGAGCTGCTGGACCGGATCCGCACCGGGCTGCCCGACGCGGTGCCCCATCGACGGGACTCGGTGCACGTCCGCGGCAACCTGTTGGAGATCAACCCCAACGAGGGCGCGGACCCGGAACTGGCCGTCACCGACGAGGACGACTACCTCTACTTCCGGTGGCGGGTGGAGCTGACCCCGATGGAACGCTCGGTCGGCGAGGAGCACCAGATCACGCTGGCCCGGGAGCTGCTGCGGGTGATCGAGGGACCGCAGGTGCGGGCCATCGTCTGCGCCGCGTTCGAGGACCGGGTCTGACCGGCCCCGCGGTCAGCCGAGCAGGCGGGGGGCGATGACCGCCTCCCGGACGCTGCCGTCCGTGCCGCGGCTGACCTCGTACGCCGAAACGCCCTCGCGGTCGGCGATCGCCTCGACCAGGCGGGTGCCCCGGTAGACCAGCCCGACGCCGTCGTCGGTGCAGTGGCTGGTCGGCAGCGTCCCGTCGCCGACCAGCTCGTGCATCAGCGGTCGCCGCTGGTCCTCGCTGTCGTAGTGCACGCCGTTGCCGTACGGCAGCCAGCCCAGTCCCGCGGTGAAGCCGCGCAGCCGAGGGCCGAAGCTGTCGGTGGCACCGCCCTGGTGCCAGCAGATCGACCCGGCGGAGACCCCGGCCAGCACCACGCCGGCCTGCCAGCACTCGTGCAGGATCTCGTCGAGCCCGTGCACCCGCCAGACCGCGACGAGGTTGGCCACGCTGCCGCCGCCGACCCAGATCACGTCCTGGGCGAGCAGGTGGGCGCGGACGTCCTCGACGTTCGGCATCGGAAACAGGGCGAGGTGCGACAGCCGGAAACGGGTGTCGGCAAATGCCCCGTAGACGGCGGTCAGCGAGGTGGGCTGGTCCCCGACGGCCTGCCCGAGGTAGCAGATCCGCGGCTGCTCGCCGGCCTCGGCCAACTCGGCCGCCAGCTCGAAGACCGGCCCGGGGCGCAGGTCGGCGGGGCCCCGATCGCCTCGGAAGAAGCCCATGCTGGTGGCGAGGATGGTCGGTTCGCTGGCGGGCATGGTGGTCCTTCCGTCGGTGCGGCCAGCGTCCATCCTGCCGCAGCCCTACGCCGGACGGTCACCCGCCCACGCGAAGCCCGGGACGTCGGTACGCCGGTCACCCCCGAACGGCGGGCTCACCGTCGGGCCGTTGCTCCGGGGGCAGATCGATGAGCGGCCGCTCGGCCGGAGGCAGTTGCTCGGCTGCGGCGCGGGGCAGGGTGAACCGTTCGGCGGCGGCCGGGCCGGCCGCCGCCGACTCGCGCAGCATCCAGTGCACCTCGTCGGCCGTCCAGCCCAGCCCCGGTCGGCCGGCGATCTCCCGGACCAGCCGTCGGCCGACCCGGGTGTCGTCGTCGTAGAAGCGCATGCACCAGTGGTGCGTCCACATGCCGAGTGCCCGCAGGCCCGCGTCGTCGAGTGAGCGGGCGAGCCGGCCGCAGGCGGTGTCGGCGAAGGCCCGCTCGTCGTCGCCCGACCCGTCGCGCTCGATGGCGCCCACGGCGGCCGGGGCGACGGCTCGCATCCGGCGGTAGAAGGATTGCACCACCGCCCGGGGCAGCGGCGGGAACACGTCCCGTGTCGATGTCGTCGCCCGCCCCGCCAAGCTCGCCATCGCCGCACCCCTTCTTGAGTTGGTGGCCGGACGCTACCCGCCACGACTGACACTTCCGGGCGGAAAATCCACTCCGATCGTGGATAGCGACGACGACCTGGGGCGTCTGTACGGGTGACAACGAAATGGGGGTGCTGGGTGGACGAGGACGAACGGGCCCGGTTGACCGAGTTCGTCGCCAGCCGTACGCCGGCGCTGATGCGGGTCGCGTACCTGCTGACCGGGGACCGTACCGCCGCCGAGGATCTGTTCCAGTCGGCGTTGGCGCGGACCATCCCGAAATGGGGAACCATCCGGCACGCCGACCCCGAGGGCTACCTGCGGGTCGTCATGTACCGCGAGCAGGTCAGCTGGTGGCGGCGACTGCGCCGGCGGCGGGAGACACCGCTCAACCCGGCGGACGAGCCGGTCGGCGGCGATCCGAGCGGGGGGTCGGACGTGCGGCTGGCGATGCGCGCCGCGCTGCGCCACCTGCCACCGGCGCAGCGGACGGTGGTGGTCCTGCGCTACTACGAGGACCTGCCCGAGGCCCGGGTGGCCGAGTTGCTGGGCTGCTCGGTGGGCACCGTGCGCAGCCGTACCCATCGGGCGGTCAGTCGACTGCGTGAGCTCCTGCCGGAGGTCGAAATGCTGGAGGTACGGCCATGACCGAGTCCTTCGAGCACCTCATCCGCTCCACCCTCACCGACCTGGCCGAGGAGGCACCGATCGTGCATGACCAGTTGAGCCGAGCGGAACGGCGGGTACGCAACCGGCGCCGCGTCACGGTGACGATGGGAGCGGTGGGCACCCTCGCGGCCGTCCTGATCGCCACCCCGCTCGCCCTCGCGGCGACCGGCTCGGACCAGCCCCGACCGGCCGCGCCCAGCCCGTCGGGGCCGGTGGCCGTACCCAGTCCGCCGGTACCCAGCCCGTCCGGCCCGATCGCGGTGCCGTCCCCGAAGCCGACGATCACGCCGACTCCGCCGGGGCCGCCCGGCGTGCCCGGGCGCCCAACGGCCTCGCCGACTCCGCCAGGGCCGCCCGGCGTGCCCGGGCGCCCAACGGCCTCGCCGAGTCGGCAGGATCCGTTCCGGCGGCCGCCCGGGGTGCCGGGCCTGCCGACGGCGACGCCGAGCCCGTCGAGGCCGCCCGCCTGACCAGACCGCCCAGGTGCGCACGGGCCGGTCAGGCGGGCGGGTCCACACACCCCCGGCCTGGCCGGCCCCCATCCTCGGCCGCATCGGTGGCCTGAGCCACTGGGCGAAGCGCTGGCTGGAGATCCCGGTCACCTTCCTGCGGGTATCCCCCGCACCGAAACGCGCCGCGCCCACCCGTGACCATGGCGTAGCTCACCTGCGCTTTGCCGAGGCCGGTACGGCCGCCCACTCTTGGCCCATGACCGATCACGGACACCCGGTGCGCGAGCTGCGGGGCCACCGATGAGCGCTGCCCTGGCCCGGGTGCCCGGGGCGCTCACCGGGCAGCTCGTCACACCCGGCGACCGCCGGTACGCACAGCTGCGCTCGACGTACACCACGACGGCGTCGCCGGCCGGGATCCTGCTGCCGAAGAACACCGCGCAGGTGGTCGCCGCGATCCGGTACGCGCGGGAGCAGCGGCTGCCGATCGCCGTACGCAGTGGCGGGCACGGCCTCTCCGGCGCCTCCTCCAACAACGGCGGCCTGGTCATCGACCTGTCCATGCTCAGCCGGGTGCAGGTGCTCGACGAGCGGTCCGGGCTGGTCCGGGTCGAGGCCGGCGCGCGCTGGGCGAACGTCGCGAAGTCGCTGGCCCCGTACGGCCTGGTGGTCAGCTCCGGCGACTACGGCAACGTCGGCGTCGGCGGCCTGGCCACCGGCGGCGGCGTGGGCTGGCTGGTCCGTTCCTTCGGTCTGACCATCGACCGTGTCCGCGCGGTGGAGGTGGTGCTCGCGGACGGGACGCTGGTACGCGCGGACGCGGAGCACGAGCCGGAGCTGTTCTGGCTGGTCCGGGGTGCTGGCGCGGGGGCGGGGATCGTGGTGGCCTTCGAGATCGAGGCCACCGAGCAGCGCAATGTCGGCGTGGCACAGCTCGTCGTGGAGGCGCACCCGGACGGCCGTACCGTCCGGGAGTGGGCGGCGTACCTGGCGCAGGCCCCACGGGAGCTGTCCGCGGGTGCCGTGGTCTACGCCGAGGGACGGTCGACGCTCATGTCGATCACCGCCGTGGTGGCAGCCGAGAGCCTGCGCCGGGTCCGGCCCGTGGTGGAGCCGCTGCTGGCCATCGGCAAGCTGCTCGAACACCGGACCGACCTGCTGGCCTACCCGACGCTGGTGCCGAACGCGCACCTGCACCCGAACGTCGGGCAGCAGCGGGGCACGACCACGAACGGGCTGTTCACCAGGCTGGACGACGCGAGCGCGCGAGCGCTGACCCGGGCCACGACCGGGCCGGGGCGGGCGGTCTTCCAGCTCCGCTCGGTGGGCGGGGCGGTCAACGACGTCGACGCCGGCGCGACCGCCTATCCGCACCGGCACCAGAACACGCTGGTCGTCGGCTCGGTGTTCCCGCCGCAGGGCGGCGCGGCCCTGGACGCCGCCTGGCGGGGCGTCGCCGCGCGCGCCGACGGCGCGTACGTCAACTTCGAGAGCCGTCCGGACCCGGCCGCGTTCGCCCGGATCTACCCGGGTGAGACCGGCGCCCGGGTGCGCCGGCTCTGGAAACGGTACGACCCGGACGGCGTGTTCCGGTCACCCCTGCTCACCGCCCGGCCCGCGCGATCCGGTCAGCCGGCCCGGTCCGGCCAGCCCCGGTCCGGTCAGCCGGCCCGGTCGGGCCAGCCCCGATCCGGTCAGCCGCACCGACGTCGCCGCTGACCGTCCACCCGGCGGGCGCTGGGGAGGGCGAAACGCCCAGGTCCGATTCCCGCCAGCCGGAGCCCGGTGGGCGGGGCATCATCGATGACGTGGAGATGGACTTCGAGCGGTGTTATCGGGCCGTGGACAGCCGTGACCAGCGGTTCGACGGCTGGTTCTACACCGGCGTGACGTCCACCGGCATCTACTGCCGGCCGTCCTGCCCGGCCACCACGCCCAAGCGACAGAACGTCCGGTTCTTCCCGTCCGCCGCCGCCGCGCAGGGTGCCGGGTTGCGGGCCTGCCGGCGTTGCCGACCGGACGCCGCACCCGGCTCGCCGCAGTGGGACGTCCGCGCCGACGTGGTCGGCCGGGCGATGCGGCTGATCGCCGACGGGGTGGTCGACCGGGACGGCATCCCGGGGCTGGCCGCCCGGCTCGGCTACACCGAGCGGCACCTGCACCGGATGCTGCGCGCCGAGATGGGTGCCGGGCCGCTCGCGCTGGCCCGGGCCCAGCGGGCGCAGACCGCCCGGATCCTGATCGAGACGACCGGACTCGGCATGGCCGAGATCGCGTTCGCCGCCGGCTTCGGCAGCGTGCGGCAGTTCAACGACACGGTCCGCGAGGTGTACGGGATCTCGCCGTCCGAGCTGCGCACGGCCCGTGGCCGGCACCGGGGGCCGATCGGTGCGGGGACGATCACGCTCCGGCTGGCGTACCGCCCACCGCTGCACGCCCGGGCGCTGCTGGACTTCCTCGCGGTGCGGGCGCTGCCCGGCCTGGACGAGGTGCGGGACACCACGTACCACCGGGGGTTGCGGTTGCCGCACGGCGCCGGCGAGGTGGCGCTGACCCCGGCGGACGGGCACGTGGTGGCGACGCTGCGGCTGGCCGATCTGCGCGACCTGGCGCCGGCGGTGGCCCGCTGCCGTCGGCTCCTCGACCTGGACGCGGACCCGGCCGCCGTGGACGCCACACTCGCCGAGGATCCGGCGCTCGCCCCGGCGGTCGCCGCCGAACCCGGTATCCGGGTCCCCCGCGCGGTGGACGGCTTCGAGATGGCGGTCCGCGCCATCATCGGCCAACAAATCTCGGTCACCAGCGCCCGCACAACCCTGACCCGCCTCCTAGCCGCCCACGACCACCCCCGGAACCCCGCTGATCATGAGGTTGCCGGGCCGGACGGAGCTCAGACCCCCGACCAACCTCATGATCACGGCAGCGGGTTGCGGGGGTTCTTGAGTGCGGAGGAACTGTTGGGGGTTCCGGATGCCGGTTTTGGGATGCCGGTTGGGCGGCGGGAGAGTTTGCGGACTCTGGCGCGGGCCGTGGCGGACGGGTCGCTGGATCTGGAGCCGGGGGGCGACCGGGAGGAGACGGGCCGGCGACTGCTGGCGCTGCCCGGCATCGGCCCGTGGACGGCCGGCTACCTGGCCATGCGCGCCTTCGGCGACCCGGACGTCCTGCTACCCACCGACCTGGCGGTCCGCCGCGGCGCCGCCGCGCTCGGCCTGCCCGACGACCCGAAGACCCTCGACTCGTACGCCGACCGCTGGCGCCCCTGGCGGTCCTACGCCACGATCAGACTCTGGAGAGCGGCATGAGCATCGACAGCACCGTCCTGAACACACCGACCGGCCCCCTGAGCATCCTCGCCGGCCCGGACGGCGACGTACGGGCGGCCGGCTTCACCCCGGACCCGGAGGCGCTGCTGCCCCTGGTCCACCCGGCCCTGCGGGCACCGTTGCGGCAACGCGCCGACCTCGGCCCGGTCAGCGCGGCCGTTTGGTCCTACCTGGACGGTGACCTCACCGCCATCGACGACGTGCCGGTACGGCAGCGCACCGGCGGCGAGTTCATGGCACACGCCTGGCAGGTGCTGCGCGACGTGCCCCCGGGAGCTCCGGTGACCTACACCGGATACGCGGCGCTGGCCGGCCGACCACCGGCGGTACGAGCCGCTGCGGCGGCCTGCGCGCGCAACGCGGCGGCACTGTTCGTGCCCTGCCACCGGGTGCTGCGTACCGATGGCACGCTCGGCGGTTACCGCTGGGGGCTGGACGTGAAAAAATGGCTTCTCGGTCATGAGAGGCGCATGACGACAAGCTGACACCTAATGACGCTACCGTGCGGTAGTGCTTGTGGAGAGCGACGGCGACCCGGCCGCCCGGGTCGCCGCGCGCCGTCGCCCCGTGCACAACCTCTGGCGGCTACGCCGCTACCTGCGCCCGTACGTCGCCGAGTTCGTCTGGCTGCTGATCGCGGGGCTCGCCGGCACGGCGGCCGGGATCGCCGTACCGCTGGTGGTTCAGCGGGTGGTGGACGGCCCGGTGGCCCGGCACGATCCCGGCTGGCTGCTCCAGCTCGGCGGTCTCGCGCTGCTGCTCGGCGTGGTCGAGGCGGTGCTGATCTTCATCCGTCGCTGGGTGCAGTCCTCCTCGGCGGTGGGCATGGAGGCGGCGCTGCGCGCCGACGTCTACGCCCACCTGCAACGACTGCCCGCCAGCTTCCACGACCGCTGGCAGTCCGGCCAACTGCTCTCCCGGATCACCAGTGACCTGTCGGTGATCCGCCGTTTCCTCTCGTTCGGCGTGTTCTTCCTGGTGCTCAACCTGACCACCTACCTGGTGGTCGTCGTGCTGCTGATCCGGCTGCACCTGGCGCTCGGGCTGCTGGTGGCGGCCAGCACGGTACCCCTGTTGCTGATCACCCGGCGCTTCGCGCGGCACTACCACACCGCGTCCCGCCGGATGCAGGACCAGCAGGGCGACGTGGCCACCCTGGTCGAGGAGACCGCGCAGGGCCTGCGCACCATGAAGGCGTACGGCCGGGGGCCCGAGTTGGCCGCCCGGTTCGCCGTCGGGGCGCGGACTCTGCACGACACCGGCGTCGGCAAGGGCCGGCTGCTGGCCAACACCGCGGCGCTGCTCGACCTGGTGCCCAACCTGACCCTCGGCGTCGTACTGGTGGCCGGGGCGGCCGCCGCCGCGCGGGGCGTGCTCAGCCTCGGCGAGTTGGTCGCGTTCGTCAGCCTCCAGCTGATGCTCATCTGGCCGGTGCAGACCCTCGGTTGGATCATCGCCAACGCCCAGGAGGCCGCCACCGCCGCCGACCGGGTGCAGGAGGTGCTGGACACTCCACCGCAGATCGTGGACACGCCCGGCGCGCTCGCTCTGCCCCGCGATGCGGTGCACGGGCGGCTCCGCTTCGAACGGGTCGCGTTCCGCTACCCGGGTGCCACCGCCCCGGTGCTACGCGAGATCGACCTGACCATCGAGCCGGGTGAGACGCTGGCCCTGGTCGGTGCCACCGGCTGCGGCAAGAGCACGCTGCTCTCCCTGGTGCCCCGGCTGCACGAGGTGTCCGGCGGCCGGATCACCCTGGACGGGCACGACCTGCGCGACCTGCGGTTGAATTCACTGCGTCGGCTGGTCGGGGTGGCGTTCGAGGAGCCCACGCTGTTCTCCATGTCGGTTCGGGAAAACCTCACCCTGGGTTGCCCGGACGCCAGCGACGAAGAGGTACGCGCCGCGCTCGCGCTGGCCCAGGCCGATTTCGCGTACGACCTGCCGTGGGGGTTGAACACCCGGGTGGGCGAGCAGGGGCTGTCCCTCTCCGGTGGGCAGCGCCAGCGGCTGGCGCTGGCCCGGACGGTGCTCGGCCGTCCGGCACTGCTGGTGTTGGACGACCCGCTGTCCGCCCTCGACGTGCACACCGAGGCGCTGGTCGAGGGCGCGTTGCGGCAGGTGCTGCGGGACAGCACCGCCCTGCTGGTGGTGCACCGGCCGTCGACGATCGCGCTGGCCGACAGGGTCGCTCTCCTCGACGGCGGCCGGATCACCGCGATCGGTCGGCACTCCGAGCTGTTGGCCACCGTGCCGGCCTACCGGGCGCTGCTCGCGGCCGAGCCAGCATCGGCCGGGCCGCCAGCATCGGCCGGGGACATCGGCCCGCCTCCGTCCGTGGCGCCCACCTCGGACGGACGAGGCCTGGTGCGCTCGTGACCGCCCAGGAGAAGGCGGATCCACCGCCCGAGGAACCGGATCCACCGGCCGAGGAGGCTGAGCCACCGACCGAGGAGGCTGAGCCACCGACCGAGGAGGCTGAGCCACCGACCGAGGAGGCTGAGCCACCGACCGGGGAAACGGATCCCGCGCCCGGGGAGGCGCCGGAGCTGACCCGGTGGCGTGGAACGGCCACCGATCCGGAGGCCGACCGGAGCCGGGCCGAGGACGCCACGCCCGAGGCGATCGCCCTGTTGCGCCGGCACAGCCGGGCCCTGCTGGCCGACCTGCTCCGCCCGCACCGGAGGCGGCTCGTCGCCGCGGTCGGCCTGCTGTTGGCGCAGAACGCCGGCGCGATGGCCGGCCCGTACCTCGTCATGATCGGTATCGACCGCGGCATCGCGCCGTTGCGGGCCGGCGATCCCGTCCCGCTGATCGCCGTCGCGGGGGCGTTCGCCGCAGCCACGGTGACCGAGTACGTGGCCCGCCGCGGGTTCCTCGCGCTCTCCGCCCGGATCGGCCAGGCCGTCCTGCTGGACCTGCGGCAGCGGGTGTTCGGGCACTTCCTGCGGCTGTCGGTGGGTTTCCACGAGCGGTACACCTCCGGCCGGATGGTCTCCCGGCTCACCAGTGACCTGGACTCGATCGCCGAACTGGTCGACGGCGGCATCGACAGCCTGGTGCTGGCCGCGCTGTCCATCCTGTCGGTGGCCGCCATCCTGCTCTGGCTGGACCTGCCGCTGGCCGCGGTCACGCTGCTCGCCTTTCCGTTCCTCTACTGGATCTCCCGTTGGTTCGCCCGGTCGTCGGCCAGCGCGTACCGGCGGACCCGGGAGGCGGTCGCGCTGGTCATCGTGCACTTCGTCGAGTCGATGCGGGGCATCCGGGCGGTGCAGGCGTTCCGTCGGGAGCCACGCAACCAGCGGATCTTCACGGCGCTCGGCGACGACTACCGGCGCACCAGCCTGTACGCGTTCCGGCTGATCGCCACGTACTCCCCGGCGATCAAGCTGATCGGCAACGTCACGGTGGCGGTGGTGCTCTGTTACGGCGGCTGGCGGGTGCTCGGCGGGCGTACCGAGGTCGGGGTGCTCGCCGCGTTCCTGCTCTACCTTCGTCGCTTCTTCGAGCCGATGCAGGAGCTGAGCCAGTTCTACAACTCACTCCAGTCGGCCACCGCCGCGCTGGAGAAGCTGGCCGGGGTGCTGGACGAGCGGCCCGCGGTCGCCGAGCCGACCCGGCCGGTGCCCCTGCCGAACGGCGGCCGACGCGGTGAGCTGACCTTCCGGGAGGTCACCTTCGGCTATCGCGCGGACACCCCGATCCTGGCCGGGCTGGAGCTGACCGTGCCGGCCGGGCAGACCGTCGCGCTGATCGGACCGACCGGCGCGGGCAAGTCGACCATCGCCAAGCTGGTGGCCCGCTTCCACGACCCGGACACCGGCACGGTCCGGCTGGACGGGGTCGACCTGCGCGAGGTGAGCGACGCCGACCTGCGCCGCGCGGTGGTGCTGGTGACCCAGGAGAACCACCTGTTCAGCGGCAGCGTGGCGGAGAACATCCGGTTCGGGCGGCCGGGCGCCGACGACGACGCGGTGCAGGCCGCCGCCCGGGCCATCGGCGCGCACGACTTCATCACCGCATTACCCGACGGGTACGCCACCCAGGTGCACCGGCGCGGCGGCCGACTCTCCGCCGGCCAGCGCCAGCTGGTCGCGTTCGCCCGGGCGTTCCTGGCCGACCCGACCGTGCTGATCCTGGACGAGGCGACGTCCTCACTGGACGTGCCGACCGAACGGTTGGTGCAGCGGGCACTCGGCACGATCCTGCGGGACCGGACCGCGCTGGTCATCGCGCACCGACTGAGCACTGTGGAGACCGCCGACCGGGTGCTCGTCGTCGACGGCGGACGGGTGGTCGAGGACGGCCCACCCGCCGTGCTGGCCGAGACCGACGGCCGGTACGCCGCACTGCACCGGCAGTGGCGCGAGTCGCTGGTCTGAACGGGCATTGCGGCAACTCCGTGGCCCGGCACCCGGGTGGTGCCTACGATCGCAGGATGACCGACACGGCGAGGACGGCCCGCGCCGGCGTCCCCGAGCGTCCGACCCTGGACGGCCTCGAGGAGAGCTGGGCGCGCCGCTGGCAGGAGGACGGCACGTACGCGTTCGACCGGACGAAGAACCGGGGCGACGTGTACGCGATCGACACCCCGCCGCCGACCGTATCGGGCGAGCTGCACATGGGGCACGTCTACTCGTACACGCACACCGACACCACTGCCCGATACCAGCGAATGCGCGGCAAGGTGGTCTTCTACCCGATGGGCTGGGACGACAACGGCCTGCCCACCGAGCGCCGGGTGCAGAACGTCTACGGGGTGCGCTGCGACCCGGCGCTGCCGTACGACCCGGTGTGGCGGGCTCCGGCCACCCCGGTCAGCGAGGCGGCCCGACGTGAACCCACCCCGATCTCCCGACGCAACTTCATCGAGCTGTGCGAGCAGTTGACGGTCGCCGACGAGCAGGTCTTCGAGGCCCTCTGGCGGCGGCTCGGGCTCTCGGTCGACTGGTCCCTGACGTACACGACGATCGGGCTGGTCGCCCGGGCCACCAGCCAGCGGGCGTTCGTGCGCAACCTGCGCCGGGGTGAGGCGTACCAGGCGGAGGCGCCGACGCTGTGGGACGTCGGCTTCGCCACGGCGGTCGCCCAGGCCGAGTTGGAGGACCGGGAGCGCCCCGGCGCCTACCACCGGCTGCGCTTCACCGGGCCGGACGGGCGCGAGGTGCTCATCGACACCACCCGACCCGAGCTGCTGCCGGCCTGCGTGGCGCTGGTCTGTCATCCCGACGACGAGCGGTACGCCGACCTGGTGGGCGGCACGGTGCGTAGCCCGTTGTTCGCGGTCGAGGTGCCGGTGCGGGCCCATCCGCTCGCCGATCCGGCCAAGGGCACCGGCATCGCGATGGTGTGCACGTTCGGTGACCTGGCCGACGTGACCTGGTGGCGGGACCTGCACCTGGACACCCGGGTGGTGATCGGCCGGGACGGCCGGTTGCTCGCCGAGGCGCCGGCCGGGGTGCCGGCGCAGCCCTACGCCGCGTTGGCCGGGCAGACGATCAACGGTGCCCGGCGGGAGATCGTCGGGCTGCTGGCGGACGCGGGCGACCTCATCGGTGAGCCGCGCCCGATCACGCACCCGGTCAAGTTCTACGAGCGGGGCGACCGGCCACTGGAGATCGTCTCGACCCGACAGTGGTACCTGCGCAACGGCGCCCGGGACGAGGAGCTGCGGGCGACGCTGCTGGCCCGCGGCGAGCAACTGCGCTGGATACCGCCGCACATGAAGCACCGCTACGACCACTGGGTCGCCGGCCTGACCGGCGACTGGCTGGTCAGCCGGCAGCGCTTCTTCGGGGTGCCGGTGCCCGTGTGGTACCGGCTCGACGACGCTGGCGAGCCGGACTGGTCCCAGCCTCTCACGCCCGACGAGTCCGCGCTGCCGGTCGACCCGTCCAGCGATCCGGCACCGGGATACGACGAGTCACAGCGTGGCCGGCCGGGCGGCTTCGTCGGCGACCCGGACGTGCTGGACACCTGGGCCACCTCGTCGCTGACCCCGCAGATCGTCTGCGGCTGGGAGACCGACCCGGACCTGTTCGCCCGGGTCTTCCCGATGGACCTGCGCCCGCAGGGGCAGGAGATCATCCGAACCTGGCTCTTCTCCAGCGTGCTCCGTTCGCACCTGGAGCACGGCGTGCTGCCCTGGCGGGACACCGTGCTCTCCGGCTGGATCCTCGACCCGGACCGCAAGAAGATGGCCAAGTCCAAGGGGAACGTCGTCACCCCGCTCGCGCTACTGGAGCAGCACGGCTCGGACGCGGTGCGGTACTGGGCGGCCAGCGGCAAACCCGGCACGGATCTGGCCTTCGACCCGGCGCAGATCAAGGTCGGCCGGCGGCTGGCCACCAAGCTGCTCAACGCGTCGAAGTTCGCGCTCGGGCTGGGTGCCGCCGACGCGTTGCGGGCCCCTGCGACCGCCCCGCTGGACCGGGCCATGCTCGCCGAGCTGGCCACCGTGGTGAGCGCGGCGAGCACCGCCTTCGACTCGTACGACCACACGGCCGCGTTGCAGGTGACCGAGGCGTTCTTCTGGCGGTTCTGCGACGACTACATCGAGCTGGTCAAGGAGCGGGCGTACGGCACCGGAGCGGCAGCGGACTCGGCGCGGGCGGCGCTGGCCTCGGCGCTGTCGGTGCAGTTGCGGCTGTTCGCCCCGGTGCTGCCGTACGTCACCGAGGAGATCTGGTCCTGGTGGCGGTACGGCTCGGTGCACCGCGCGCCCTGGCCCACCACGTACGAGGTGGACCGGACGATCGAGGGGACGGGCGAGCCGGCGCTGCTGAGCCTGGCCGGCGACGCGCTCAGCCAGGTGCGGCGGGCCAAGTCGGAGCGGAAGCTGTCGATGAAGGCGGAGGTGCCGCTGGCCGAGGCGCTCGGGCCGGCCGCGCTGCTGGAGCAGCTCACCCTGGTCGCCGACGACCTACGCGCCGCCGGCCGGATCGGCAAACTCGACCTGCTCCCCGACCGCACACCGGAGCTCGTCATCGCCTGCGCCTTCTGAGGTGCACGCCGTTGAGGTGCAAGGAAGGGTCCCTTACTAACGCCTGCGGTATAGGAGGGGGCCCTTCCTAACATCTACCAACCGCGCAGGAAGCGCAGGCCGAGCAGGAACGCGACCACCGAAGGACCGACCAGCAGGGTGATCGCCTGGAGCCGGTACGGCATCCGGTGCCGGGTCAGCTCGGCCGCGTTGCCCAGCACGATCGCCCCGGCCAGCATCAGGAAGGCACCCCACCAGCCGGTCTTGAGGTGGATCAGGTTCACGTGGATCAGTTGCAGGGTCAGGCCGAGCAGCGCGCCGGTCAGCGCCAGCAGGGCCACGGCCCGGTGCAGGCCCCGGGCCAGCGGATGAGCGGCGGCCCACAGGTAGGTGCCGGCGACCGCCAGGCAGGGCAGCACCACCATCACCGGCCAGCCCCGGCCCATCACGCCGAACATCAGCAGCGCACCCACCGCGAACACCAGCGTGCCGACGCAGGCGATGACGTACCCGGCGAAGGCCCGGCCGCCGCCCCGGGCCAGCAGCGGCCCGCCACTGGCGGCGATCAGTGCGGCCGGGATCAGGATGAACCCGGCCCACCAGTGAAACCGACCGCTGCCCTGTGCGGCCGTGGCGACCGTGGCGCAGGCCAGCCCGGCGACCGCCAGGCTGGTCAGCCATGGCCGGCTGCTCCGGGAGTACGGCTCAGCCAACGACATCCGCTCCGCATCGACGCTCACGCCCACCAGCCTGGCCCGCGGCAGCACGCCCGGTCCATCCGGCCAGCCCTACCGCCGGGCGGTGGCTGGCCGGAACAGCAGCTCGCACCGGTGTCAGCTCGTCTCGCCGGCCACGCTGAAGGAGCGCAGACGGTCGATGGCCAGCACGGTGAAGCCGACGCTGACCAGCGCGGTCATCACCGACGCCACCGGCACCGACACGCTCGTCTCCAGCAGCCCGGTCGGGGCGATCCGGTCGGCCAGGGCGATCACGTACTGCTGGATGGAGAGCACCTTGGTGCCGCTGACGAAATTGCCCAGCAGCCCCTCCCAGATCAGCACGTAGACCAGCCCGAGCAGCACCGGCCGCCGGGTGAGCAGGCTGAGCGCGAGGAACAGCGCGGAGTACGCCAGCGCACCGAGCGTCGCCGCGGCGGCGAGCGCCAGTCCGAGGCGTACCGAATCGGCCAGCACGCCCGCGACGTAGAGCGGCACCGCGACGGTGGCCGCGCTGACCCCGGCGGCCACCGCGAGCTTGGGCAGCACGATCTGCCAGCGCGGCAGCGGCTTGGTCAGGATGTGCACCACCGTGCCGTCGTCGATCTCGGCGCCCAGTACGCCGGTGCCGATGATCAGCGCGACCACCGGCAGTACCACGGCCAACCCGAGCCCGACCAGCACCGGCGGCCCCCACTCGCCCGGGTCCACCGCCAGCGATCGGCAGAGCACGGCAAGCCCGAGCAGCACCAACGGCAGCGGGAGCAGCAGCAGGAACCGGCGCCGACCGAACAGCCCGCGCGCGGTGATCCAGGTAATGGTCGACATCTCAGGCCTCCACCAGGTAGGAGAAGACGCTCTCCAGGGACTCGTCGGACGGCACCAGTTGGCGCACCCGGATGCCCCGGGTCAGCGCGATCCGGGGCAGCGCCCGGGTGAAGGCGCCGTAGTCGCCGGCGCGCACGGTCAGGCCGGTGCGGTCCAGCTCGACCCCGCTCACCGACGGTTCGGCGATCAGTGCGACGGCCAGCGCCCGGTCGTCGGTGGAGCGCACCGCGAATACGTGCGGACGGTTGGTCATCAGCCGGCGGATGGTCCGGAAGTCGCCGGAGGCCGCCAGCCGACCGGCCACCATCACCTGCACCGTCCCGGAGACCTGCTCGACCTCCTCCAGGATGTGCGAGCTGAACAGGATCGTCCGGCCCGCGTCGCCCAGGGTGTGCAGCAACTGCATCATGTGCAGCCGCTGGCGTGGGTCCATTCCGTTGAACGGCTCGTCGAGCAGCAGCACCTGCGGGTCGTGCACCAGCGCGGCGGCCACCCGGGCCCGCTGCCGCATGCCCTTGGAGTACGTGCCGATCCGGCGGTCCTGTGCCGACTCCAGCTCCACCAGACCGATCGCCCGTCGGGCCGCGGCCGCCGGATCGGCCAGCCGGTGCAGCTTGGCGCTGGCCAACACGAACTCGTACGCGGACAGGAAGCCCTGCACCGCCTCCCGTTCACTGACCAGACCCAGCCGCCGGTAGACGTCGGGGTTGCGCCAGGTCGGCTCGTCATCCAGGGTCACCGTGCCCCGTGACGGGGAGAGGAACCCGGCCATCATGTGCAGCAGCGTGGTCTTACCGGCGCCGTTCGGGCCCAGCAGCCCGGTCACGCCCGGCCCGAGGTCCATGCTGATGTCGTTGACCGCGACCACGTTGCCGTACCACCGGGACACCCCGGTCAGGCTCAGCGTGCTCATCAGGAGGCGACCTTCCGGTAGCGGGCCAGCAGGAGGGCGGTCGCGCCGGCGACCAGAAGCACCGCGGCCAGGGCGTAGACCGGGCCGAACCCGCCGATCATCATCTCGCCCGGATCGCCCTCGACCAGCAGGTCACCCAGCGACCAGATGCCGACTCCCTGCACCAGGGTGGACGGCGAGGCGAGCCCGGCCAGCTGGTTGGCCGTCTGCGACGGCAGGATGCTCAGCACACCCACGATCGGGGTGGTCATGAGGAAGACCGCGACCACACCGCCGGCGGCGAAGGCGCGCTTGCCGGTCAGGGAAGCGACAAGCAGGCCGATCGAGGCGAAGACCACCGCCCACAGCCCGGCGTAGAGCAGCCCGGGCAGCAGGTCGAGCAGCTCGTTCCAGACCCCGCGCATGCCGTCCTTGGTGGTGAACGCGGCGCCCAGGAACATCACCAGTTGCGGCCCACCGAGCAGCAGCCAGAGCGCGGTGACGAGCGCCAGCAGCTTGGCCAGCGCGTAGTCGGAGCGCGGCAGCGGTCGGGAGAAGTACAGCGGCAGCACACCGCTGCGCAGGTCCCGGGAGACCAGCTCGGGTGCGGCCACCGCGACGAAGAAGATGACCAGCCAGCTCATCGCGTCGGCGAACTGGGCGTACGTGGCGACCGGCTCGCCGATCTGGCTGCGCACCGCGGCCAGGGCCACCGCGACCAGGGTGACGATGCCGACCACCAGCCACGGGAAGATCTTGGCCTTGGCGCTGCGCCCGAACCCGAAGGTGGTGCGCAGCCCGTGCAGGTAGAGCGCGCCGAAGACGTGCCGGCGGCCCAGCCGTGGGCCCTCGTAGCGCTGGTAGCCGATGTCGTGGATGACGCCGCTGGGCGCGGGCCGCACCGCGGCGGCGGACGGCTCAGGCATGGGACAGCTCCCTCGTGGCGAAGAGTTCGGCCACCCGGTGCCGGCGCTGGTCCAGCCGGTGCAGCGGCAGGTCCAGCTCGGCGACCGCGCCGAGGATCAGGTCGTAGGTGGCGTCGTCGGCGAGTGGCACCAGCAGCAGCCGGCCGTCCCGCGCGACCGGCAGGTCCAGTTCGGCGAGCCGGGCCGCCAACTCCTCGGTGCCCTCGCTGACCTCCACGGCGAGCACGTCGGTCGCCGTGGTCATCGCAGAAATGTGGTCGGCGCGCAGCAACCGGCCGCCGTCGATGGCGATCAGCGTGTCGCAGATCCGCTCCACCTCGCCCAGCAGATGCGAGCAGACCAGCACGGAGATGCCGAACTCGGTGCCGATCCGGTGCACCAGCGCCAGCATGGCGTCCCGGCCGGCCGGGTCCAGGCCGTTGGTCGGCTCGTCGAGCAGCAGCAGGTCGGGGTCGTGCACCAGCGCCTGGGCCAGCTTGACCCGCTGCTTCATGCCGGTGGAGTAGCCGCCGACCGGGCGGTAGCGCTCTTCGTAGAGCCCCACGTGCCGCAGCGCCTCCGAGGCCCGTTCCCGAGCCGCCGTACGCGGCAGGCCGCTCATCCGGCCGAGGTGGGTGACCAGCTCGGCGGCGGACAGGTCCGGTGGGAGGCAGTCGTGCTCGGGCATGTAACCCACCCGGGCGCGGACCGCCGCCGGGTCGGCGGTCGGGTCGATGCCGAGCACCGAGACCTGACCGGTCGTCGGAGCGATCAGGCCGAGCAGGATCTTGATCAGGGTGGATTTACCGGCGCCGTTCGCGCCCACCAGGCCGATGATCCCGGGCTCGACGGCGACGGTGAGGTCGGTGAGCGCGGTGACCCGACCTCCGTACGTCTTGGTGAGCGACTGGGTCGCGATCAGTGTCACGCTTCCCAGCGTAGGGAGTCGATGGCCACCACCGATACCGCCGCGCCCCCGGTGCTCCCCTGATCCTCCGGCGGCGTACCCCTAGGGTCCGCCGGAGGATCGGGGATCGCCCGCCGCCGGATCGGCTTCGTCCGCGCCGGGCACACCGGTGCACAGAAGCCGGCCTGCTCGGCGCCATCGTGGAGTGGCGCCCTCGACCGATCGGCGGTCGGCTGCGAAACTGTGTGCCGGTCAGCGAGTGGGGGGTGTGGATGAACAACGGCTGGGTGCTGCCCGACGAGGTGCTCCGCGACGCGCCGGCGTACACGCCGCGCGTCGGTGAGCTCGCCGATCTCGAGTTGCTGATGACCGGCGCGTACGCCCCTCTGACCGGCTTCATGACCCGCGCCGATCTGGTCTCGGTGAGCCGGCGGAGCCGGTTGGCCGACGGCACGCCGTGGCAGGTCGCGGTGACCCTCCAGCTGCCGTCCGCGCTGGCCCAGGGCTTCGACCCGCGTGATCCGGCCCGCCGGGCGCTGGTGCTGACCGACGGCGAGGGCGCGCCGGTGGCCGCCCTGAATGTGGCGGACGTCTGGCCGATCCGGGACGGCGTGGCCGGGGTGGGCGGCCAGGTCCGGCGGCTCGGTGACGGTGGCCGTGGCCCGTTCCAGCGGTTGCGCCGTAGCCCGGAGGAGGTCCGCGCGCTGCTGCCCCCGGGCCGGGTGCTCGGGGTGATCGCCGATCGGCCGTTGCACCGACCGCAGCTCGCCCAGATCGCCCATGCCGCCCGCACGCTGGCCGCGCACCTGCTGGTGCTGATCCCGGTCGGCGAGGGCGGCGCCGGTGGGCTCCCGCCGGAGGCACTGGTGCGCAGCATCTTCGCCGCCCGGGACCGGATGCCGCCGGCCACCCTGGTCGCGGTGCCGTTGTCGCACCGCCGGGAGGAGATCAGCGACGCGCTGCTGCGGGCCCGGGTCTCCGCCGCGTACGGGGTCACCCACCTGCTCTCCACCGGCGAGATGCTCTCCGGGGCCGGGCTGCGGGTGCTGGTGCCCCGCGAGTTGGCGTACGACAACCGGGACGGGCAGTGGCGCTGGCGGGAGGACATCCCACCGCGCAACCGTCGACTCGCGCTGACCCAGGAGGAGATCGACGACCTGCTGGACCGGGGCTTCCCGCTGCCGGAGTGGCACACTCCACCGGCGGTGGCGAAGGAGCTGGCCCGGGCCCGGCCGCCACGCCGGCACCGGGGTCTGGTGGTCTTCCTGACCGGCCTGTCGGGCTCCGGCAAGTCGACGATCGCCCGGGGGTTGGCGGACGCGTTACGCGAGAGCGGCGACCGGACGGTGACCCTGCTCGACGGGGACGTGGTGCGTCGGGAACTCTCCGCGGGGCTGGGCTTCACCAAGGCCGACCGGGATCTCAACGTTCGCCGGATCGGCTGGGTGGCGGCCGAGATCGCCCGGCACCGCGGGGTGGGGATCTGCTGCCCGATCGCCCCGTACGCGGCGGCCCGCGCCACCGCCCGGGAGATGGCCCTGGCCGCCGGGGCGGGCTTCCTGCTGATCCATGTCGCCACCCCGTTGGAGGTGTGTGAGCAGCGGGATCGCAAGGGCCTGTACGCGCGGGCCCGGGCCGGCCTGCTCACCGGCATGACCGGCATCGACGACCCGTACGAGACGCCCACCGACGCCGACCTGGTGGTGGACACCACCGATCTGAGCGTGCCGGAGGCGGTGCAGACCGTGCTGGACCACCTGACCGAGACCGGCTGGGTGGAGCTGAAGATCCCGACCGCCTGAGTCGTCGTCGTACCCCGTTCCTTCCACCGCTGCCTGCTACGCGATAGTGTTCATTCTTGTTGGAACACGTTCGACCACGTGAGAGTACGTGGACCCCCGGGGAGGCACGGCGGATGCTCGCTCAGCAGCGGCAGGCGGCCATCCTGGAGCGGGTCCGGGCGACCGGCGGGGTCCGGGTGACCGAGCTGGCGACCGAGTTCGGCGTCTCCGACATGACCATCCGGCGCGATCTGGAGGCGTTGCACGAGCGCGGCCTGCTGGCCAAGGTGCACGGCGGCGCCACGGTGGCCGGGCCGAGCTCGACCGACGAGCCGGGCTTCCACGCCAAGTCGGTGCGCCAACTGTCCGAGAAGGCCGCTATCGCGGACCGGGCGGCACAGCTGGTGCGACCCGGCGCGGCGGTCGCGCTCTCCGCCGGCACCACCACCGCCGAGCTGGCCCGCAGGCTGGTCGACGTGCCCGGCCTGACCGTGGTGACCAACTCGCTGCCGGTGGCCGAGATCCTGCACGCCGGCGGCCGGCCGGACCAGACGGTGGTGCTGACCGGCGGCGTACGCACCCCGTCGGACGCGCTGGTCGGCCCGCTCGCGGTCGGCGCCGTCCGCGCGCTGCACCTGGATCTGCTCTTCCTCGGCGTGCACGGCATCACCGAGCGGGCCGGGTTCACCACTCCGAACCTGATGGAGGCGGAGACCGACCGGGCGCTGGTGGCCGCGGCCGACCGGCTGGTGGTGCTCGCCGATCACAGCAAGTGGGGCACGGTGGGCATCTCCTCGATCGTCGAGCTGGCCGCCGCACACGTACTGGTCAGCGACGACCGGTTGCCTCCGCCCGCACGACGGGTACTCGGCGAGCAGGTGGGCGAATTGATCATGGTGAAGGCAACAGGGGCGGGCCGCGCGACTGGCACGCCGACGAGTGAGGGGACGGCGCAGTGAAGCGCACCGCGATCGACCTGGCCGACGGCCGGGAGCTGATCTACTTCGACGAGCGCGACGATGCCGTCCGCGACCAGCCGGACCGTCGGGAGCTGCCGCCGCCGCCCCCCGCGTCCCAACTGCGCTACGACCCGCTGACCGACGAGTGGGTGGCGGTCGCCGTGCACCGGCAGACCCGCACGTTCCTCCCGCCGGCGAACGAGTGCCCGCTCGACCCGTCGGTGGGCGACCGGTTGACCGAGATTCCGGCCCCGGACTACGACGTGGTGGTCTTCGAGAACCGGTTCCCGTCGCTGAGCGGCCGGGTGGCCGACGAGCCTGGGCAGATCACCCCGTTCACGCCGGTCCGGCCGGGTCTTGGGCGGTGCGAGGTGGTCTGCTTCACCTCGGATCACAACGCCTCCTTCGCCAGCCTCCCGCCGAGCCGGGTCCGCACCGTGCTGGACGCGCTCGCCGACCGCACCGAGGTGCTCGGCGAACTGCCCGGCGTCGAGCAGGTGTTCTGCTTCGAGAACCGGGGCGTCGAGATCGGTGTGACGCTGCACCACCCGCACGGGCAGATCTACGCGTACCCCTTTGTGACGCCGCGCACCCGGGCGCTGCTGGCCGCGGCCCGCCGGCACGCCGAGCGGACCGGCGGGGGCAACCTGTACGCGGACGTGCTGGCCGCCGAGCGTGCGACCGGCGATCGGGTGGTCGCCGAGAACGAGCACTGGACGGCGTTCGTGCCGGCGGCGGCCCGCTGGCCGTTCGAGGTGCACGTGGCGCCGCACCGGGCGGTGCCGGACATCCCGGCCCTCAGCGACAGCGAGCGGGACGCCTTCGGGCCACTCTACCTGGATCTGCTGCGCCGCTTCGACGGGCTGTTCGACATGCCGATGCCCTACATCGCGGCGTGGAACCAGGCCCCGGTACGGATCGACCGCGAGCTGGGTCACCTGCACCTTCAGCTGTTCAGCATCCGGCGGGCGGTGGACAAGTTGAAGTACCTGGCGGGTTCCGAGTCCGGGATGGGTGTCTTCATCAACGACATCTCCCCCGAGCGCGCCGCCGAACTCCTGCGCGCCGCCTGAGACGGCGGGAAACAGGGCGCGGGGGGCCCGGGACAGGGCCCCCCGCAGGGAAGGGACGGCTGGCTGTGCACGACACAGCCGGGGAAGGCTGGCTGATCGGCGCGCAGATCGCGAGGCGACCGCGTCAACCTTCCTGGACGCGACTGGCATCTCGTCCACCCTGGTCAACGAGGCGCGCCGAGCGGAGTGACGCCGGCCGCGTGTCGACGCCGGACACGCCGGAGCCCGCCGGCGAGTGCCGACGGGCTCCGATGATGGGTACGCCTGAAATCAGCCGTTGATCTTGCGCGACAGGTTCTCGTCGAGCGCGTTCATGAACTCGTCGGTGGTCAGCCACGGGGCGTCCCGCGAGATGAGCAGCGAGAGGTCCTTGGTCATCTGGCCGCCCTCGACGGTGTCGACGATGACCTGCTCCAGGGTGTTGGCGAACTCGGTCACCGCCGGCGTGCCGTCCAGCTTGCCCCGGTGGGCCAGGCCCCGGGTCCAGGCGTAGATCGACGCGATCGGGTTGGTCGAGGTCTTCTCGCCCTTCTGCCACTGCCGGTAGTGCCGGGTGACCGTGCCGTGCGCGGCCTCGGCCTCGACGGTACGACCGTCCGGGGAGAGCAGGACCGAGGTCATCAGACCCAGCGAGCCGAAGCCCTGCGCGACGGTGTCGGACTGCACGTCACCGTCGTAGTTCTTGCAGGCCCAGACGTAGCCGCCCTCCCACTTGAGCGCGGCGGCGACCATGTCGTCGATGAGCCGGTGCTCGTAGGTGATGCCGGCGGCGTCGAACTCGGCCTTGAACTCGGTCTCGAACACCTCGGCGAAGATGTCCTTGAACCGGCCGTCGTACGCCTTGAGGATGGTGTTCTTGGTGGACAGGTAGACCGGGTAGTTGCGGTCCAGGCCGTACCGGAACGAGGCCCGGGCGAAGTCCCGGATCGACTCGTCGTAGTTGTACATGCCCATGGCGATGCCGCCGCCGGGGAAGTTGGCGACCTCCATCTCCATCGGCGCGCCGCCGTCGGCCGGGGTGTAGGTGATGGTCACCGTGCCCGGGCCGGGGACGACGAAATCGGTGGCCTTGTACTGGTCACCGTGGGCGTGCCGGCCGATGATGATCGGCTTGGTCCAGCCGGGGACCAGCCGCGGCACGTTGGACATGATGATCGGCTCGCGGAAGACGACGCCGCCGAGGATGTTGCGGATGGTGCCGTTGGGCGACCGCCACATCTTCTTCAGGCCGAACTCCTCCACCCGGGCCTCATCCGGGGTGATGGTCGCGCACTTGACGCCGACGCCGTGCTCCTTGATGGCGTTGGCGGCGTCAACGGTGACCTGGTCGTCGGTCTCGTCGCGGTGCTGGATCGACAGGTCGTAGTAGTGCAGGTCGACGTCGAGGTAGGGCAGGATCAGCTGCTCCCGGATCTGCTTCCAGATGATCCGGGTCATCTCGTCGCCGTCGAGCTCCACGACCGGGTTGTTTACCTTGATCTTCGCCATCGGCCGGCGCTCCTCTCGGGGGACACGTGCTCAAGCAGTACGAGCGTACTGGAAAGCGGCCGGCGGCCCCCAGCCGGCCTCGACCGACCGGCGGAAACCGGGCTGCACGGCGCAGAAATTCCCTGGCATCATCGGCCGATGCCTCTGAGCCGCACCCTCGGGTCTATCACGGTCACGGCCCTCACCGACGGGGAGGGGGCCTTCTTCCAGCCCCGGGAAGAGGCGTTTCCGCACGCCACGGCGGCACACTGGCGCGAAGCCGACCGGCGCGACCCCGCCTCGGTGACCGACGACGGGCGGTGGTGGCTGCCGTTCCGCAGCTTCGCCATCCGCGTCGGCGACGGGCCGGTCACCCTGGTCGACGCCGGGATCGGCCCGACCGACGCGCCCGCCGCGAGTTGGGCGCCGGTGCCCGGCCGACTGCCCGCCGAGTTGGCCGCCGCCGGCATCGACCCCGCCGACGTGCGGACGGTCGTCCTGACCCACCTGCACAGCGACCACATCGGCTGGGCGGTCACCGGCACGCCCGGGCGGCCGTACTTCCCGAACGCGAGCTATCTGCTCCAGCGCGCCGAACTGGACGCCGCGGAGACCATCAACCCCGGACTGCCGGCCGGCCTGATCGGGCCGCTGCGCGCCGCCGGCCAGCTCCGGGTGGTCGACGGTGAAGCCAGCCTGACCCCGGCGGTACGCCTGCTACCCACCCCCGGGCACACCCCCGGCCACCAGTCCGTACTCCTGACCGTGGCGGACGAGCGAATGCTGCTCACCGGCGACCTGCTGGTCCACACCATCCAACTCGTGGACCCCACCCTGGCGTACGCCCACGAGGTCGACCCAGAGCTCGCCCGCCAAAGCCGACTAGAAACCCTCCAGTCCCACAACCCCACCCTCCTGGCAACCCCCCACCTAAACACCCCCTTCACCGTCCCAGGCCCCCCGCCCGCCCCTTCGCCCTGTTGATCAAGAGGTTTGCGTCAGGAATCGCGGTCGGGGTGACGCGAACCTCTTGATCAACAGGGCTGGGGGCCGGGAAGACGCGGCAGGGCGCGTCGGCGAAGCCGGCGCGCCCTGCGGAGGTCTGGTGCTGTTACATGCTGGTGATGTCGTTCTGCTTGGCGCGGACGGCCTCGGCGGCCTCCTTGAGGCTGGCCAGCTCGTCGGCGTCCAGGTCGGTCTCGACGACCCGCTTGACGCCCTCGGCACCGATCTGGGCCTCGACACCCAGGTAGACGCCGGAGATGCCGTACTCGCCGTCCACCCAGGCGCAGACTGGCATGACCTCGCCGGAGTCCTCGGCGACGGCCTTCGCCATCCGGGCCGCGGCGGCGGACGGCGCGTAGTAGGCCGAGCCGGTCTTGAGCAGCGCGACGACCTCGGCGCCACCGTTGCGGGTCTTGACGACCAGCTCCTCGATCTGCCCCGCCGGCATCGCGTCACGCAGCGGCTTGCCGTTGACCGTGCTCTGCGACGGCACCGGGACCATGGTGTCGCCGTGCGACCCCAGGGTCAGCGTCCGGACCGACGCCACCGGCACGCTCAGCGCCTCGGCGACGAAGTTGCTGAACCGGGCGGTGTCCAGCATGCCGGCCTGGCCGAGCACCCGGTTCTTCGGGAACTGGGTGGCGATCTGAGCCAGCGCGGTCATCTCGTCCAGCGGGTTGGAGACCACGATGACGACGGCGTTCGGGGCGTACTTGGCGACGTTCTCGGCGACCTGCCGCACGATCTTGGCGTTGGTCTCCAGCAGGTCCATCCGGCTCATGCCCGGCTTGCGCGGCAGGCCAGCGGTGATCACTACGACGTCGGAGCCCTCGATGGCCTCGTAGCCCTCGCCGTTCGGGCCGGTCGTCGCGCCGACCACCTTGGTCTCGAAGCCCTCGATGGCCCGCGACTGGTTGAGGTCGAGCGCGAGACCCGCGGGCTTACCCTCCACGATGTCGGTGATCACAACGGTGTCGAAGACGTCGTACTCGGCCAGGCGCTGTGCGGTGGTGGAGCCGTAGAAGCCAGCCCCGACGACAGTGACCTTCTTACCCATGGTCGTCCCACTCCCTGATACCAGTCGGTTTTCCGGACCGTATCAGTCATCCTGGCACCGATCGGGCCAGGGTCGGACGGTTACGACGTCAGTGCGTTAGGAAGGGCCCCTTCACCTGCACGAGGCGTTAATAAGGTGCCCTTCCTTACACGTCAGCCGCGCTCGGCACGCTCGACGACGTTGCTGAGCAGCATGGCCCGGGTCATCGGGCCGACACCGCCGGGCATCGGGACCAGCGCGCCGGCCGTTTCGGCGACCTCCGGGTCCACGTCGCCGGTGTAGCGGCCCTTGCCGTCCGGGCCGATGACCCGGGTGATGCCGACGTCCACGACCACCGCGCCGGGGCTGATCATGTCGCTGGTGAGCAGGCCCGGTACGCCGGCCGCCACGATGACGATGTCGGCGGCCCGGGTGTGCGAGGCCAGGTCGAGGGTGCCGGTGTGGCAGAGGGTCACCGTGGCGTTCTCGCTGCGCCGGGTGAGCAGCAGGCCGAGCGGGCGGCCGACGGTGTTGCCGCGGCCCACCACCGCGACGGTCGCACCGCGCAGCGCCACGTCGTGCCGGCGGAGCAGCTCCACGATGCCGCGCGGGGTGCAGGGCAGCGGACCGTCGTAACCGAGGACGAGCCGACCCAGGTTGACCGGGTGCAGACCGTCGGCGTCCTTGTCCGGGTCGATCAGCTCCAGCACCCGCTGGGTGTCCAGGTGTGCCGGCAGCGGCAGCTGGACGATGTAGCCGTGGCAGGCCGGGTCGGCGTTCAGCTCGGCCAGCACGTCGTCGACCTGCTGCTGGGTGGCGTCGGCCGGCAGCTCCCGGCGGATCGAGGAGATGCCCACCTCGGCGCAGTCCCGGTGCTTGCCGTTGACGTACGCCTGGCTGCCCGGGTCCGCCCCGACCAGGACCGTGCCCAGCCCGGGGGTGATGCCGCGTTCGGCCAGTGCCTTGACCCGCACCCGCAGCTCGTCCTTGATCTCCGCCGCGGTTGCCTTGCCGTCCAGAAGCGTTGCCGTCACGTCCTGATCGTCTCACGGCCGCCGTCCGCCGTTCGGACGACCTCGTTCGGGCCGGCCGGCGACCCGCGAACACCCGGGGCGGCAGTGACGATCTGTGACGTGTCGCTAGTCACTCTCGGTGATGTTTAGTGGAGCCCCTCACCGCCGAACCGGGCAGCATGGTCGCCCGGGGCAATGACCGGGCGCCCGGTCGAGAGCGGGTGAGACCGACCGATGAGGCGCGTCAGGTTCACGACCGGGCCCGAATATCCCCCAGCTCAGGCCAGCTAGACGCCGACCGCTATAGCAGTTTCCCTGGCGCCCGGCAAGGAAGGGCACCCTGGACCGTTACGCACCCGCAACCGGCTCGTTGTCGAAGGCCGATCGCCCGACCTACCGTTGCCGCCTGTTGCGCAGCGTAACCCAGCGTCGGGCTTGACTGCGCAGCGTGAGGAGATGAGGAGGCTCAATGCGAGTTCGTAGACTCGCCGCCTGGACCGCCCTCCCGCTCGCGGTGACGCTGGGCCTCGCGGCCTGCGGCAGCGGCGGAGACGGTGGGTCCAGCAGCGGCAGTTCGCCGGTCAGCATCCAGATCGGCGAGCCCAAGCACCTGGTTCCGACCAACACCACCGAGACGTCCGGTTCGCAGGTGATCGCCGGCCTGTTCGCCCCGCTCGTGGACTACGACGCCCAGAACAAGCCGTACGAGGTCGCGGCCCAGTCCATCACCTCGTCGGACAACAAGGTCTGGACGATCAAGCTCAAGGACGGCTACACCTTCCACAACGGTGAGAAGGTCACGTCCCAGAACTACATCAACGCCTGGAACTACGGCGCGTACGCCCCCAACGGTCAGGACAGCAACTTCTTCTTCGAGAAGATCGCTGGCTACGACGACCTCCAGGGCAAGGCCCCGAAGGCGAAGACGATGACGGGGCTGAAGAAGGTCGACGACCTGACCTTCACCGCGACGCTCTCCGCGCCGTACATCGATTTCCGGACGATGATGGGCTACAACGCGTTCTTCCCGATGCCGGATGCCGCGTTCTCCGCCCCGGGCGTGCTCAAGGACTCCTACGAGCAGGCGCCGATCGGGCAGGGCCCGTTCAAGATGACGGGCACCTGGCAGCACGACAGCAAGATCGATGTCGAGCGGTACGACGCGTACCCGGGCGAGAAGCCCAAGGTCAAGGAGATCGAGTTCCGGATCTACCAGCAGCTCACCGCGGCCTACGCGGACGTGCTGGCGGACAACCTGGACGTGCTGCCCACGATCCCGACCGAGAGCCTGAGCACCGCGCCGACCGACCTCGGTGACCGGTACAAGACCAGCCCGATGTCGTCGTTCCAGTTCCTCGCGTTCCCGACGTTCGACAAGGACTACAGCAAGCCGGACGTGCGTAAGGCCATCTCGATGGCGATCGACCGGGACGAGATCACCAAGTCGGTCTTCAAGGGCTCGCAGCAGCCGGCTCGCTCGTTCGTCTCGCCGGTGCTGCCGGGCTACCGGGACAACACCGCAGGTGCGGCCGCGGAGTTCAACCCGACCGAGGCCAAGAAGCTCTACCAGGCCGCTGGCGGCCCGTCGAAGATCGTCATCTCGTACAACGGCGACGGCGGCCACAAGGACTGGGTCGACGCCACCGTCAACCAGCTGAAGGCCAACCTCGGTGTCGACGCCGTCGGCTCGGCCGAGCCGAAGTTCGCCGACCTGCTGACCAAGGTCGAGAAGAAGCAGCCGGTGGGTGCGTTCCGGATGGGTTGGGTCATGGACTACCCGACCATGGAGGACTACCTCGGCCCGCTGTACAGCACCAACGGCTCGTCGAACTACTACGGATACAGCAACCCGGAGTTCGACAAGCTCGTCAAGGAGGGTTCCGCCGCCAAGACGCAGGACGAGGCGATCGCCAAGTACCAGCAGGCGGAGGACATCCTGGCCAAGGACATGCCGGTGATCCCGCTCCGCTTCGGCGAGAACGTGTTCGGCCACTCGTCCAAGGTCAAGAACGTCGAGATGGACCTGTTCCAGCGGGTCAACCTCGTCAAGATCGAAGCGGCCAGCTGAGCTGACCATGGTGCGGGCCACCCGGGCGACGATGCCCGGGTGGCCCGGACCGCGCTATCCCGGCCGGGCCGCGTGCGGACCCGGCGTCCGTGGTAGCGCCGGCCTCCCCCGGGCCGGACGGCAGGCGTCTCGGATATTTCGGGTACGACCAGAGATGCCGTCCTGCGACCCTTTCGCATATTTCCGGAGAGACTGCTAAGCATGTTCCGCTACATCCTGCGGCGCCTCCTGCAGATGGTCCTCGCGTTCTTCGGGACCACCTTGATCGTCTACGCGCTGACATTCGCCGGGCAGGGCGACCCGATCCAGGCTCTCGCCGGCGAGCGGCCGGTGACGGCAGCTCAACGGGCGTACCTGACCGAGAAGTACCACCTGGACGCCACCGGCGTCGGCGGCTTCTTCTACCGCTACTTCGACTATGTGAAGAACCTGCTCCAGGGGGACCTCGGCCAGTCGCTGACCGGCCGCCAGATCGGCGACATCCTGCAGGCGGCCTGGCCGGTGACCGTCAAGCTCGCGCTCATCGCGCTCGCCGTGGCGATCATCTTCGGGGTGTCCGCCGGTGTGATCGCCGGTATCCGCCGGGCCAGCATCTTCGACAACTCGACGCTGGTGCTGACCCTGCTGGTGCTGGGCATCCCGACGATCGTGCTGGCACCGCTCGCGCAGTACTTCCTGGGCGTCAAGTGGCAGCTCTTCCCGCCCACCGCCGGCGCGGAGCCGACGTTCTACGCGCTGCTACTGCCGGGCATCGTGCTCGGCTCGCTGTCGCTGGCCACCGCCCTGCGGCTGACCCGGGCATCGGTGGCGGAGAACCTGCGCGCCGACTACGTCCGGACGGCCCGCTCCAAGGGCCTGGTGAAACGCCGCATCGTCACCGTGCACGTCCTGCGCAACTCGCTCATCCCGGTGGTCACCTTCCTCGGTGTCGAGCTGGGCAACCTGATGAGCGGCGCGATCATCACCGAGGGCGTCTTCAACATCCCCGGCGTGGGCTTCAACCTCTTCCGCGGCATCCGCACCGAGGACGGCCCCCTGGTGGTGGGCATCGTCAGCGTGCTCGTCGTGGTCTACCTGGTCTCGAACCTGGTGGTGGACGTCCTGTACGCCGTACTCGATCCGAGGATCCGCTATGAGTGAGCGCAGCGAACAAATCATCAGCGCAGCGTGTTCGAGCGCTCATGACTGCGCCGAGCGCAGCGAGGTGCAGTCATGAGCGACTTTGAAACTGTGGCGGCCACCGAGAACCAGGCCGCACGGCGTGGGCCCTCGGGCGAGCCGGGCACGCCGAACCAGGTCGGCGCCGCGCACAAGCCGCGCAGCCTCGCCGGTGACGCCTGGCGCGACCTGCGCCGCAATCCGATCTTCTGGATCTCGCTGGCGCTGGTCGTCATCTTCACGCTGATGGCCCTGCTCCCCGGCGTGTTCACGGCCAACAACCCGAACGACTGCCTGCTCTCCCGGCAGCACGCCGGGCCGTCCGGCGGGGCCATTTTCGGGTACGACTTCCAGGGCTGCGACACGTACGCCCGGGCGGTCTACGGCACCCGTGCCTCGCTGCTGGTCGGCGCGCTGGCCGCGCTCGGCACCGGGGTGATCGCCCTGGTGATCGGCATGCTGGCCGGATACTTCGGCCACTGGGTCGACGCGATCCTCTCCCGGGTGATCGACGTGGTGCTCGGCATCCCGCTGCTGCTGGCGGCGATCGTGCTGCTCAAGCGGGTGTCCAGCGACAGCCAGTGGGCCCGGATCGGCGCGGTCGTCTTCGTGCTGGCCATCCTCGGTTGGACCACGGCCGCCCGGGTGGTCCGCTCCTCGGTGATCACCGCGAAGCAGCAGGACTACGTGGCGGCGGCCCGGATGCTCGGCGCCGGCAACGGCCGGATCATGTGGCGGCACATCCTGCCCAACTCGCTGGCCCCGGCCATCGTCGTGCTGACCATCGCGCTCGGCTCGTTCATCGCCGCCGAGGCGACGCTGTCCTTCCTGGGCATCGGCCTGAAGGCACCGACCATCTCGTGGGGCCAGGACATCGACACCGGCCGCATCCACATGCGGGAGGCGGCAACCCCGCTGCTCGTACCGTCGGCCTTCCTCGCGCTGACCGTGCTGGCGTTCATCATGCTCGGCGACGCGATCCGTGACGCCTTCGACCCGAAGCTGCGGTGAGATCATGACCCACTCCACCGTCCAACCCACGCCGGCCTCCGCGACGCCCGACGGCGGGCACCTGCTCGAACTGCGGGACCTGCACGTCGAGTTCCGGACCAACGAGGGTGTGGCCCGGGTGATCAACGGCGTGTCCTACCACCTGGACGCCGGTGAGACGTTGGCCGTGCTCGGCGAGTCCGGCTCGGGCAAGTCGGTCACCGCCCAGGCGATCATGGGCATCCTGGACACCCCGCCGGCGCACATCCGCTCCGGACAGATCCTCTACCAGGGTCAGGACCTGCTCACCCAGTCCGAGGAGCAGCGCCGGCAGGTGCGCGGCAAGGAGATCGCGATGATCTTCCAGGACGCGCTCTCCGCACTGAACCCGGTCTTCCCGGTGGGCTGGCAGATCGGCGAGACGCTGCGCCAGCGCAGCGGCCTGTCCCGGGGCGACGCCCGTCGCCGAGCCATCGAGCTGATGGACCTGGTCAAGATCCCGGGCGCCGCGAAGCGGATCGGCGACTACCCCCACCAGTTCTCCGGGGGCATGCGCCAGCGCGTCATGATCGCCATGGCACTCGCGCTGGACCCGAAGGTGCTGATCGCCGACGAGCCCACCACCGCACTCGACGTCACCGTCCAGGCCCAGATCATGGATCTGCTGGCCGACCTGCGCCGGGACCTCAACATGGCGATGATCCTGATCACCCACGACCTGGGCGTGGTGGCCGGCGTCGCGGACCGGATCGCGGTCATGTACGCCGGCCGGATCGTCGAGCACGCCGACGTCCGCTCGCTCTACAAGGCGCCGGCCCACCCGTACACCAAGGGGTTGTTGGAATCGATCCCGCGCATGGACGTGCGCGGCCAGGAACTGTCGACGATCAAGGGTTTGCCGCCGAACCTCATGCGCATCCCCTCCGGCTGCCCGTTCCACCCCCGGTGCCCGTACGTGCAGCAGGTCTGCGTGGACGTGGTGCCGCACGACCTGGTCCTCGGCGACGGCCGGACCAGCGCTTGCCACTTCGCGCAGGAGGTCCGTGATGACAGCGCCCACTAGCTCCACCAAGGTCCGGGGCGAGACCATCCTCTCCGTCGACAACCTGGTGAAGCACTTCCCGATCACCCAGGGCGTGCTCTTCCAGCGGCAGATCGGCGCGGTCAAGGCCGTCGACGGCGTGAGCTTCGAGCTGCGCCGGGGCGAGACGCTGGGCGTGGTCGGCGAGTCCGGCTGCGGCAAGTCCACCCTCGCCCGCCTGCTGATGCGGTTGGAGACCCCCACCTCCGGACGGGCGACCCTGGAGGGCAAGGACCTGTTCAAGGCCTCCGGAGGCGAACTGCGCCGGCTGCGCCGCAACATGCAGATGGTGATGCAGGACCCGTACACCTCGCTGAACCCGCGGATGACGGTCGGCGACATCATCGGCGAGCCGTTCCAGATCCACCCGGACGCCGCGCCGAAGGGCAGCAAGCAGCGGCGGGTGCAGGAACTGCTGGACGTGGTCGGGCTCAACCCCGAGCACATCAACCGCTACCCGCACCAGTTCTCCGGCGGTCAGCGCCAGCGCATCGGCATCGCCCGGGCGCTCGCCCTCCGCCCCGAGGTCATCGTCTGCGACGAGCCGGTCTCCGCGCTGGACGTCTCCATCCAGGCCCAGGTGATCAACCTGCTGGAGCAGCTACAGGACGAGTTCGGACTCTCGTACATCTTCATCGCGCACGACCTGTCCGTGGTCCGGCACATCGCCGACCGGGTCGCCGTGATGTACCTCGGCCGGATCGTCGAGATCGGCACCGAGGACGAGATCTACGAGCGGGCCACCCACCCGTACACCCAGGCGCTGCTCTCCGCGGTGCCGGTGCCGGACCCGGAGGCACGCGAGCAGCGCAACATGATCCGACTGGTGGGCGACGTGCCCAGCCCGGCCGACCCGCCGAGCGGCTGCCACTTCCGGACCCGCTGCTGGAAGGCCCAGGACATCTGCGCCACCCAAGACCCGCAAACGGTCCCCCGAGCAGCGGACCCCCACCCGTCAGCCTGCCACTTCGCCGAACTCCGCCCCCCAACCCCAACCCCCTAACCGCCCCGCCACGCGCGCCCGCCCACGCCCGCCCGCCCGCGCCGCCACGCGCGCCCGCGCCACGCGCGCCCGCGCCGCCACAAGGCCCGTCGATCTAGGGCATATCACTGTCGCAGGAGATCAAGTCACGGTGATATGCCCTAGATCGACGCGGGCAGAACGCGCGCGCCGCGCGCCGCGCCCACAAGGCCCGTCAGGCCCGCCGATCTAGGGCATATCACTGTCGCAGGAGATCAAGTCACGGTGATTTGCCCTAGATCGACGCGGGCAGAACGCGCGCGCCGCGCGCCGGGCCCGCAGGGCCCACAAGGCCGGTCAGGCCCGTCGATCTAGGGCATATCACTGTCCCAGGAGATCAACTCACGGTGATATGCCCTAGATCGACGCGGCGTGACGGGATCGACGCGGCCGCGGGGGCGCGCGGGGGCGCGCGGGCGCGGGGGCGCGCGGGCGAGTGGGTGGGGGTGGGTGGGGCGGTTAGTGGAAGAAGTGGCGGGTTGCGGTTAGGTACATCGTCACGTTGGCTTCCTTGGCTGCGGCGATGACCTCTTCGTCGCGGATGGAGCCGCCGGGCTGGACGATGGCGCGTACGCCGGCGTCGATGAGGATCTTCGGGCCGTCGGCGAACGGGAAGAACGCGTCCGAGGCGGCGACCGATCCGCGGGCCCGGTCGGCGCCGGCGCGGCTGACCGCCAGGTGCGCCGAGTCGACCCGGTTGACCTGTCCCATGCCCACCCCGACGGTGGCGCCGTCCTTGGCGAGCAGGATCGCGTTGCTCTTCACCGCGCGGACCGCCCGCCAGGCGAACGCGAGATCGCGCAGCAAGTCTTCGTCGGCCGCCTCGCCGGTCGCGAGCCGCCAGTTAGCCGGGTCGTCGCCGGGGGCGTCCACCCGGTCGGCGACCTGGCTCAGCACGCCACCGGTCACCGGCCGCCACTCGACCTTCGCCGGACTCCAGGCCGGTGCGCGCAGCAGCCGGATGTTCTTCTTGCCCTGGAGCACCTCGATCGCGCCCTCGTCGAAGCCCGGCGCGACCACCACCTCGGTGAAGATGTCGGCCACCTGCCGGGCCAGCTCGACCGAGACCGGCCGGTTGACGGCGATCACCCCGCCGTACGCGGACACCGGGTCGCACGCGTGGGCCTTGCGGTGCGCCTCGGCCACGTCCGCGCCCACGGCGATGCCGCACGGGTTGGCGTGCTTGATGATCGCCACGGCCGGCTGGTCGGTGAAGTCGTTCGCGGCCCGCCAGGCGGCATCCGCGTCGACGTAGTTGTTGTAGGACATCTCCTTGCCGTGCAGCTGCTCGGCCTGGGCCAGCCCGGCCGGCGCGTCCGGGTCGGTGTAGAGCGCGGCCGGCTGGTGCGGGTTCTCCCCGTACCGCAGGGCGGCCGACTTGCGCAGGGCCAGCCCGGCGAACGCCGGCCACGAGTCGTCGGCGGGGGCCAGTTCCTGGGCGCACCACTGGGCCACCGCCACGTCGTACTCGGCGATGTCGGCGTACGCTCGCGCCGCCAGCGCGCGACGCTGGGCCAGGGTGAACCCGCCCTCGCCGAGCGCGGCGCGCAGCGCCGGATAGCCGGCGGGGTCGGTGAGCACGGCGACCGAGGCGTGGTTCTTGGCGGCGGCGCGCACCATGGCCGGGCCGCCGATGTCGATCTGCTCCACGCACTCCTCGACGCCGGCGCCGGAGGCGACGGTCGCCTGGAACGGGTAGAGGTTGGAGACCAGCAGGTCGAACGCCGCCACCCCCAGCTCGTCGAGCTGCGCGACGTGCGTGTCCTTACGCAGGTCGGCGAGCAGACCCGCGTGCACCTTGGGGTGCAGGGTCTTCACCCGGCCGTCGAGTACCTCGGGGAACCCGGTCACCGTCTCCACCGGCGTCACCGGCACCCCGGCGCCGGCGATGGTGGCCGCCGTGCTGCCGGTGGACACGATCTCCACGCCGGCCGCGTGCAGGGCCTGGGCCAGCTCGACCAGCCCGGTCTTGTCGTAGACGCTGACCAGCGCCCGCCTGATCGGGCGGCGCCCGTCCTGAGTGGAACTCACGGAACCGTGACCTTCCTTCCGGTGATGGTCCAGCCTTCGCGGACCAGACGGCCGACCTGCTCGACGAGCTGCCGCCGCTCGGCTTCCTTGATGCGCTCGGTGAGCGTGTCCACGTCGTCGTCGTCGAGCACCGGCACCGCGACCTGCGCCACGATCGGCCCGGTGTCCATGCCGGCGTCGACGAAGAAGAGCGTGGCCCCGGTGAGCTTCACGCCGTAGGCGAGGGCGTCACGCGGGCCGTGGATGCCGGGGAACGCCGGCAGCAGGGTGTTGTGGGTGTTCAGGTAGCGGTCACCGAAGGCGGTGAGGAACTGCGGGCCAACCAGCTTGAGGAACCCGGCGGAGATGACCAGGTCGGGCTGGTGCTTCGCGACGTGCGCGGTGAGCGCGACGTCCCAGTCCTCCCGGGTGTCGTGGTCGCGGACCCGCTCGACGAACGTCGGCACGCCGGCCGCGTCGGCCCGGTCCAGGCCCGCGATGCCGTCGCGGTCCGCGCCGACCGCGACGACCTGCGCGCCGTACGCGGGGTCGGCGGTGGCTTCCAGCAGCGACTGAAGGTTGCTCCCGGAGCCGGAGATGAGGACGACGATGCGGGCGGCGGACGCGGGCTCGGTCACCGGGCCACCCTATCGGGCAGGTCAGGGCGCTCTTGCGCTGGGCGGCGCGCCGATCTTTGACAGTGCCGACGAGCATCGACCCGGTACGCTGCCGGTCGCTCGGGCCGGACGCCTCGTCGACCCGCACCCCCGTCACTGATCCGGCACGCCAGCCGTGTCGTTGGAATGAGGAGCACCCCCATGCAGCCCGGTCACCACCCCCAGCAACCGCCGCAGATCGACAACAACATGACGATGTCGATCGTCGCCATCTTTCTCTTCTGGCCGCTGGCCATTCCGGCGATCATCAACGCGTCGAAGGTCAACCCGCTGCTGCAGCAGGGTGACTACGCCGGTGCCCAGGCCGCCGCGACGGAGTCGCGCAAATGGTCGAAGTGGTCCCTCATTGTCGGTATCTCGTGGTATGTCATCGTCGTGCTGTGCTGCGCTTTGGGCGGCCTGACCGCGATCATGGGTAACAACAACTAACGGAACCAGTTTCAAGGAGCATCTCGAATGCAGCCCGGTAACCCCGGTCAGGACCCGTACGGCCAGCAGCCCAACCAGGACCCGACCGCCCCTCAGCCGCCGCACGACCCGTACGCCCCGCCGCCGGCCGCTCCGTACGGCCAGCCGCCGGCCGCCCCGTACGGCCAGCAGCCGCCCGCGGCCCCGTACGGGCAGCAGCCGCAGGACCCGTACGCGGCACCGCAGAACCCGTACGGCCAGCAGCCCACCTCGGGGCAGCCGTACGGGCAGCAGCCCACGTCCGGGCAGCCGTACGGGCAGCCGCCGCCCTACCAGGACCCGTACGGCCAGCAGCCGGCTCCGTACGGCACGCCGGGGTACCCGAACGCCGGCTACCCGCAGGCGCAGGGCCAGAACAACACCCTCGGCCTGGTGTCGATGATCCTCGGCATCGCCTCGATCCCGCTGGTCTGCTGCTTCTTCCTGGGTCTTCCGGTCGGCATCGCGGCCGTGGTGACCGGCTACCTGGGCCGGCAGAAGGTCGCCCAGGGTCAGGCCAGCAACGCCGGGCAGGCCAAGGCCGGCCTGATCTGCGGCGCGGTCGGCGTCGGGGTGGGCATTCTGCTGATCATCCTCAACGTCGTGGCGAACGTCGCTCTGCCGACCGAGCCCTGATCGAACCGACGCTGACGGGGCGCCCTGGACCTGTCCGGGGCGCCCCGCGGCGTCTGCACCGTCGCCGGAAGCGGGCCGGCCGAGGGCCGGGGCGACTCCGGTGCGTGCCTGGCTACTGGGCGGGGGCCCGGGTGAGCACCCGGGTGGCGGCCGCGCCGAGCAGCGCGCCGACCGCGACGACACCGGCCGCAACGGCTCCGACCTGCCAGGCCACCGGCCCGACCTGTGCCAACCGACCGGCGCCCAGCGGCCCGCCGGAGACGGCCGCGGCGACGCCGAGCAGCACGCCGGCGACCGGGCCGGCAAGCGCCGCCGGTGCCAGCAGTTCGGCCCAGCGCTGCCGGGCCCGCTCCGGCCCGGCCAGCCGGGCCAGCCGGCGGGCGAGCAGCCAGCCGGCCACCATCCCGACCAGCACGGGCACCGCGAGCAGCAGGGTGCCGAAGCCGTCCACCGGGCCGCGCGGCAGGCCGGCGAGCAGGGGTACGGCCGGCAGCGCGCCGACCGACACCTCGCTGGTACGCACCGCGGTGTCGGTGCCGACCGCGAAGCCCGGCCCGAGCAGGTAACTGGTCGACCAGACTGCCGCGTTCGGCGCGTACGCCATGCTGACCAGTGTGATCCCGGCCTGCCCGGCCACCCCGGTCCGGTACGCGCCGATCATGTCCGCCGCGTCCCCGCCGCCGGTGGCCACCGCCAGGCCGGCCGCGCCCGCGCCAGCGCCGAGCAGCAGCAGCCCGGCCACCAGACCGGTACGCACGCCGTCCCGCAGCGGCACCGGCATCCGGTCGACGAGCAGGTCGGTCACGGCGGTGATCCGGATCGCGCCGACCAGGGCGGCGAGGGTGCCGACCAGCGCGAACGTGGCCGCTGCCCGCACCGGGGAGACCTCGGGCCCGCCGGTGCCGACGAGCAGCGCGGCGAGGGCACCGAGCAGCGCGTACGCCAGGCCGACCGCACCCGCGGCGAGCAGCGCCCGACGCGGCGAGCGGACGCCGCGGGCACCGATCGCGCGGCTCACGTGCACGCCGGCCCGGGTCAGCCGCCAGAGTGCGAGCACGGTCAGCGCCAGCGGGGCGAGCCCGAACGGGCCGGACTCGGTGTGCAGCGGCACTCCGTGACCGACCAGCCAGCCGGCCAGCGCGGTGCGCAGCGTGCCGGTCAGGGTGGTGGAATCCGCGCCGAGCTGGACCAGGCCGAGCACGATGGCGACCGGCAGGTAGGAGGTGACGGCGGCCCAGCCGGCGGCCACCCCGGCGGCGACGGGTAGCGGTGCCCTCCCGCGCGGCGACCCGCTCGCGCGGGGCGCGGGCACCCGCCGGGCCGGCGCGGCACGGCCGCCGGGCCGGTCGTCGGCGCGCACACCGCCGGCGCGGCTGGGATGGTCAGGGGTGACGGGGGACATCCGCTCTACTCTGGCACGTCGTGCGGGCGGTGGCAGTCCGTTAACCCGCCCCGAATGGCGGCGAGTTGACCGAACCGTGCTCCACGCCGCCCGGGCCGGTCTAGCCTCGGCCCCAGAAGGGTGACCGTCGCCACCAACCGGTCGGACCCACCGGTCGCGATCCGGACCGGCTCGCCGCCCACCATCGCCCGGAGGACGCCGTGACGACCGCATACCCGCCGCCCACGCCACCGCCGGCCAGAGGCCGGGACCGCACCACGCTCTGGGGTGTGCTGGGCATCGTGCTCGGCCTGATCTGCTGCGGTGTCCTCGGCATCATCTTCGGCTATCTGTCCATCCGCGACGCTCGGCGGTCCGGTCAGTCCCCGCTGCTCGGCTATCTCGCCGTCGCGTTCGGCGTGATCAATATCATCGGCAGCGCGATCCTGCACTCGACCGGAAACTACCCGTTCTGGAACAACAACGACTGAGCCGGTGCGGGGCGGTCACCCGACGAGTTGCCGCCGGTACCCGGCGCGCAACCGCTCGACCGTCAGCACGCCCGGCAGCATACGCAGCCGCGCACATCCGGTGTGGTACGCCGAAAGGGGCCGACCGGTTCCGGTCGACCCCTTTCGCTGCTGCCTGGCCGGCTCAGCTGCCGGACATGATCTCCCGCATCAGGCGGGCGGTCTCGGTCGGCGTCTTGCCGACCTTGACCCCGACCGCCTCCAGCGCCGCCTGCTTCGCCTCGGCGGTGCCGGCCGAGCCGGAGATGATGGCCCCGGCGTGGCCCATGGTCTTGCCGGGAGGCGCGGTGAAGCCGGCGATGTAGCCGACCACCGGCTTGGTGACGTTGGCCTTGATGAACTCGGCGGCCCGCTCCTCGGCGTCGCCACCGATCTCACCGATCATGACGATGGCGTCGGTCTCCGGGTCGGCCTCGAACGCCGCCAGGGCGTCGATGTGGGTGGTCCCGATGATCGGGTCGCCACCGATGCCGACGCAGGTGGAGAAGCCGATGTCACGCAGCTCGTACATCATCTGGTAGGTCAGCGTGCCGCTCTTGCTGACCAGGCCGATCCGGCCGGAGCCGGTGATGTCGGCCGGGATGATGCCGGCGTTGGACGCGCCCGGCGAGGCGATGCCCGGGCAGTTCGGCCCGATGATCCGGGTCTGCTCACCCTGCTGCACGTTGTACGCCCAGAACGCGGCGGTGTCGTGCACCGGCACGCCCTCGGTGATCACCACGGCCAGCGGGATCGCGGCGTCGATCGCCTCGACCACGGCGGCCTTGGTGAACTGCGGCGGCACGAAGATGACCGTCACGTCGGCACCGGTCTCGGCCATGGCGTCCGCCACGGACGCGAAGACCGGCAGCTCGGTGCCGTCGAAGTCGACCTTCTGGCCCGCCTTGCGCGGGTTGACGCCACCGACGACGTTGGTGCCGGCGGCGAGCATCCGCCGGGTGTGCTTGGAACCCTCGGAACCGGTCATCCCCTGGACGATGACCTTCGAGTCCTTGGTCAGCCAGATAGCCATGATCAGACCCCCGCAGCTGCCAGCTCGGCGGCCCGCTCGGCCGCACCGTCCATGGTGTCCACCCGCTGCACGAGCGGGTTGTTCGCCCCGTCCAGGATCGCCCGGCCGGCCTCGGCGTTGTTGCCGTCGAGCCGGACGACGAGCGGCTTGGTGACCTGCTCGCCGCGCTGCTCGAGCAGGGCCAGCGCCTGGATGATGCCGTTGGCGACCTCGTCGCAGGCGGTGATGCCGCCGAAGACGTTGACGAAGACGCTCTTCACGGCCGGGTCGGAGAGCACGATCTCCAGCCCGTTGGCCATCACCGCGGCGCTCGCGCCGCCACCGATGTCGAGGAAGTTGGCCGGCTTGACGTTGCCGTGCCGCTCGCCGGCGTACGCGACCACGTCGAGGGTCGACATGACCAGACCCGCGCCGTTGCCGATGATGCCGACCTCGCCGTCGAGCTTGACGTAGTTGAGGTCCTTGGCCTTGGCGGCCTGCTCCAGCGGGTCCACGGCGGCCTGGTCGACCAGCGCCTCGTGGTCCGGGTGCCGGAACGCGGCGTTCTCGTCCAGGCTGATCTTGGCGTCCAGCAGCAGGAGCCGACCGTCACCGTTCTTGGCCAGCGGGTTCACCTCGACCAGCGTGGCGTCCTCGGCGACGAACGCCTGCCACAGGCCGACGGCCACCTCGACGACCTGGTCGGCGACCTCGGCCGGGAAGCCGGCGGCGGTGACGATCTCGCGGGCCTTCGCCTCGTCCACGCCCTTGACGGCGTCGATCGGGGCCTTGACCACCTTGTCGGGGGTGTCCGCGGCGACCTGCTCGATGTCCATGCCGCCGGCGACGCTGGCGATGCAGAGGAAGGTGCGGTTCGCCCGGTCGAGCAGGTACGAGAAGTAGTACTCCTCGGCCACGTCCGCGGTCACGGTGATCATGACCTTGTGGACGGTGTGACCCTTGATGTCCATGCCGAGGATGTCGGTGGCACGGGCCACCGTCTCCTCGGCGCCCTCGGCGAGCTTGACGCCGCCGGCCTTGCCTCGGCCGCCGACCTTCACCTGCGCCTTGACGACCACCCGACCGCCGAGGCGTTCGGCGATCGCGCGGGCCTCCTCCGGGGTAGTGGCGACGCCGCCGGCCAGCACGGGCAAGCCGTGCCGCTCGAACAGGTCCCGCCCCTGGTACTCGTACAGGTCCACGATTGCGCGTCCCGTCCCGTCTCCGCGGCGCGCCGTCGCGCCGCCACCAGCGTTCGAAAAACAGTTTGACGCCTGTCATCACTTGAAACAGGCCATTGGCCGCAGCCTAGCGAGGTGGGCACCGCCGGCAACCGAGCGGGTGCACGGTGTGCGGTAATGCACATTCGGCCGTCGATCGCGGCCAATTCCGGGCACGGCGCGGGCGGCGTCAACCGTCCGGGCGATGTTGCCGGGGGTCCGTAACCCGCCTGTCGGGGCGTCGTTGAGTCAGGTGTCGGCGCGCTGAGCAGCGCAAAGACGGGATACGGCCGATGCCCTGTCGGTCGAGGGGTGGCGGCGGGGCATCGTGCATAGAGGGGCCGGACGTGTGAGGGGTGCGTCCGGCCCCTCCCCCGTACCCAAAATCGTTCGACGCCCCGTTTCGGCGTGCCTCAGCCGACCGGCTGCGCGACGTTCTGCCGGACCCACTCGACGATCGACGCGGTCGTGGCGCCCGGCGTGAAGATCTTGGCGACACCCAGCTTCGTCAACTCCGGAATGTCGGCGTCCGGGATGATGCCGCCACCGAAGACGACGATGTCGCGGGCGTCCCGCTCACCGAGTAGTTCCAGCACCCGGCGAAAGAGCGTCATGTGCGCGCCGGAGAGGACGGACAGACCGACCGCGTCGGCGTCCTCCTGGATGGCGGTCTCCACGATCTGCTCGGGAGTCTGGTGCAGGCCCGTGTAGACGACCTCCATGCCGGCGTCCCGCAGGGCACGCGCGACCACCTTGGCGCCCCGGTCGTGGCCGTCCAGACCGGGCTTCGCGACGACGACCCGAATGCGAGAGCTCATCAACGCACACCTTTCACCGGCTCCACGGCCTTCACCTGAACGAACGGTAACCCGGCCGACCGGGCCCGGGAAATCCGGGCCGGAACCCGCGTGGCGGCCGGGGGCGTCGCTGGTCATGGCCGCCGCGCCGACAAAGCGCCGTCGCGACGTGATCCGGCGGCCCGTGACGTGAAGCCGGACGACTCCGCCGGACCGGTCACGCTCGGCGACGAACGGGCAGTAACGAGGGCACCGTTTGGCGTCACGAGGCATGACAATCATGGACGCAAACGGACAGATCGACACGCCAGTTTTACCGTCTGGCTTGTGACTCGCCTGGTGGTTGGCTAACGTGTCCACGGTTGTCATCAGGTCCATGGACGGGTGACGACGCGGTCAGCAGACGTTCATTGGAGCTTCACGAACGCCCGCTGGTCGCCTCGGAACCCCGACAACGGAGGGTGTGCGTGCGCCAGCGCCTGTCGTCTGAGCCCGATAGATATCGCGGTCGACGCCGCGTACCCACCCCCCCACGCAGCCGTTACGCCGCGGTGGTCACCACCGCGTTCGTCGGCGCCGGCATCGTCGCGCTCGGCGCGGGTGCCATGCCGGACGCCAAGGACGTCAGCTCGGCGGTCCTCGACGACCTCAAGCAGGCGTCGGTCACCAGCCAGGACGCCGCCGCCCGCGCCGACAACGCCGATCGCGCCTCCCGGGACAGCCGGGGCAAGGATGCGGCCGAGCCCGAGGTCTGGCTGCTGCCACTGCAGGGCTACGACTTCAACTCCCCCTACGGGCTGCGCTGGGGCAAGCTGCACACCGGCGTCGACCTGGTCGCCCCCGAGGGCACGCCGTTCGTGGCGATCCACGACGGAACGGTCACCAAGGCCGGCTGGTTCGGCGGCTACGGCAACGCGGTGATCGTCCAGCACGCCGACGGCAGCGAGGCCATCTACGGCCACTCCTCCGCGGTGAGCGTCCGCGAGGGGCAGCAGGTCAAGGCCGGCGACCAGCTCGGCCTGGTGGGTGCCACCGGCCACGCGTACGGCGTCCACCTGCACCTTGAGGTCCATGTCAAGGGCCAGCCGACCGACCCGGTGCCGTTCCTTCAGGAGCGCGGAGTGGACATCAAGCTGCAAGTCGAGGCAATCTACAGCGAGGTAGCCGGCTCCTGACGCTGCGTCACGACCGTTGACCGCCCGGATCTGTCGATCCGGGCGGTTTTTCATTGCGGCACCCGGTGAGATGTATCCCCGGTCACACCACCGACTGTGAGCGGCACAACAACCGAACAAGATCCTTATAACGGACGAGTCTCCACGGAGCAGGACGAATGCGGGCAGGGGTGGCCGCGCGGGCCGGTCGACCGGCCGGTCCCACCTCCCGGCGCCACACCGACCGACACCAGTATTTCGAGGTCAAGTGCCCCCTCGACTGTGAAGGTCCGCCGTGCAGGAAGACAGCCCCGTCCAGAACGAGAACACCCCCGACAGCACCGCCGAGCAGCCACAGCGCTCCCGCCGACGGAACCGCCTCATCGTGCTCGGCGCGGCCGCCCTGGTCGCGCTCGGCCTTGGCGGGGTCGCCGTCGCCACCACGGGGCCGGGGCACTCGGCCCCCGCCGCCGTCTCCCTCGACGCCCAGTCGCGGGCCGAGGCGGCCAGCCGGGCGGACCGGTCCGCCCGCGAGTCGACCGCGCCCGTGCTCCCCTCGGCGAGCCCGACGGCGGCCAGCGCCAGCCCGACGCCGACGACGACAGCCACCGCGAAGCCCAAGCCGAAGCCGAAGAAGACCACCAAGCCCACGCCGGCCTGGGTCGACCCGATGCCGGGCGCCCCGGTCACGTCCTGCTACGGACAGCGCTGGGGCACCCTGCACGCCGGCATCGACCTCGCCCTGCCCTCCGGCACGCCGATCCACGCCGCAGCCGCCGGAACGGTGGTCCAGGCCGGCGACGCCAACGACGGGTACGGCAACTCCGTCTTCGTCGACCACGGCAACGGTTACCTGACCCACTACGCCCACCAGAGCCGCATCGCGGTCACCGTCGGCCAGAAGGTCAAGGCCGGTCAGGTGATCGGCTACGAGGGCGCGACCGGCGACGCCACCGGCCCGCACCTGCACTTCGAGGTGCACCAGGGCATGTGGAACCAGATCGACCCGGCCCCGTTCATGCGGGCGCGCGGCGTCGACCTGGGCTGCTGAAGAAGCACCCCGCACACTCCGCGCAACAACCGGAAAGAGTGGCCTCAGCACCGCCCGAGGCCACTCTTTCCTGGATGTGGCGCAGTTGCCCTGCGGTCAGAGCTTGTCGATCGGGGCGTGCCGCAGCACCAACCACATGGTCTGGTCGCCGAAGTCGATCTGCGCGCGGGCACCCGGGCCGTGCCCCTCGACAGCGACCACCCGCCCCAGCCCGTAGCGCTGGTGGTTGACCCGGTCGCCGGCCGCTACCTTGGGCCCCTGCGGCAGCTCGCTGGCCGTGGTCAGGCGGCTGGCGTCCACGCCGAGCCGCTTGGCGAGCTGCGCGGCCTTCGGGGTGCCCCCGGCGAAATTGCCCCGCCCGCCGGGCGCGCGGTCCGCGCGACCGCCGACGCCGCCGCCCCCACCAGCCCATGAGGTGTACGACCCCTCGGTGCGCTCCCAGTGCACCAACTCGGTCGGCAGCTCCTCCAGGAACCGCGAGGGCGGGTTGTAGGCCGGCTGCCCCCAGGCCGATCGGGTCACCGCCCGGGACAGGTAGAGCCGCTGCCGGGCCCGGGTGATGCCGACGTACGCCAGCCGGCGCTCCTCCTCCAGCTCACGGGTGTCGCCCAGCGAGCGCAGGTGCGGGAAGACGCCGTCCTCCAGCCCGGTCAGGAAGACCACCGGGAACTCCAGCCCCTTGGCGGTGTGCAGCGTCATCAGGGTGACCACGCCCTGGTGGTCGGGGTCGTCGGAGGGGATCTGGTCGGCGTCGGCGACCAACGCGACCTGCTCCAGGAAACCGGCCAGGGTGGCCCGCTCCCCCTCCTCGCCCAGCGCCTCGATCCGCTCGGTGTACTCCCGGGCGACGCTGACCAACTCCTGGAGGTTGTCGACCCGACCGGCGTCCTGCGGGTCCAGGCTCTCCTCCAGCTCGGTGAGGTAGCCCGAACGGGTCAGCAGCGCCTCCAGCACCTCTTCCGGGGTGCCGGTCTCGGCCAACTCCCGGGCGCCGTCGAGCAACGCCACGAAGTCGGCGATGCCGTTTGCCGCCCGGCTGGAGATGCCCGGAGCCTCCCGGGCCCGGCGCAGTGCCGCGCCGAAGGAGATCCGGTCGCGGCTGGAGAGTGCCTCGACACACGCCTCCGCGCGGTCGCCGATCCCCCGGCGCGGCGTGTTGAGCACCCGGCGCAGGCTCACCGTGTCGTCGTCGTTGACCACCGACCGCAGGTAGGCCAGCGCGTCACGGACCTCCTTGCGCTCGTAGAAGCGCACCCCGCCGACCACCTTGTAGGGCAGGCCGACCCGGATGAACACCTCCTCGAAGACGCGGGATTGAGCGTTGGTGCGGTAGAAGACCGCGACGTCGCCGGGACGGGTCTCGTCGGCGTCGACCAGCCGGTCGATCTCCCGGGCCGCCCAGTCCGCCTCGGCGTGCTCGGTGTCGGCCACGTAGCCGACGATCTGCTCACCGGCGCCGGCCTCGCTCCACAGCCGTTTCGGCTTTCGGGAGGTGTTCCGGTCGATCACCGCGTTGGCCGCGTTGAGGATGGTCTGGGTGGAGCGGTAGTTCTGCTCCAGCAGGATCGTTCGCGCGTCGGTGAAGTCCCGTTCGAACTCCAGGATGTTGCGGATCGTCGCGCCCCGGAACGCGTAGATCGACTGGTCGGCGTCGCCGACCACGCACAGCTCGGCCGGCTCCAACCCCTCGGTGCCGGAGACCAGTTCCTTGATCAGGACGTACTGGGCGTGGTTGGTGTCCTGGTACTCGTCGACCAGGACGTGCCGGAACCGACGCCGGTAGCTCTCCGCGACGTGCGGGTGGGACTGGAGCAGGTGCACCGTGGTCATGATCAGGTCGTCGAAGTCCAGCGCGTGCGCCTCGCGCAGCCGCCGCTGGTAGAGCGTGTAGGCCTCGGCCAGCGCCCGCTCGTTGGGCCCCGTGGCCCGCGCGGCGAACTGCTCCGGGTCGACCAGCTCGTTCTTCAGGTTGGAGACCTGAGCGGCCAGCCCGCGTGCCGGGTAGCGCTTGGGGTCGAGATCCAGCTCGCGGGTGACCAGTTGCATCAGCCGGCGGGAGTCGTCCGCGTCGTAGATCGAGAACGTCGACTTGAGGCCGGCGTGCTCGTGCTCGGCGCGCAGGATCCGGACGCACGCGGAGTGGAACGTCGACACCCACATCAGCCGTGCCCGCGGGCCGACCAGCGCGGCGACCCGCTCCTTCATCTCACCGGCGGCCTTGTTGGTGAAGGTGATCGCGATGATCTCCCCGGGATGCACGTCCCGTGCGGCCAACAGGTAGGCGATCCGATGGGTGAGCACCCGGGTCTTGCCGGAGCCGGCGCCGGCCACGATCAGCAGCGGCGAACCGGCATGGCTGACCGCGTCGCGCTGCGGCCCGTTCAGCCCGGCGAGGAGCTGCTGCGGATCGAGGCGGACGGCGGCTGGCCGGGGCCGGTCCGGACGGGCCGGCGCGGACTCCGGCGCAGGCGGGGACGCGGGAATGTCGAAGAGAGGATGCATCGCGCGCCAATTCTATGCCGCTGGCCGGACACTTCCGGATCGCCCGGTGCCGCGGGTGGCGCGTCCGACCTTGATGCAGAACGATGTCGGTGAAAGCACGGCTCCTCCCCTCGTACACCTTTGGGAGAACACCATGACCCACCCGCGCTCGCGCGGTCGCAGGGCGCTGCGCCACCTGGCCGCGCCCGCCCTTGCGCTGGCCGTCGTCGCCACGCTGCCGCTCGCCACGGGCCGCACCTCGGCCCCGGCCACGGCCGGGCCCGGTGCCCTCGCCCCGGTCGCCGTCTCCTACGCCGCCTCGACCGGCGGGGAGATCCGGGGCAACCTGCTCAGCTACAACGACTTCCACGGCGCCATCGACCCCCCGGGTGGCAGCGGCGCGGTGGTCAACGGCACTCCGGCCGGCGGCGTGGAATACCTCGCCACCTGGTTGAAGCGGCTGCGCGCCGAAGCTGCCGCCGAGGGGCGGCAGACGACCACGGTCGGCGCCGGCGACCTGATCGGCGCCAGCCCGCTGGTCAGCGCGGCCTTCCACGACGAGCCGACCATCGAGCTGATGGACGAGATCGGTCTGGACATCAGCTCGGTCGGCAACCACGAGTTCGACGAGGGCATCGGCGAGCTGCTCCGGATCAACAAGGGCGGCTGCCACCCGGTCGACGGATGTCAGGACGGCGACGGCTTCGCCGGCGCCAAGTTCACCTACCTGGCCGCCAACACGATCAACAAGAAGACCAAGCTGCCGATCCTGCCCCCGGTCGACATCAAGCTGGTCGGCGGCGTGCCGGTCGGCTTCGTCGGGGTCACCCTGGAGGGCACCCCCGGCATCGTCAACCCGGCCGGCATCACCTCGGTCGAGTTCAAGGACGAGGTGGAGACCGCCAACAAGTGGGGCGGCCTGCTCAAGCTCTTCGGCGTGAAGGCCATGGTGCTGCTGGTGCACGAGGGCGGGGCGCAGTCCGCGCCGCCGAGCACCCCGGGCGTCTCCGACTGCGCCAACTTCTCCGGCCCGATCGTGGACATCGTCCGCGGCCTGCGACCGGAGTTCGGCCTGGTCGTCTCCGGGCACACGCACCGCTTCTACTCCTGCTCGCTGCCGAACTCCTCAGGTGCGCCGAGCGTGGTCACCAGCGCCGGCACCAACGGTCAGCTGGTCACCGACATCGACTACTCGCTGGACCGGCGCAGCGGTCGGTTCACCAGCATCTCGGCCCGCAACGTGATCGTCGAGAACGGCGTACGCAACCCGGACGGCGCCTGGCAGCAGAGCGCGCCCGGCAGCTACGTGCGCAACCCCGATCTGGTGGACCCGCGCGCCAAGGCGCTGGCCGACAAGTACCGGACGGCCGTCGCGCCGATCGCCAACCGGGTGGTGGGCCGGATCAGTGCGGACATCGTCCGGGACGTGCGTCCCAACCAGGAGAGCCCGCTCGGCGACGTGATCGCCGACGCCCAGCTGGCGTACACCGCGTCGGCCGGTGCGCAGATCGCCCTGATGAACCCGGGCGGCATCCGGGCCTCGCTGCCGTACGCGGCGTCCGCGGGCGGTGAGGCGCCGGGTGAGATCACCTACGGTGAGGCGTTCACGGTCCAGCCGTTCAACAACCTGGTGGTCACCCAGACGCTCACCGGGGCTCAGCTCAAGAACGTCCTGGAGCAGCAGTTCGTCGGCTTCAACGGGCAGACCACCCAGCGCGTCCTGCAGGTCTCCACCGGGTTCGCCTACTCCTACGACAGCACCGCACCGGCCGGCTCCCGGGTGAGCGCGCTCACGCTGGGCGGCACGCCGGTGGATCCGGCCGCCAGCTACCGGGTCACCACCAACGACTTCCTGGCCAACGGTGGTGACGGGTTCAGTGAGCTGACCGGCGGCACGGACCGGGCCACCGCTCCCGGCTTCGACGTCGACGCGCTGGTCGCGTACCTCGGGGCCGGCGGCCCGGTGGTGCCCGGGCCGGCCGACCGGATCACCCGACTGGGCTGATTCGGCGCCGTGCGGCGGCCCGCTCGGGTCGCCGCACGGGTGCCGTCCGGGCGAACCGCTTGCGAACCGGCCGACGGCATGGGCATACTCGACGGCGTGATCGCTGAGCGCTACTACTTTTACTACGGCACCGGGAGTCCGGCAGCCGTAGGTCGCGCCTGATCAATCAGACCTACGAAAGCCCCGGGCTCCTGGAGCCCGGGGCTTTTTCGTCCCGGGATCCGGGCACCGGGCACCACAGTGCGAGGGGTACCCGATGATGACAGACGTGGTGGATCACAGCGGCGGGCCGACCCGGTCGGGGGCGGAGCAGCCTTCGGCGAGCGGGAGTGAGCCGGCGACGGCACAGCCGGCCGGGGCGCTGACCGGCACCGCGGAGCCGACGGCCGCCGCGCGGATCGTGCAGATCAGGGAACGGATCGACGAGATCGACAATGCGCTGGTCGCGCTCTGGCAGGAGCGGGCCGCGCTGTCCCAGGAGGTCGGGGCGACCCGGATGGCCTCCGGCGGGACGCGCCTGGTGCTCTCCCGGGAACGGGACATCCTGGAGCGTTTCCGGACCGCTCTCGGGGCCGACGGCACCCAACTGGCGCTGCTGCTGCTGCGAGCGGGCCGCGGCCCGCTGTGAGCCGCCCTGGCCGCCCCGCTCGGCGACGATCCGGGGGTGCCTGGCCCCGGACAGACGAAACCGCCTGCCGTCGTCGTGGTGACGTCGGCAGGCGGTTCCGATGACTCACGCCTCGTGGGTGGCGACGATCTCGCGTCGTTCCGCGAAGTGGCAGGCGCTCGGGTGGTCCGAGTCGCGCCGGATCTCCAGCAGCGGAACCTGCTCGGCGCAGACGTTCTGCGCCTTCCAGCAGCGGGTCCGGAACCGGCAGCCCGAGGGCGGGCTGATCGGCGACGGCACGTCACCGGTGAGCCGGATGATCGTCTTGTTCTCGCGCTGGGTCGGGTCCGGCACCGGCACCGCGGAGAGCAGCGCCTGGGTGTACGGGTGGGTCGGCCGCTCGTAGATCTCGTCCTCGGTGCCGATCTCGACGATCTTGCCGAGGTACATCACCGCGACGCGGTCCGACAGGTGGCGAACCACCGACAGGTCGTGTGCGATGAAGACGTACGAGAGCCCGAACTCGCCCTGCAGCTGCTCCAGCAGGTTCATCACCTGGGCCTGGATGGAGACGTCCAGCGCCGACACCGGCTCGTCACAGACGATGACCTCGGGCCGCAGTGCGAGCGCCCGGGCGATGCCGATGCGCTGGCGCTGACCGCCGGAGAACTGGTGCGGGTACCGGTTGATGTGCTCCGGGTTGAGCCCGACCAGGTCGAGCAGCTCCCGGACCTTGCCCCGACGGCTGCCCCTCGGCGCCACCTCCGGGTGGATCTCGAACGGCTCGCCGATGAGGTCACCGACGGTCATCCGAGGGTTCAGCGAGGTGTACGGGTCCTGCATCACCAGCTGGATCTGCCGACGGAGGCGCCGCAGCGCCCCACCGGAGAGCTTGGAGATGTCCTGGCCCTTGTAGACCACGCTGCCGGCGGTCGGCCTCTCCAGGTTCATCAGTACCCGGGCGAGGGTCGACTTGCCGCAGCCGGACTCGCCGACCACGCCGAGCGTCTCGCCGGCACGCAGACCGAACGAGACGCCGTCGACCGCCTTGACCTGACCGACGGTCTTCTTGAACACCACGCCCTGGGTGACGGGGTAGTGCTTGACCAGGTCACGGACCTCGAGGATGTTGTCAGACACGGTTCACCAGCTCCTCGGCGAAGTGGCAGGCGCTGGCCCGGGCGTTGCCGACCTGCAGCAGCGGCGGGAGCTGCTCCCGGCACACCGGCTGAGCCATGGGGCAGCGCGGGTTGAACGGGCAGCCCGGCGGGATGTTCATCAGGTTCGGCGGGAGGCCCTTGATCGTCCGGAGCTGCTGCCCCTTCTCGTCCAGCCGCGGGATCGAGTCGATCAGGCCGATCGTGTACGGGTGCGCCGGCTTGGCGTACAGGTCGTACACGTCGGCTTCCTCGACGATCCGGCCCGCGTACATGACCGCGATCCGGTCCGCGACATCGGCGACCACGCCGAGGTCGTGGGTGATCAGGATCATGCCCATCTGCCGCTCACGCTGAAGCTCCGCGAGCAGGTCCATGATCTGGGCCTGCACGGTCACGTCGAGCGCGGTGGTCGGCTCGTCCGCGATCAGCACCTCCGGGTCGAGCGCCAGCGACATCGCGATCATCGCGCGCTGCCGCATACCGCCGGAGAACTGGTGCGGGTAGTTGTTGAACCGGTCCTTGGCGTTCGGGATCTTGACCTGGTCGAGCATCTCGATCGCGCGCTTCTTGGCCGCCGAGCGGCCCATGCCGCGCCGGATCCGGAACTGCTCGGCGATCTGGAACCCGACGGTGAACACCGGGTTCAGGGCGGAGAGCGCGTCCTGGAAGATCATCGCAATGCCCTCACCGCGGATGCGGCGGCGCTCCTCGTTGGACATGCGCAGCATGTCCTTGCCGTGGAAGCGCACCTGCCCGCCGGTGACGAAACCGGGCGGGGTGTCCAGGATGCCCATGATGGTCTGCGCCGTGACGCTCTTACCGGAGCCGGACTCGCCGAGCACGGCGAGGGTCTCCCCCGCGTCGACGTGGTACGTCACCCCGTTGATGACCTTGGCGACGCCGTCCCGGGTGCGGAACTCCACCCGCAGGTCGTCGACCTCGAGCAGCCGGCCGGAGGGACGTCCGGATCCGCCGGTTCCCGGCGCGGAATGCTCGGACACGAGAATGTCGGACAACTGGATCTCCCCTAGCGGAGTTTCGGATCGAGGGCCTCGCGGACCGCCTCACCGAGCATCACGAAGCTCAGCACAGCGGTGACGAGGAACGCGGCGGGGAAGAACACCAGCCCCGGCGCGACCCGGATGAACTGCTGCCCGTCGTTGATCATGATGCCCCAGGACACCACTGGCGACCGCAGGCCAACGCCCAGGAACGACAGGGTGGCCTCGGCGCCGATGAACGAGCCGACCATGATCGTGCCGTAGACCAGCAGCGGGGCCAGGCAGTTCGGCAGCAGGTGCTTGAGGATGATCCGGCCGGTGCCGGCACCCAGCGCACGGGCCGCGACGATGTAGTCGGCCTCCTTGGTGGCGAGCACCGAGGAACGCATCAGCCGCATCACGACCGGCCAGCTCAGCACGATCAGCGAGATCGTCACCAGGCCCATGATGTCGGCCTTGCTGTTGGTGCTGCCCGACCCGTTGAACGTGGTCAGGATGACGATCGCGCCGAGCACGAAGGGCAGACCGAAGAAGACGTCGGCGATCCGGCTGAGCAGACCGTCGACCCAGCCACCGCGGTAGCCGGCGATGATGCCCATGGTGCCGCCGACCAGCAGGGTGCCGATCACGGAGAGCACGGCGACCACGATGGAGGCCCGTGCGCCGTAGATGACCCGGGCGTAGACGTCCCGGCCCTGCAGGTCGTACCCGAACCAGCCGTCCGCGCCCGGCTTCACCAGGCTGCGGTCCAGCGTGCCGTTGACCGCGTCACCCGGAGCGAACAGCCCGGGGAAGGCCGCCATCAGCAGGAAGATGACGATCAGCGTGGCCGAGATCCAGAACAACGGCTTGCGCCGAAGGTCCAGCCAGGCGTCGCCGAGCAGGCCGCGCGGCTTCTCGTTGCTCTGCGGTGCCCCGGCGGCGACCGGGGTGTCGGTCGGATGCGCGGCAGGGGTGCTGACGATCGATGCGGTACTCGGGTCACTCATAGCGGATCCTCGGGTCCAGGGCGGCGTAGAGCAGGTCGACCAGCAGGTTCATCACGAGATAGACCAGTACCAGTACGACCACGATCCCTACCACGGTAGCGCTCTCTTTGGTGACGATCGCGCGGAAGACCTGGCGGCCGATTCCGTTGATGCCGAAGATGCCTTCGGTGACGATCGCGCCGCCCATCAGGGCACCGAGGTCGGTGCCGAGCAGGGTGACCACCGGGATGAGCGAGTTGCGCAGCAGGTGCACACCCACCACCCGGCGCATCGGGAGGCCCTTTGCGATGGCGGTACGCACGTAGTCGGCACGGCGGTTCTCCGCGATGCTCGTTCGTGCGACCCGGGCTATGTATGCCACTGACGCGCTACCGAGCACGAAGCCCGGAACGATCAGCTCGGAGATCCGCATCTCGGAGGAGACGGTCGGCTTGATGATGCCCCACTGCACGCCCAGCAGCCACTGAAGCAGGAAGCCGACCACGAAGACCGGCAGCGCGATCAGGAAGAGCGTGGAGACCAGGACCAGGTTGTCGAGGAAGCCGTTACGCCGCAGACCGGTCAGCACGCCGGCGCCGAGGCCGATGATGGCCTCGATGGCGAGCGCCACCAGGGCCAGCTTCAGGGTGTTCGGGTACGACGTCAGGATGATGTCGCTGATCTCGCGCTGCGAGAACGTCTGGCCGAAGTCGCCCTGGAGCAGGTTCTTCATGTAGTTGGCGTACTGCACGATGATGTTCTGATCGAGGTGGTACTTCTCGGTCATGAAGGCGATGTACTGGTCCGGGCAGCGACGCTCGCCGCACTTACCGGCGAACGGATCGCCCGGAACGGCCCAGACGAGGGTGTAGATCAGGAACGTCGTACCGATGAAGACCGGCACGAGTTGGAGCAGCCGTCTCAACAGATAACGGCCCATGGGGTGGTCCTCCAGACAGGGGGCGCGTCGGACGGCCGACACGGTGGTGACAACGTGGCGAGTGACATGTTGTAACACTCACTCGCGGAACGGCCCCGGGTCGGGCTCACCGGATGTGGCGAGCCCGACCCGGGGTCAGACCGTTCGGATCAGAGCACGACCGAGGTGATGTCGAGCTCACCGACGTTGTTCAGCTCGAGCTTCTTGATCTTCTCCGAGTGGCCGGACTGCTGACCGTAGAAGTAGATCGGGATGCTCGGGACCTCCTGGTCGACGATCTCGACCGCCTTGCTGAACGCCTCGTGCGAGGCCTCCAGGCTGGGGGCGGCGCTGGCCTGCTTGGCCAGGGCGTCGACCTGCGGGTTGCTGAAGAGGCCGTCGTTCGAGGAACCGTTGGTGACGTAGAGCGGGTTGACCCAGTTCTCCACGTCCGGGTAGTCCTGCTGCCAGGCGGCACGGTACGGGCCGGCCATCTTGTGCGCGTTGATGTTCGCACGGAAGACCGCGAAGGTCGGAACACCCTCGGCCCGGGCGTTGATGTTGAGGTTGGTCTTGATCTGCTGCGCGACCGCGTCCATCCAGTCCTTGTGGCTGGAGTCGGCGTTGTAGTAGAAGACCATCTCACCGGTGAAGCCACCGGCCTCGGTGAGGAGCTGCTTGGCCTGGGTCGGGTCGAACTTGCAGGCGGTGCAGTTACCCGGCTTGGCGCCCGGGGTCAGCGGGTTCGCCCAGCTGTCGGCCGGCTTGCGGGTACCGAAGAAGATCTTGTCCGAGATCTCCTGCCGGTTGATCGCCAGCGACACGGCACGACGCAGCTTCGCGTTCTGGAAGCGCTTGTCGTACAGCGGGAACGCGATCAGCGCGGTCGACGGCGTGGTGGTGTTGAGGCCACGGTCGCCGAGGTCGGTCTTCCACTTGTCGCCGGCGAGCGCCGAGGTGGGGACCGTCTCCATGAAGTCGAGGTTGTTGGCCAGCAGATCGTTGTAGGCCGCCGTCTCGTCCTGGTACAGCTTGACGTCGACGTCCTTGATCTTCATGGTGTCGCGCAGGTTGTAGTCATCGAAGCGGGTCAGCTTGATGAGCACGTTGTCGTCCCACGACACGAACTTCACCGGGCCGTTACCGATCGGCTTCTTGCCGAAGTCTTCCGGCTTCTGGGTGAAGAACACGTCCGGCAGCGGCATGAAGGCGCTGTAGCCGAGCTTGGTCGGGAAGACCGCGGTCGGCGCCGCCAGGGTGACCTCGAAGGTCTGCTCGTCGATGACCTTCAGACCGGAGAGCTTCTCGGCCGTCGGCGCCGGGGCCTTCTTCGGGCCGTCCGGACCATCCGGGTCGGAGGTGTAGGTCTGGTCGAAGCCCTGGATGTCAGAGAAGAAGGTGCCGTTCTGCGCGCCGTTCGGCGAGTAGGCGGCCCAGTTCCAGGCGTCGACGAAGTTCTTCGACTTCACCTCGGTACCGTCGTGGAACTTGGTACCCTTCTTGATCTTGATCGTGAAGACCTTCGAGTCCTTGGTGTCGATGGACTCGGCCAGCGCGTTGCGCGGGGCCCCACCGTCGTTCGGGTACTCGACCAGGCCGGTCCACAGCCAGTCGATGACCTTCCCGCCGCCGGTCTCCGTGGTGTTCGCCGGGACCAGCGGGTTCTCCGGCTGGACACCGTGGATGACGATTGAGCCGTCCGTGCTGGCGGCAGCGTCGCCGTCATCACTGGTCTGGCAACCGCTCGCGACAAGCACGGCGGCCGCGCTGAGCGCGATCGCGCCCGTCGCCCGCTTCGAGACTCTCATTCCGAGGGGCCTCCTCTTTCTCAAACCTGGTTCCGTCGTGGTTTTCACGCACGTATGGGGGTGACACCGCCCGACCACCCGGGGGCGCGGGTCGCCGAGATCCACAGGGAAGTCGGGGACACCCCTGATGTACCGATCCGCCGGGCTCCCCATCCGACGAGGTGTGACCCGACGCAGGCGACACAGCCACGAATCCGCCGCGGAACGGCAAGAGACGTGGTCATGGACCGTACGGAGTGCCACACACCGAGGGTGAGGTGCTGCCACTGTGACACCCACTGGCCGCTTCCGTGAAGGTGCCGTTATCAAGCCGTTAGTTGCCCGCCACGTTGCCGATACTTGAAAAATGATCATAAACCGGTCGGCTTGGGCTGCTTTGAGCAGGAAATACGTTGCCACGCCGGGCCGTGGCGTTCAAGCGTGGACCCGGTACCAGCGAGCCGTTCCGCCCCCGGTCCCGCACGTCCCGATCCTCGTCGCGCGGATGGCAGGTCTGCCCGTCCGGACGATACCGGCGTCGGCTTCCCGGGCGCGATCACCGGCTGGGCGGGGGAGGGCGTCGACGGCGGCCGTCTGATCCTCGCCGCAGCCAGCCAGCGACCATTGTGAACTCTGGGTGGTGACACGGACACTGCCCGCCACCGACACCGGCGCCGGCACCGCATGGGGCGGTGCCAGGGCCGACGTCGGAGACCGAGGGAATCAGGCCGTGAAGCGGACCTTGCGCCGGCGGACCAGCAGGACGGCCACCGCGCCCGCGGCGAGCAGCAGCACACCGGCGGTGGCCGCCGTCGCGATCGGCGAGCCGGTCAGCGGCAGGCCGCCGCCGCTGCTCGCCGGCGAGGTGGACGGGGCCGGGCTGACCGGCGTCGACGCCGACGGAGTGGCCGAGGGGGTGGCCGGCGACGGCGAGGCGCTCGGGGTCGGCGTCGCGGTGGACGGCGACGGCGACGGGGCGGCGGTGAACGCGGCCGCTGCCCGGGCGGTGACCGTGGCGCCGGTGCTGCCGCCGAGGATCAGCTTCTGCGCCTTGCCACCGGTGAACAGGAACACCCGGCCGAAGGAGACCGAGTCCTGCGCGGTCAGCGTCACGGTGACCGTGCCGGCGCCCTCGGCAGCCAGCCAGAACTGGCCACCGTTGGTAGTCGTGGTGACCGGCTTGCCCTCGGCGTCGACCGCCGCGCCGCCGGTGGCCGCGACGGTGATGTCACCGGCCGGCCCCTTGACCGTGAACGGGCCGGCCTTGCCGCCGACCGTCGCGGTGGCGTTGGCCGGATCCACGGCCAGTTCGGCGCGCGGCTCCGGCTGGTCGGTGGCGTGCTGGACCAGGTAGTTGCGGACCTTCTGGATCACGTCGTACTGCTCGCGGGCGAGCAGGCCCTGCTCCCAGTCGCCCAGCTCAATGCCGTCGCTGAAGTGCCAGACGGCCGTCTGGGTGCCGAAGTAGAGCAGCGTGCCCAGCCGGTCCTTGTCGATCCCCGTCGGCGCGGTGGCGCCAGCGGCGGTGAGCAGGGCGCCGGTCTCGCCGTTCGGGTAGCCGTGGGTGAGCACCCACTGCACCTTGCCGAGGTTCTGCACCTGGGACTCGTCCCAGGTGCCCTCCTCGTACGACCCGTTCAGCTTCACGTTGGTGTGGTAGTCGATGCAGAACGCCGGCACCGACTTGCCGTCGATCCGCAGCGCGAGCGCCGACGTGCTGCGCTGCTTGCCGTCGAGCTTCAGCGTGACGCCGGTGCCCTTGACCGCCTCGGCCACACCGGTGGCCGGGCCCTCGGCGGCGGCCGGGCCGGCGAAGCCGAGCGCCAGCGTGCCACCGGCCACGGTCGCCAGCGCGATCCGCGCCCAGCGTCGTCCTCGTTGTCCGAACATCAGGATTCGTGCACCTCTCCCCAGGGGTCACCCGCAGACGCGGGTACCGCGTGGACCACCTCCGCGGGATGCGCAGCACCCACACGCGGAGGTGGAACCGGGGAATTATGGGACGAAGCTTGATCGTTTGTCAGCCCCGAACGGCGGCATCCGTGGCATGTGCCCCAAATGCCGGTGCAGAGGAATCGGTCACACCAGCCGGCGGTCCGCCGCCCAACGGGAGAGCTCGTAGCGGTTGGACATCTGAAGCTTGCGCAGCACGTTCGACACGTGCGTCTCCACCGTCTTGATCGAGATGAACAGCTCCTTCGCGATCTCCTTGTACGCGTACCCCCGGGCGAGCAGCCGCAGCACCTCCCGCTCCCGGTTGGTGAGCTGGTCCAGCTCCGGGTCGGCCACCGGGGCGTCCGGCCGGGCCGCGAAGGCGTCCAGCACGAACCCGGCCAGCCGAGGGCTGAACACCGCGTCGCCGTCGGCGACCCGACGGATCGCCGCGGCCAGCTCGTCCGGGGAGATGGTCTTGGTGACGTAGCCCCGGGCACCCGCGCGGATCAGCCCGATCACGTCCTCCGCCGCGTCGGAGACGCTGAGCGCCAGGAACTTGACCTGCGGGTGGGTACGCCGCATCGCCTCCAGCACCGCCCGTCCGCCGCCGTCGGGCATGTGCACGTCGAGCAGCACCACGTCCGGTCCGGTGGCGGCGATCCGGGTGACCGCCTCGGCCACCGTGCTCGCCTCGCCCACCACCTCGACGTGTGCGCCCAACTCCGCGCGCACCCCGGCGCGGAACATGGCGTGGTCGTCCACCAGGAACACCCGCAGCCGCTCGGGGCGGGCGTCCGCCGGGTCGAGGTGCTCCGTCGACTGGTCGGCCATGGTCATCTGTTCCTCTCCGCTGTGGAGGAGTCCCGGGAGATCGGCAGGATCAACCGGACCTCGGTCCCCTCCCCCGGGCTGGACCGGATCTCGGCCCGTCCGCCGTGCCGCTTCATCCGCCCGATGATCGAGCCGCGTACTCCGTGCCGGTGGTCCTCCACGGTATCCGGATCGAAGCCCGCACCCCGGTCCCGCACGAAGACGCTGACCTGATCGGGCTCCGCCTCGGCAAAGAGCGACACGGTCTGCACCCCGGCGTGCCGGGCCGCGTTCACCAACGCCTCCCGCGCGGCAGCGACCAGCGCGCCGACCCGTTCGTCGGTTTCCCGGTCACCGACCACCACCGCCTCCACCGTGATCGCGAAGGTGTCCTCGACCTCGGCCGCGGCCTGTTCGAGAGCGGCGGCCAGGCGCTCGTTCGGCGAGGCGGTGGGCTTGTAGAGCCAGTTGCGCAGCGATCGCTCCTGCCCCCGGGCCAGCCGCTGCACCGTCTTGACGTCGCTGGCGTTGCGCTGGATCAGCGCCAGGGTGTGCAGCACCTGGTCGTGCACCATGGCGGCCAGTTCGGCCCGCTCCTGCTCGCGGATGCGCCCCTCGCGCTCCGACCGGAGCTGGTTGTACGTCCGCCACAGCACCGGCGCGGCGACCACGCCCACCCCGGCGAGCCCGACCAGCGCGAAGATCACACCGTTGATCACCGCGTCGAAGTTCTGCGCCGGCGAGTAGACCGCCGCGACACCGATGATGCCGACCGCGACCAGCACCCCGCCACCGATGAACCGGAGCACGAAGGCCCGCCGGTCACTCTCCTCGACGACCGCGCCGAGCCACGGCACCGGCGCGTCGCCCCACCGTCGCCGCCGCTCGGGGGCGGACTGGTGCCAGATGACCCCGGCACCGACCGCGATGATGGCCACCAGCCAGCCGGCGGTGCCCGCCGCGCCCACCGAGTCGAAGACCATCACCTGGATCAGCAGGACGCCGAGCCCGATCCCCACGAACGGCAGGAGCTGAGCCACGTCCCGCCGGGGCGGCATTGCGCTGTCGCCGGGCCGCAGCGGCACCACCGCCCAGAAGGCCGCGTAGAGCAGCAGGCCGAGCCCGCTCAGCCCGAGCAGCACCATGAACGCGACGCGCACCCGCAGCACCGAGATGCCGAGGTGGTCGGCGATACCGGCGGCGACGCCGGCGGCCATCCGGTGCTCGGGGGCGCGGTAGAGGCGCGAGGGCGGGGTCACGGTGCTGATCGGAGGCTCCCTGGTCACGGTGGCGGGGCTGGTCGAGGTCGGTGGATTCGATCGTCACACGCTGCGACGCCCACGACCACGGGGACGCCCCCGACATTCCGGCCCCCCGGATCTCAGGGTGGGGTCAGGGTCGGATCCTGAGGTCGCTCGGGCCAGCCGGGCAGCAGGATCGAGGCATGACCGAGGAAGCTGCCCCGCCGCCCCGACCCGGGTCGGCACAGCCGGGCGGTGCATCACCGCCCCCGCCAACCACCACACCCTCCGGCTGGACCGAGCCCACCACGTTCGGCCCGACCACCGGCGCCGCCAGCGCGGGCCACGGGCCCGGCGCCGGCTTCGCGCCCGGCACCGGCTACGGGGCGGGCGGGGGCGGGGCGACACCACCGGGGCCGGGTGGTTCCGGCCCGGGTGTGCCGCCACCGCCGCTGGGCGGCGCCGGCTTCACCTCGCGGTACGGGCTGGTCCGGCCGCGCGACGGGCGCTACCTGGCCGGGGTCTGCGCCGCGATCGGACGGGCCACCAACACCGACCCGGTGCTCTGGCGGGTGCTGCTCGCGGTGCTCGGCTTCTTCGGCGGCATCGGCATCCTGGTGTACGTCGCCGCGTGGCTGATCATTCCGAACGAGGGCGACACCGCCTCGCCGGTGGAGTCCATGCTCGGCCGCGGCCGGTCCAGCATGTCCCCGGTGACCGTGATCGTCCTGGGCATCCTGGTCGCGGCCAGCTTCGGCTACATCGTCACCGATGCCTTCCGCGCGGTGCTGCTCGGCGCGGCCATCCTGATCGGCGGTGCGCTGCTGCTCAACCGGGACAGCCGGGGGCCACAGCCCGGTACGCCCGGCGGCCCCGTGCCGTCCGGGCCGATCGGTACGCCACCCGGGCCCGTCCCGCCGGTCGCGTGGCCGGCACCGGAACCTGCCGTCGCGCCGCCCACCGGCCCACTGTCGGCGGCACCGCTGGCCGGCGACGAACCGGCGTACGTCACCGCGACGCCGGGCGGGCCGCCGACCGTTCCCGCCCCGGCCTTCGGCGCGCGGCCGGCAACCGGTCCGCAGCCGTTCACCAGCGCACAGCCGGTGTCCGGAGCGGGCCCGGAGTACGGGCGACCGACCGGCACGACGGCTCCGGAGGCGGGCTGGCCACCGGCGCCCCCCGCGCCGGCCTGGCCGACCAACGAGGCGTCCAGCGCCGGCTGGCCGTCGGCACCGGTGACCGGCGCACCCGCTGCCGGTGCACCATCGGGCTACCCGGTCACCGCGCCGCCGTCGGCCGGGTATCGCCCGCCGTTCGCGCCGCACGGCCCGTACGCCTCACCGGGCGCGGCTGCGTACCCGCCGCCCAAGCCACCCAAGCCGCCCAAGCGGCCCCGGGAGCGATCGCCGCTCGGCGCGGTGACCTTCTCGCTGATCTTCCTGGCCCTCGGCGTGGTCGCCCTGCTCGACCTGCTGGACGTGTTCGACGTCAGGGCGTCGGCGTACTTCGCGGCCGCGTTGGCCACGATCGGGCTGGGGCTGCTGGTCGGCACGTGGTTCGGCCGGGCCCGTTGGCTGATCGCGCTCGGCCTGGTGACCGCCGCCGCGCTGGGTACGGCCACCGTGGCCGAGTCCTACGACCGGATCCGTGGGGTCGACGGCGCGGTGACCTGGGCGCCAACCGATCACCGCGATCTCGCCGACCGGTACGAGAACAGCTTCGGTGACGCCGTGCTCGACCTACGCGGGCTCGACTTCGCCAAGCAGGATTCCCAGGTGACCGTCGCGGTCAACTTCGGCCAGGCGACCGTGGTCGTCCCGCCGAACGTGGACGTCACCACCGTGGCCGATGTCAACGCGGGCGACGCGACCATCTTCGGCAACCGGTCCGGCGGGTTGGACGGCCGCCTGCAGGAGTCCACCGACCTCGGCGCCGACGGCCCCGGCGGCGGGAAGCTGCGGCTGTACATCCATGTCAATGCCGGCAACCTGGAGGTGACCCGGTGAAGGCCCACCGTACGGATCTGCTGTCGTTCGCCTTCGGGCTGGTGTTCCTGGGCCTGTCCGCCTGGTGGCTGCTCGCCCAACTGCTCGGGCTCGCCCTGCCACCGGTCGGCTGGTTCCTGGCCGGTGCGCTGATCCTGATCGGGGTCTTCGGTCTGGTCGGCGCCCTGCGCTCCGGCCGACCGGCCCGGTCGGAACCGATCGCCACCGAGCCGATCGCGCCCACCTCCGGGGCGACCCAGCCGACCTCCGGCGTACCCACCTCCGGTGCGGCCCTGCCGGCCTGGGAGGCCGAACGCTCCACCTGGGACGCTCCCGGACCGGTTCCGGCACCCGGGACAGCGAACGCGCAGCTGCCGGTCCCGGCGACGCCGACCGCGCAGCTGCCGACGCCGACCACGGAGGAGATCCACCCGGCCTGGCTCGCGCACCCGCCGGCGCAGCCGGAGACCGCCCCGGTCTCCGGTCGGCCCGACGACGGAGACGACGAGCCGACCCGGGTCGACCTCCCGGCCGAGGCGGTCGGGGACCAGCCGGCGGACGAGCGGGAGGAGCGGCGGAGGGAGCCCTGACCGGGCGTCGGCCGGCAGCGGCCTTCTCCACCGCCACGGGCGGTGCGGCCCACGCGGGCAGGCGCATATGCTGGCCGGTGGAGATTTCGCCTCCGCCGGCCGGCCCGTCCCGCCATGGCGGTCCCGCCGCGATTCCCGTCTCTACCCCCGTCAGGAGCCCGCCCGACATGACCCAGTCCCCCGCCGTGCGTACCACCGGCCGGTCCGGTCCGGTCCGCATCGGCGAGCGAGCCGCCCGTACGCTCGTCACCGAGCTGGCCCGGATCAACGATCCGAAGGCCGCCCTGCTGGTCGGCGCGAGCCCGGAGTCCGCGGTGCTGGCCGCGGCGATCGAGGCGCTGCTCCCCGGTGACCGGCTCACCGTGGTGCCCGCCGAGTCGTCCGGCGTCACCATGCTCCGCGAGCACGTCACCGCCCAGGGTCGGTGGGTCGCCGACCGGGTACGGGTGGTCGACTCGCTCGCCGACGCCGAGGCCGCCGGGGTCGTCATCGCCGGCGAGGCGTTCACCGGCACCGCGGAGCAGGCTCGCACCGCCATCGAGGGCCTGGCCAAATATCTCGCCGACGGCGGCGTGCTCAGCGTGGCCACCACCGCCACGCCCGGCCGTACCCCCGGTGCCGCCGCCGAGTTGGCCCGGCAGGACGCCCTCTACGGCGTCGGCGCCGACCTGGTGCTGCGCAACTCCCCGCCGGTACGGGTGTACCGGCTGCGGTTCACCCCGGCCAGCCCGGCTGCGGCGGACCGGCTGGCACCCGCGTACCGGCCGTCGAGCGTGCCGCTGACCCGTGGCATGCACATCGACTCCAACGGCGTGGCGGCGGCGGGCATCACGTTGGGCCTGGCCGCGCTGGCCCGGGTGGTACGTCCCTCGTCCAAGCTCTGGCTGCTGCCGGCGCTGGCCGCCGGGCCGGTCGCCGCCTTCTTCCGGGACCCGGAGCGGGACGTGCCGGAGGACCCGACCGCCGTGGTCGCCAGCGCGGACGGGCAGGTCCTGTCGGTGCAGCGGCTGCACGACGAGCGCTTCGGCGACGGCGAGTGGCTGCGCGTCGCGGTCTTCCTGTCGGTGCTGGACGTGCACGTCAACCGGGCTCCGGTCGCCGGCAAGGTGGTGGACTACTTCGTCGCCGACGGCGGCTTCGTCAACGCGATGAAGCCGGACGCCGAGCACAACGTGGCCGCGTACACCGTGCTGGACACCAGCCGGGGCACGGTGGTGGTCGCGCAGCGTACCGGGCTGATCGCCCGTCGAATCGTGCAGCGCGCGCCGATCGGCGCGCTGCTGGCCAAGGGCGAGCGCTTCGGGCTGATCCGGTTCGGCTCGCGGACCGACGTCTACCTGCCGGCCGAAGCCGCCGACCCGCTGGTCGGGCCGGGCGACAAGGTGGTCGGTGGGTCCACGGTCATCGCCCGCTGGCGCTGACCGGTTCAACGAGAGAACGGGGCGCCGCTTTCCGCGGCGCCCCGTTCTGCGTCTGCTCGATCAGGCGGTACGACGCTGTCGCAGCCAGAGCACCGGCCCGCTGACCAGGTAGCCCACCACGATCAGGGCGAACGTGAGTCGGATGTCGACCAACGCCCCGATGATCGGGGCCAGCCAGAGCCACGGCGGCAGCTTGATCAGGCGAGCGAGCTTCGCGTACGGGAAGCTGGAGACCATCGCGAAGGCCAGCAGCGCCACCCCGGCGAGCAACACCGGGCCGGGCACCGGCAGGCGGATCGCGACCGTCACGGCGAGCACCGCGGCGGCCATGGTGGTGGGTACCCCGCAGAAGAACCGGCCGTCCTTCGGCGAGACGTTGAAGCGGGCCAGCCGGATCGCGGCACACGCCGCGACCAGGGCACAGGCCACCGCCGCTGCGGCGGTCGAGACCGAGCCGGCGAGCGAGGCGTAGACCACGACCGGCGCGGCGAGGCCGAACGAGCACATGTCGGCCAGCGAGTCCATCTGCGCGCCGAACGGGCTGGCCACGCCGAGCCTGCGAGCCAGCGCGCCATCCAGGCCGTCGAAGCCGACGCAGGCGATCAGGCAGAGCGCGGCGGTCCGCACGTCGCCCTGCATGGCCAGGAAGATGGCCAGCATGCCGAGCATCAGGCTGGCCAGGGTGCAGGCGTTGACCAGGCCGAACTTCATCCGACGGGCGGCGGTGCGCTCGCCGGGGAGCAGCGGGATGGACCCGGCCGCAGCCTCGTCGGGCTCGGCCACCGTCGGCAGTGCCGGGCTGACCGGCATGATTGCCTCAAGGCCGCCCCGATCGACCCGGAGCGAGGATCGGCCGAGCCGGTCCAGGCCATAGCGACGGCGCTGCCGGTCGGCGTACCGGTGCTCGGGCAGCGCCACGTCGGTGGTGCGCAGGTCGCCGTCACGGCGACCGACCCGGACCAGTAGCACCTGGCGGGCGAACGTGCTGCTGCGGCGCAAGCGGCCCGCCCAGCGACGCCCTGCGGGGCGCGGACTGTCAGTCGTACGACGCCGGCGCCATGGGGCTCTCGGCACGTTTCCTCCATCACCGGATCGGCTGGCCGCCGTGGGGCGGGTGTCCGGCTGTCTAGTGCCGGACCTTGCGTGGCCCGGCAGCCGTTTTGCGGAGTACACCATCGCATAGGGAAACGGGGCTTGGCGATAGCTGCCGGCGGTACGTATATCTGGCTTAAACCGCGCGAACCGCCCTCTTATTCCCATCCCGGGCTTCGCTGCCCGTTTCCTCCACCATTCCCTCCATTGACTGTACCGGAGGGACCCATCTCGGCTCAGCGAGCGTGGTGGTATCAGCCCAGCTGTCCGATTGCCGAGGCAGCGATGCCGGTCAACGGCAGGTCAGCGGCCTGCTTCAGGGTGAACCAGCCGGCCCTGGCCGTCGAGCCGCCGGCGGACTCGGTGACCACCGCGTCGGTCGGTACGTCCACCAGCACCCGATAGATCACCCGAACGCCGTGCCAGTCCAGTGGGCGACCCTCCGGGCCGACCGCGGCAGGGTTGTGCAGATTGTCCACGCCGAGCAGCTCCACCACCCGGCCGAGCTGACCACCCTCCTCGACCAACTCCCGGAGCAGCCCGGCGGTGGGCTGCTCGCCGTGGTCGGTGCCGCCACCGGGCAGGTGCCACTTGCCGGCCCCCGGGTAGCCGTCCGCGATCTGGGTGAGCAGGATCCGCCCGGCCGGGTCGGTGACCAGCCCGTACGCCCCGAAGCGCAACCGGCGATCCGGGTGCGGCGGCTCGACCGGCTCGTGGTGTCGGTGCGCCCCGGTCGACAGCGGGGTGACCGGCAGGCCGAGCAGTTCGGCGGTGAACGGCGCTAGCGGCAGGTTGGCCGCCTCGTCCGGGGTAACCCAGCGGACCTGTTCGGCCGGGCCGCTGTACGACGTCTCGCCGGGCCCGCCCAGCTCGAACAGCAGTCGGTCGACGTGCAGCGCGACGCCGTCCTCCGGATAGGTGGTCACGTCCGCGACCACCGCCCGCAGGCGGCCCACCGTCACGGTCAGCCCGGTCTGCCTGCCGACCTCACGAACCACGGCGTGCTCCGGGTGCTCGGCGTGCGGGACAACACCACCCGGCAACCGCCAGTCCCCCGCACCTGTCCCCCGGACAACCAAAACCCGCCCAGAATCTTCCAGAACCCCAAAAACCTCAACCCGCCGCACGAATTCCACCCCGGCCACCCCGCCCACCCGCCAAGCACCCCATCGATCATGAAGTTATCGCCGCCACTTCGGCGTGTCCCTGACAATAACTTCATGATCGACGCAGCGAAGGGGTCCGCGGGAGGGAGAAGCTCGGGGGTTAGGACAGGTGGGCTGCTTGGACTGCTTCGGCGGTCACCTCGGTGAGGCGGTGGGTGGGAAGGGCGGCGAGCTCGTCGCGGCCGAACCAGCGGGCCTCGCAGGTGGAGCCGCCCACATCGGCGATGGTCAGCGGGTCGGGCTTGTCGACCACCACCCGATAGAAGGCGCGTACGCCGTGCCAGTCGATCGGGTAGCCCTCCGGGCCGAGGGAGGCGGCGTCCCGGTGGCTGGCCACCCCGAGCAGCTCGACCAGACGGCCGGTCTGCCCCGTCTCCTCAACCAACTCCCGGATCAGCGCCGCGCCGGGCTGCTCGCCGTAATCGGTGCCGCCGCCGGGCAGGTGCCAGCAGCCGGCGCCCGGGTAGCCGGCGGAGATCCGGGTGAGCAGCACCCGGCCGTCCGGGTCGGTGCACACCGCGTACGCGGCGAAGCGCTGCGCCCGGTGCAGCCCGTCCGGGCCCGGCACCGCGTAGAAGGAGGGGAACTCGGGCGCCTCGTCCGGCACCACGTCGGCCGCGGAGGCGGGCAGCCCGAGGGCACGCGCGGTGAACGAGCGCAGCGGCAGCTCACGCGCCTCGTCGAGGGTGTACCACCGGGCCAGATCGGTGGAGCGCTCGCCGACCCGGTCGGCCAGCGTGCCGCCGCGGATCGCGACTCGGTAGATCAGCCGGTCGGTGTGGATGGTGATGCCGCGCTCCGGCAGCGCTCGCATGTCGGCGAGGACGTCGGCCAGGCCCGAGACGGCGACCGAGAGACCGGTCTCGGTGGCGGTTTCCCGGACCACCGTGTGGTTGGGGTCCTCGCCGTGGTCGACCGCACCGCCCGGCAACGACCACGTGCCGGGTGTGCCGGAGCGCTCCGATGCGCGGACCAGCAACACTCGGCCGTCTGAATCAGCACAAACTGCGTATGCCGCGATTCTGCGGAGCGGCTCCAGCAAGGTGGTCACGGGTGGAAATTCTCCCCGGGCCGGGTTACCGGGACGGAAAAGAGTCAGATTCCTGACTGTCTGCTGCCGCTCAGGGATCGGTCAGGGTAAGGATCCGGGCGGTCACCGAGGTCGGATCGAGCACCGGCGCGGAACGTGGAGGCATGACTTCCACCACTGCTCCCCACGCCCCGTACAAGCAGCTCCGACGACCCACCACCGACCGCATGGTGGCCGGTGTCGCCAGCGGCCTCGGCCGTTACTTCGCCGTCGACCCCACCCTGGTTCGGGTGATCTTCGCGGTCAGCGGCCTGCTCACCGGCGGGCTCGTACTGCTCGCGTACCCGATCATGTGGTTCCTGATGCCCGAGGAGCCCGCCACCGCCCCAGCCTGGCCGCATCCGACGGCCGCCGCGCCGCAGGGCCCGCCGCCCGCGCCAACCACCCCCACCCCGTCGATCTAGGGAGAATCACCGCTAGTTGATCTCCGATCGCGACGATTTTCCCTAGATCGACGGCGACAGGCATCGACGGCGACAGGCCGCCGACGGCGGGCGGCGGGGGCGGGCGGCGGGGGGGGTTACTCCCACTCGATGGTGCCTGGGGGCTTGCTGGTTACGTCTAGGACCACGCGGTTCACCTCGGCCACCTCGTTGGTGATCCGGGTGGAGATCCGGGCCACCACCTCGTAGGGCAGCCGTGACCAGTCGGCGGTCATCGCGTCCTCGCTGGAGACCGGGCGCAGCACCACGGGATGCCCGTAGCTGCGCCCGTCACCCTGTACGCCGACGCTGCGCACATCGGCCAGCAGCACCACCGGGAACTGCCAGACGCCGCGGTCCAGGCCGGCGGCGGTCAGTTCCTCCCGGGCGATCAGGTCGGCCCGGCGAAGCAGGTCCAGCCGTTCCCGGTCGACCGCGCCGATGATCCGGATGGCCAGGCCGGGACCCGGGAACGGGTGCCGCCAGATCATCGCCTCGGGCAGGCCCAGGCCCAGGCCGAGCGCCCGGACCTCGTCCTTGAACAGCGTGCGCAGCGGCTCGACCAGGGCGAACTTCAGGTCTTCCGGCAGGCCGCCGACGTTGTGGTGGCTCTTGATGTTGGCGGTGCCGGTGCCGCCGCCGGACTCCACCACGTCCGGGTAGAGGGTGCCCTGGACCAGGAACTCCACGTCGCCGTGCGAGGCGATCTCCCGGGCCGCGGCCTCGAAGACCCGGATGAACTCCCGCCCGATGATCTTGCGCTTCTGCTCCGGGTCGGTCACCCCGGCCAGCGCGCCGAGGAACCGGTCCGCCGCGTCGACCACCTTCAGCTTGATGCCGGTGGCCGCCACGTAGTCCTTCTCGACCTGCTCGGCCTCACCGGCGCGCAGCAGGCCGTGGTCGACGAAGACGCAGGTGAGCTGGTCACCGACCGCCTTGTGCACCAGCGCGGCGGCGACCGCCGAGTCCACCCCGCCGGAGAGGCCGCAGATGACCTCCTTGTCGCCGATCTGGGCGCGGATCCGGGCGACCTGCTCGTCGATGATGTTCTCGGGCGTCCAGGTCGGCTCGATGCCGGCGATGTCGTACAGGAAGCGGGTCAGCATCTCCTGGCCGTGCGCGGTGTGCCCGACCTCCGGGTGGAACTGCACCCCGGCCCGACGCCCGGCCCGGTCCTCGAACGCGGCCACCGGCGCGCCGGCGGACTCGGCGGTCACCGTGAAGCCCTCGGGCGCCTCGGTGACGGCGTCGCCGTGGCTCATCCACACCGGCAGGTCCGCCGGCAGGTCGCGGAGCAGCACGCCCGGGTCGAGCAGGCGGGGGCGCAGCGGGGTGCCGCCGTACTCGCGGTTGCCGGTCCGCGTGACCGTGCCACCGAGCGCCTGGGCCATCGCCTGGAAGCCGTAGCAGATGCCGAAGACCGGCACGTCGGCCGAGAACAGACCGGCGTCGACCTGCGGGGCGTCCGGCGCGTAGACGCTGGACGGGCCACCGGAAAGGATGATCGCGGCCGGGTTCTTCGCCAGCATCTCGGCGACCGGCATCGAGTGCGGCACGATCTCGGAGTAGACCTTCGCCTCGCGGACCCGGCGCGCGATGAGCTGGGCGTACTGGGCTCCGAAGTCCACTACAAGGACGGGGCGAGGCAGGCTCATGTGCAGAAAGCCTACCGACAGTCACGGCCGCGCCCGGAGCCGGCTCGCCCCCTTCGCGCGACCGGGTCAGGGGCGTAGGGCCGCCGGGGCGTCCGCGGGCACCGCCGGGTGGTTCGGGGGTACGGGGGCCAGCCGACGGTACGGCGTACCGAGCGCCGGCCGGGGATCCCTCTCGCCCTTGTTGGGCCAGAGGGACATCGCCCGTTCCGCCTGGGCGGTGATCGTCAGGGACGGGTTCACCCCGAGGTTGGCCGAGACGGCGGCTCCGTCGACCACGTGCAGCCCGGGGTGGCCGTACATCCGGTGGTAGGGGTCGATCACCCCGTTGGCCGGAGAGGCTCCGATCACCGCCCCACCCAGGATGTGCGCGGTCATCGGGATGTCGAACGGCTCGGTGAGCGAGCCGCCCGGCGTACCGCCGATCTCCTCGGCGAGCATTCGGGCCGCGGTGTTGCCGGCCGGGATCCAGGTCGGGCTCGGCGCACCGTGGCCCAGACCGGTGACCAGCCGACGGCCGAGCACACCGCGCCGCCACCGGGTGGTCAGCGAGTTGTCCACCGACTGCATCACCAGGGCGATCACCGTCCGCTCCGACCAGCCGCGCACCGACAGCATCCGGGCGGCCAGCCCCGGTTGCCGCACGATGCTGCCCAGCCAGCGGCGGACCCGGTGCGGCCCGCCGTCGACCAGCAGCGACTGGAGCAGCCCCATCGCGTTGGAGCCACGCCCGTAGCGGACCGGCTCGATGTGGGTCTGCGGGTCGGGGTGGAACGAGCTGGTGATGGCCACCCCCTGGCTGAAGTCCATCCGCTCGGCCCGGGCCCGCTGGCGTGGCACCGATGCGCCCAGGATCGCCTCCGAGTTGGTGCGGGTCAGCTCGCCGAGGCGGGACGACAGCCCCGGCAGCGCGCCATCGGCCCGCATCTCGTGCAGCAGCCGCTGGGTGCCGAGCGCACCCGCGGCGAAGACCACCTGGTCGGCGTGGATCACCTCGCGACGGTGCCGCAGCCAGGCCCCGGTACGCGCGGTGTGCACCTCGTAGCCGCCGTCGTCGGCCGGTCGGACGGCGGTCACCGTGGTCAACGGGTGCACCGTGGCACCCAGCCGCTCGGCGAGCCAGAGGTAGTTCTTGACCAGCGTGTTCTTCGCCCCGTGCCGGCAGCCGGTCATGCACGAGCCGCAGTGCAGGCAGCCGGTACGTTCCGGGCCGGCGCCGCCGAAGTACGGATCGGCGACCCGCTCGCCGGGGCGTCCGATGTGCACGCCGACCGGGGTGGCGTGGAAGGTGTGCCCCACCCCCATCCGCTCGGCCACCGCCCGCATCGCCCGGTCCGCGCCGGTGTCCACCGGGTACGTGGTGACGCCGAGCATCCGCTTCGCCTGGTCGTAGTGGCGGGCCAGCTCGTCGCGCCAGTCGGTGATGTCCCGCCACTGCGGATCCGTGTAGAAGGCCGGCAACGGCTCGTAGAGGGTGTTGGCATAGACCAGCGAGCCGCCGCCCACCCCCGCGCCGGAGAGCACCAGCACGCCACCCCCGGATCTGCGGTCGGCGGGACGGAGCAGGGTGAGCCGCTGAATGCCGTAGCAGCCCAGCCTGGGCGCCCACAGGAACCGACGGGCTCGCCAGGACGTCTGCGGAAACTCGTCGTCGGCGAACCGCCGGCCGGCCTCCAGCACGCCGACCGCGTAGCCCTTCTCGGCGAGTCGGAGCGCGGTGACGCTGCCGCCGAAGCCGGACCCGATGACGACCACGTCGTACCGCATGAACGCATCATTACCGGTGAGTAGCGCTCGCGCCAGCGCCAGTTTCGCGCGATCATGCAGCGTTCGACCGACCCGGCGCCTTCCGGCCGCAACCCGGAGTACCCGTCGGAGCGTTGTTCCGGATACGGGTGGAAGGAATCCAACATGGTCCTCGGGTCGATGGCACCGCGCCGACGATGGCTGCTGCTCGGGTTGGCGGCCCTCGCCATCGTCGCGCTGGTCGCGGCCGGAGCGGTGGTGATCACCCGGCTGACCGGCAACGACAAACCGGAGGGTGGCACGTCGGCGGCCGGTTCGCCGAGCGCGTCGCCGCCCGCCACGCCCACGCCCAGCCCGACCGGGCCGCCGCCGGGCGCCAACATCACCGGCCCGCTGAACCTGCTGCTGGTCGGCGTCGACACCCGGGTCAGCGTGCCCGGCTGGGAGCCGCACGCCGACGCGGTGCTGGTGCTGCACGTGCCCAAGGGTCTGGGCCGGGCGTACCTCTTCTCGCTCCCCCGCGACCTGCTGGTGGACATCCCGGCGTTTCCGAAGTCCGGCTACAAGGGCAGCAAGACCAAGCTCACCCACGCGATGAGCTTCGGCAGCCGGGTGCCGGGCAAACCCAAGCAGCCGAGCACCGCCCAGGGGTACGAGCTCCTGCGCAGCACGGTCAGCGGCTACACCGGGCTGCGCATCGACGCCGGCGCGGTGCTCACCTTCACCGGGTTCGACCGGCTGGTGAACGCCCTGGGCGGGGTGGACATCTATGTCGACCAGCGGGTCGCCTCGCTGCACCGCAAGCCGGACGGCAAATACCGGGACCCGGCGCCCGGCGGGTACACCGGGCCGCAGCAGGTCTACGAGAAGGGCAACCAGCACCTCAACGGCTGGCAGGCGCTGGACTACGCGCGGCAGCGCTACATCACCGGCGGCGACTACGCCCGGCAGCGGCACCAGCAGCAACTGATCCGGGCGCTGACCCGCAAGATCCTGGACGAGGGGCTGGCCCGGCAGCCGGAGCGGGTCGACCAGGTGGTCGCCGCGCTCGGCGACACCCTGGTGTACGTGGGCGGCCGGAAGATCGTCGACCTGGCGTACGCCCTGGGCGGCCTGCCGGCCGACAAGTTCGTGCTGGTCGGCCTGCCCGGCTCGGGCGTCGGCAAGGGCAGCGCCTACCGCGGCGAACAACTCACCACCGAGGGGCGGAACTTCATCACCGAGCTGCGTGCCGGCCGCGCCGACGCCTATCTGACGGCCCACCCCAACCTGCGCGTCAAGACCTGAACCCCGTTTCCCCGCGGTCTGGCAGGACCGCGGGGAGACGGGCGCAGGATCAGAGGGCCTTGGGCGCGGCGGGCTTCTTGGTGCCGTAGAGCCAGGCGTCGAAGAGGGCGTCGAGCTGCTTGCCGGAGATGCGCTCGGCGAGGGCCACGAACTCTGCGGTGGTGGCGGTGCCGTTGCGCTTCTCCGCCGCCCAGGTCTTGACGATCTGGAAGAACGCCTTGTCACCGACGGCCACCCGCAGCGCGTGCAGGGTCATCCCGCCACGCTGGTAGACGGACTCGCTGAAGATCTCCCGCATCCCCGGCTTACCCGGCGGCGTCTTCCACACCCGGGCCGGAACGTTGGCGAACCGGACGTCGAACGCCTGCTTGGCCGTGGAGACCTTGGTGTGCTCGGCCCAGAGCCACTCCGCGTACGTCGCGAAGCCCTCGTTGAGCCAGATGTCCTCCCACTTGGCCAGCGCCACGCTGTCGCCGAACCACTGGTGAGCCAACTCGTGGGCCACCACCCCGGTGTTCTCGCCCTGCCGGAAGAAGCCGGCAGAGTAGACCGGGCGGCTCTGCGTCTCCAGCGCGTACGCGATCCGGCTGTCGGAGACCACCACCCCGCCGTACGCGTCGAACGGGTACGGCCCGAACACGCTCTCCAGGTAGTCGGCCACCTTGACGGTCTGCGCGATCGAGTCGTCGGCGGCGCCCTTGGCCACCTTGGTGGTGACCGCGCTGTAGACCGGCCGTCCCTTGTGCTGGGCGGTGGTGATCCGGAACTTGCCGATCACCACGGTGCTCAGGTAGCTGGCCATCGGCGACTTCTCCGACCATTTCCAGGTGGTCCAGCCACCCTTGCTGGTCTTGCCACCCGGCGTGCCGTTGCTGACCGCGGTCAGACCGTCCGGGACGGTGATCTCGAAGTCGTAGGCCGCCTTGTCCGACGGGTGGTCGTTGACCGGGAACCAGGTGCTCGCCGACTCGGGCTGCCCGAGCGCGATGGCGCCGTCGGAGGTGTGCAGGAAGCCGCCCTCGCCGAGCACCTCGTTCTTCAACGCCTTGGGCTTGCCCTCGTACGCGATCTCGGCGACGAACCCGTTGCCGGTGATCAGGCCGGCGGCCGGCTTGATCACCAGCTCGTTCTTCTCCTGGGTGTGGGTGGCCGGGGTCCCGTCCACGGTGACCGTCTTGACGGTCAGGCCGGCCAGGTCCAGGTTGAACGTCGACAGGTCGGCCGTCGCGGTGGCCTCCACCGTGGCCGTGCCGGTCAGCTGGTCCTTCGCCGGGTCGTAGCGCACCTTGAGGACGTACCGCCCGACGTCGTAACCGCCGTTGCCGTACGTTGGGAAGTAGGCGTCACCGGCCCCGGCCGCGCCCGCGGCGAACGTCCGTGCCTGCGTCGGAGTGGCGCTCGGCGACGGCGGGGCCGCATCCGGGCTGGACGAGTCGCATCCGGACAGCGCGAGCGCTCCGGTCACCAGCAGACCGACACCCACCCGCAGTCTGTGCCGCGTCACCCGCATCACGAGCCCTCCCCGAACGGTGGCGGTGACGGCGTCCGTCACCCGCACGAACGGCGTCTTCCGGCCGATCGCAGGCGGCAGCCTATCGACTGATCATCACGGCCTCGTCACGGCAGGGTGGGCGCCACACCGCCCACCAACCAGGCGTCGAAGAAGGCGCGTAACTGCCGTCCGGCGACCCGCTCGGCCAGCGCCACGAAGTCCGCGGTGGTGGCGTTGCCCTCCGCCCGTTCCGCGGTCCAGCTGCGCAGGATGCGGAAGAACGTGTCGTCGCCGACGGTCCGCCGCAGCGCGTGCACGGTGAGCGCCCCGCGCTTGTAGACGGCGGTGCCGAACATCCGCGCCCGGCCCGGCTCGACCGACGGCTGGGACCAGTCGGTCGAGGCGTACTGGATCTCGAAGTTGCGTTGCGCGGTCCGGCCGCCGTCGTGCTCCTCCCACAGCCACTCGGCGTAGCTGGCGAACCCCTCGTTGAGCCAGATGTCGCCCCACCGGCTCAGCGACACGCTGTCGCCGAACCACTGGTGGGCCAGCTCGTGCGCGACCACGCCCGCGTTGGGCCGGTCGTCGGCGAAGAAGGCCGGCCCGTAGACCGGACGGGACTGGGTCTCCAGCGCGTAGCCGACACGGTCGTCGGCGACCACGATCCCGCCGTAGGAGTCGAACGGGTACGGGCCGAAGCGGCTGGCCAGGAAGTCGACGACCGCGCCGGTGCGCTCCAGCGAGCGGGCCGCGCCGCCGGTCGCCGGCAGGCTCGCCGCCACCGCGGTGACCAACGGCCGGCCGGCGTGACTGCCACTGGCCACCCGGTAGTCGCCGATCACCAGGGTGGTCAGGTAGCTGGCCATCGGGGTGCGCTCGGACCAGCGCCAGGTGGTCCAGCCGTCGGCGCTGGTCTTCGGGCCGGGCACCCCGTTGCTCAGCGCGGACAGCCCGTCCGGGACGGTCACCGCGATGTCGTAGCTGGCCTTGTCGGACGGGTGGTCGTTGACCGGGAACCAGGTGGCCGCCGAGTCGGGCTGGCCGAGCGCTATCGCCCCGTCGGGCGTGTGCAGGAAGCCTCCGCTGCCCAGCTCGCCGCCGATCAGAGCCTCCGGTACGCCCGCGTACTCCACGGTCACCGCGAACGGTCGGCCGCGCGGCAACCCGTCCGGCGGGGTCACCACCAACTCGCCGTCGTCGCGCCGATGATCGGCTTTGGCACCACCGACGGTGACCGCGCCGACGTCCAGCCCGGCCAGGTCCAGGTTGAAGCGGGACAGGTCCTGGGTGGCCGTCGCCGCGATGGTGGCCCGGCCGGTAAGCCGGTCCGTCGCCGGGTCGTAGCGAACGTCCAGGCCGTAGTGCGTGACGTCGTACCCGCCGTTGCCGTGGCCCGGGACGTACGGGTCACCGACGTCGGCGGCACCGGGCCGGAACCCGTCGTCGTCGCGCGTGCAACCACCCGCGCCCAGCGCGATCGCGCAGGTCAGGGCAGCGGCGGCAGCGGTCAGCCGGTGGCGGGTGGGTGTCCGTCCGGTCCGGAGCATGCGCACTCCTCCTGCGGCGATCGCGGTCACGAAGAGCCTAGCCAGGCCCACCGCACGCGAGGCAAGTATCGATACCCGTAACTTACTTTCGTCGAGAAGTACAAAAGTTGGCGTCGGTCAATACTTTCTTTTGACTTCGACCGACGTTAGTGTCTGTTTCCAACATGTAACGCGCTCGGAACATCCCAGCCGGCCTCGTTACAGGACGGGCTCGCGCCCCGACCCGACACGCCGTGGCGGCGGCGTGACCTGCCCCTTCGACTCGACCACCGCACACTCCCCGGCCACATCGGGGACGCGGCACGGGCGCTCGGCGGCGCCCGCGACATCACCTCGTCGCACTCTGCTGATCGTCATCGACGGCAACCGCCGTCGCGAAAGGTGGAACAAATGCCAGACCGCACCGCACCCGACGCCTCCTCCGCCGGCCGGCTCAGCCGCCGGTCCCTGCTCGCCGCCTCCGCTGGCGCCGCCGCCGCGCTCGGGGCGGCCGGCCTGCCGGTCCTCGCCACCGGCACCCCCGCGCTCGCCCACTCGAAGGACAAGGGCAAGAGCCGGCTCCGTGTCGAGCCGCTGATCCCGTCCCGGAACCGCGGCATCATCCTCTACAGCGTCCGGGACCGGATCTCGGCCGCACCGGACGACAGCGGCGTGCCGTACGGCTTCGAGCGGGTCCTCGCCCGACTCGCCGAGATCGGCTACAAGGAGATCGAGTTCGCCGGCTACACCCAGAGCACCGAGATCCTCGGCCGACAGATCACCCCGACCGAGATCCGCAAGATCCTCGATGACAACGGCCTGGTCGCCAACGGCACCCACGCCACCATCCGGGCGGACACCTTCCAGCAGCAACTGGACATCGCCGAGGAGCTCGGCATGGCCAACATCGGCACCGGCAGCGACCCGACCAGCAGCTCGTACAAGGCGGACTGGGACGCCGCCGCCGACACCTGGAACGAGTTGGGCCGGCAGGCCCGGGCCCGGCGGATGCGGCTCTACACGCACAACCACGACGCCGCGTACAGCTTCCTGCTGGACTCCGGGCCGCTGGACGACCAGGGGCGCCCCACCCGGTCCTCCGGCGTCCGTCGGCTGGAGTACTTCTTCGGCAAGACCGACCCCCGGTACGTCTTCTTCGAGCTCGACATCTACTGGGCGTACGTGGCCCGCTACAAGCACCAGAAGTACGTCGACCCGGCCGGCCGCGAGGTGACCGACCTGTTCGACCCGATCCTCACCGTGGCCGACCGGACCACCCGGTTCCCGCTCTTCCACGCCAAGGACGGCGACCGGGACACCAGCGTGCCCAACGGCTACCAGATGACCCCGCTGGGCGAGGGTGACCTCAACTTCCAGCAGTTCTTCCAGACCATCGGCGAGCGGGACTTCCACCACGCCAACTGGGAGATGGACACCGCACCCGGCGGCACCACCAACCGAGGTCAGTCGCTCGACTTCGCGGCCACCAGCTACCGCAACATGTCCGACCTGACCATCTACCTCAAGAAGTGACCTCCGGCGCGGCCGGCGTCCGTCCGAGCACCACCGTGCCGGTGGACCAGCCCGCCGGGGCGCACCAGCTCTACCTGGTCTTCACCGCCGTACCCGGCGGCCCGACCAGCGGCCTGGTCAACCTCAACTGGGTCGAGTTCACCGAGGGCTGACGCCCCCGGTACGCCGAGAGGCCGGCTCCGCGACGTGGCGGGGCCGGCCTCTCGGCGTGTGCGGTTGGGGTCAGCGGTCGAGGACCAGGCCGACCTTCTGGAACTCCTTGAGGTCGCGGTAGCCGCACTTGGCCATCGCCCGGCGCAGCCCCCCGAACAGGTTGAGCTGGCCGTCGGCCTCGTCGGCCGGGCCGAACAGCAACTGCTCCATCGACCCGATCGGGTCGCCGGAGACCTCGAAGACACCGCGCGGCAGCGACGGGTGGCTGGCCGCCGAGTGCCACCAGGCACCCCCGGCGGGCGCCTCGGCGCAGAGCGACAGCGGCTCGCCCAGCATCACCGCGTCCGCGCCGCAACCGAGCGCCTTGGCGATGTCGCCCGAGGTCTGCAGGTCACCGTCGGCGATCAGGTGCACGTACCGGCCGCCGGTCTCGTCGAGGTAGTCCCGGCGGGCCGCCGCGGCGTCGGCGATCGCGGTGGCCATCGGCACCCGGATGCCCAGCACCGACTCGGTGGTCGACCACTCGTCGCCACCGATGCCCACGATCACGCCGGCCGCGCCGGTACGCATCAGGTGCAGCGCGGTCTTGTAGTCGGTGCAGCCGCCGACGATCACCGGCAGGTCGAGGTCCGCGATGAACTCCTTGAGGTTCAGCGGCTCGTCGGTGGTCGACACGTGCTCGGCCGAGACGATGGTGCCCTGGATAACCAGGATGTCCACCCCGGCGTCCAGGATCACCGGGGCCAGCGCCAGGGTGTGCTGCGGGGAGACCCGCACCGCGACCGTACCGCCGCCGGCACGCAGCTCCCGGACCCGCTCGGCGATCAGGTCGGGGCGGATCGGCTCCGCGTACACCTCCTGAAGCCGCTTGGTGGCGCGGGCGTCCTCGTCGAGGCCGGCCAGCTCCTCCAGCACCTTGGTCGGGTTCTCGTAGCGGGTCCACAGCCCCTCGACGTTGAGCACGCCGAGGCCGCCGAGCTGACCGAGCCGGATCGCCGACGACGGGCTCATGGTGGCGTCGGAGGGGTGCCCGACGCACGGGATGCCGAACGGGTACGCGTCCAGCTGCCAGGCGGTCGAGACGTCGTCGACGTCCCGGGTCCGGCGGCTCGGCACGATGGCGATGTCGTCCAGGTGGTAACCGCGCTGCGCGGTCTTGCCCAGCCCTATCTCGACCACGTCACGCATGGGGGACTCCAGATTGTTGGGGGATGGTCAGCGGGTGTGGTAGTTGGGCGCCTCGACGGTCATCTGGATGTCGTGCGGGTGGCTCTCCTTCAGCCCGGCCGCGGTGATCCGGATGAGCTGGCCCCGGTGGTGCAGATCGGGGATGTTCTCCGCACCGGCATATCCCATGGCCAGCCGCAGCCCGCCGACCAGCTGGTGGGCCACCCGGGAGAGCGGGCCCCGGTAGGGCACCTGACCCTCCACGCCCTCCGGGACCAGCTTGTCGTCGCTGAGCACGTCCTGCTGGAAGTAGCGGTCCTTGCTGTACGACTTGGCCTGACCCCGGGACTGCATCGCGCCCAGCGACCCCATGCCGCGGTACGCCTTGTACTGCTTGCCGTTGACGAAGATCAGCTCGCCGGGGCTCTCCTCGCAACCGGCCAGCAGGCTGCCGAGCATCACCGTGTCGGCGCCGGCCACCAGGGCCTTGGCGATGTCGCCCGAGTATTGGATGCCGCCGTCGCCGATCACCGGCACGCCGGCCGGGCGGGCGGCCCGGGCCGCCTCCATGATCGCGGTCACCTGCGGCACGCCGACCCCGGCGACGATCCGGGTGGTGCAGATCGCCCCCGGCCCCACGCCCACCTTGACGCCGTCGGCGCCGGCGTCGACCAGCGCCTTCGCACCGGCGTACGTGGCCACGTTGCCGCCCACGATGTCGATCGGGACGTCGGCCTTGAGCCGGCGGACCATGTCCAGCACGGCCCGCTGGTGGCCGTGCGCGGTGTCCACGATCAGCACGTCCACGCCCGCGTCGACCAGGGTCCGGGCCCGCTTGTAGGCGTCCTCGCCCACGCCGATGGCGGCGGCGACCCGGAGTCGGCCGGCGTCGTCCTTGCTGGCGTCCGGGTACTGCTCGCTCTTGGTGAAGTCCTTCACGGTGATCAGCCCGCGCAGCCGGCCCGAGTCGTCGACGATCGGCAGCTTCTCGACCTTGTGCTGGCGCAGCAGGGCCAGCGCGTCGTCCTTGCTCACACCGACCCGCGCGGTGACCAGCGGGGTGTGGGTCATGATCTCGCGGACCGGGGTGTCCGGCTCGGACACGAAACGCATGTCGCGGTTGGTGACGATGCCGACCAACTGGCCGTCGCCGTCCACCACCGGGACGCCGGAGATGCGGTACCGCCCGCACAACTCGTCGACCTCGCGCAACGTGTCGTTCGGGCTGGCGGTCACCGGATTGGTGATCATGCCGGACTCGGAGCGCTTGACCAGGTCGACCTGGAGCGCCTGGTCCTCCAGGGAGAGGTTGCGGTGCAGCACGCCGATGCCACCCTGGCGGGCCATGGCGATCGCCATCCGGGCCTCGGTCACGGTGTCCATCGCGCTGGACAGCAGCGGGATGGACAGCTCGACGTTGCGGGTGAGCTTCGTCCGGGTGTTGACCCGGCTGGGCACCACGTCCGACTCGCCCGGCTGAAGCAGCACGTCGTCGAAGGTGAGGCCGAGCGGAACCACCCGCGCGGAGCCGGCCGGCAGCTCGGGCAGGTGGCCGCCCAGGTCGGCGTGCTCGCCGCCGGCCGGAAGATCGGTGCTGGGCGAATTTTCCACGATTGCTCCCCTGAGCTGCTCGGATGGGCTTCAGCGAGGTGGCGCGCGCCGGCACCGGAACGCGTCATGGTGCCGACGCGTCGTCTCATCGTACCCAGTGAGCTGCGCGACCTTCGTCGTGGCGGGCCGGGCCGACGCGGGGCCGGGGGCCGACGGCCTCGCCGGGTTGGGTCTACGGTGAGGGGGTGCACGACGAGCCCATCGACCCGTTCAACGGCGACCCGGCCGACCCGACCGCGGGGCTGGACGATCCGGGCGACGACGCGACGCCGGATCCGCTGACCGACGTCGAGCGGCAGGACGTGCTGGAGGACCTCGCCGACCTGGAGATCTACCAGGCCCTGCTGGCGCCGATCGGGGTCCGCGGCCTGGTGATCGAATGCGAGGACTGCCGGGAGCCGCACTACTTCGACTGGGACCTGCTCCGCGGCAACCTGCGGCACCTGCTCAACTCGGGTCGCCCGCGCGTGCACGAACCCGCCTACGACCCGGACCCGGACCACTACGTGACCTGGGACTACGCCCGCGGGTACGCCGACGGGGTGCACGACACCCTGACCGAGGGCACCGAGGACGAGCCGGGCACCGCCGGTTCCACCAACTGATCCTCGGGCGGGCGCGTCCCGCCGCGCTGTCCCGCCCCGCCGCTGTCCCGCCGCGCCGCAAGATCGTGCTGCAACCAGGAAGTAGTGGCTTCCCGGCGCAGGGGAGGCCACTATTTCCTGGATCGAGCGAGTTCAGTCGGTGCCGCGGGTGGGTCAGGCGACCAGGCCGGCACGGAAGCCGGCGGCCACCGCGTGTGCCCGGTCCCGGGCGCCGAGCTTGCGGAACAGCCGGCGGGCGTGCGTCTTGACGGTGTCCTCCGAGACGAACAGCTCCCGGCCGATCTCCGCGTTGCTCTTGCCCTCGGCCATGCCCAGCAACACCTGCAACTCCCGCTCGGTGAGCCCGATCGACGCCCGGGCGGGCCGGGCGCTCGGAGCGGGCCGAGCGGAATCACTCTGCTCGGCGGCCGACTCACCGGCCGCCGACTCCGCCTCGTCGTCGCCCCGCTGTACCGGCACCGACGGGACACCCGTCGAACCCTCGCCCGCGGTGGCGGAGGCGGCCCAGCCGGGCTCGCCGGAGCCACGCAGTGACGGCGCGGAACGGCCCGCTCCGCCGACCGACGCGGTGTCCCGGGCCGGATCGGTGATCCGTTGCCGGGAGGCCCGACCGGGCGCGGTGAGCAGCAGCAGGGCCTTGGCGACCGCGCTGGTCAGATCCTGGTCGACGTTCTGAATGAGGCCCCGGGCACCGGCGCTGATCGTGGCCGCCGCCGCCTCGGGCTCCTCCGTCCCGAGCAGCAGCACCGCGGCCTGCGGTGCTCGGGCCAGCACCCGGCGTACGAAGCCCGCGCTGTCCGGCCTGGTGAGGGCCGTGTCGGCCAACACCACGTCGGCCGGCCGCTCGGCCAGCCGCAGCATCACCTCGGGATCGGAGACGGCCGTACGGATGATCGCGGACAGCCCCAGCCGCGCGGCCGCAGACGTAAGGTGTTGCGCCGCGAGTGGTGTCCGAACGCACACAAGAACGGTACGCACTGTGGTCTCCTCTCCGCCAACGAGCAGACCATGACGGGGTCGCCTCGGGAGGAGGTTCCCGGCAATCTTCCGAACTTTTCCGACAGATGGGGCAAAAGCCGCAAATTCCAGGGCGTTCTCGATCACAGACGTGTGAGTTGAGGAAAGCCCGGGTACCGAGAGATCCAGGCCGGGAACGGTGCGCCTGCGCGGCCCGCCGCACGCAAGCCGGCCAAGGATCTCGCGGTGCCGCGCGGGAGGAGGGGTGCTGATGTCGAACGTACGTAGACTGCCCGGACCCATCGTCGATCTGTGGGACTGGCAGCGCCTCGGCGCCTGCCGAGGACGGGACAGCGCGCAGTTCTTCCACCCCGACGGCGAGCGGGGCTCGTCCCGGCTGCGTCGGGAGTCCAACGCCAAGTCGGTCTGCCGCGCCTGCCCGGTACGCGCCGAGTGCGCCGCACACGCGCTGTCGGTCCGCGAGCCGTACGGCGTGTGGGGCGGCTTCAGCGAGTCGGAGCGGTTGCGCCTGCTCGCCGTCGGTTGGGAGGACCTGGCCGACCGCCGGCACGCCCGAGTCGACGTGGGCCGGCTGGAGGCCCGACTGGGTCACCCGCACAAGTCGACCGTCCCGGCCCAGCGCAACGTCGCCTGATTCCGACACCCACCCTGAACACCGCGAACCGCGCCTCCACCAACCGGGGGCGCGGTTCCCGCGCGGACCCAGCGGTCAGCGGACCGTGGCGGTGATCGTGTGCCAGCCGGTGGCGCCGTCGGGGGCGACGCTCTGGGTGCGCTCGGTCTGGGTCTCGCCGGTCGCGTCGGTCGCCCGGACCTGGAGCCGGTGCTCGCCCGGTGTGGCGTCCCACCGCCACTGCCACTGCACCCAGGTGTCCACCGACACCGTCGGCGCCAGCTCCGCTTCCTGCCAGGGGCCGTCGTCGACGCGTACCTCGACCCGGCGGATGCCCCGGTGCTGCGCCCAGGCCACCCCGGCCACGGTGACCGGGCCCGTGGTGAGCCGGTTGCGCGGCCGGGGCGTGTCGATCCGCGACTGGGTCTTGATCGGCCCCTGGGCGGACCAGCCCCGCGGCACCCAGTACGCGTCGAAGTCGCTGAACCGGGTCAGCTCCAGCTCGGTCACCCACTTGCAGGCCGACACGTAGCCGTAGAGGCCCGGCACCACCATCCGGACCGGGAAGCCGTGCTCCACCGGCAGTGGTTCGCCGTTCATGCCGACCGCCAGCAGCGCGTCCCGCCCGTCGCGTAGCGCGGCCGTCGGGGTGCCGCAGGTCCAGCCGTCGACCGAACGGCCGACCACCTGGTCGGCGTCCGCCTCCGGCTCGACCTCGTCCAGCAGCTCCCGCAGGGGTACGCCGAGCCAGCGGGCGTTGCCGATCAGGTCCCCGCCCACCTCGTTCGAGACGCAGGCCAGCGTGACGTACCGCTCGACCATCGGTCGGGCCAGCAGGTCCGCGTAGCTGTACGTGCGCTCGGTACCCACCCGCCCGTGGATCCGCAGCCGCCAGGTCGCCGGGTCCACCTGCGGCACCACCAGCGCGGTGTCGATCCGGTAGAACCCGAAGTTCGGGGTGACGTAGGGCGCGAGCTGGGTCACCGAGAGGTCCACGCCAGCGGGCAGGGCCGGCGCGGGGTCGGCCGGCGCCGGCAACCGGATCGCGTCCCGGGCGGCGGACACCCCGCGTCGCCCGGCCAGCCAGTGCCCGCCGAGCCCGGCCACCGTGGCCGTGCCGAGCAGCACCCCGGTGCTGCTGAGAAAGCGCCGCCGGGACGCCGGGTCGACCCGCTCGCCCGAAGTCGCGGGCGCGGCCGACGGGGTGGGCGGGCTCCAGGGCCAGGGGTCCAGCTCCAGTGGACCCGCAATGAACAGCCAGAGCACGAGGGCACCGAGACCGCCGCCGACCAGCGACGGCAGCGCGTCGGCGAGGTCCGCGCCCGGACGGGTCAGCGCGGCGGCCACACCGAGGACGGCGAACGCCGCGATGCCGGCCAGACCGATCGTCAGGCGGCGTACCGCCAGCACGCCGAGCAGTGCGGCGAACCCGCCCAGCAGCACGGCCGTACCGACCAGCAGGGCGATCTTGTCGGCGGTGCCGAAGAGGTCGATGGCGAACTGCTTCAGCGACTGCGGGACGGCGTCGACGACCACCCCGCCAACCGCGACCAGCGGCGCCGACCGGGGGCCGGTCAGCACCGCCACCGGTTCCGCGATCCCGATCGCGACGGCTGCGGCGGTGACTCCGGCCAGCGCGGCGTACCACCGCGACGTGGTGCTCATTGGCCCAGTGTGCGCGATCTTCTCGTCCGGTTGCCATCTCGGCAGACGAACCGGGGCACACCGTCGTACGACGGTGTGCCCCGGGAGGGTGGTGCTACCGGGTCAGAAACCCGGGCCGTGCTGGTGGCCGTGACCGTGGCCGTGCCCGCCGGCGGCGGCCGGCTCGGCCTGCTCCGGCTTCTCCACCACGAGGCTCTCGGTGGTCAGCAGCAGGCCGGCGATCGACGCGGCGTTGGTGACCGCGTTGCGGGTCACCTTCACCGGGTCGATGATGCCGGCCTTGACCAGGTCGACGTACTCGCCGGTGGCGGCGTCGAGGCCGTTGCCCCACTCCTTGGTGGCGACCTTCTGCACCACGACGTAGCCGTCGTGACCGGCGTTCTGCGCGATCCAGCGCAGCGGCTCGACGAGCGCCTTGCGCACGATCGAGACGCCGACCTTCTCGTCACCGGTGAAGCCCAGGTCGTCGTCGAGCACCGGCAGGATCTGCACCAGGGCGGCGCCGCCGCCCGGGACGGTGCCCTCCTCGACCGCGGCCTTGGTCGCCGCGATGGCGTCCTCGATGCGGTGCTTGCGCTCCTTCATCTCGACCTCGGTCGCCGCGCCCACCTTGATCACGGCGATCCCGCCGGAGAGCTTCGCCAGCCGCTCGGCCAGCTTCTCCCGGTCCCAGTCGGAGTCGGAGGCCTCGATCTCCTTGCGGATCTGGGCCACCCGGTCGGCGACGTCGGCGGACTGGCCGCCACCGTCGACGATCGTGGTGTTCTCCTTGTCGACCACCACGCGCCGGGCGGTGCCCAGCACCTCCAGGCCGACCTGGTCGAGCTTGTAGCCCAGTTCCGGGGCGACCAGCTCGGCGCCGGTGGAGATCGCGATGTCCTGGAGCATCGCCTTGCGGCGGTCGCCGAAGCCCGGGGCCTTGACCGCGCAGACCTTGAGGGTCTTGCGCAGCGAGTTGACCACGAGGGTGGAGAGCGCCTGGCCGTCCACGTCCTCGGCGATGATCAGCAGCGGCTTGCTGTTCTGGAGGACCTTCTCCAGCAGCGGCAGCAGCTCCTCGATCGCCGAGATCTTCTGCGTGGTGACCAGGATGTACGCGTCCTCGAGGACGGACTCCTGGCCCTCCAGGTCGGTGACGAAGTTCGGCGAGATGAAGCCCTTGTCGAACTGGAGACCCTCGGTCACGTCCAGCTCGGTGGTGAGCGCGGAGCCCTCCTCGACGGTGATGACACCGTCGCGGCCGACCCGCTCCATCGCCTCGGCGATCAGCGCACCGATGGTGGCGTCCTGCGCGGAGATCGTCGCCACGTTCGCGATCGACTCCTGGCTGACGACCTCCACGGCCCGGCCGAGCAGCGCCTCGGAGACCTTGACGGCCGCCGCGTCGATGCCCCGCTTGAGGCCGGCCGGGTTGGTCCCGGCGGTCACGTTGCGCAGGCCCTCGCGAACCATCGCCTGCGCCAGCACGGTCGCGGTGGTGGTCCCGTCGCCGGCGACGTCGTTGGTCTTGGTCGCCACCTCCTTGACCAGCTGCGCGCCGAGGTTCTCGTAGGGGTTGGTGAGCTCGATCTCCTTGGCGATGGTCACACCATCGTTGGTGATCGTCGGCGCACCGAATTTCTTGTCCAGGACGACGTTGCGCCCGCGCGGGCCGAGGGTGACCTTGACCGCGTCCGCGAGGGCGTTGACACCGTGCTCCAGCAGGTGCCGGGCGTCGTCCGAGAAGCTCAGGATCTTCGCCATGAATGTCCCTTCGAAGCGCTATTGCCCCGGCCCGGCGAGCCGGACCGGGGCAATGGCACTGATCGGTTGCTTACTTCTCGATGACCGCGAGGACGTCGCGGGCGGAGAGCACCAGGTACTCCTCGCCGGCGTACTTGACCTCGGTGCCGCCGTACTTCGAGTAGAGGACGGTGTCGCCGACCTGAACGTCAACCGGAACCCGGTTGCCGTTGTCATCGACGCGCCCCGGGCCCACAGCGAGGACAGTGCCCTCCTGCGGCTTCTCCTTGGCGGTGTCGGGGATCACGATGCCCGACGCCGTGGTGGTCTCAGCCTCGTTCGCCTGGACCACGATGCGGTCCTCGAGCGGCTTGATCGCAACCTTGGTCGCGGTAGTCACGGGCATACCCTCCTGGGGTACTGGTTTCGTTGCTGGCCAGCGGGGCTGGCCAGCGTCAATCTGCCTCATGCCACCGGGCGGGGCCGTCGTCGCGGGTGCCGGTCCGCCTGGCGTGCGCAACCGGGTCGCGAGACCCGGAAGCTGGCACCCTCAGGGTGAGAGTGCTAATCGCAGGTTATTCCGTGGCTAGCACTCCGTCAAGGAGAGTGCCAACGCCGCGCCCGCCGTGTCGCCACCGACACCACCGTCCGGGCAGCGCGACCGGGCCGGGACAATGGGCGGGTGGATCTCGACCAGCTGGCTGCGCTGCGTACCCCCGAAGGGTCGGCCGCGCTCGCGACGGCGGCCGGACTGGCCGGCGGCGACCCACTGGCCGCGGCGTCGGCCCTGCGGGCGACCGGGGTGCCGCCCGCGCTGGCCGCCGCGTCGCTCACCCAGGCCGAGCTGCGCCACCGGGCCGTCGGCAAGTTCGGTCCGGCCGCCGCCGGGATGTTCCTCACCCGCGCCGGGCTGGAGCAGGCCACCCGCCGGGTGGTCGCCGACCGACGCGCCGCCCGGCTGTACGCGGCCGGCGTGCGCACCCTGGCCGACCTCGGGTGCGGCCTGGGCGCCGACGCACTCGCCGCCGCCCGCGCCGGCATCCGGGTGTACGGGGTGGAGGCCGACCCGGTGACCGCCGCGATGGCCGCCGCCAACGCCACCGCGGCCGGGCTGGCCGAGCGGTTCACGGTCGAGTGCGGCGACGCCACCTCCTTCGACGTCTCCCGGGTCGACGGTGTCTTCTGCGACCCGGCCCGGCGCCGGGCCGGCACCGGGCGGCGGATCTTCGACCCGCGCGCCTACTCGCCGCCGTGGGACTTCGTCACCGGGTTGGCCGAGCGGGTGCCGCACACCGTGGTGAAGGTGGCACCGGGGCTGGATCACGCGCTCATCCCGACCGGCGCCGAGGCCGAGTGGGTGAGCGTGGACGGCGACCTGGTCGAGGCCGCGCTCTGGTGCGGTGAGCTGGCTGAGGTGCCGCGCCGGGCGACCCTGCACGACTCGCACGGCGGCCGTCACCAGCTCACCGGCTCGGGTGCCGCCGAGGCGCCGGTCGGGCCGCCCCGCCGCTACCTGTACGACCCGGATCCGGCGGTGGTCCGCGCGCACCTCGTCGCCGAGCTGGCCGACGAGCTGGACGCCACCCTCGGTGACCCGAGCATCGCCTACCTCTATGCCGACCGTCCGAGCCGCACCCCGTACGCGCGCTGCCTGGAGATCACCGACGTGCTGCCGTTCTCGCTCAAACGCCTGCGGGCGCTGCTGCGGGAACGCCGGGTGGGCCGGGTGGAGATCCTCAAGCGCGGGTCGGCGCTCACCCCCGAGCAGCTCCGGCGGGACCTGCGGTTGGCCGGCGACGCGGCGGCGAGCCTGGTGCTCACCCGGGTCGCCGGGGCACCGACCGTGTTGATCGGCCGGCCGGTCGACTAGGTTCGGTGCCGTGGCGGGACAGGGCACTCCGGCGACAGCGCTGCTGACCAAGCGCGGCGTCGCGCATCGCACCCACCCGTACCGGGTGGCGGCGGACGCGCCGAACTACGGCGCGCTGGTGGCGGAGGCGCTCGGCGTGCCGCCGGAGCGGGTGTTCAAGTCACTGGTGACCGAGGTCGACGGCGAGCTCACCGTGGCCGTCGTCCCGGTGACCGGTGAACTCGACCTCAAGGCGCTCGCGGCGGCGGTCGGCGGCAAGCGGGCGGCGCTGGCCGACCGGGCGGTCGCCGAGCGGGCCACCGGCTACGTACGTGGCGGGATCAGCCCGCTCGGGCAGCGCCGACGGCTGCCCACCGTGCTGGACGACTCCGCGTTGGACCTGCCGACGATCTACGTCTCCGCCGGCCGACGCGGTCTTCAACTCGAACTCACCGCGGCGGATCTGGTCGTGCTGACCGACGCCCGGACCGCTGCGCTCCAGGCGCGCTGACCACCCGGGCCCAGCGTCGGAGGCGACGTGGCCGCGCGATCCGTCGACTCGGCACGGCGTCCCACCGCCGACCGCCGGGGCCGGTGGCGGACGGCCGGGAGAGCGATATCCGCCCAGGTGATCACCGAGTGACGGGCACGTTGCCGAACTGTTACCCCGAGGGACGAAGTCCTTGCCCCGGCGGTCTTGTGGACACGGCGGCAGCACCATACGTTGCCGGGCACAACAAACACCACGCTCCCCCACCCGGGAAAGGACCCTGCACATGCGTAAGGGGCTCCTCGCGTTCGCCACCGTGGGCCTGCTGGCCATCGGCGGCACGGCGGCCTGCGGCGACACCTTCGGCGGACTCGACCAGCCCGGCTCCGCCAAGACCCCGAAGATCGGCGTGATCCTGCCGGACAGCAAGTCCTCGGCGCGGTGGGAGGGTGCCGACCGCAGGTTCCTGGAGGAGGCGTTCCAGCGCGCGGGGGTCAAGTACGACATCCAGAACGCCCAGGGTGACAAGAGCCAGTTCCAGACCATCGCCGAGCAGATGATCACCAATGGCGTCACCACCCTGATGATCGTGAACCTGGACTCCGGCACCGGCAAGGCCGTCCTGGACAAGGCGAGGTCCCAGGGGGTGGCGACCATCGACTACGACCGCCTCACCGTGGGCGGCTCGGCGCTCTACTACGTCAGCTTCGACAACGAGGCCGTCGGCAAACTCCAGGGCGAGGGCCTGCAGAAGTGCCTGTCCGGTAAGGGCGTCCAGCAGCCGGTCGTGTCCTATCTGAACGGCTCACCGACCGACAACAACGCCAGCCAGTTGAAGAGCGGCTACGACTCGGTGCTCCAGCCGAGGTTCGACGCGGGCGAATACACCAAGGGACCGGTGGACGCCGTCCCGGACTGGGACAACGCTCAGGCTGCCACGATCTTCGAGCAACAACTGACCCAGACCGAGGGCCGGATCGACGGGGTGATCGCCGCCAACGACGGCCTGGCGAACGCCGTCATCTCGGTGCTCAAGAAGAACAAGCTCAACGGCAGGGTGCCGGTCACCGGCCAGGACGCGGACCCGCAGGGCCTGCAGAACATCCTCGCCGGCGACCAGTGCATGACGGTCTACAAGGCGATCAAGGAGCAGGCCGAGGCCGCGTCCGACCTCGCCGTCGCGGTGGCCCGGGGCAAGACCAAGGACACCGGGCAGACGGTACGCGACCCGCAGACCGGCCGGGCCGTTCCCGCCGTGCTGCTGACTCCCCGGGCCGTCTACCGGGAGGACATCGCCGACGTCATCGCGGCCGGCTTCGTCACCCGGGCCGAGGTCTGCTCCGCTGCGTACGCCAAACTCTGCGCCGACGCCGGCGTCCGCTGATCGGCCCCCCTTGTCCAAAGGAGACCCACGTGTCCGGGACACCCCTGCTGGAACTCCGTGGCATCGACAAGAGCTTTGGTCCCGTCCAGGTGCTGCGCGACGTGGCCTTCTCGGCCCACCCGGGCGAGGTGACCGCTCTCGTCGGTGACAACGGCGCCGGCAAGTCGACCCTGGTCAAGTGCATCAGCGGCATCCACCCCACCGACGCCGGTGAGTTCCTCTTCAACGGTGAGCCGGTGACCATCAGCAGCCCCCGGGACGCCGCGGCCCTCGGCATCGAGATCGTCTACCAGGACCTCGCGCTCTGCGAGAACCTCGACATCGTGCAGAACATGTTCCTCGGCCGGGAGAAGCGCAGCGGCATCGTGCTGGACGAGCCGACCATGGAGCAGATGGCCGCCGAGACCCTCGCCGGGCTCTCCGTCCGCAGCGTCACCTCGCTGCGCCAGCACGTGTCCAGCCTCTCCGGCGGGCAACGCCAGACCGTCGCCATCGCCAAGGCGGTGCTGTGGAACAGCCGCCTCGTCATCCTCGACGAACCGACCGCCGCGCTGGGTGTGGCGCAGACCGCCCAGGTCCTCGAACTGGTCCGCCGGCTGGCCGACAACGGCCTCGCCGTGGTGCTCATCTCGCACAACATGAACGACGTCTTCGCCATCTCCGACCGCATCGCCGCGCTGTACCTCGGTCAGATGGTCGCCCAGGTGCGGACCACCGACATCACCCACGCCCAGGTGGTCGAGCTGATCACCTCCGGTCGGTCGGGCCGCCTCGGGCTCGCGCCCGACCCGACCTCGGGCGGCATCGACGACGGCCGGTGGCCGGCCGATCTGACCACCGGAGGCGTCCGATGACCACCACCGCCGTACGCCGGGAGGACCCACCGGCCGCGCCCGGGACGCCGACGGTCCGCAGCTACCTGCGTACCACGCTGAGCCGGATCCGCGCCGGCGACGTCGGCGGGCTGCCGGCCGTCCTGGGGCTGGTCGTCCTCGGCACGGTGTTCTCGATCATGCGGCCGTCGTTCCTGTCGGCGGGAAACTTCGCCAACCTCTTCACCCAGGGCGCGGCGGTGACGCTGATCGCGATGGGCCTGGTCTTCGTCCTGCTGGTCGGTGAGATCGACCTCTCCGCCGGCTTCGCCAGTGGCGTCTGCGCGGCGGTACTGGCCAACGTGGCCACCGTGCTCGGCTATCCGTGGTGGATCGCGGTGCTCGCCGCGATCGTCACCGGCGCGGTCATCGGCACCGTTCTCGGTGTCCTGGTCACCAAGGTCGGCATACCGTCCTTCGTGGTCACGCTCGCGGGCTTCCTCGCCTTCCAGGGCATCGTGCTGATGCTGATGAAGGAGGGCCGCAACATCTCGGTCCGCGACGACGTGCTGCTGGCGATCGCCAACCGGAACCTGAGCCCGGCGCTCGGGTGGCTGCTGGCCGCCGTGGCGATCACCGGCTTCGGGGCGGTGCAACTGCTGCGGCACCGCAACCGGGTCGCCCGTGGGCTGGTCACCGACCCCATCGCGGTGGTCGCCGCGCGGATCGCCGGGCTCGCCGTCCTGCTCGGCATCGCGGTGTTCGTCCTCAACCTGGAGCGCAGCCGCACCGGGCTGGTCGTCTCGCTGCGCGGCGTACCGGTGGTGGTGCCCATCATGGCGGCGCTGCTGGTCCTGCTGACCTTCGTGCTGCAACGCACCAGCTACGGCCGGCACATCTACGCGGTCGGTGGCAACAAGGAGGCGGCCCGCCGAGCCGGCATCGACGTCGACCGCATCCGCATCTCGGTCTTCGTGGTCTGCTCGTCGATGGCGGCGGTGGGCGGGATCGTCGCGGCCAGCCGGGCCAACTCCGTCGATCCGAACACCGGGGGCAGTAACGTACTGCTCTACGCGGTTGGCGCGGCGGTGATCGGCGGCACCAGCCTCTTTGGAGGCAAGGGTCGCGTCCTCGACGCCGTGCTCGGTGGGGCGGTGGTCGCGGTCATCGACAACGGAATGGGCCTGATGGGGTACAACAGCGCGGGGGTCAAGTACGTGGTGACCGGCGTGGTGCTGCTGCTCGCCGCCAGCGTCGACGCCATCTCCCGTCGTCGGTCGTCGACGACCGGCGCCCGCTGACGACGGGCACCACGGTGTCGTCGACCATGCGCGCCGGGCCGAGTCAGGACGAGATCCGCCGGCAGAACCTCGGAGCCCTGCTGCGCCACGTGCACGTCCACGGGGCGACCACCCGCGCCGAGTTGACCACCACGTTGGGGTTGAACCGCAGCACCATCGGCGCGCTGACCGCCGACCTGGCCGGCGCAGGGCTGGTCAGCGAGACGACGCCGAAGCAGACCAGGCGTGCCGGGCGGCCGTCCCTCGTGGTCCAGCCCGAGTCGGTGCGGGTCTACGCGTACGCGTACTCCATCGAGGTGGACCGGCTGCGGGCCGCCCGGATCGGTCTCGGTGGCGCGGTGCTGGACCGCCGGGAGCTGGACCGGCCCCGAGGCCTGCTGGCCGCGGAGGCCGCGCCGCTGCTGGCCGGAGCGGCCAGGGAGATGCAGCAGGCGGTGCCGGCCGGCTCGATCTGCGTCGGCACCGGCGTCGCCGTCTGTCAGATGGTGCGCCGCGACGACGGCAGGACATGGCTGGCACCGGCCACCGGTTGGATCGACGAACCGATCGGTGCCGCCCTCGACGCCGAGCTGGGCTACGACCAGCCGGTCACGGTGGGCAACGTGGCCGACGTGGCCGCGTTCGCCGAGCACGCCCGGGGAGTGGCCGCCGGCTGCGACAACGTCATCTACCTGTACGGCGACGTCGGCGTGGGCGCCGGGATCATCGCCGGCGGGCGGCGGTTGACCGGGCACGGTGGGTACGGCGGCGAGGTCGGCCACATGAAGGTGCTCCGAGAGGGCGAGCTCTGCGAGTGCGGTTCCCGGGGGTGCTGGGAGACGATGATCGGCGAGCAGGGCCTGTTCCGGGCCGCCAGTCGGCCGGACGCCCGTGGCCGGGACGCGCTGCTGGCTCTCTTCGACGCCGCCGGCCGTGGTGACGCGCGCGCCCAGACGGCGGTCCGTCAGGCGGGCGACTGGCTCGGCTTCGGCGTGGCCAACCTCGTGAACATCTTCAACCCGGAGATGGTCATCTTCGGCGGGACAATCCGCGACCTGTACCTCGCCTCGGCGGCCCAGGTCCGCAGCCGGCTCAACTCCAACGCGCTGAGCGCCTGCCTGGAGCACGTCCGCCTGCGTACGCCCAAGCTGGGTCAGGACGCGGCTCTGATCGGGGCGGCCGAGCTGGCGTTCGAACGGCTGCTCGCGGACCCTCTCGACGCCGGCTGAACGCGTACGCTGTCCAGCGTGGATGTCGAGCTGCGCGCTTCCGACGACGACCGCAACCGGGTGGTCTCCGAGCTGCACCAGCACACCACGGCCGGCCGCCTCACGCTGGACGAGTTCTCCGACCGGGTCGGTGCGGTGTGGGCCGCGCGTACCCTCGGTGACCTGGCCGCGTTGACCCGCGACCTGCCGACCCTGCCCGACCCGGCCGCCGAGGCGACGGCGGGCAGCGGCACCGCCGGGCACGGCCACCGGGAGCTGCTGGTGCTCTTCGCCGTCGCCGCGCTCACCCTGCTGCTGCTCGGCAGCTTCCTCGCCGCCACCCGCTGATCCGGGCGACCACCGGGTGGGGCTCGGTCCCGCCCCACCCGACGGCCAGCTGGTCAGCTGTGCGAGCTGACCTTCTTGATGTTGACCACACCCTCCTCGTCGAACACTTCGAGGATCTGGGTGGAGAAGCTCCGGTGCCCACGCCGGGTCAGGTTCACCCCGTCGTGGATCTTCACCCGGTCGGCCCCGTTGTGCTCGGCGAAGACGTCGACGGCCTCACCGTTCCTGATGTCGGCACAGATCCGGACGGTCCGTGTGCCGTCGGCCTTCTCGTCCACGACGACGAGGCCACGGTCGATGGGAAGTTTCACTGCACGACCCCTTTCTGTTCACAGTGGCGGTGCTGCAATTGCGGAGTTGCTGACGGTCGGCCCGCCGACGATCAGCCGTACTGGCAGGACGCGGCCGAGCCCACGGTGGTGCCGCCGGACTTCTTCTCACAGCACTGGCACCAGAGAAAGCCACCGGACGTGGTGCACGACCAGGTGTAGTTCGTCGCCGCCCGGCACGAGCTGAAGCTGATGAACTTGCTGCTGGGCGGCGGGTAGACCAGGTTGCAGCACTGGTAGTTGGCCGCCATCGCCGGAGTCGACCGGGCGAACACCGCGCCCGAGGTGACCAGGCCGACCGCGCCCAGCTTGGCGAGGAACCCGCGCCGGGTCCCGCCTCCACGAGACCGTGGGGCCTCGTGTTCGTCGTTGCTCATACCGCCTCCTTCGTTGCCTGCACCGCGGCCTGAACTGCCGCGACATCGGTGAACAACAATGCGGAAACCAGCCGTCCGTCCTTGATGACCGCTGCGGACGGGCTGATCTTGACGCCGAACTCGGTGGAGACCCAGGCCGCGCCGTCGTCGACGTGGTACGGGAACCGGGCAATGCCGTGACGCTGGACGAACTCGGCCGCGTCGACGCGCGTGGCCGAGGTGACGACGACACCGACATCGCCGGTGTCGGGTTGGTCGGCGAGCTGCGCCGCGACGTCCTCGCAGCTCGCGCAACTCGTGCTGAGCACCAGGAGCAGGTACGGCCCGCCGGTGGCGAACTGCGCGAGAGACTCCGGCCAGGCGCCCGGCCGGGAGCCGAACCGGGCCGCCTCGAGTGGTCGTACCCCGGTGCCACCGGGCGTCGACTCGGGCGACCCCTCCAGGCCGCCGGTCCGGGCGTACATCTCGCCGGCCATGGCGAACAGCAGCACGATCGCGCCCGCCACGAGCAGCAGCACGATGATCGTCAGGTAGTTCATCGAAGTCCTTCCTTCCTGCCGGTCGAGGTGCTGGCCGGTCGGGGCTCGGGCACGGAGGCCGGGGCCGGTGGGTGCAGCGGTGAGGTGGAACGGGTGGGCCCGCCGAACATGACCCGCGTCCACTCGCCGGCGTAGCAGAAGACGCCGCAGGTGGTCGTGATGCCGAAGCGGCCCGGGGCCCGGGACGCGCCGACGTGCCGGGGGATCCCGCCCATCGAGTAGATGCTGTCCAGGTCCTGCCAGAGCGAGATGCTGAGCACCGTCCGGTGCCGCCAGTCGACGAGCACCTTGATGCCGAGATAGCCCTTGGCCGCCCGCCGGACGTGCCGTTTCAGACGCAGGTGCAGCACCAGGACGAGCAGCACCTTGGGCAGGCTGCCGCAGTTGAACCGGGTCACCACGACCTGCCCCTTGGCGGGGTCCGGCTCGATCGTCGGAGTCATGTCTGGACGACCGCCGCGACGAGGGACAGCGCCACGGCCAGGATCGTCACGCCCGAGACGCGCCGTGCCCGGACCACCCATGTGCGACTCCTCTTCTCCGGTAGGTCGGCGTACCTGGTCAGGCTCCAGAGCGACACCAGCAGGCTGGCGACGAGCACGACGCAGATGAGCACCAGCGGTGCCGACCCGGCGTCGACCAGCAGGACGCCGGCCAGCGCGAGCCAGATCAGCGACACCGTCTTCTGCGTGGTGAAGAGCAGGCCCAGGTCAATGCCCCAGACCACGCCGAGCGTTCCGCCCGGCAGGACGCGGACCAGCCGCTGGGGAACCTGCCGCCAGATGTGCGGCGTACGGTCGCGCAGGTCGGACACGCCCAGCCACGCGCCGACCGCCGCCAGCAGCACCAGCCGTAGCCACTCGGGCAGGGCCTGCTGGAGCAGGGTGCCCGCGAAATACACCGGAACGGCGAGGATCACGCCGGCGATCACCCCACCGACCGCGAGGCCGAGCAGGAACCGGATGCCCTCGAACACGTTCCGCCGCAACATGGGACCGGCGACCCCGGCCATGGACACGCCTCAAGGGCTGAGTGCCTGCAGCATGGCGCCGGTTATGCCGAGGACGACCCAGACGAGCATCCAGGACTCCCTTCCAGCTGTCCGAGGGTGTGGCGGGCGGCGGGGTCCTACACGCGCTGGCGGGTCGGCGAGACGGTCGAGCGCAGCTTGGCGAGGTCGGTGAACGCCAGCGCGGAGATCAGCATCCCGTCCCGGAACACGAGGGCCGCCGGGCTGACCGCGACGCCGAACTCGCCGGACACCCAGTCACCACCCTCGTCGACGTGGTGCGGCAGCCGCGCCAGGCCGTTCGCGGCGACGAACTCCCTGCCGGCAGCCGCGTCCGCAGTGGAGATCGCCACCCCGAAGTCCGCGACATCGGCCTCGTCGGCGAGTTGACCGGCCACCGTACGACAGCTGGAGCAGGCCGTGCTGAGCACCAGGACGATCCGCAGCGGCCCGTCGCCGAATCCCGCCAGACCTGTGGGCCAGGCGACCGGCACCCGGCCGACGTGGGCCTCCTCCAGCAGCCGGATGCCGCTGCCCTGGGATGGGATGACGCCCTCGCGGGCGGCGAGCTGACCGAGCATCGCGAAGAGGACCAGCACTGCCCCGGCGAGGATCAGCAGGGCGATCCCGAACACGTACGTCTTGGCGGACTCCTCAGTCGTGGGTGGCGGGCGTCGGCCGGGGGCGGACCAGTTCGCGGACCGTGTCCCGCCAGATCCAGACGGCGAGCAGCACGATCAGGCCGGCGGCGCCGATCGGCAGCAGGTCGGGGTGGGGGACGGCGGCCGAACCGTTCCGGAGCACGGCGAGCGCCCCGACGCCGAGAGCGAGCCCGACGAGCACTGAGCGGAGGCCCAGCGGGCGACTGTTCCGTTGGCCGAAGCAGCCGCAGGGCGTGGCCACGCCGCGTGCCCGGCCGAGCAGGCCGGCACCGGCGAAGACGAGGCCGAGGACGCCGGCGACCGCTGCCCCGGCGGTCCGCAGGTCGGGGACGAGAAGGGCGACGCCGGTGAGTGCCTCTGCCACGGCCAACAGCCGTACGGCCCGCTGCGCGGCCGGTTCGGGGAACCGGAGCAGTGCGGCGACCGCATCCCGGCTCGCTTCGGGAGCCGCGAGCTTGCCGAGGCCGGCGGAGATGAAGACGGCGGCGAGCACACAGATGATCACAGCGATGGCGGAGCCGGTCATTCTTCGGTCGCCCGAATCAGGACATGGGTCATCGACACCGCGCCACCCCCGTGTTGGACGGAATCCCGAAGGGATCCATCATCATCGATCGTCGCTCTGCGAGACCCAATTCTTACGGTGCGCATCGACGAGCGTCAAGGTCCACCGGCGGGCTATTTGTGATTGTCGATTCCTTCGATCGGGCGGTCCCATCCGCCACAGATTTCGGGTCGTGTGTCGCGGTGAACTGATCGAGCGCTTAGCCCGTACCAGTGGACGGACGGGCGGCCGGCGGCGTGCGGCTGCCCGGTCCAGACGCGTTCCGGTCCGGACCGAGGAGGCACTACAGACATGGCACCGCTCAGATCCGCCCGTCCCCGACCGGGCAACCGGGTCCACCGGGCGGCGTTGCTGCTCATCGCGATCATCGCGGCGGTCGGTGTCCTGCCCGGCGTGGCCGTTGCCGCTCCGGCCGGCGGGCAGCAGCTCAACGCCGCCGACATGACCCTGCTCAACGGGGTACGGCTGGCCGGGTTGTGGGAGATGCCGGCCGGCCAGATGGCCGCCGAGAAGGGGCAGTCGGCCAAGGTCCGGGAGATCGGCGCGGGCATCGCCAATGAGCACCAGCGGCTCGACCAGCTCGTCGTGGACGCGGCCAACAAGCTGCGCGCCAGCATCCCCACCGAGCCGACCGCCGAACAGAAGGGCTGGCTGCAGGAGATGCAGAACGCCTCCGGCGCCCGGTTCGACCAAATCTTCGTCACCCGGCTCCGGGTGGCCCACGGCAAGATCTTTCCGGTGATCGGCGCGGTGCGTGCCAGTACCCGGGACGCCACCGTCCGCAAGCTGTGCGACGACGCCAACGGGTTCGTGATGCACCACATGCAGATGCTGGAGAGCACCGGGCTGGTCCGCTGGGCGGAGCTGCCACCGGCCGCGCTGCCCGCACCAGGCAAGGACGGACTCCTGGCCGCCGCCGCAGCGAACACCGGCCCGCAGCCCGGGGTCAGCAGCACGGTCGTCTGGCTGGTGTTCCTCGCCGCACTCGGGACCGGCGGGATCGCCACCTACCGGATGCTGCGCCGCAGCTGACCGTCGTCGACGAGCCCGCTGCCCGACTCCTCGGCGGTGGGCTCGTCGGTGTCGCTGTGGTGCCAGGAGCGCCACAACGCGGCGTAGGAGCCACCGGCCGCCACCAGCTCGTCGTGCCCGCCCAGCTCGGTGATCCGACCGTCCTCCACGACCGCCACCCGGTCGGCGTCGTGCGCAGAGAAGAGCCGGTGCGCGATGGCGATCACGGTGCGCCCGGTCAGCACGGCGGCCAGTGAGCGTTCCAGCTCCCGGGCCGCACGCGGGTCGATCAGCGAGGTCGCCTCGTCCAGCACCAGCGTGTGCGGGTCGGCCAACACCAGCCGGGCCAGCGCCACCTGCTGCGCCTGCGCCGGGGAGAGCGGGTGGCCACCGGCACCCACCACCGTGTCCAGCCCCTCGGGCAGCGCCTCGGCCCAGTCCAGGGCGGCCACCGCGGCGAGCGCCGCCCGCACCTGGGCCAGGTCCGCACCCGGCCGGACCATCGCGACGTTCTCACGCAGCGGACCGATGAAGACGTGATGTTCCTGGGTGACCAGGGCGACGTGCGAGCGCAGCTCGTCCAACGGCAGCTCGTCCAGCCGGCGACCGGCCACGGTGACCGAGCCGCTGCGCGGGGCGTGCACCCCGGCCAGCAACCGGCCGAGGGTGGACTTGCCGGCGCCGGACGGCCCGACCATCGCGAGCTTCTCCCCCGGCCTCGGGACCAGGGTCACCCCGTGCAAGACGTCCCGCCCCGTCCGGTACGCGTACCGGACGTCCCGAGCCGCGAGCTGCTCCGGCCCGGCGTCGACCGCCGCGGCAGCGACCGACGCGGTGTCGGCACCCGTGGCGGCGGGAACTCCGGTGGCCGGGGTGTCACCGTTCCGGGCCACCCCGAGCAGACGGGCCATCGAGGCGCCGCCGATCTGAAGCTCGTCCAGCCAGGAGAGCAGCCGGTTGACCGGGTCCACGAGCTGCTGCACGTAGAGCGTGGCCGCGGTGACCTGGCCCAGGCTGACCCAGCCCCGCAGATAGAACCAGCCACCGAGCAGCAGCGTGGCGACCACCGGCACCACGTACCCGATCTCGGCCACCGGAAAGAACACGGTCCGCAGGTTGAGGGTGTACCGCTCGGCCGCGTACGACCGGAGGACGTCGGCGTCGGTGCGGGCCCGGCGGCGTGCCTGCTGCCGCAGTGCCTCGGTGGTCCGCGAACCCTCGACGGTCTCGCTGATCCCGTCGGTGATGTCCGAGTAGGCGGCGTTCTCCCGCAGGTAGCCGGCGGGCGCGCGGCGCAGGTACCAGCGGGTGCCGGCCCAGAGCAACGGCACCGCGAGCAGGCAGGGCAGCGCGAGCAGCGGACCGATCAACAGCAGCGCGCCGACGACGAACCCGACGGTGACCACCGCGATCAGCGTCTCGGGCACCGCCATGCGGACGGTACGGGACAGCGCGGAGACGTCCCGGGACGTCCGGGTGAGCAGGTCTCCGGTGCCGGCCCGTTCCACGGTGGCCAGGGGCAGATCGAGAACCCGGTCCACGAACTCCTCACGCAGCTCGGCGAGGACCCGCTCGCCGAGCCGGGCCGAGGCCAGGTAGGCGAACCGGACCAGCACCGACTGGGCCAGCACGAAGCCGCCGATGAGCAGCGCGACACGGTCCACCGTGGACCCGCTGACGCCCCGGGAGATGCCCTCCACCAGATCGCCGAGCAGCCGCGGTGCGACCAGCCCGGCGGCGGCCGCCAGCGCGTGCAGGCCGAGCGCGACGGCCAGCGCGCGAGGATGCCGGCGGACCAGCGTCCGCGCGTACCGGCGAACCTGCCGCGCGTCGGCGACCGGCAGTGCGGTGGCCATCAGTCCTCCTCCCGGCTGACCGTCGCCCGGTAGCGCGGCTCGCCGTCCAGCAGCTCGGCGTGCGTCCCCTCGGCCACCACCTTGCCGTCCTCCACGAAGATCACCCGGTCGGCCCGGCTGAGCACCAGCGGGCTGGAGGTGCAGACCAGGGTGGTCCGGCCGGCCCGGGCGTCACCCAGCCGCTGCGCGATCCGGGCCTCGGTGTGTGCGTCGACGGCGCTGGTCGGCTCGACCAGCAGCAACGTCTCCGGGTCGGCGACCAGTGCGCGGGCCAACCGCAACCGCTGTCGCTGCCCGCCGGAGAACTCCCGGCCGCGCTCGGCGACCGTGCTGTCCAGCCCGTCGGGCAGGGCGTCGACGATGTCCGTCGCGCTCGCCGCCACCAGGGCCGCCGCGAGCGCGGCCTCGTCGCCCCGGTCGTGCGGGTCCAGCTCCGCGCGGAGCAGGCCGGTGAACAGATGTGCGTCGTTGTCGGCCACCAGGATCCGCGCGCGCACCGTCGCCAGCGCCAGCGCCCGCAGCGGTACGCCGTGCAGCGTCGCGTCCGAATCGGTGTACCGGCCGAGCCGGTCCACGATCGCCGCCGCGTCCTCGGGTGCGCTGGCCGCCAACACGGTGAGCAGGCCGGGCTGTAGCGCCACCCCGGACTCGGGGTCGACCAGTGCACCCGGCCCGTCCGGCAGCACCCTCGGCTGCGCCGGGTCGACCAGATCCGGAGTGAGCCGCAGCAGCCGGACCACCCGACGGGCCGCCACGTGCCCACGGGTCATCTTGTCGACCGCCTCGGTGAGGTTGCGCAAGGGGCTGACCAGGAACGCGGTATAGCCGTAGAAGGCGACCAGCTGCCCCGCGCTGATCTCACCGCGCAGCGCGAACCGGGCACCCAGCCAGGTCACCAGCACCAGGAACGCGCCGGGCAGCAGCACCTGCGCCGCCTCCAGCAGCGACTCCACCCGGGCCACCCGCAGGCCGTGCGCGCGGAGTTCCTGCGACCCGGTCCGGTAGCGGGCCGACAGCACCGGCTCACCACCGACGCCACGCAGCACCCGCAGCCCCGACACGAGGTCGCCGGCCCGCGTGGTCAGCGCCCCCTCCGCGTCCCGGTACGCCTGCTGCTGGCGGTGCAGCGGTCGGATGAGCAGCCCCACCACCGCCATCAACAGCGGTACGCCGAGGACCACGACCAGCCCGAGCGGCATCGAGGCGGTCAGCAGGATCACCGCGACGGTGGCGATCGCGACCAGCGCCCCGACTCCCCGGGCGGTGATCTCGACGGCGTTCCCGACCTGGCCGATGTCGGCCGTACCGATGCTCACCACCTCGCCGGCGGCGACCCGGCGGGGCAACGCGGCGCCGAGCCGGTTCGCCGTGGACACGGTCAACTGCACGGTCCGGTACGCCGCGGCCAGGAAGTTGTGCACCGCACAGCGGTGCCGCAGGATCCCGGCGACCGCCTGGAGCACGCCCAGCCCGAACAGCACCAGACCCCAGGTGAGCAGACTGCCCTCGTCGCGACGGGCCAGCCCGTCGACGGCCCGGCCGACGGCGGCCGGCATCAGCGCCTGAGCCACCATCCACACCACACCGAACGCGACGCCGATGCCGAACAGCCGCCTGTGTCGGCTGGCCACCCAGATCAGGTAACGGGTCGCCGACCGGGAATCGGGTACGCCGGGATCGCCGGCCGGTGTGAAGCGCATGACCGCTCGAAGCTAGGCGGCCGGACGTGCACGGGGCGAACCAATTACCGCGGAAGGTGCCGCAGCTTACCGCGGGGCTCGGCGACGGGTGGTCTCAGCGGTCGACCTGGGTGAAGTCCCAGGAGTGCGGGGCACGGGCCACCAGCATCGCGGGCGGCTCGGGCAGCGGACGCGGATTGCTGCGCCACTTGGAGATGACCACCACCCGGTGGTCGGTGGAGGAGAAGACCTCGCTGGACACGTGCAGCGGGTCGTGCTCGAACTCGGGTATCGCCGTGTCGCACACCCAGGTGATCAGGTCGGCGACGCCGTACGGCTCCGCGCGCGCCTCCCACATCCGTACGATCATGTCCGCCGGCCCCGTCACACGCTGACCGTGGTCAGCGGCAACGCCGAGTCCGCCGGCAGGTCCAGCCGGCTCGGTGCGACTCCCGCGGCGACCAGGTGCGAGCCGAGCGCGGCCACCATCGCCCCGTTGTCGGTGCACAGCTTCGGCCGGGGCACCCGGACCCGGATGCCGTACTTCTCGGCCCGCTGCTCGGCCAGGGCCCGCAGCCGCGAGTTGGCCGCCACTCCCCCGCCGATCACCAGGGTGTCGATCCCGTTCGCGCGGCAGGCGGCGAGCGCCTTGGTGGTCAGCACGTCGCACACCGCCTCCTGGAAGGACGCGGCCACGTCGGCCACCGGCACCGGCTCGCCCGCGCGCTGCCGAGCCTCGACCCAGCGGGCCACCGCGGTCTTCAGCCCGGAGAACGAGAAGTCGTACCGGTGCGCGGCCAGATCCTTGGCGGCGGTCAGACCGCGTGGGAAGGCCACCGCTGCCGCGTCACCGGCCCGGGCCTCCCGGTCGATCGGCGGGCCGCCCGGGAACGGCAGCCCGAGTAGCCGGGCGACCTTGTCGAACGCCTCGCCGGCGGCATCGTCGATAGTGGCCCCGAGTGGGGTCACGCCACGGGCCAGGTCGTCGACCATCAGGAGGGACGAATGCCCGCCGGAGACCAGCAACGCGATGGCGGGTTCGGGCAGCGGGCCGTGCTCCAGGGTGTCCACCGCCACGTGCGCGGCCAGGTGGTTGACGCCGTAGACCGGCTTCTCGGCGGCGAGTGCGTACCCCTTGGCGGCGGCGACACCGACCAGCAGCGCGCCGGCCAACCCGGGCCCGGAGGTGACCGCGATGGCGTCAATGTCGGCGAGGGTGACGCCGGCCTCGGTGAGCGCCCGCTCCATGGTCGGCACGATGGCCTCCAGGTGGGCCCGGCTGGCCACCTCCGGCACCACGCCCCCGAACCGGGCGTGCTCCTCGACGCTGGACGCGAGCGCGTCGGCCAGCAGGGTGTGCCCCCGCACGATGCCGACGCCGGTCTCGTCACAGGAGGTCTCGATGCCCAGGATCAGCGGTTCGTCAGCCATGGTGGTGTGGTCCGTCCCCGGTCGGCTCGGCGACGAGCTGCATGACCAGCGCGTCGGTGTTGCTCGGTTGGTAGTAGCCGCGCCGTACCCCGATCGGCTCGAACCCGTAGGTCGCGTAGAGCCGTTGGGCGGCGGCGTTGTCCACGGCGACCTCCAGCAGGGTGCTGCGGGCGCCGCGCCGGGCCGCCTCGGCGAGCAGTTCCTCCAGGAGGGCACGCCCGATGCCGCGCCGTTGGGCGTCCCGCCGGACCGCGATGTTCTGCACCCACACCTCGTCCGGTGGGGCACCGGCGAGCCCGGCGTAGCCGAGCACCGTGCCGTCGGCATCGATGGCCACCTGGTAGTGATGCCCGTTGGCCAACTCGCTCCAGAACATGCCCGGCGACCACTGTTCGGCACCGAAGAGGTCCGCCTCGATCAGCAGCACCTCGTCGACGTGCCACCACCGGAACCGTTCCAGCCGCACCGTCATGGCAGGACCGGTTTGCGGCCGGTCGCGGCCACGGCGTCCGGGCGACGCAGGTAGAGCGGGGTTAGCTGGTCACCGGGCGCGCCGGCACGGATCCGCTCGGCGGCGAGCAGCGCCAGCACGGTGGCGTCCGGGTAGCGCGGCTCGACCCGGACCGGCAGGCCGAGCGTGTCCGCGTACCGGTGGGCACCGTCACCCACCGCGACCGTCACTCCCAGCTCCCGGGCGCGCGCGGCGGCCACCGCCGGCGACGTCACCTCGGGTCCGACGATCCGCTGGCCGGCGCCGTCGTAGACCGCCCAGTAGAGCTCCTTGCGGCGAGCGTCGCTGGCGGCCAGCACCGGCTCGCCGTTCGCCGCCGGGTAACCGATGCCGTCCAGCGAACACACGCCGTACGCGGGGATGCCGAGCACCTGGCCCATGGTCGCGGCGGTGACCAGGCCGACCCGCAGCCCGGTGAACGGCCCCGGGCCGAGCCCGGCGACGATGGCGCCCAGGTCACGCGGACGCGCGTCGATGTCGGCGAGGACCGCGTCGATCTGGGGCGCGAGCAGTTCGCCGTGCGCGCGGGCGTCGACCGTGCACCGGTGTGCCCGGGACGCGACGCCGTCCGCCGAGACCTCCACCAGCGCTGCGGTCACCGCGGGGGTCGAGCTGTCGACCACGAGTACGAGCACGGTAAGCCAGCCTAGCCGCCCCGCCCACCACCCCGGTCACGCCCCGCCCCGCCCGGTCCCCCGGGCCACCGCCGGACCACCGCCCGAACCGCCGCCCGGTCGCCACGGGCCGCCCCCGGACCACCGCCCGAACCGCCGCCCGGTCGTCACGGGCCGCCCCCGGTCCGCCGCCCGGTCGTCACGGGCCGCCCCCGGTCCGCCGCCTGGCCGCCCCGGACCCCGTCGGCCAGGGCCGCACAATCCCCAATGAGCGATATACCTGTGGGTCATAAATATGACCCACAGGTATATCGCTCGCCAGAGCACCCGTCGCCGGCCCGGACACGGCTGGAGTGCATGCCGAGTCGTCAATCTGCCTCAGCGGTATCCGCTGCGTGCCGGGGTGGTCCACCATGCCGGGATGCCGCCACCCACTCGCCTCGTCGCCTTGCTCGGCACCGTCGTGCAGCAGCAACGACACCTCCGCGATCTGACCCAGTCCCAGCTGGCCGAGCTGGCCGGGGTCAGCCAGGCGGCGGTGGCCCGGATCGAGCGCGGCGACCGGACGCCCAGCATCGCCGTGCTCGAGGCGCTCCTCGCCGCGATGGACGTCCAACTGACCGTCCAGGTCGAGCCGCTCGACGCGCATCTCGACGCGCGCATCGCCCAGCTGGCCGCCCGACCTCTGGCCGAGCAGATCGACGAGCTGGGCCTGGATCGGGTGTTGGACCGGCTCGGCGAGCTTCCGCAGGTGATCACCGGGAGCACCGCGGCGCTGTTGCAGGGCGCGCCGGTGCCGGTCGACGCACTCGAGATCGCCGTACGCTGGCGCGACTCGAAACAGTTCACCCGCTGGCTGGAGGCAGCCCTGGGCCAGCGGTGGAACGCCCGATGGGGTGAGTTCGGTGGGCTGTGGTTGGAGCCCGAGGAGCAGGGCGAGCACCGCTGGTCGACCCGTTACGGCGAGATCAGGGCGACGATGTGTGACGAGCTGCCCGAGACGATCGAGGTACGCCACGCGGGGCGGGGTTACCAGGTGGTGCCGCTGGTCGAGCTGGAGCTGACCGAGCCGCGGGCCAGCGAGTTGCTGCGCCGCTACCGGGCCCGGCAGCTCGCCGGCGAAGGCTGAACCAGTGCCGGTCGCGTGCCGAGCAGCACGCGACCGGCGGGCTCAGCCGGCGGTGCGCTCCCAGTCGATGGTCGGCAGGCCGGCGTCCGCGAGTGCCTTGTTGGCCGCGCTGAACGGGCGGCTGCCGAGGAAGCCGCGCGGGTTCATCGGGCTCGGGTGGCCGGCCTCCAGCACCACGTGCTGTGGGTTGGTGACCAGAGCGGCCTTCTTGCGGGCGTAGCCGCCCCAGAGCAGGAAGACCACCCGCTCCGACGACGCGTCCAGGGCTCGGATGGTGGCGTCGGTGAACTCCTCCCAACCGGCGTTGGCGTGTGAGCCGGGGGTGGCCTGGCGGACGGTCAGCACCGCGTTGAGCAGCAGCACGCCCTGCGCGGCCCAGCCGTCGAGGTTGCCGCTGCGCGGCTTGGGCACGCCGACGTCCTCGCCCAACTCCTTGAAGACGTTGCGCAGCGACGGTGGCACCGGCACGCCGTCCCGGACGCTGAAGCTCAACCCGTGCGCCTGCCCTGCCTTGTGGTACGGGTCCTGCCCGAGGATCAGCACCCGGGTGCTCTGCGGCGGGCACAGCCGGTATGCCGAGAACAGGTCCGTCAACGGCGGGAAGACCGTCTGGGTCGCATATTCCCGGGCGACGAACTCGGCCAGCGCGGCGGTGCGCGCCTGGTCCAGGTGCGGCGTGAGCACGGCACGCCACTGCTCCGGCAGCAGCGCCAGCAGATCCAGGGCGGGGGCGTCGTCGGACATCAGCAACCTTTCACAGCGCGGGTCGGTCCCCCGCACTCTAGGCACCGGGTACGACAGCAGCCCGCCAGCCTAGAGGTCGGCGAGCCGCCGGGCCCAGTCGCCGCCGACCGGGTCCAGCTCGATGATCCGGGTGTCGTCGTCGCGGCGGTCGATGCGGACCCGCAGGTGGGCGTCCACCAACTGTTCCACCAGGCCCTCACCCCACTCCACCACGGTCACCGAGGCGTCCACCGAGGCGTCCAGGTCGAGGTCGTCGATCTCGGCGCGCGGATCGGCGGCGGCACCCAGCCGGTACGCGTCGGCGTGCACCATGGCCACCCGGCCGCCCCGAGCCGGGTCGGGTTTGTGCACCCGGGCGATCACGAACGTCGGCGAGGTGACGTCCCCGAGCACTCCGAGCCCGGCACCGATGCCCTGGGTGAGCGCGGTCTTGCCGGCACCCAGCGGGCCGGTCAACAGGACCAGGTCACCGGCACGCAGGAGGCCGGCCAGCCGTCGGCCGAACTCCTGGGTGTCCTCGACGGTCGGCAGCTTGACGACCTGACTCACCGTTCCTCCACGCTCGTCAGGGACTCGAGGAACCGCGCCAGCGCGGCGTTGACCTCGTCGGCGTGCTCCAGCATCACCACGTGCCCGCTGTCCTGGATCTTCACGAACTCGGCGTGCGGCAGCCGCCGGACGATCTCCTCCGAGTGGGTCACCGGAGTGATCATGTCCTTGTCGCCGACCACGACCAGCACCGGGGTGTCGGCCAGCGCCGCGAGAGCCGGGAAGCGCGAGTGCGTGGCCAACGTCCGCAGATAGCGGGTGACCGTGTCGGCCGAGGTCCGGGAGTTCATCGTCTCCACGTAGGAGACCAGCGCGGGGCTCGGCTTGCGGGTGCCGAAGCCGTACTTGCGGGTGAGCAGCCAGGCCACGTTCGAGGTCGACTTGCGGGCCTTGTCGATCACCGGTCCGCCATACCGGGTGGCGTTGCTGACCATGAACATCACCGGGCCACCGACCCGACCGAGCAGTGCCGGCGCGACCAGCTTCGTCTCCGCCAGCAGGCCGCCCGAGGTGGCCATCAGCACGGTGCCCACCACCCGGTCACCGAACAGCTCCGGGAACAGCTCGGCGAACGCCATGATGGTCATGCCACCCATCGAGTGGCCGACCAGCACCAGCGGCCCGTCCGGCGCGGTCCGGTCGATCACCTGGCGCAGCGTCCGGCCGAGCACCGTGAGGTCGTACTCGCCGGTCTCCAGCCGCCCGGACAGGCCGTGCCCGGGCTGGTCGTACGCCACGATCCGGTAGTCACCGCGTGCGGCGAGCATCTGGCGCTGGAAGTGGAACGTGCCCATGTCCAGGCAGAAGCCGTGCACCAGCACCACCGTGGGATGCCCGGGCACCGGCCGGGTCGGCTCGACCACCTCGACGTGGATGTCGGTGCCGTCCGGAAGCTCCAGCCGGAACGCTTCGTCGTACCTCTGCGCGCCGAACGTCTCGTGGGCATAGCGGTCGGCGGGGTCGGCCTTGAGCCGGCGGACCAGGGTGCGCTCGGTCGCGACGCCGGCCGCCAGGCCGGCCGCGGCCACCCCGACCGCAGCGCCGACCAGCCCGGCGACCCGGCCGGCCGCGGTCCGCGGCCGGGGGACGCGGTACGGACTCACAGTGCCGCCCCGGTTCGTGGGTGCGGGGCTCGCAACCCCGGCTCACTCCGCGCGCTCACGGCCGCTCGCCGTCGTAGACCCGGGGCACCCGGGTGCTGCCGAAGCGGGTGACGATCTCGTAGTTGATCGTGCCGGTGGCCTCGGCCCAGTCGTCGGCGGTCGGCTCACCGTCGGCACCGCTGCCGAACAGCGTCGCCACGTCGCCGTCGGCCACCGGATCGTCGCCGCAGTCGAGCACGAACTGGTCCATGCAGACCCGACCGGAGATGGTCCGTCGCGAGCCGGCGAGCTGCACCGGCCCGCTGTTGGACGCGTGCCGGGGAACCCCGTCGGCGTAGCCGAGCGGCACCACGGCCAGGTTCGCGTCGTCCGGCGTGGTGTAGGTGTGCCCGTAGGAGACACCGGTGCCGGCCGGCACCCGCTTGGTCAGCATCACCCGGGCCCGCGCGCTCATCGCCGGCCGCAGCCCGTACGTCTCGCCGGCCACCGGGGACAGGCCGTAGATGGCCAGCCCAGGTCGGACCATGTCGAAGTGGGTGTCCGGGCGGGTCAGGGTCGCCGCCGAGTTGGCCAGGTGCCGCCAGCGCGGGCGTAGCCCGGCCTGCTCGACCATGGCCAGCCCCTCGTGGAAGACGGCCAACTGCCGGTCGGTGGTCGGGTGGCCCGGCATGTCCGCGTAAACGAAGTGGCTCCACACGCCGACCACCTCGACCAGGCCGTCGGCCTGCGCCTTGGCGGCGGCGTCCAGGAGCGCCGGCCAGTCGGCGACCGTCGCCCCACCTCGGGACAGCCCGGTGTCGATCTTCAGGTGCAGCCGGGCCGGGCGCTCCGCGAGCCGGCTCGCCTCGATCATCTCGTCCAGCTGCGGCAGGCTGGCCGCGGCCAGGTCCACCCCGGCGCTGACTCCCTCGTGCAGCGGCAGTCCGGGGGCGAGCAGCCAGGCCAGCACCGGTGCGGTCAGCCCGGCCCGGCGCAGGGTGAGCGCCTCGTCGAGAGTGCAGACGCCGAGCCAGTCCGCCCCGGCGTCCAGGGCCGCCCGGGCAGCCGGGATCATGCCGTGGCCGTACCCGTCGCCCTTCACCACCGCCATCAACTCCGCGGTGGTGCCGGACCGCAGTTGGCTCACGTTCGCACGGATCGCATCAAGATCGACGCGTACCTCGGCCTGCCACATGCGCCAAGCCTACTTTCCGCCGTGATCACCGGGGGCGGCGACGCGGGTCCCGCGGGCCGTCGATCCGGTCGTGCCACCCGGAAGCGACATGTTCAGCCCAGCCGGGCGATCACCGGGCGCAGGGCGGTCACCACGTCGGGCGCGGTCACCGGCCCACCTCGGGCCGCCTCCCGGCCGGCCAACCCGTGCAGGTACGCGGCCGAGGCCGCCGCCCGGTCCGCGGGCACACCGGCCGCCAGCAGCGAGCCGAGCAGCCCGGCCAGTACATCGCCGGTGCCGCCGGTGGCCAGCGCCGGGGTGCCGGTCGGATTGACGTACGCCCGGCCGTCCGGGGTGCCGATCACCGTGCGGTCCCCCTTGAGCAGCACCACCGCGTTCATCCAGGCGGCCAGCCGTAGCGCGGCGCCGACCCGGTCGGCGCCGGGCTCCTCCCCGCAGAGCCGGCTGAACTCGCGGTCGTGCGGGGTGACCACGATCGGAGCGTCCCGCCCACGCAGGCGATCGGCGAGCGAGCCGTCCACCAGCAGGGTCAGCGCGTCGGCGTCGAGCACCACCGGCACCGGCGCAGCCAGGACGGCGCGCAGCTCGGCCGCCGCCTGCTCGTCGGTGCCCAGCCCGGAGCCGCACACCCAGGCCTGCACCCGACCCGCGTCGGCCACCCGCCCGGCCGCGATCACCGAGGGGTGCTGGTGCAGCACCTCGGCCCGCGCGCCCCCGGCGTAGCGGATCAGGCCGGTCGGCCCGGCCAGCGCACCGCCGACGGAGAGCACCGCCGCGCCCGGGTAGGTCGCCGAGCCGGTCGCCACCCCTACCACGCCCCGGGTGTACTTCTCCGACGCCGGACCCAGCTGCGGCCACCAGTCGACCAGGTCGGACCACTCGGTGACCCGCAACGCCGGGGTGCCCCGCAGCCACGGCCCGAGCCCGATGTCGACCAGCTCCACCTCCCCGGCCAGGGCGGCGGACGGCCCGACCACCAGGGCCGGCTTCAGCGCGCCGAAGGCCACCGTCACGTCGGCGCGGACCGCGGTCGGCCGGCCGGACGCGGCAAGTGGCACGTGACCGGTGTCCACCGCCACCCCACTCGGTACGTCCACCGCCAGCACGGTGGCCCGGCCACCGTCGCGCCCGCGCAGCTCGCCGAGCCGCTGAACCACCTCGTCGGCGCTCGCCCGCAGTCCGCCGGTGCCGCCGATGCCGACGATGCCGTCGAGGACCAGGTCGACCGGGCCGCTCGGGTGGTCCACCACTCGGCCGCCGGCGGCGCGCAGTGCGGCCAGCCCCGGTGCGTGCGCCCGCCCGGGGCTGAGCAGCAGGGCGGACACGGCGACGCCCCGACGGGCCAGCCGCTCGCCCGCGTACAGCGCGTCGCCGCCGTTGTCACCGGAGCCGACCAGCAGCAGCACCCGGCCGCCGTACACCCCGCCGCGCTCGGCGAGCAGCAGCGCGGCCCGACGGGCCAGTCCAGCGGCGGCTCGCTGCATCAGCGTGCCCTCCGGCAGCGTGCCCATCAGTCCCGCTTCCGCCGCCCGTACGTCGGCCACCCGCCACACCGGTCTCATGCCACCGTGTCCCATTCCGCTCGCGGATGAGCCGGAACGGCCCACCCGGCCGACGTCACCGTTCCGCGACCACCATCGCCGACGCGATCCCACCATCGTGCGACAGCGAGAGATGCCAGCGGTTGACCCCACGCTCGACGGCCGCCGCCGCGACGGTGCCGGAGACGGTCAGCCAGGGCCGGCCGTCCGGGTCGGGCACGACCTCGCAGTCGTGCCAGCTCAGTCCCGCCGGCGCACCGAGGGCCTTGGCGACGGCCTCCTTGGCGGCGAAGCGGGCGGCGAGCGACTCCGGCGAGCGCGGGTTGCCGGAGCGCGTGTATCGCTCGGCCTCGGTGAAGAGCCGGTCGGCGAGCAGCGGCGTCCGCGCCAGAGACCGGGCGAACCGGTCGACCAGGACGACGTCGATGCCGACAGCGACGATCACCAGATCACCCTACCGGCGGCGGAGGCGGCAGATTAGCCGTCGGGTCCGCGGTGGGCAACGCCTGTGGACAGGCCGGGGTACGGCCACCGCCAGCTGTCCACAGGGCACCCCGGGGCACCCCCGTCCCGCCTAGCGTCGGCCCGTCGATCGCCGATGCACACGGGGGTGTGGTCATGACCGGGGAACCGTTCGTCGTCCGACCGGAGGAGCTGCGCGCCGCGGCCGTCACCCTCGACGACGAGGCGCACTGGTTGGCGCTGGGTCTGGCCGGGGTGCCCGGGCTGCTGGTGGCTGCGTCCGGCTGGCGGGCCGCCACGGCACTGGCCGGGCTGGAGGCCGCCGGGCACGCCTGGTTCGGCCGGCTGGGTGCCCGGGTGGCGACGACCGCCGGTGCGGTCCGGATGGCGGCCGAGGCGTACGAGACGGTGGATTCCCGGGCCGCCGGCCGATTCGCTGGCCTGCCCCGGTGACGACGATCGGCTACCGGCAGCTCTGGGCCGCGGATCCGGGCGGCTGGCGGGCCGCCGGGGCGGCCTGGGCCGGGCTGACCGGTCTCGTCGACCGGCGGGCCGACGGGTTGGCCGGGGCCGGCGGGCGCCTACGGGCCGACTGGTCGGGTGGGGCCGCGGTGGCTGCGGACACCCGGCTCGCGGGCCTACGCGACGAGCTGGGTTCGGTCGCACCCGCGCTGATCGAGGCCGATCAGGTGCTGGCCGAGCTCGCCGGCCGGCTGGCGGTGGCCAAGGCACGGCTCGCCGAGGCGGTCGCCCTGGCCGACGCGGCCGGCCTGGTGGTCGACCGGTCGGGCGGCGTGCACGCCGATCCGGCCCGCGGCCGGCCGACCGAGCGGGCCGGCCCCGCGGCGGCCCGGGTGGCGGCGGCACTGCGAGACGCGCTCGACCGGGCCGGTGCGGCGGACCGGACGGCCGCCGACCGGTTGGACGAGCTGGCTCGGGCCGCCGGCTCCGGCTGGGCGTCCCCGCCGCCGTCCGGCCGACCGGCTCCGGGTGCCGCGCCGGCGCTGGTCCGCGCCTGGTGGCACGGGTTGACCCCGGCGCAACGACGGTGGCTGGTCGGCCACGAGCCGACCCTGGTCGGCCGTCTGGACGGGGTTCCGGTGGCCGCCCGCGACCAGGCCAACCGTCTGCGGCTGGGTGCCCGGCGCGAGGAGTTGCTGGCGGAGCGACGGCGGTTACTGGCCCGGGTGCCGCCGGGTCCGGTCGCGTCGGCCCGGCTGCACGGGGTGGCGGCGCGGCTGGCCGGCCTGGACGGGCTCACCGAGCGGCTGGCGACAGCCAGGGGCCCACGGGCGTACCTGCTCGGGCTTGATCCGGCCGGCGAGGGCCGGGTGGTGGTGGCCCTCGGCGACCCGGACCACGCCGATCGGGTACTGACCCACGTGCCGGGGACGACCGCCGGCCTGGACGACGCCCCTGGTGAGCTGGGCCGGGCGGCGCGGGTGCTGGACCGGTGCGCGGCCCTGGCCCCGGGTGAACGCAGCGCGGCGGTGCTCTGGCTGGACTACGACGCACCGGATCTCCTACTGCCGGAGGCGGCCTCGGCCAGCCAGGCCCGGGACGCCGGCCCGGCGTTGCACCGCTTCCAGGAGGGGCTGCGGGCCAGCCACGAGGGGCCGCCGGCCCGGCAGACCGTGCTCGGGCACAGCTACGGATCGCTGGTGGTGGGCATGGCCGCCCGGGAGCACGGGCTGGCCGCCGACGCGCTGGTCTTCGTCGGGTCGCCCGGGGTCGGCGCGGCGCACGCCGGTGAGTTGGGCGTGCCGCCCGGTCAGGTCTGGGCCAGCCGCGCACCGGACGACGTGATCCAGCTGGCCCGCCCCGTTGGCGAGCTGGGTCGGCCGGCCCTGCTCAACGCGGCGCCGCTCGCCGCCGTGCTGGGCTGGCCCGACCGGACGGGGCACGAGCTGTGGTTCGGTCACGATCCGGCCGATGCCGGCTTCGGCGGCCGCGTCTTCGCCAGCGGTCGAGGCGGCCATTCGGGCTACTGGAACCAGGGCAACCCGGCGCTCGACGAGATGGCCCGTGTCGTGCTGGGCCGGTGACAGGCCGGGTCGACAACGAGACCCCGGCCACCGCGGGTGCGGTGACCGGGGCCTCGGATGCCGGCGTCGACTACTCGACGGTGACCGACTTGGCCAGGTTGCGGGGCTGGTCCACGTCGTGCCCCCGGGCGGCGGCGATCTCGGCCGCGAGCACCTGGAGCGGCACCGTGGTGACCAGCGGGGCCAGCAGGGTCGGCGTACGCGGCACATAGATCAGGTGGTCGGCGTACCGGACGACGGCCTCGTCGCCCTCCTCGGCGATCACGATGGTGCGGGCACCGCGCGCCCGTACCTCCTGGATGTTGGAGACGACCTTGTCGTGCAGCATGCCCCGGCCGACCGGGGAGGGCACCACGCAGATCACCGGGGTGCCCTGGTCGATCAGGGCGATCGGGCCGTGCTTCAGCTCGCCGGCGGCGAAGCCCTCGGCGTGCATGTACGCCAGTTCCTTGAGCTTGAGCGCGCCCTCCAGGGCCACCGGGTAGCCGACGTGCCGGCCGATGAACAGCACGGTCGGCTCGGACTTCAGCTCCCGGGCCAGCTGGCGGACGGGCTCGATCCGGTCCAGCAGCTCGCGCAGCTTGCCCGGCATCTCCTGGAGCTGCGCCACCACCGCGCCCACCTCGTCGGCGAACTTGATCCCGCGCACCTGGGCGAGGTGCAGGCCGATCAGGTAGCAGGCGACGAGCTGGGTGAGGAACGCCTTGGTGGAGGCGACGGCGATCTCCGGCCCGCCGTGGGTGTAGAGCACGGCGTCGGACTCGCGCGGGATGGTCGAGCCGTTGGTGTTGCAGATCGCCAGCACCCGGGCCTTCTGCTCCTTGGCGTGGCGCAGTGCCATCAGGGTGTCCATGGTCTCGCCGGACTGCGAGATCACCACGATCAGCGTGGACCGGTCGAGCACCGGGTCGCGGTAGCGGAACTCGCTGGCCAGCTCCACCTCGCAGGGGATCCGGGTCCAGTGCTCGATGGCGTACTTGGCGACCATGCCGGAGTGGTACGCCGTGCCGCAGGCCACGATGAAGATCTTGTCGACGTCGCGCAGATCCTGGTCACTGAGGCGAACCTCGTCGAGGGCGATCTCACCGGTCTCGGTGAGCCGGCCGAGCAGCGTGTCGGCGATGGCCTGCGGCTGCTCCTCGATCTCCTTGAGCATGAACCAGTCGTAGCCGCCCTTCTCCGCGGCCGAGGCGTCCCAGTCGATGTGGAAGTCCTTGCCGCTGGCGGGCTGACCCTCGAAGTCGGTGATCTCGATGCTGTCACCGGTGATCAGGACGATCTGGTCCTGGCCCAGCTCGACCGCTTCCCGGGTGTGCTCGATGAACGCGGCAACGTCACTGGCCAGGTAGTTCTCCCCGTCGCCCCGGCCGACCACCAGCGGTGAGTTGCGCCGGGCACCGACCACCGCACCGGGCACCGAGGCGTCGACGGCGAGCAGGGTGAAGGCACCTTCGAGCCGCTGGCAGACCACGCGCATTCCGGCGGCGAGCAGCTGGGGGCCGTCCGGCTGACCGGCGGCGCGCAGGTCGGCCAGCGCGGCGGAGAGCAGATGTGCGGCGCACTCGGTGTCGGTGTCACTGGTGAACTGGACGCCGTCGGCCTCCAGTTCGGCGCGGAGCTTGGCGAAGTTCTCGATGATGCCGTTGTGGATCACCGCGACCCGGCCGTCGGGGGCGAGGTGCGGATGGGCGTTGCGGTCGGTCGGGCCGCCGTGGGTGGCCCAGCGGGTGTGCCCGATGCCGGTGGTGCCGTCACCGATACCGATCGGACTGGCCGCGCAGGAGGCCGGGTCCTCGGCGGCGCGCTCGGAGAGCACCTTCTCCAGGTTGGCCAGCTTGCCGGCCTTCTTCTCGGTCAGCAGCTGGTCGTCGCAGACGATCGCCACGCCCGCCGAGTCGTAGCCGCGGTATTCCAGCCGACGCAACCCGTCGAGCACGATGCCGAGTGCAGGGCGCGCGCCCGCGTATCCCACGATTCCACACATGGCCGCAGCTTAACCTAGTTTCGCTCATCAAGGGTGCTCGAAAGTCGGCTAAACAATCACTGAATTTGAGCGATCGGTGGTTTGGGGGGCGGCAACGGGACATTCGTCCAGGCCCGGATGGGCAGCCGTCGGGGATGGGGTTGCGGGTGGCCCCCGGGTACGGGACTCTCTCGGCGGAAGCGGCAGGTCCCGCTGCACGGCCCCGTCCCATCTCTCCCGTCCGGAGCAGCCATGTCCGACGTTTCCCCGCCCGACCCGTCGCAGTCGCCGTCGCAGTCGCCGTCGCAGTCGCAGTCCCCGTCGCCGTCGCCGTCCCCGGAGCCTTCCTCCGGCGGGGCCTCGTCGCCCGATCCGACGGCACCGAGCCCGGCATCGTCGGACCCGACGGCGGCGTACTCCTGGGCCCCGCCCGACCCCCTGCCGACACCCGAGCCGCTGGCCCCGGGCCAGGCGTGGGCACCACCGCCCCCGTGGATGACGTCCCCGCCGGCCGCAGCGGGCCCGCACCCCACCGGCTGGTCGCCGCCTGGCTATCCCCCGCCCTACGTCGTCCCCGGAAATCCGCCGGTGGGTGGCGGCCCGTCCACCGGCAAGGTGGTCGGCATCGTCGTGGCGGTCGTCGCGGTGCTCACCCTCCTGCTCTGCGGCGGCCTCTGCGGGGCACCTCTCCTGTTCGCCTGGTTTACCTCGGAGACGAGCCCCATGGAGCCGTACGAGGACGACCCCCAGGGCGACGACGGAGGCTGGCCCGGGCCCAGCATCGAGTCCGCCGCACCGACACCCTCGTCCTTGCCCACGCCCAGCAAGAAGCCGATCACCCGCCCAACCTCGGGGCCGGCTCCGGTCACGGTGGTGTACGAGGTCACCGGGCAGGGCCAGGCGGACATCGCGTACTACGACGCCGAGAGCGACCTCATGCACGTCGACAACGCGACACTGCCGTGGCGCACCACCATCCGGACCAACGGCAAGAGTCGGGTCATGGTGGAAGCCACCTGGCCGGAACTCGAATACACCGGTCCCCTCGACTGCGCCATCACGGTCACCGGCACCGGCAGGCCGTCGATCGACAAGAGCCGGGGCTACTGGATGACCACCTGCGAGGTCACCTGAGGCTGGGGTTCGGCCGGGAGTGGCCGTAGGCTGACGCAGGTGACGACGAGCACCGATGCCGATCCGCTGGTGGCCCGGATGCGGCCGTTCGGCACGACGATCTTCGCCGAGATGTCCGCGCTCGCCATCCGGACCGGCGCGGTCAACCTCGGCCAGGGCTTCCCGGACACCGACGGTCCGCCGGAGATGCTGGCCGCCGCCGCCGAGGCGCTGCGCGGCGGGCAGAACCAATACCCGCCCGGGCCGGGGACACCCGCCCTGCGCGCGGCGGTCGCGGCTCACCAGCGCCGGTTCCACGACCTCGCGTACGACCCGGACGGCGAGATCGTGATCACCGCGGGTGCCACCGAGGCGGTCGCCGCCAGCATCCTCGGCCTCTGCGAGCCGGGCGACGAGGTGATCTGCTTCGAGCCGTACTACGACTCGTACGCCGCCTCGATCGCCCTGGCCGGTGCGGTCCGGCGGCCGGTAACCCTGCGCCCCGCCGCGGACGGCCGGTACGCCTTCGACCCCGCCGCGCTGCGGGCGGCGTTCGGGCCGCGTACCCGGCTGGTGCTGCTCAACTCACCGCACAACCCGACCGGCAAGGTATTCACCCCCGCCGAGCTGACGCTGATCGCCGAGCTGTGCCAGGAGCACGGCGCGTACGCGGTCACCGACGAGGTGTACGAACACCTGGTCTTCACCGACGCGGGCAGCCCGCACGTACCGCTGGCCACCCTGCCCGGGATGTGGGAGCGGACGCTGCGCATCTCGTCGGCCGGCAAGACGTTCTCCTGCACCGGCTGGAAGGTCGGCTGGGTGAGTGGCCCGGCGGCGCTGGTCTCGGCGGTGCTGCGGGTGAAGCAGTTCCTCACCTTCGTCAACGCCGCCCCGCTGCAACCGGCGGTCGCCGTGGCGCTGGCCCTCCCGGACGACTACTACGCCGGTTTCCGGGACGGGCTCCAACGGCAACGTGACCAGCTCGTCAGCGGCCTCACCGACGCGGGGTTCGAGGTGCTGGTGCCGGAGGGGACGTACTTCGTCACCGCCGACGTCACCGCCCTCGGCGGCCGCGACGGCGTGGAGTTCTGCCGCTCGCTGCCGGAGCGCTGCGGTGTGGTGGCGGTGCCGACCCAGGTCTTCTACGACGACGCCGAGGCCGGTCGCCGGCTGGTCCGGTTCGCCTTCTGCAAGCGCCCCGAGGTGCTGACCGAGGCGGTCACCCGGCTGCGCCGCCTCGCCGGAACACCCGCGCCGACCCCGGATCCCCGCGCCGATCTAGGGAAAATCGTCGCGATTTGAGATCCACTGACGACGATTTGCCCTAGATCGACGGGGCGCACGGGCGCGGGGCGCGGGCGCGGGGCGCGGGCGTGGGGCGGGGTTAGGGTTTGGTGGGGCTGGCGGTGCGGACCAGCTCGGCGATGCGCTCGGCGACCTCGCGGGCGGTCTGCTCGGTGGCCGCCTCGACCATCACCCGGACCAGCGGCTCGGTACCCGACGGGCGCAGCAGCACGCGGCCGGTCTCGCCCAGCTCGGCCTCGGCCCGCTCGACCTCGGCGCGTACGGCCGGGGCGGCGGCACCGACGGTACGGTCGCCGACCGGCACGTTGATCAGCACCTGCGGCAGCTTGGTGACCACCGAGGCCAGGTCGGCCAGGGACCGGCCGGTGGCCGCCATCCGGGCCATCAGGTGCAGGCCGGTGAGTACCCCGTCGCCGGTGGTGGCGTGCGCGGGCATGACGATGTGGCCGCTCTGCTCGCCGCCGAGCGCCAGCCCGGAGGCGCGCAGCTCCTCCAGCACGTACCGGTCGCCGACCTTGGTCTCGATGAGCCGGATGCCCTGCGCGGACATGGCCAGCCGCAGACCGAGGTTGCTCATCACGGTGGCCACCAGGGTGTCCTTGGTGAGCGTGCCGGCATCCCGCATGGCCAGCGCGAGGATCGCCATCACCTGGTCGCCGTCGACCTCGTCGCCCTCGGCGGTGACCGCCACGATGCGGTCGGCGTCGCCGTCGTGGGCGATGCCCAGGTGGGCGCCGTGCTCGACAACGGCGGCGCGCAGCGCCTCGATGTGATTGGAACCGCAGTCGTCGTTGATGTTCAGGCCGTCCGGCTCGGCGTGGATCGCGATGACCTCCGCGCCGGCCTCCCGGTAGGCGACCGGGCCGACCTCGGCGGCTGCGCCGTTGGCGCAGTCGACCACGACCTTGATCCCGTCGAGCCGGTGCGGCAGGGCACCGACCAGGTGCTGGACGTAGTGGTCGGCACCGTCGAGCAGGTCGTGGACCCGGCCGATGCCGGCGCCGATCGGGCGCTCCCAGGCGGTGGTGGCGTTCGCCTCGACGGCGGCCTCGATCTGCATCTCGATCTCGTCGGGGAGCTTGTGCCCACCGGCGGCGAAGAGCTTGATCCCGTTGTCCGGCATCGGGTTGTGCGACGCGGAGAGCACGACCCCGAGGTCGGCCTTCGCCTCGGCGGTGAGGAACGCCACCGCCGGGGTGGGCAGCACGCCGACCCGCACCACGTTGGCCCCGGCACTGGTCAGCCCGGCCACCACGGCGGCCTCCAGCATCTCGCCGCTGGCACGGGTGTCCCGGCCGACCACGGCGAGCGGCGGATGGCTGCGGTCCGTCTCGGCGAGAGTGTGCGCGGCGGCCACGGCGAGCGCGAGCGCCAATTCGGGGGTGAGATCCGCGTTCGCCCGCCCGCGTACGCCGTCCGTGCCGAACAACCGACCCATACCCGCCAACCTCCGATGAGCACTACCGATGAGGAGAAAGCGGAACGGCCGGCCCACCTCCCCGGTCGAGGGGAGGCGGACCGGCCGTCCGTCAGAAGTACAACGCGCTGGTGAAGATCAGCGCTTCGAGTACTGGGGAGCCTTACGGGCCTTCTTGAGGCCGTACTTCTTGCTCTCCTTGACCCGGGCGTCCCGGGTGAGGAAGCCGGCCTTCTTGAGGGCCGGACGGTCGTCCGGCTCGTTGACGATCAGCGCACGGGCGATGGCCAGCCGCAGCGCACCGGCCTGGCCGGTGGTGCCGCCGCCACGCAGGTTGGCGATGACGTCGAACGCCTCGGGCTTCTCGGCGGTGACCAGCGGGTCCTTGATCAGCTGCTGGTGCACCTTGCTCGGGAAGTAGGCCTCGAGGTCGCGGCCGTTGCAGGTGATCTTGCCGGTGCCCGGAACGATGCGGACCCGGACGATGGCCTCCTTGCGCCGACCCACGGTCTGGATCGGGCGGTCACCACGCGGCGCGCGGGCGACGGGCGCCGGCGCCTCGGTGGCCTCGGGGGCAACCTCGGTCTCGGTGGTGATGTCGGTCATGCTGCTTCCTTCGCCCGCGCTCACTGCGCGATCTGCTTGATCTCGAACGGCACCGGCTGCTGCGCGAGGTGCGGGTGCTCGGCACCGGCGTAGACCTTCAGCTTCTTGATCAGCTGACGGCCGAGCTTGTTGTGCGGGAGCATCCCCTTCACAGCCAGCTCGATGGCCCGCTCGGGGCGCTTGGTCAGCAGCTCGTCGTAGCCGACCTGCTTCAGACCACCCGGGTAACCGGAGTGGCGGTAAGCAACCTTGGTCTGGCGCTTGTTGCCGGTCAGCGCAACCTTGCCCGCGTTCACGATGACGACAAAGTCGCCCGTGTCGACGTGCGGCGCGAAAGTCGGCTTGTGCTTACCACGCAGCAACGTGGCGGCGTGGGTGGCCAGGCGGCCCAGCACGACATCAGAGGCGTCGATGACGTGCCACTGACGCTCGATCTCACCCGGCTTCGGGCTGTACGTACGCACAGGTCTACCTTGTCTCGTCGTCGGTCTGGGGTCGCGCGCCGAGGTGACCAGATCTTGCAGGCCGGACCAGCGCGCACGAACGACCAAGCGTACCTGATGGGGCACGCCTCTGGATGTCGCACAACAGCAGGCAACGATACCCGGCGCCCCATCGGCAGGTCAAAGCGGGGGTACGGGACCCGCGATCAACCGTCGTCGGTCAGAGCTGCTGAAGAATGCGCAGCGCGCGACCGACCCGGAGCATCGTATCGGTGTCGGCGACATCCACACAGTCGGTGAACCACTTCTTCATCGGCGAGGAGAGCCGATCGGGCATCACCACGTACCGGCCCATCGACACGGCGAGCGGGGAGTCCCGCAGCAGGGACTCCTCGACCACCTCCACCACGATCACGATGGGTACGTCGGTGGAGTTGTAGACGTCCGAGCTGATCACCAGGCCGAGGCGTTCCCGAGCGCCCTCGATGCGCCAGACCTCACCCCTACGCAGCACGCGGCCGTCCGCGGAAGAGCAGGTCGTCGACCATGCCCACCTCGCGGGCGTCGGCGAGGGCGGCGGACTCCAGATCCAGGCCGGCGCGACCGACGGCGGCGGCGTGCGCGGTGAACACCTCGCGCAGCGCCTTCTCCTTGGCGGCCTGGTCCATCCACGCGGAGAGCGACAGCCCTTCGCGCTTGGCGAACCGCCGGGCCTCCTCGATCGTCTCGTCCGTGAACGAAAGGGTCACCTTGGCAGTCATGCCGCTGAGACTACCCATCGGTATGACCGCCAGTCATCCGCGCGCTCGCCGCTCCCCCACCGGCGTCGAAACGTACATTCCGCCACGTGGCGGTCACCGTCACCGAGGCGTGCGCCCGCCGCCGTCCGGCCCGGCCAGCCGGCCGCCGAACACCGCGAAGCGCCACTCCTTGAAGAAGCAGTCGACGTCGACCAGGCCGGCCTCGACGAGCCACCGGCACTGGTCGGCGACGGTCGCCGGCCGGTCGTACCGCATCCGCTCCCGCGCGGCGGCGATCTCCTCGGGGTCCGAGCCCAGCTCGGTGATCCGCGTGGTCCACACCTCGTCGTAGCGTCGGTCGAGGGCCGGGGTCGGGCCGGCCACCTGCTCGGCGTTGACGAACACACCGCCGGGTGCCAGCGCGGCGGCGGCTCGCCGGTAGAGCGCCCGCTTGCCGGCGTCGTCCAGGTGGTGGATCGCCAGCGCGCTCACCACCGCGTCGTAGCGGCCAGCGGGCAGCGGGTCGGCCAGATCGGCACGGACCGTACGGTGCGGCACGGACCGGGCGCGCAGGTGGTCGGCGGCGCGGGCGAGCATCCCCGGCGCGGCGTCCACCAGGGTCAGCCGGGCCTGCGGCACCACGGCGGCGAGCAGCAGCGAGAGCAGGCCGGTGCCGGCGCCCAGATCCAGCACCTCCGGGGTACGCCCGGCAGCCAGTGCGGCGCGCAGCGGCGGCGCGGCTACCTGCACGGCGGCGCCGTAGAAGGCGTCGAAGCAGGGCACCAGCCGTCGGCGGGCCTCGTCGTAGCTGCCGGCCACCGCGTCGAAGGCGTCCGCCACACTCATTGGGCCTCCCATGTAATGAGATTGTTGTCCCATATCCTAAGCAGGAGAGCGACGGTAGCGATACCGCCGACCGCACGCTGGGACACGAACGCCCAGCGTGCCGACGGACGTACGGCAGGTCGACCGGCGTCACCGTTGGGCCGGACCCGGGGCTCGACCCGCTGTGAGGCGCACTTGACAGGACCGAAACAGACGGGACCCGGGCCGGAAACCGCCCAGCGGCACGCTTTCCCGACATGACAGACGGTGCACGGTCGGCGACTCGACCGGGGCGGTCGCCCCGGAAGACGGCGGCGCACTGCCCGTACCGCGCGTTCCAGTGCGGCGTCCTGCTGCACCGGGAGGGCTGATGCGGGAGGAACTGGCCGGCTTCACCATCGGGGTGACCGCCGACCGGCGGCGCGACGAGTTGGCCGCCCTGCTCGAACGGCGGGGAGCCCGGGTCGTGCTCGCCCCGGCACTGCGGATCGTGCCCCTGTCCGACGACACCGAGCTGCGCGAGGCGACCCGCGCCTGTCTGAACCGGCCACCGGACATCCTGATGGCCAACACCGGCATCGGCATGCGCGGGTGGCTGGAGGCCGCCGAGGGTTGGGGTCTGGCCGAGCCGCTGCGCTCGGTGCTGGCCGGCTCGTACGTGGTGGCCCGGGGCCCCAAGGCACGCGGCGCGATCCGGGCCGCCGGGCTGCACGACCAGTGGTCGCCGATCTCGGAGAGCTGCGACGAGGTGGTCGACCACCTGCGCCGCCGTGGAGTGGCCGGGCAGGTGATCGCCATGCAGCTGCACGGCGAGCGCCAACCGGAGTGCACGCTCGCGCTGGAGGCGGCCGGCGCCACGGTGATCGAGGTGCCGGTCTACCGCTGGGCCCCGCCCACCGATCCGGCGCCGCTGCACCGGCTGGTCGACCTGATCGCCGGACGGCTGGTGGACGCGGTGACGTTCACCTCGGCACCGGCGGTCGATGCGCTGCTGGTCGCTGCCGGCGACCGTACCGACGCGGTGCTGTCCGCATTCCGCGGTGACGTGCTGGCGAGCTGCGTCGGCGCGGTCACCGCCGAGCCGCTGCTGCGACGCGGGGTGCCGGTCGCCGCGCCCAGTCGCGCCCGGTTGGGCGCGCTGGTGCGGACCATCGTCGACGAGCTACCCCGGCGGACGACGACGTTCAAGGCCGGCGGGCACCTGCTCACCCTGCGCGGGCACGCCGCGGTGATCGACGGCGAGCTACGCCCTCTTGCGCCCGCCCCGATGGCGGTGCTGCGGGCGCTGGCCCAGGCACCCGGCCGGGTGCTGTCCCGTACCGTCCTGCTGCGGACCCTGCCCCGGGGCGCGGACGAGCACGCGGTGGAGATGGCGGTGGCCCGACTCCGGGCCGGCCTGCGCGCTCCCCGCGTGGTGCAGACCGTGGTCAAGCGCGGCTACCGGCTCCGGGTCGACTGACGGCCGCGGCCGGCCGGCGTGTGCCGACCGGCCGCGCCAGCTCAGCCGACCGGCGTGGGGAAGCCCCGACCGTGCTCGGCCTGGAGCCGGAGCATGGCGTGCTCGACCACCGTCACCAGCACCTGCTTGACCGATTCCCGATGCCGGGCGTCGGTCATCACGAGCGGCACCTGCGGCGAGATGGCCAGGGCCTCGCGAACCTCCTCCAGCTCGTACTGGGGAGCGCCGTCGAACCGGTTCAGCGCCACCACGTACGGCAGGTTGCGGTTCTCGAAGTAGTCCAGCGGGGCGAACGCGTCGGTGATCCGGCGGGTGTCCACCAGTACGGCGGCACCCACCGCACCCCGGATGATCTCGTCCCACATGAACCAGAACCGGGTCTGGCCGGGTGTGCCGAAGAGGTACAGGATCAGGTCCTGGGCCATGGTGATACGGCCGAAGTCCATGGCGACCGTGGTGGTCTCCTTGCCCGGCACCTTCGACGGGTCGTCGATGCCGACGCCGGCCGCGGTCATCACCGCCTCCGTCGTCAGCGGTGTGATCTCGGAGATCGACCCGACCAGGGTCGTCTTGCCGACGCCAAAGCCGCCCGCGACGACGATCTTCGCCGAGACGATTCCGCGGCTCTGCCGCCCCCCAGCGGGGTCATAGCCTGCGAAGTCCACTTAGCACCCTTCCAAGCAGTTCCATCCGCTCCTCGAACCCCTCGGCGGGAGCAGCAGTGTGTAACGTCAGCAGGCTCTCGGCCACCATGTCGGCGACCAGTACCCGGGCGACGCCGAGCGGCATCCGGGTGTACGCGGCGATCTCCGCCAGCGACTGTGCACGGCCCTCGCAGACCGTGGCGATTCGGTGCTTGTCGTGCCCGGCGAAGCGGGACTCGGCGACCTGGGTGGGAGAGGACGTGAGGACGGCCTCGAGGGCGATGTCCTGCCGGGGCTCGGTACGACCACGGGTGACCGCGTACGGACGCACCAGAGCGCCGCGCGGGTCAGCGCGTCGCTTGTCCATCCCCGATCACCTCCTCGTCCCCTGCGGAGCCGGTACACGCCGCCTCCCGTCCCAGGTCCGGCGCGCGGTTGACGCGCCGTGTCTGCTTGCTACGAGCGCACCGCGTCGCGCGGCAGCGGCACCAGCGCGGCACCCACCCGCTCGACCAACAGCGCCATCTCGTAGCCCACCTGACCCACGTCGCAGCTGCGCGCGGCCAGCACAGCCATCGACGAGCCGTCGCTGATCGACATGAGGAAGAGGTAGCCGCTGTCCATCTCGATGACGGTCTGCAACACCCCGCCCGCGCTGAACATCCGGGCCGCGCCCTCGGTCAGGCTCACCACGCCAGAGGTGATCGCGGCGAGCTGGTCCGCCCGGTCCCCGGGCAGATCCCGGGAGGAGGCGAGCAGCAGCCCGTCGGCGGACACCGCCACCACGTGGGCGATACCCGCCACGCTGTCGGCGAAGTTGGTGAGCAGCCAACCCATGTCCTGCATGGCAGCTGGCCTGTTCATCGGCTCTCCTTGGTCGAGGTGCTGTTCAGGTCCGTCCCGGCCGACCGGCCGCGCTGCACGCCGCGGTGGTAGGCCGACAACAGGCCGCGTACTTCATCGGGGGTGCGCCGGCTACGGTCCCGGCCACCCTTCGGTTCGATACCACCCGGCACGAGCTGCGCCTGTGGCGTCCGCTTGGGCAGGCCCGAGCGGGTCGTACCGGCGGCGGCCGGCTCGGCCGCCCGGCTGGCCCGGGACCAGCCCTCGTCGGCAGCCGTCCGCCATGCTCCCGGGTCCACCGGCGGCGCGCTGGGCGCGCTCGGTGCGGCGGGCGCGGCCGGCGCCGTCCGGGCCGCCGGCGACGGGCTGTACGGCGGCGGGGTCGGCGTCGCCGCACCGAACCCGCCGGTGCCGCCGGTGCCCGACGTTCCGATGCCATCGGAGCTGGAACTTCCCGGGGTACGGGTGGGCAGCGGCGGTCGGGCCGGTGCCGGTGCCGGCACGGATGCGGTGGCCGAGGTGCCGGTGTTGCCGCGGCGCAGGCCGGTGTCGGCCGAACCTGCGCTGGCCGCCGGAGGCGGCGAGTCGAACTGCGGCCGGGTGAAGATCGCGGTGGCGTCGTCGCCGTGCGACCGGAACCAGACCGCCTCCATCTCCCGGAAGATCGGAGCCTCGGCGGGGAACTCGGGCCTGCTGGTGACCGGCGTGGCCGGCGCCGGCGGCGGCGGCGGCGGCGGCGGCGGGACCGAACCGAGGCCGGCGACCGGCCCGACGGGCAGCACCTGAGCGCTCCGGCCGTCGGGGGCGTCCGTCGACGAATCGCGGTGGGGCAGCGGGTCGACGGTCGGGTAGGCCACGGTCGGGCTGCCCACCGACGCACCGCCATTGCCGTACGTCGGCCGTGCCGGCGCAACCGGGGCGGACGGCGCCGGGGCGGACGGCGCCGGCGAACGTGCGCCGGTCAAGCCTCCGGCCTGCACGGCCGAGGTGGTGTCCCGGGCGTCCAGTGGGGACTGCCACGCGGCCGGTGCCGGTGTGCTGGTCCGCCACTGGTCGGGCAGCGTCGCCGCCGAGGTGGCGGCACCCGCGAACGGCTCGGCGTGGCCGGCCGGGGTGAGCGGCGCCTGCTCGACCGCCATCGGCTGGCGCGGCCGGGTGAGGACCTGCTCGCGGCCCCGGTTGCTGGGCAGCACCACGGTGGCGGCGGGCAGGGTCACCTGGGCGACGGTGCCGCCTTCCACGTTGCGACGCAACTCGACCCGGACGCCGTAGCGGGAGGCGAGCCGGCTCACCACGGCGAGACCCATCAGGCGGAACGCGGCGACGTCCACGCTGGGCGGCGCAGCGAGCCGCCGGTTGAGCGAGTCGAGCTGCTCATCGCTGAGGCCGAGCCCGCGGTCCTCGATCTGGATCAGCACGTAGTCGCGGATCCGGCGGCCGTCGGCGACCACGATCGTGTTCGGCGGCGAGAACCGGGTGGCGTTGTCGAGCAGCTCGGCGACGAGCCGTACCACGTCGTTGACCGCGTGCGCGGCCACCGAGATGTCGGTGTCCACCGTGCCGAACTCGATGCGGTTGTAGAGCTCCACCTCGGACTGGGCGGCCCGCAGCACGTCCACCACCAGCGCGTCGTCGTGACGCGGTGCGGCGGAGTCGGCGCCGGCCAGGACCAGCAGGTTCTCGTCGTTGCGGCGCATTCGGGTGGCCAGGTGGTCCAGCTCGAAGAGCTGAGCCAGCCGCTTCGGGTCCTCCTCGCCGCGCTCGATCGCGTCCAGCTCGCCGATCATCCGGTCGACCAGGGTCTGACTACGGCGGGCCAGGTTGAGGAACATCGCCGAGACGCTCGTACGCAACGCGGCCTGCTCGGCCGCGACGCGTACCGCCTCCCGGTGTACGACGTTGAAGGCCAACGCCACCTGGCCGACCTCGTCGCGGCTGTTGAGCTGGATCGGGTCCCGAACCTGCCGGACGATCTCGTCCACCCCGCCGTCGCCCACGCTGCCCATGTTCTGCAGCCGCTGCACGGCGTCGGGCAGGTCGTGGTTGGCCACCGAGAGGGCGCCCTCGCGCAGTCGGCGCAGCGAGTGGTTGAGCGAGCGGGCCAGCACCACGGCCAGCGAGACGGCGATGATCAGGGTCAGCAGCACCAGCACCGACTCGACCACGGCCTGCCGGACGACGTCCGCGCGCGCCTGGTCGGCCTGCTCCAGCAGCCGGTTCTGCAGCTGACTCTCGGCCCACCGCATCAGGTCGTTGACCGCGCCGATGGCGGCGATGGCGTCCTGCGCGGTGACCAGCGGGCGCTGCCCGACCGCGCGGGTGATGTCGGTGGCCACCCGGTCGGCCAGGCCGACGGCGTCACCGGAGACGGTGCTGTCGACCAGGGCCCGCTGGGTCGGGTCGGCGGCGAGCGAGAAGGAGACCAGCGCCTCCTGCTGGCTGGTCAGCGTCGCCACGAAGGAGGAGAACTGCTCCGAGTCGAGCTGGCCGGCGGACAGCGCGGTGAAGGCGACCGCCTCCTCCTCGGCGACGGCGGCCTTCGCCCGGGCGAACGCGGCGACCGCCCGGCGGCTGTCCGACAGGCTCTCGTCGCCGGGCAGCTGGGCCAGCCCGTCGCCGTAGGAGACCAGGTCGGTGAGGATGACGCCGTAGCGCAGCACCGCCTCGGCGACCGCCATCTGCCGGCGGTCGAGCACCTTCTGGCGGGTGCCGTCCAGGGTGGCCAGGTGGTCGTCGATGGCCGCCAGCCGGTCCCGCAGCGCCGCCGGCACCTCGCCGATGCGGCCCCGCTCGGCGCGGTACGCGTCCACCCGCTGCTGCGTCTGACGGACCCGCAGGTTGTACGCGTCGGCCGGCTGCTGCGGATTGGCAAGGTAGGCCGCCGCCACCATCCGCTCGGAATGGAGGTCCTGCGTCAACGCGCTGACGTCGATCGAGAGCGCGGTGAGCGATCGCGCCCTGGTGGCGTCGAAGGCTCCCTCGCCCACCGAGATCAGTCGGACCGTCGCGAGTGCGATCACCGCCGCCACCGGGACGACCAGGATCAGCGCCAGCTTGGACCGGATCCGGGCGTCGCGGAGTCTCGGCAGTCCTCGACGTGTACGCCGAGCACTGTCACCGTGCGCGGGCAGGGTCGTCGGTCCGGTGCTCACGACATCGCCTCCGTCGTTTCTTCCCCACCTGACCCGCCAAACCGTGCCGAGAGCGGAGGGGACCACGCGCGGCACGGCCGCGATTTCATCAGAGAAGATCCTGTTTGGGAAGCCGCAGTGAGGTAGGAAACGGTCGGACGGCACGCATCCCGTGTTCCGGTCAACTGATACCTTCATTTCCGCAAGCCCCTGATCAGGGCATGTAACTCCAGAGTGGTCACGCGTGTATGCAAAGTGAGCTTTTGCAAACATTGCGTTACCCCAGCATGTGGGATGGCCGTCCCGAAAATGCGCCGGGGGTCCGCGCTTGACCACAGCGCCAGCCATTGGCAAGGTTTTGCAGGCTTCGCGCACACCGTACGGCAGAGGAGATCCCGTCCTCCACTGAGGACGGATTAGCGGCGGTGACCGGGCAGCGCCCGCGCCCGCACCTGGAGGACTGAGTTGAGCCCCATCCGCTCCGCGACCATCGCGGCGCTCGCATCGGCCGTAGTGGCCACCACGCTCACCGGCTGCCAGTTCGGCGGGGCGGAGCAGGACACGAGTCCGATCGTGATCGCCGCCGACCTCGAACTCTCCGGCGCCGCCGCCCCCCTCGGGCGGGCATACCAGCGCGCGCTGGAACTCAAGAGGGACCAGTTGAACTCCTCCGGAGCACTGAACGGCCGGAAGATTAAACTCGACGTGAAGGACAACCGTTCCGACGCGGCCGAGTCACTGCGCAACATCGCCGACTTCAGCAGCGATTCCCGGGTCAGCGCCATCGTCATGGGTGGTTGCAACGAATGCGCGGTCGGCGCGGTCGGGAGCATCAACGAGAAGCGGATTCCGACCATTGCGCTCGCCGCTTCCGGTGCGATCGCGAACCCGGTCGCGGAACGGCGCTACGTGTTCAAGCTCGGCCCGAACGCCGCGGACAGCGCGGCTGCGCTCACCACCGAACTGCGTCGCAGGAACATCCGCAAGGTGGGCCTGCTGCACAGCGATGACGACTATGGCAGGGAGGGCGCGGCGGCGCTCCGCCGCGAACTGGACAAGGCCAGCATCAAGTTGCCCCGCGAGGAGTCGGTGAAGACCACCGACACCGAGGTCGGGCAGCAGGTCCGACGACTCGCCCTGAGCAAGCCGGACGCGCTGGTCGTCTGGACCCCGCCGGAGCAGGCGGCGCTGGCCGCCACCGCCGCCCAGCAGGCGACCTTCCGGGGTTCGCTGTTCTTCGACGCGGGTGCGGCCGGCGATCTCTTCCTCGGCTCGGCGGCCCGGGCCACCGAGCGGGCCACGCTGATCTTCACCCAGACGATGGTGATCGACGACGTGATCGCCACCACGCCCGCCAAGGCGGCTCGCCGGCAGTGGTTCCAGGACTACACCGCACGCTTCGGCGGGTACAACGGGTCCTCGTCGTTCGCCGCGGACGCGGTCCAGCTGATCGCGGATGCCGAGCTGCGTGCCGGTGGCGCCGAGGGGAAGGTCAACCGCGTCGGCATCCGGGACGTGCTGGAGACGTCCCAGATGGACGGCCTCTCCGGCCCGATCCGGATGACTCCGGACAACCACTCGGGTCTGATGCCACAGGCGCTCACCACCCTGGTCGCGCGCAACGGCCGGTGGCGGCTGGCGGGTTAGTGGGACGGTGTGGCCCGCCGGGCACGGCGGGCCACACACCAATCAGCGGCTGGTGGTCTCCCGCACCCAGGGCAGGGCGATCCGCTCAAGGAGCACCAGCGTCGAGTAGAGCAGGATGCTCACCAGCGCCACCAGCAGGATCGCCGCCCAGGCGGTGGCGTAGTCGCCGACGCCGGCGTACTGGAGGATGACGTAACCCAGGCCCTCCTCACCGGCCTGGAACTCACCGATCACGGCACCGATCGCCGCCAGTGGCATGGCCACCTTGAGTCCCACGAAGATCTGCGGCAGCGCGGCCGGGAAACGCACCTTGCGGAACGCCTGCCAGCGGGAGGCGTTCCAGGAACGGACCAGCTCGGCCAGGTCGGCCGGCGTCGTGGTCAGTCCGGTCGCGGTGGACAGCACGATCGGAAAGAAGCAGAGCAGGAACACCATGGTCAGGATCGGCTTCTGACCCCAGCCCATCGCCACGACCAGCAGCGGGCCCAGCGTGATCTTCGGCACCGCGTTGATGGCGACCAGCAACGGGGTGAACATCCGCTCCACCGCTCGGGAGCTGGCCAGGGAGAGTCCGATCAGGACACCGGCGGCCGTCGACAGGGCGAAGCCGATCAGGATCTCCAGCAGGGTCGCCCAGGTGTGCTCCAGCATCCGGGCGGGCTTGTCGACGAACGCCGCGAGCACGCCCCCCGGCGGGGGCAGGGCGGCCGGCGGGATCAGCTCCAGCCAGGCGACCAGCCACCACGCCGCCAGGGCGACCAGGAGGCCGCCGGCGGGCAGCAGCGCCGCCCCGGCCCCGGCGCGCAGGCCGGCGCCCCGACCCGTCCGTCCCGCCCTGGAGCCGGAGCCCGTGGGTGGGGCCACCGCCGCCGCCGGCTCCGCTGACCGGACGTCGGTCATCTTGTCCTCCTCGATATCCGACGGCCCCGGGGGCCGACGAGCGACGGGGGTACGCCCCACCGGAGACCGGCGAAACGTACCCCCTGGTGGCGACCGGACGATCAGGCCTTCGGCGCGAGGCTGAAGTCGATGATCTGCTCGGGGGTGATGTTCTGCTTGAGCGCGCCGGCGCCCTGCAGGATCGCGATGCTCTTCGCGACCCGGCCACTGTCCAGCGTGCCGATCGCGGTGCCGGAGTTGCCGGAGCGGACGTACGCGGCCATCAGCTCCAGCTCGGCGGCGGCGGACGCCACCACGGTGGCGTCGACGTTCTTCTTCAGCAGGTCGGCGGCCTCCTTCGGGTTCGCCAGGCTGTACTCCAGGCCCTTGAGCAGCGCCGCGGTGAACCGCTTCACCATCTCGGGCTTCTCCTTGGCGATCTTGGCGGAGGTGATCAGCACGTTGCCGTAGAGGTCCTGCATCACGTTGCTGTACGGCAGCATGACGGCCTTCTTCTTGGCCACCGCCTCGATCGTCGGCTGACCGACGACGAACTGACCGATGCCGTCCACCGAGCCGGAGGCCAGCGTGCCGATCAGGGTCTGCGCCTCGCCGTTGACCCAGGTCACCTTGCTGGCGTCCACGCCGGCGAGCCGGGCGTACGTCGGGAACAGGTTGCGGACCACGGACCCGGGGGTGTCGGCGAGCTTCTTGCCCTCCAGGTCCTTCGGGGAGGCGATGTTCTTGCCCTCGACGGTGGCGATGCCAGCCATCGTGCGCTGCTGGATCGCGGCCACCGCGACGAAGTCCTTCGCCTGGCCGTTGCCCATCTGGAGCAGCCCGCCGGTGAGGTCGATCGGGCCGAAGTCGGCCTGCCCGCCGACGACGGTCTGGATCACACCGCCGGTGCCCTGGCCGGGCTTGATCTCGACCTCGAAGCCAGCGTCCTTGAAGTAGCCCTTCTCCTTCGCCACGTAGGCGTAGGAGTCGCGGCCGAACGCGCCGAAGGAGGTGAGGTAGGTCACCTTCTCCAGCGCCTTGCCGTCGCCGCCCTTGGCGTCGGACGAATCCGACCCGCTGCTGCAGGCGGAGACGAGGGCGAGGGCGGTGGCCAGCGCGGCCGTAGCGACCGTACGGGTCAGCCTTCTCATCAGTGCACCATGTCCTTTCCGACCGGGGCCGGCAGGCCACCGGAGGGGGTTGTCGTGGCGGGCCCGGCAGGGGGGTTGAAGCCGGGCACCACCGTCATAGGGGGACTCTTCGCGGGCACAGCGTACGAGAAACCCACCTTTGCGACGCCAGGCGTATCGGGTTGCGGAACGGAAACAACCTGACGACCACCCCGGACGGTGCGATAGGCAGACTCGCCGGCTAGCCTTTGTCGGATTCCTGACCGTCCACTCAGCGGAGGTCCGCCGGAGATGATCCGACTGTCCGGGGTGTCCCGCACCTTCGAAGGCCGGTCCGGCCAGGTCGAAGCGCTGCGCGGCATCGACCTCGACGTTGCCGAGGGCGAGTTCGTCGCCGTGCTCGGCCGCTCCGGTTGCGGCAAGTCCACCCTGCTGCGGCTGATCGCCGGGCTGCTCCCGCTGACCTCTGGCGAGATCACCGTGGCCGGTACGCCGATCACCCGGCCCCGCCGGGACATCGCCATGCTGTTCCAGAAGCCGGCGCTGCTGCCCTGGCGCACCGTGCTGGACAACGTCCTGCTTCCGGTGGAGATCTTCGGCTGGAGCCGGGCCAAGTACCGCGAGCGGGCCCGGCAGCTGCTCGACGTGGCCGGGCTGTCCGGCTTCGAGAAGCGGCTGCCGCACGAGCTGTCCGGCGGCATGCAGCAGCGGGTTTCGCTGTGCCGGTCGCTGATCGGCGAGCCCCGGGTGATGTTGATGGACGAGCCGTTCTCCGCACTGGACGCGCTCACCCGCGAGGAGCTCTCCGGCGAACTCCAGCGGGTGCACATGGAGAACAGGCCGAGCATCGTCTTCGTCACCCACTCGATCGACGAGGCGGTGCTGCTCGCCGACCGGGTGGTCGTGCTGAGCCCCCGTCCCGGCCGGATCCGCAAGGTGGTCGAGGTCAACATCCCGCGGCCCCGCACCCTGGGCCGCAACGCCCACCTCGCCGACGTCGCCCAGGTCAGTGCCGATCTGCACGAACTCTTGATGGAACGCGACCAGCCGGCGACGGCCGGCGCGGAAGGACGATGAACATGCGGGTGTCGGTCTTCACCGAGCCGCACCGGGGCGCCAGCTACGACGACCAGCTGCGCTTCGCCCGGCTGGTCGAGGCGGGTGGCTTCGAGGGCTTCCTGCGGGCCGACCACTACCAGTCGATGGGCACCGAGCCGGGCCTGCCCGGCCCCACCGACGCCTGGCTGACCCTCGCCGCGCTGGCCCGGGAGACCGAACGGATCCGGCTCGGCACGCTTGTGACGTCGGCCACCTTCCGGCTGCCCGGTCCGCTGGCGGTGATGGTCGCGCAGGTTGATCAGATGAGCGGCGGCCGGGTCGAGCTGGGCATCGGCGCCGGCTGGTACGAGCGCGAGCACACCTCGTACGGCATCCCGTTCCCGGCTGTCGGCGAGCGCTTCGACCGGCTGGCCGAGCAGCTTGAGGTGATCACCGGGCTGTGGCGGACGCCACCGGGCGAGACGTACAGCTTCACCGGCGACCACTACCGGCTGGTGGACGCACCGGCCCTGCCCAAGCCGGTGCAGGTGCCCGGGCCTCCGATCATCGTGGGCGGGCGCGGTCCCAAGCGCACCCCGGAGCTGGCCGCCCGGTACGCCGACGAGTTCAACATGCCGTTCAAGTCCGTGGCCGAGACCGCCGGGGCGTACGACCGGGTACGCGAGGCGTCCGACCGCGCCGGCCGTACCGAGTCCGGGCGGGCACCGCTGGTGCTCTCCGCCGGGATCGTGGTCGCCATCGGCCGGACCGACGCGGAGGCACACCGGCGGGCCGCACCTCTGCACGAGAAGAGCGCCCTGCCGCCGGAGGACCCGGTGGTCGGTTCGCCCGCGCAGCTCGTGCAGCGGATCGGCGAGTTCGCCGCCGTCGGCGCCACCCGGGTGCACCTACGCCTGATCGACTTCGCCGACCTCGACCACCTCGAGCTGATCGCCTCCGAGGTCCTCCCACAACTGGACGGGAAACGATGACCGACGTGATCGACGGAACCGAACTCGGGCCGGTGGGCCAGGAGATCGTGTACGAGAACGACCGGGTCCGGGTCTGGCACATCCGGCTCGAGCCGGGTGAGCGGCAGCCACTGCACCGGCACGACCACCCCTACCTGGTGGTGGCCATCCAGGGCGCGAAGAACGTCGTACAGACGATCGACGGGACCCGGATCGACGCCGACGAGCCCACCGGTGGAGTGGTCTACCGGGACCCGGGCGCCGTACACATGCTCACCAATGTCGGAGACACGACCTACCTGGCCAGACTGGTCGAACTCAAGTAGACGCGCCGGAGGACCGCCCGCCACGCCGCGCGGCGCGCCGGTGGCGATCGGGTGTACCGGGTGCGTAACGTGCCCGACATGGCCTTTCGGACCTGGGGCAGACTGCTGCTCACGGCGCTCGGGGTGAGCGTGCTGGCCGGAGCCGGCCAGCTCGGCGTCGCGTACGGCTTCGGCATCGTCCGGCTCACCGGCGCCTTCACCGGCACGACCGTCAACCAGTGGCCGGCACAGCTCGTCTGGGTGGGCTGGTTCGCCGCGAACGCGGCCGTGGCCAGCGCCGTCCTGACCGGACGCCTGGCACGCCGCGACGCCGTACCCATCGGCACCGGCCTGCAGTTGGCCATCGGGGGTGCCGCCGCGCTCGGCGCCACGGCGGTAGCCCCGCTCTGCATGCAGCCCGCCCGTGCGGCCGAGTTGATCTCCGTCGACCCGGTCTGGGCGGTCGGCATCTGCGCCGTACTGGGCGCGGTGGTCGGGGCCGGCGCGGCAATCGCCGTCCTGCTCCGACCCGAGCTGGGCTGGAACATGGCGGCCGTGGCCGGCGTCGTCTGGCTGCTGGCGCTGATCTCCGTGCTGCCGTCGCTCGGCATGACCGGCCCATTGCCCACGGTCCGGCTCGGCGTACTGGAGCCGAGCTGGCTGGACCGGGACGCGGCACAGCAACTGGCACTGCTCCTGCTGCCCATCGCGGCACTGCTCGCCGGTGCGGCGACCGCTGGGCTGGCCCGCTGGCGGGGCCAGGTCCCGCTGGTCAGCGGGCTCACCGGGGTCGCCGGCCCGGTTCTGGTGGCATTCGCGTACCTGACCGCCGGTCCCGGCGACGCGGTGGACCGCTACCAGACCACCCCGTACTACGGCGCGCTGATCGGCGTCGTCGCCGGCGCACTCGGAGCTGCCGCCGCCGCACTGCTGCGTTGGCCGGTCCGGACACCTGCCGCCGACCCGCAGGCGATCACGCCCACCGACATCCTGCGCCCGCTGCCCACCGGCCCGGCCCTACCGGGCACCGGCTCGGCGACAGCGACCGGCAGCCAGGACACCACCGGTGAGCTGGGCGGCGCCGAGCTGACGGGCACCGGGCAGGGCGTACCCGCCGTTGGCGACACCGGTGCCATCCGCACCGCCCCGGCACACTGGGACTGGCCGACGACCACGGCGAGTGGCCAACACGGCCCGGCCGCTGCCGACCCGACCCCGGTGCACGGGCCGCGCCGCCGTACCGGTGGTCGTGACCCGGTCGAGCCGACCTGGCTCACCGACCCGACCGGCGAGTTCACCGCCGGGCACAGCCGGACCTCGACCACCCCGGACCAGGACGACCAACCCACGGCCTCCCCCGTCGCCGAGCCCGGTCCGGCGGGCAGCTCCGGCTCGCGCGCCCGGCGCGGCACCGCGGACACCGAGCCGGCGTCGGCCAGCACCGCCCACGAGGCGACCGAGCCGACCGAGGCCATCCGACCGGCCGCCAGCACCCGGCGGGCCGCCTCCGACGCGGTCCGCTCGGCCCGGGGCGGCTCCACGGTCAGCACCGGCGACACCAGCGGTTCCGCCCCGACGACCAACGCCGCCGGGCAGGCCGCAACCGCCGGGCAGGCCGCAACCGCCGGCCCGACGGGCGACGGTGATGGTGATGGTGATGGCCCAACCGACATCGCGGCGGCGGCCACCGGCACGGCGCAGCCGACCGACGGCCCCGTGACGAGCAGCGACACCGCCACCGGCCCCGCGACAACGTCAGCGGCGCCCAGGCCGCGCCGGACCCGCAAGTCGAAGTCCACCCTGACCGACACCACGGCGACCGCAGTCGAGGAGACGCCGCAAGCCGAGGCCGCGCCGCAGGCCAAGGCCGCGCCGCAGGCCGAGGCCGCGCCGCAGGCCGAGGCCGCGCCACCGTCCAAGGCCGCGCCGCCGTCCGTGACCGCGCCACCGTCCAAGGGCACCGCCGCCTCCACTGACCCGGACGACACCACCGCACCGGCCGACAAGGTGACCGACACGACCGCACCGGCCGACACCGTGGCCGGCCCCACCGGCACTGCGACCGGCTCCCCCGGATCAGCCGTGGCCGGCGACGTCAGTGGGGTCGCGCCGAACGCCGCGCCGAGTTCGACCGCCAGAGCATCGCGCTCCCCCGCACCGGCCGGTGCCCCGCACCCACGCGCCGATTCCGCCCCGCCCGCAGCCGACAGCCCGTCGGACGCCGCGACCGAGGCCGGTGCTACGACCGAGGCCGGTGCCGCGACCTCCGGCGCCGACCTCGTCGCTGGCACGACCACCGGCCGAGGCAGAAAGGCCACCAGGCCCGGTAAGGCCACCGACGGCACCGGGGCTACCGACGTGTCCGAGGGGACGTCAGCCTCCGGGGCCGGGCGCAGCGGCAGGACCACCCCGGCCGTCGCCAGCGATCCGACTGCCCCGCGGCCGGCCGCCACCGCCGAACAGGCCACCGAATCCGCAGCCGCTACCGGCGGCCCGGCCAGCGCACCCGTGGCCGCCGGGGAGCGGACCGCCGGTTCCACGGCCACCACCAGCGGCCAGGTCACCGATTCCGCAGCCGACATTGCGGCCGGGACCGACCCGGCCACCGACACCGGACGGTTCTCGGCGGCGGGCCGCACCACCGGTCCGCTGTTCGAGGTGGCGGTATCGGATGACCCGGAGGCCGGCCGGTGGACGCCCGCCCCGTCGGCCTGGCCGGCCACTTCGGGGTGGAGAGCTACGCCGCAGACCGCCGACACCGGGGCCACGGCAGCGGACGCACCGACCGAGTCGGCAGAGCCGACCGAGTGGACGCCCCGGCCCCGCCACCGGGCACCACTGCCGGACCTGAGCCGGGCCGCCACCTGGGACGCCTTCGGCACCACGCGCCGTACCAACCCCCGGTCCGCTGAGCTGCAGGACAGTTCGTCAGCCACCTCCTGGCCGGCGTCGACCGAGTCGGCCGGGACCAGCGAGTCGACGACTCCCACCGACCAGGTGGCTCCGGCCGACGTGGCGAGTCCCGCCGATTTCGCGAGTCCCGCCGACCCGGCGAGCCCGACGGGTCCGGCGGAGCCAGCCACGCCGGCCGGACGCCCCAGCCCGTTGGGCCGGGCCACCGCCCGGTGGCGACGTGCGGCCCGCACGACGGACCAGAGCACCGAGCCCGCCTCGCCGGAACCGGCCACCCCGGCGCCTCCGGTGGTGCCGGAGCAGGGCGGCACCACCGCCGAGGTTGCCACCGACACCGACACCGACACTTTCACCGGCACCGGCACCGGCACCGGCACCGGCACCGACGCCGAAAGCCGGACGCGCACCGACGGCGAACGGTCCGCTTCGACGGCGAAGGACGACGCCGAGCAGCCATCCCGGCGCGGTCGGCTCGGCCTGTTCCGGCGCAACCGACCTCGGGTCGACGAGGAGAGCCGGGACGAGACGGCCGCGCCGGAACCGATGCCGTCTCCGGACGAGGAGTACGTCGACTGGGTCGCCGGCCTCAGCAAGCCGGTGGCGGACAACGAGCCGGAGCAGGAGAACGGCCGCCGCTCACTGCGCGCCACCGGCCGCCACCACCGCGACTGACCTCGCCTCCGACCCGCCGCCCCACGGGCTCCGATCGGCTCGGGCTCCTCGACGTCGGGCGGTCCCACACACGTGGACACCGCGACATCAGTGAACCCGAGTCGATCACCCGGAAGAGGGCCGGCCGCAGGTCAGGTCTGCCGCAGATCAGGCCAGCGGCAGGTAGACCCGGCTGCCGCCGGAGACGAACTCCGTCGACTTGTCCTTCATGCCGCGGGCCGCGTACTCCTTGAGCTCTTGAGTGATCTTCATGGAGCAGAACTTCGGGCCGCACATCGAGCAGAAGTGCGCCGTCTTCGCGGGCTCGGCGGGGAGCGTGGCGTCGTGGTACGAGCGGGCCGTCTCCGGGTCCAGCGACAGGTTGAACTGGTCCTCCCAGCGGAACTCGAACCGTGCCTTCGACAGCGCGTCGTCCCACTCCTGCGCGCCGGGGTGCCCCTTGGCCAGGTCCGCCGCGTGCGCCGCGATCTTGTACGCGATCACGCCCGCCTTCACGTCGTCCCGGTCCGGCAGGCCGAGGTGTTCCTTCGGGGTGACGTAGCAGAGCATGGCGGTGCCGAACATGCCGATCATGGCGGCGCCGATCGCCGACGTGATGTGGTCGTACGCCGGCGCGATGTCGGTGGTCAGCGGGCCGAGCGTGTAGAACGGCGCCTCGTGGCACCACTCCTGCTGGAGGTCCACGTTCTCCTTGATCTTGTGCATCGGCACGTGCCCCGGGCCCTCGATCATCACCTGTACGTCGTGCTCCCAGGCGATCGTGGTCAACTCGCCGAGGGTACGCAGCTCAGCGAACTGCGCCTCGTCGTTGGCGTCCGCGATCGAGCCGGGCCGCAGCCCGTCGCCGAGGGAGAAGGTCACGTCGTACCGGGCCAGCAGCGCACACAGCTCGGCGAAGTTGGTGTAGAGGAAGTTCTCCTCGTGGTGCGCCAGGCACCACGCCGCCATGATCGAGCCGCCTCGGGACACGATCCCGGTGACCCGGTCCACCGCCAGCGGCACGTACGGCAGCAGCACCCCCGCGTGCACGGTCATGTAGTCCACGCCCTGCTCGGCCTGCTCGATCACGGTGTCCCGGAAGACCTCCCAGCTCAGCTTCACCGGATCGCCGCCGACCTTCTCCAGCGCCTGGTAGATCGGCACCGTCCCGATCGGCACCGGCGAGTTCCGCACGATCGCCTCCCGGGTCTCGTGGATCCGCTTGCCGGTGGACAGGTCCATGACGGTGTCCGCACCCCAGCGGGTCGCCCAGGTCAGCTTCTCCACCTCCTCGGCGACCGACGAGCTGACCGCCGAGGTGCCGATGTTGGCGTTCACCTTGACCAGGAACGCCTTGCCGATGATTGCCGGCTCGCACTCCGGGTGGTTGACGTTGAGCGGCAGCACCGCCCGCCCGGCGGCGATCTCGGTCCGGACGAGCTCCGGGTCGACGTTCTCCCGGATCGCCACGAACTCCATCTCCGGCGTCACCACACCCGCCCGCGCGTAGGCGAGCTGGGTGGGGCGTCGACCGGCCACCCCGGCCAGCGGCGTGCCCGCGCCACGCACCGGTGCCACGTCACCCCGCTCGGCGATCCACGGCCCACGCAGCGGCGGCAGCCCCACCTCCGGGTCCGAGCCGGGGCCGGACGTGTCGTACAGCCGTACCGGCGGATGGTCGCCGGTCAGCGCCACCTCGGCGAACGGCACCCGGACGTCCGGTCGCGAGCCCTCGACGTACACCTTGCCTCGTGCGTGCATGACAGCCTCCCTGGTGATCAAGCGGACCAGCCGAAGTGGTCCAGCGGCCCACGGCCCGCGCCCAGCTCCCAACCCCGCGCGCCGGTCAGCGCGCGGAGCACGTACTCCTTGGCGGCCCCGACCGCCGCCGGCACCGGATCGCCCAGCGCGAGCCGCACGGCGATCGCCGCCGAGAACGAGCACCCGGTGCCGTGGGTGTGCCGGGTGTCCACCCGGGGCGCGCGCAGCAGGGTGCTGACGCCGCCGCCGTGCAGCACGTCGACCGCCTCGTCCCCGCCCAGGTCACCGCCGGTGACCACCACGTACTCCGGGCCGCCGGCCGCGAGAGCCTCCGCGGCGGCGACCATCCCGGCCAGGTCGTCCACCGGGCGTCCGGTGATGGCTGCGGCCTCCGCGCAGTTCGGCGTCGCCACCCTGGCGTACGGGAGCAGCCGCTCGACCGCGCCCACCACGCCGAGCCGGTGACCACTGGTGGCGACCAGCACCGGGTCGACGACGAGGTGGGGCAACCGGCCGTCCCGGGCGGCGTCGGCCACCGCGTCGGCGACGGCGGGGGTGCCGAGCATCCCCGTCTTGACCGCGGACACGGTGAAGTCGAGAAGGACGCTGTCCAGCTGTTCGGTGACCGTGCGCGGAGGCAGCGGCAGGACGGCGTCGACGCCCCGGGTGTTCTGTGCGGTGACCGCGGTGAGGACGCTGGTGCCGTACGCCCCGAGTGCCGCGAAGACCTTGAGGTCGGCCTGGATGCCGGCACCGCCGCCGGAGTCCGAGCCGGCGATGGTCAGCACTGTGCTCGGTGTCATGCCTGGCCTCCGGTGGTTGCCCTTGAGGGCTGCGAGAGCTCCGTCGGTCCGCGCCGGTCTGCCGTCATCGGGGTGGACGCCTTTCTGAAGGCTCGGCACAGGGTGGTCGCAAGTTCGGTGGGGTCGTCTGCTCGCATCAGGGCGCCCAGAACCGCCACTCCGGTGGCTCCCGCCCCGACGCAAGCGGTGACCTGGTCTGGGGTTTCCACTCCCCCTAGCGCCAGCACGGGCACTGGGCTGCTGTGGATCAGCCTCTGCAGCCCGTCGGGGCGCAGGGGTGGGCCGTAGCCGGGCTTTGATCTTGTTGGATAGACCGGGGAGAGGGTCACGTAGTGCTCGGTGGTCAGGCGGCCCAGCTCGGCCTCGTCGTGGCAGGAGCGGCCGACCAGCGCGAGGGACGGCGGCGGGTACGGTCCGGCGGCGGGCAGGTGGACGGCGTCGCCGCCGAGCGGGTCGGGGCCGGCGACGATGAGGGTTCCGCCGACATCGGCGAGGATCGCGCGCAGCTCGGTGGCGAGGGCGAGGCGCTCAGCGCGGGGCAGGTCCTTCTCCCGCAAGACCACCCACCGCACACCCCCAGCCACAACCCCGACCACAACCCGCTCCAGCGCACCCCGCGCGGAAACCCGATCCGTCAGAACGACAACACCCGAAGGCACCGCAGGGATCTTGGAAGATTCGAGCCCCTCCAGGGGCCGATCGCTTCCAAGATCTACAGCGGCTGGCACGACACCCGACGGCGGGATCACAGGTCGGGTCTTCCCTCGTCGGGAGTGGACGCGAGGGCGTGGAAACGGCGGGCGATCCGGCCGGCACCGGCGGCCAGCCGGCCCGCCTCGACCGCGTACCGCATGGCGTTGGCCATCGCCACCGGGTCGGCGGCCCGGGTGACCGCGCTGGCCAGCAGCACCGCGTCACAGCCCAACTCCATGGCCAGGGTCGCGTCGGACGCGGTACCGATGCCGGCGTCCAGGATCACCGGCACGTCCACGCCCTGCCGGATCAGTCTGATGTGGTGCGGGTTGCCGATTCCGAGCCCCGACCCGATCGGTGCGCCGGCCGGCATCACCGCGGCGCAGCCCACGTCCGCCAGTCGCCGGGCGAGCACCGGATCGTCACTGGTGTACGGCAGCACCGTGAAACCGTCCGCGACCAACTCCTCGGCGGCACGGAGCAGCTCGACCCCGTCGGGCAGGAGGGTCCGCTCGTCGCCGATCACCTCCAGCTTGATCCAGTCGGTGTCGAACGCGTCCCTGGCCAGGCGGGCCACCTTCACCGCCTCGGTGGCGGTGTGGCAGCCGGCGGTGTTCGGCAGCAGCCGTACCCCGCACCGGTCCAGCAGATCCAGCAGTCCACCGGCCGAGCCCGGGGCGGTACCCACTCGGCGCAGCGCGAGGGTGACCAGCTCGGTGCCGGACGCCCGGATCGCCTGCTCCAGCACGTGCAGGTTGGCGGCACCACCGGTGCCGAGGATCAGCCGCGAGGTGAACGTCACCCCGCCCAGCTCGAACGGCACGCCGCTCACCCGCCCTGCGCCGCGGTGAGCACCTCGACCCGGTCGCCGTCGCGCAGCAGTGTGACCGGCCAACCGGCCCGGGGCACCACCTCGCCGTTGACCGCGACCGCCACCCCGCGCTGCTGCGGGACGATGTCGCGGACCAGGTCGGCCACCGATGCGCCACCCGGCACGTCGCGTCCAGCCCCGTTCACCGTCAACTCCACCGGTCCCCCTCGGTCGTTCGATCAGGTCCGCCACCATCCGGCACACCGGTGAATCGGTCCGGCCGGAAGGGCGCGAGCAGCGGGTCGGGTACGCCGCTGATCACCAGGTCGGCGATCAGGTCGGCGGTGACCGGGGCGAGCACGATGCCGTGCCGGTGGTGCCCGGTGGCGACGAGCACGTCCGGCCGACCGGGCAGCGGCCCGAGGATGGGCGCGTTGTCCGGAGTGCCCGGGCGCAATCCGGCGATGGTCTCGACCAGGTCGTACTCGGCCAGCTCGGGGAGCAGGTCGACGCCGGCGCGCAGCAGCCGCAGCACCGCCCCGGCGGTGACCGTGGTGTCCGCCCGCTCCTCGACCGTCGCGCCGAGCACCACCTCGCCGTCCGCGCGGGGCACCAGGTAGACCGACTCGCCGTCGGCGTACCCGCGGATCACGTGCCGGAAGCCCGGCGCGACGCCACCGGGCGCGCGCAGCCGGAGGATCTGGCCCTTCACCGGCCGCACAGGCAGGCCGGTGAGGGCCGCGGCACCGCAACCGGCGGCGACCACGGTGATCCCGGCGTCCACTTCGGACAGCCGCCGGACCGCCTGCGGCACGAAGACCGCGCCCGCCCGCCGCGCGGCCGTGTGCAGCGCCGGCACCAACCGCCGCGGGTCGACCTGGTGATCGGTGGGCGAGAACGCGCCGCCGCGCACCCTCGGTGCGAGCGCCGGCTCACGGTCGCGCAGCTCCGTGGGGCGCAGCGGGGTCACCGGCAGACCCAAACCCTGCTGGTACGCGAGGAGCCGGCTCGCCTCGGCCAGGTCGTCGCCGGTCAGCCCCACCAGCAGGGTGCCCTCGGTCCGGTAGCCGATCTCGGCACCGGCCGCCTCGGTCAGCTCGGCGGCGAACGCCGGCCAGCGGGCGGCCGACGCGACGAGCAGTTCGGTGAGCTGCCGCTCGCCGAAGTACGCCTCGGCGACCGGGGAGAGCATGCCGGCGGCCACCGCCGACGCCCCGGACCCGGGTGCCGAATCGTGCACGGTCACCCGCAACCCCCGGGCCGCGCACCGCCAGGCGACCGCCAGCCCGATCGGCCCCGCCCCCACCACCGCGACGTCCGCAAGGAAGGGCTCCTTGTTAGCGGATTTTGTAGAGGAAGGGACCCCTCCTAACACGTCAGCGCGCCGAGCAACTCGGCGGTCGCCCGGGACGGGTCGGCGGCACCGGAGATCGCGCCCACCACCGCCACCCCGTACGCCCCGGCGGCCAGCAGCGCCGGTACCCGCGCGGCGGTCACTCCACCGATCGCGATCACCGGCACGTCGACGGCACCGCTGACCGCGCGTACCCCCGCAGGGCCGATCGGGTCCGGCAGCCCGGATTTGGTGCTGGTGGCGTGGCACGGTCCCACGCCCAGGTAGTTGGCTCCGACGGCGACCGCCTCGGCCGCCGTCTGCGGCGCGCGGGCGGTGGCTCCCAGCACGCCAGTGGGCCCGAGCACCCGGCGGGCGGCGGCGACCGGCAGGTCGTCGGCTCCCACGTGCCCGCCTGCGGCGTCGACCGCCAGCGCCACGTGCAGCCGGTCGTTGACCAGGCAACTCGCCCCGTACGGCGCGCACAGCGCCAGCACCCGTAGGGCCAGGTCGTACGCCTCGCGGTCGGTGGCGGAGTCCTCCACCCGGACCTGCACCACCAGGTCGGTACGGGCCACCGCAAGGGCGGCCCGGACCACGGTGAGCGGATCCCGCCCGGGTCGGGTGTCGGTGATCAGATGCAGTCGTCCCAGGGACGGCACGGCAACTCTCCTCCCTGCGCCGGCATTACCCGGATCAGGTTCGACGGTCGGGGGCTGTCAGCCCCCCTCTCAGCCCGGTACACCGGGCTCCCGTGGGTTACTTGCGTGTCACCGTACGACAGATCCGTCGGCCTGCCAAGGCGGGGTCGGCGACGACCGTCTCCACCCCGGACCGTGCCGGGCGACGACGGCCGCTGGGCGCTTGATGTGGTCCTGTTCGATTTTGTCGCCCGCTGTTGCAGAACCGTTACCCGCCGGCATCTTGCCGGACATTGATCCAGCCGAATTAATTTGTTCAGCGATTCGACAAAATGCCGGTGTGGACACCCTGGCACGGTGTTCCGCCGGCTCCATCTGGGACGGTCTTCGGCGAGCCGGCCCCCGCGATCCTGTCCACCGCGACATAGGAGGCGGCGTGTCCCAATCTCGTCGTGCCCGCGTACCCCTCACCGCGACCCTGCTCTCCCTGACCCTCGCCGCGACGACCCTGTTCGGCGCGCCCGCACAGGCCGCACAGGCCGTCCCGGCCGCGCCGGCCGCGCAGGCCGCGCAGGCCGCGCAGGCCGCGCCCGCGGTCGTGCAGGCCGCCCCGGCCGAGCGGGCACTGCCCCAGGCCGCCGACGATCCCTTCTCCGTCCTGGTCTTCTCCAAGACCGCCGGTTTCCGGCACGACTCCATCCCCGCCGGCCTCGCCGCGATCCAACAGCTCGGCGCGACCAACGGATTCACCGTCGACAGTTCCGAGGACGGGGCCGCATTCACCGACGCCAACCTGGCGAAGTACCGAGCGGTGATCTGGCTCTCCACCACGGGTGACGTCCTGGACGCCGAGCAGCAGGCCGCGTTCGAGCGCTACGTGCGTGCCGGCGGCGGTTACGTCGGTATCCACGCCGCCTCCGACACCGAGTACAGCTGGGCCTGGTACGGCGACCTGGTCGGCGCATACTTCAACAGCCACCCGGCGAACCAGCAGGCCACGGTCAAGGTGGAGGACCACGCCCACCCGTCCACGACCGGCCTGCCGGACCGCTGGTCCCGGTTCGACGAGTGGTACAACTTCCGGACCAACCCCCGGCCGGACGTGCACGTGCTGGCCAGCCTCGACGAGACCAGCTATGCCCCGGGCACCGGTGCGATGGGCGCCGACCACCCGACCTCCTGGTGTCAGGACTTCGACGGTGGCCGCTCCTGGTACACCGGTGGCGGGCACACCCCGGAGTCGTACGCCGATCCCCAGTTCCTCGGCCACCTGCTCGGCGGCATCCGGACCGCCGCAGGCGTCGCGGACGCCGACTGCGGCGCCTCGAAGACCGCCAGCTTCGAGAAGGTCACGCTGGACAGCAACACCAGCAACCCGATGGAGCTGGACATCGCCCCGGACGGGCGGGTCTTCTACGTCGAGCGCGACGGCCGGGTGCAGATCGTCAAGCCGGACACCGGCAGCACCGTCACCGCCGCCGACCTGGATGTCTTCACCGGGAACGAGGACGGCCTGATCGGTCTCCGGCTCGACCCGGACTTCGCCACCAACCACTGGGTCTATCTCTACTACGCCCCGAACGACGGCGTGACGCGCAACCTGCTGTCCCGCTTCACCGTGACCGGCGACACCGTCGACCTGGCCAGCGAGAAGCAGGTACTGCGCGTCGACACCCAGCGCAACACCTGCTGCCACGCCGGCGGCAGCATGACGTTCGACGGGAACGGAAACCTCTACCTGGCCACCGGGGACAACACCAACCCGTTCGAGTCGGACGCGTTCACCCCGATCGACGAGCGCCCGGGCCGGCAGGACTTCGACGCGCAGCGCACCTCCGGCAACACCAACGACCTGCGCGGCAAGGTGATCCGGATCCACCCGGAGGACGACGGGACGTACACCGTTCCGGCCGGCAACCTCTTCCCGGCGGGGACCGCGAAGACCCGGCCGGAGATCTACGCGATGGGCTTCCGGAACCCGTTCCGGATCGGCATCGACCCCGGCACCAACACCCTCTACGTCGGCGACTACGGGCCGGACGCCTCCGCGGCCAACCCCAACCGTGGTCCCGAGGGCACGGTGGAGTGGAACATCGTCGGGACCCCCGGCAACTACGGCTGGCCGTACTGCACCGGGGCGAACTACGCCTACAACGACTACCCGTTCCCCTCCGGCCCGAGCGGGCCGAAGTTCGACTGCGCGGCGCCGGTGAACAACTCGCCCAACAACACGGGCCTCACCGACCTGCCGCCGGTCATCCCGGCGACCGTCGACTACGACTACAGCGGCAACCCGCTCTTCCCCGAGATCGGCGGGGGTGGTGCCCCGATGGCCGGGCCGGTCTACCGGTACGACGCCGACCTCGCCTCGGACCGCAAGTGGCCCGCGTACTACGACGGCAAGGCGCTCTTCGGCGAGTGGAACCAGTCGAAGATGTACACCATGCAGGTGACCGCCGACGGCAAGTCGTTGGTGGACATCAACCAACTGCTCACCGGGATGAGCCTGATCCGGCCGATGGACTTCGAGTTCGGCCCGGACGGCGCGCTCTACCTGATCGAGTGGGGCACCGGCTTCGGCGGCAACAACGACGACTCGGGCATCTACCGGATCGACTACATCGCCGGTGAACGCGCGCCGATCGCCGTGGCGGCGGCCGACCCGACCTCCGGGCCGGCACCGCTGACGGTGGCCTTCTCCAGCGCGGGCTCCCGGGACCCGGACGGTGGCACGCTCACCTACGCCTGGGCCTTCGGCGACGGGCAGACCTCGACCGAGGCGAACCCGACGCACACCTACGCGACGGCGGGCAGCTTCAACGCCCAGCTCACCGTGACCAACCCGAAGGGGCGTACCGCGGTGGCGAACGTGCCGGTCACCGTGGGCAACACCGCGCCGACGGTGACCATCGAGTTCCCGCCGAACGGCGGCTTCTTCGACTGGGGTGACCAGGTCCGTTACACGGTCAAGGTGACCGACCCGGAGGACGGGCAGATCGACTGTGACCGGGTCCAGCTGCAGGTGCTGCTCGGCCACGACGAGCACGCCCACCCGCTGGAGCAGCACACCGGCTGCACCGGCACCGTCCAGACGTCGCTCGCCTCCGGGCACGGCGCCGAGGCGAACGTGTTCGCCGTCTTCGAGGCCACCTACACCGACCAGGGCGGCACCGGCGGAGCCGGTCCGCTCACCGGACGGGCGATCGAGCAGTTGCAGCCCAAGCGCAAGCAGGCCGAGTTCTTCACCGCCACCGGGCGGGCACCGGTGGCGACCGGCGGCGGAGACGCCGGCGTGCAGCGGGAGACCAGCTCCGACACCGCCGGCGGCGGCCAGAACATCGGCTTCATCGAGGACGGCGACTGGTGGTCGCTCGCCCCGGCGGACCTGACCAACATCACCGACATCCGGTTCCGGGCCGCATCGGACGTCGCCGGAGGCCGGATCGAGGTCCGCGCCGGTGCGGTCGACGGCCCGCTGGTCGCCTCGGCCACCGTGCCCGGCACCGGCGGATGGCAGACGTACACGGACGTGACCGCGCCGGTGACCGGCGCCGGGAGCGGCACGCTGTACTTCGTGGCCCGGGACCCGAACGGCGGCGCGGGTTCGCTGTTCAACGTCAACTGGATGGACTTCCTCGGCCGCGGCGTCACGGAGAACGCGCCGCCGGTGGTGAGCGCCACCGCCACGCCGGCCACCGGCACCGCGCCGGTCACCGTCGCGTTCGACGGCACGGCCACCGACGCCGAGGGGGACACCCCGCTGACGTACGCCTGGGACTTCGGTGACGGAGGTACGGCGACCACCCTGGACGCCAACCATACCTACACCAGCCCCGGCACCTTCACCGCCACCCTCACGGTGACCGACAGCAAGGGTGCCAAGTCGTACGCCGCGGTGCCGGTGCGGGTGGAAGCGCCGAACACGTCCTGCTTCGGGGCGCGCTCGGACGACTTCACCGGTACCAGCCTCGACAAGGCCCGCTGGACCAACGTGGTCCGGGAGAACCAGCTCTACTCGGTGTCCGGCGGCGCGTTGCGGCTGCCCACCGCGGTGGGTGACCTGTACGGCGCCCGCAACGACGCCACCAACCTGGTACTCCAGCCGGCACCGACCGGCGCCTGGCAGGTGACCACCCGGGTCACCCTGCCGGTCACGACCAACTACCAGCAGGCCGGCCTGCTGGTGTACGGCGACGACGACAACTACGCCAAGCTGGACCTGCTCTACTCGGGCAGCCGACGGGTGGAGTTCATCCGGGAGGCGTCCGGCACGCCCCGCAACGAGGCGGCCGACAACGTCGCCGCGCCGGCCGGTGACACGCTGTACCTGCGGATCGCCAGCGACGGGACGACCCTGACGGCGGCCGTCTCGGCCGACGGGCAGACCTTCGCCCCGGTCGGCCGCTCGGCCGAGCTGGCCGGCATCACCAACCCGAAGATCGGGCTCTTCGCGCTCAACGGCGGCACCGAGGCGCCGGTGGTCGACGCGACGTTCGACTGGTTCCAGATCTCGCCGGACGCCCCGGCCGGACCGGTGAACCCGACGGACGAGTTCACCGGTGACACGCTGGACAAGTGCCGGTGGAACGCGATCATGCGGGAGGACCCGACCGGCTACCGGGTCACCGGTGGCGCGCTGCGGGTCGACGTGCCCAACGGCGACATCTACGGCACCGACAACACCGGGCCGAAGAACTTCATCCTGCAGACCGCGCCGAGCGGCGACTGGACCCTGGAGACGAAGGTCGACGGCAGCCTGCTGAACGAGCAGTACCAGCAGGCCGGCCTGATCGTGCAGGCGGACGACGACAACTACCTGAAGTTCGACTACATCGCGGACAACCAGGCCGGCCAGCCGGTGGTGCGGCGGATCGAGTTCCGCAGCGAGATCGGCGGGGTGGTCCAGAACCCGCAGCCGGAGGCGGGCAACCTGACCGCCGCGGTGTGGCATCTGCGGCTGGCCCGCAGCGGCGACACCTTCACCGCGTCGTACTCGGCCGACGGGACGACCTGGACCGCGTTGACGGCGCTCACCAACGCCGCGGTCGGGGCCACCCCGAAGATCGGGCTCTTCACCCTCGGCGCCAACCAGACCGCCTCGAAGACCGCCGCGTTCGACTACTTCCGGCTCACCACCACGGCGGCCGACCAGACCGCCCCGGTGACCACCGCGGCGGTCTCCGGCACCCCGACCGGTGGTTGGTACACCGGGCCGGTGACGGTCACCCTGACCGGTGCCGACGAGGCCGGCGGCAGTGGGTTGGCCGGCACGGCGTACCAGCTCGACGGTGCCACCACCTGGACGGACTACACCGGCCCGGTGACGGTCAGCGGAGACGGCGAGCACGAACTGCGGTTCCGCTCGTCGGACGAGGCGGGCAACGTGGAGTCGACCAAGAGCGTCGCGGTCAAGATCGACGCGACGGCACCGGTCACCTCGGCGACGTTCGCCCCCGCGAACGACGCCGGCTGGCACAACGGGACCATCCCGGTCGTGCTGACCTCGACCGATGGCGGGTCCGGGGTCGGGACCGTGGAGTGGTCGCTGGACGGTGGCGCGTGGACTCCGTACTCGACGCCGGTCGAGGTGACCGGCGACGGGCAGCACGAGCTGCTGTTCCGGGCCACCGACAAGGCGGGCAACGCCGAGACGCTCAAGTCGGCGGTGCTGCGGATCGACGGCACCAAGCCGACGCTGCTGGTGTCCGGGATCGCCGACGGCCAGCTCTACGGGGACAGCCAGGACGTCCGGGTGTCCTGGCAGGCGGTCGACCCGACCTCGGGCATCGCGTCCGTGGTCGGCGACCTGGACGGCCGTCCGTACGTCAGCGGCACCCTGCAGGCCATGTACGAGCTACCGCTCGGCCTGCACGAGCTGACCGTCACCGCGACCGACAAGGCGGGCAACAAGACCACCTCGGCGGTCCGGTTCTTCGTCACCACCTCGTTCCGGGACATGCAGAACCTGCTGGACCGGTTCAAGGCGACGGGGCGGCTCTCGGCCAACGCGCACAAGCAGTTGACGGCGAAGCTCGACGCGGCTCGCAAGGCCGAGGCATCCGGCAAGGACGCGCAGGCGATCAAGCAGTTGACCGCGTTCCGGGCGCTCGCCGCCAACGCCACCCTGGTGCCGGAGGCCGAGATCCGGGACGTCCTGATCCGGGACGCCGACGCCATGATCGTCCGGCTCGGCGGCACGGCCAGCAAGGCCGGTGTACGGGCGAACGACGACAAACCGGTCAAGGGCACCGGACGGCTCGGTGGCGATGCCACCCGGCTCGCTCCCGGTCGCCAGCTCTGATCCGGACGAGGCCCCTCCCCGACGCTCCGGCGCCGGGGAGGGGCCTCCCTCCGAACGGACGGATCAGAGGATCTCGCGCAGCGCCGTCAGGTCCTCGTCGGTGGGCTCCCAGGTGCCGGCAGCGGCGTTGGCGTGCACCTGCTCGGGCGTGGTGGCACCGGCGATCACCGAGGTCACCGCGGGCTGGGCTGCCAGCCCGCCGATCGCCACCTGGAGCACCGAGAGCCCCCGCTCAGCCGCGTACGCCTCGATCGCCTCGATGGTGTCCCAGTTGGCCGCGGCGAGCCGTTCCGCGTACCGGCCACCACCGGCGAGCCGGCTGCCGGCCGGCGGCTGCTCCTCGCGCTTGTACTTGCCGGTGAGCAGGCCGTTGGCGAGCGGGAAGAACGGCAGCATGCCGAGGCCGAACCGCTCGCAGGCCGGGATCACCTCGGTCTCCACGGAGCGCTCCAGCAGGCTGTAGTGGTTCTGGGCGCTGATGAAACGGGCCCGGCCGTTGGACGAGGCGACCCAGTCCGCGTCGGCGATCTGCCAGCCGGTGAAGTTGGAGTTGCCCAGGTAGCGCACCTTGCCGTCGCGGACCAGGTCGTCGAGCGCGGCCAGCGTCTCGTCGATCGGGGTGCCCGGGTCGGGCTCGTGCATCTGGTAGAGGTCGATGTGGTCGGTGTCGAGTCGGCGCAGCGACGCCTCCACCGCCCGGGCGATGTAGCGCCGCGCGCCCCGCGCGCCGTGGTCCGGCCCGTTCGCGCCGTTCATGTCCATGCCGAACTTGGTGGCCACCACCACGTCGTCCCGGCGGCCCTTGAGCGCCTGCCCGAGCAGTTCCTCAGAGCCGCCCTGCGGCTCGCCGTAGATGTCGGCGGTGTCGAACAGGTTGATTCCGGCGTCCAGGGCGGCGTCCACCACCGCGCGGGTGCCGTCGAGGTCGAGCTTGCGGCCAAAGTTGTTGCAGCCGATGCCGACCACGGACACCACGAGCCCGGAGTCGCCCAGCCGGCGATAGGTCATCTCAGTCACGAGATCCACCCTATGCCTGTGCAAGGAAGGGCCCCTTACTAACGCCAGGCGTTAGTAAGGGGCCCTTCCTTGCATTTAAAGATCTTGCACTCAGCCGACGTCCCAGACCGGCTCCGGGGTCTCCACCACCTCGCTGTCCCCGCGGAACAGCACGAACCGGTCGAAGGAGCGGGTGAACCAGCGGTCGTGGGTGACGGCGACCACCGTCCCCTCGAACGCGTTCAGGCCCGCCTCCAGCGCCTCGGCGCTGGCCAGGTCGAGGTTGTCGGTCGGCTCGTCGAGCAGCAGCAGGGTCGCCCCGGACAGCTCCAGCAGCAGCACCAGGAACCGCGCCTGCTGCCCACCGGAGAGGGTGCCGAACCGCTGGTCACCCTGCCCGGCCAGCTCGTACCGACTGAGCACCCCCATCGCCGTGTGCCGGTCCATGCCGGTCCGGTGCTCGTCACCCCGCCAGAGGATCTCGACCAGCGTCTTCGACGTCAGCTCCGGCCGGTCGTGGGTCTGCGAGAAGTGCCCCGGGCGGACCCGGGCGCCGAGCCGTGCCGTGCCGTCGTGCGCCACCGGGGCGAGCGCGCCGGCCCCGTCGACCGGCCCGTTGGCCGGGTCCGGGTCGGTGCCGCCCCGGGCCAGCAGCCGCAGGAAGTGCGACTTGCCGGTGCCGTTGGCACCGAGCACCGCCACCCGGTCGCCGTACCAGATCTCCAGGTCGAAGGGGTAGGTCAGGCCGTCGAGCTCAAGCTGGTCGCAGATGACCGCGCGCTTGCCGGTCCGCCCGCCGGTCAGCCGCATCCGGATGTCCTGGTCCTTCGGCGGTACGGGCGGCGGCCCGGCCTCCTCGAACTTGCGCAGCCGGGTCTGCGCGGCCTGGTACCGGGAGGCCAACCCGTCGTTGTACGCCGCCTTCTGCTTGTACATCAGCATCAGCTCGCGCAGCTTCTGGTGCTCCTCGTCCCAGCGTCGGCGCAGCTCGTCGAGCCGGGCATGCCGGGCCACCCGCGCGGAGTGCCAGCTGGCGAAGCCGCCCGGGTGCACCCAGGCGCTGCCACCCTCCACGGCGACCACCCGATCGGCGGTCTGTGCCAGCAGCTCACGGTCGTGCGAGACGTAGAGCACCGACTTGGTCGACTCGCGCAGCCGCGCCTCCAGCCAGCGCTTGCCGGGCACGTCGAGGAAGTTGTCCGGCTCGTCGAGCAGCAGCACCTCGTCCGGGCCGCGCAGCAACAGCTCCAGCGCGAAGCGCTTCTGCTGGCCGCCGGAGAGGGTACGGACCGGTCGGTCCCGAACCGAGTCCCAGGGCAGGTCGAGCACGATGATGGCGACGGTGTCGAAGAGCACTTCGGCGTCGTACCCGCCGGCCTCGCCCCAGGCGGCGAGCGCGTCGGCGTACGCCAGCTGGGCCTTGCCGGCGGCGGTGCTGTACTTGCCGCGGACCTCGGCCGCACGCATGGCCGCCTCGGTCTCGCGGAGCTGCCGGCCGGCCTCGCGCAGCGGTGGCGGTGCCAGCGACAGCGCCAGGTCGGCCAGCGTCGACTCGTCGCCGATCATGCCGATGAACTGGCGCATCACGCCCAGTCCGCCGGCCCGCGCGACGGCGCCGGTACGCACCGGCAGGTCACCGGCGACCATCCGCAGCAGCGTCGTCTTACCCGCGCCGTTCGGCCCGACCAGGGCGACCTTGCCGCCCTCCCCGACCCGGAACGACACGTCGGCGAAGAGTTCCCGACCGTCGGGCAGGATGTGCCCGACCGCTGCCACGTCCACGTATCCCACGCCGGGATCCTGCCCCAGCGAGAGCCGGGGGGATATCCAATTACCGGGTGACCCGCAGCACCCGGAAGCCCTTCTGGCTCGCGTGCCGATCGACCTGCCAGCCCTGGTCGACGAGCCAGCGGTGCAACGAGTCGCCACCGAGGTGCCGGGCGATCACCAGCCAGGCCACGCCGTCCGGGGCGAGCCGGGGCAACCAGCGCAGCAGCAGGTCGTGCAGCCCGTCCTTGCCGATCCGGATCGGCGGGTTGGACCAGAGCTGGGCGAAGCTGACCTCGGCCGGTACGTCGTCCGGCGCGGCGACCCGGACCCGCTCGCCGGCGCCGACCCGGGCCGCGTTGGCGGCGGTCAGCTCGCGGGCGCGGGCGTTGACGTCGACCGCCCAGACGGTGCTCGCCGGCGCCCTGTCGGCCAGTACGCAGGCGATCGGCCCGAACCCGCAGCCGAGGTCGAGCAGGTCGCCGGTCGTGCCGGCGACAGGCAGCTCGGCCTTGCGCAGCAGGACCGCCGTGCCCGGATCCAGGCGGCTGGCGGAGAAGACCCCGCCGGCTGAGACGAGCCGGTAGTCGCGGTCGGCGACGGAGAACTCGACCTCGCGCGGCGGGGCGTCGCTGGCGGGCTGAGCGGTGAAGTAGTGGTCGCCGGTCACGCCGGCAATTCTCGCATCGCCCCGGGCACGTCACGACACGGCCCACGCGCACATTTCCCATTATTACCCCCTAAAGGGACAATGGCTCCTACTCTAGGCGACATGGTGTATCGGTACGAGTCCGATGAGGACGCTTTCATGGAGTACCCGGAGCCCGGGTCCGACCTGGCCCCGCTCGACGCCGGGCCGCTCCCGCCGGCCGGGCCGTCACCGTCGCGCTTCCCGGCCCCGTCACTGCCTCGGCCGAACAGACTCGTACTGCCGTCGTCCGAGCCGCAGCCGGCCCGCACCGAGGTTCCGGTCGCCGCGCCACGCGACCAGATCTACACCTCGGCGCAGCCGATCGAGTCACCCGCCGGACGTGGTGGCGGCCGACTCTGGCAGGTGCTGATCGGCGGCGCGGCGGTCCTCGTCCTGCTCGCGCTCTGTGGGCTCGGAGCTGCCGCGCTGCTGACCGATCGCGACCCGCAGCAGCCGCAGACCGCCCCGACGTACCAGCCGAACGCCGCTCCGTCCGCACCCGCGGAGCGGCAGGACCTCGACTCGCGGGACACCGATCAGGCTCCGCTCACCGCCAAGGAACTGTTCCCCGGCAGGGAACTGAAGATTGCCGACGGCCAGCCGGGCTACCAGGTGCTCAAGACGCACTCCAGCGGCAGTTGCGCCGTCGCCGCCACCGGTGAGGTGGGCGACCTGCTGGTCCGGCTCGGCTGCAACCAGGTCGTCCGGGCGACGCTGCGCACCCCGGACGGCGACCACCTGGTCACCACCGGGTTGTTCAACCTCACCGACAAGGTCAGCGCGGAACGGGCCAGGGACCGGATCCGGCCCCTGCTCGACGAGCGGCAGGGCCGGTTCCGGGGCCTGGAGGCTGGCGACGACGCCGACGCGGTGACCACCGCGCCGGCCCGGGTCGGCTGGCAGGTCCGCGGCCACTACCTGGCGTTCGCGCTGGTGGTTCGCGCCGACGGTGCGGCCGTCAAGTCCGGCGACACCAAGATCCGCGAAATCCTGTTCGACATGATCGAGCTGCACCTCAGCCGGGGCGTGCTGCAACGGCGGGTGGACGGCGGCACGGCCGGACAACCGACGGCGCCGCCGACCGAGACCACCGGAACCCAGAACGGCGACGACACGATCCCGGGCGACTGACCTCACGACCGGTGAGGTCCCTCGGAGGTCAACCCTCGACCGGGACCCGTAGGCGGCGGGTGAGGTCAGCGCGGCGGGCGTACTCGGTCGGGTCGGCCGGGTAGCCCACCGCGACCAGGGTCAGCCCGTGCGCCGGCGCGACGGTCACCTCGCTGGACCGCTCCCGGCGGGTGAGCAGGCTGCCCGGCCACTCCACCGGGCGGCGGCCGTCCCCGGCCACCAGCATTGCCCCCACCAGGCTGCGGACCATCGCCTGGCAGAACGCGTCGGCCTGCACGGTGGCCACCAGAATGCCGTCCGGGTCGCGACGCCAGTTGAGCCTGGTCACCTCGCGCAGCGTGGTGGCGTGCTCCTTGCGCCGGCAGTACGCGGCGAAGTCGTGTTCCCCGACCAGGCCGGCGGCGGCGGCGTTCAGGGCGGCCAACTCCAGTGGCCTCGGCCAGGCCAGCACCTCGTGCCGGCGCAGCGGCTCCGCGCCGTACGCGGCGTCGGTGACCCGGTACTCGTAGCGCCGGAAGGTGGCCGAGAACCGGGCGTCGAAGTCGGCCGGCACCTCGGTGATCGCGAGCACTCGCACGTCGGTGGGGAGCAGCCGGGCCAGTCGGCGCAGCAGCCGCCCCTCGTGCTGCCGCCACACGTCCACCGGCAGGTCCAGGTGACAGACCTGCCCAGTGGCGTGCACACCCGCGTCGGTCCGCCCGGCCACGGTCAACCCGGTGGCCGTACCGGCACCGAGGACCAGGTCCAGGGTCTCGACGAGCACCCCGGCGACCGTACGCCGGGTCGGCTGGGCGGCCCAGCCGGAGAAGCCGGTGCCGTCGTACGAGACGTCCAGCCGCAGCCGGATCCGCTCGTCCACCTCGTACCTCCAGTTATGGGTCGGGCCCGACACCCCGATGGGGTGCCGGGCCCGACGTAGCCCTTGATCAGGCCTTGTTCTCGGTGGCCTCGTCGCTGTCCTCGCGGGCGGCGTCGGTGTCACCGGACGCCGACACCGGCGCCTCGGAGTCCTGGTCGGCCTGGGCCGACTGCGGGGCCTCGTCGGCCGGGGCGAGCGCCTCGACCTTGTCCTGCTGCGCGGCCTTGCGGGCGGCGGTCTTCTTGTTCACCTTGGGCTCGGCGACCTGAAGCTCCTCCACCAGCTCGATGATCGCCATCGGCGCGTTGTCACCCTTGCGCGGACCGGTCTTCACGATCCGGGTGTAACCGCCGGGGCGGTTGGAGTACCGCGGCGCGATCTGGTCGAACAGGGCGTAGACCACGTCCTTGTCCTTGACGACGCCCAGCACCCGCCGACGCGCGGCAAGGTCGCCGCGCTTGGCCTTGGTGATGAGCTGCTCGGCCAACGGACGGAGCCGCCGGGCCTTCGTCTCGGTGGTCTGGATCTTGCCGTGCTGGAACAGCGCGGTGGCCAGGTTCGCCAGCATCAGCCGCTCGTGCGAGGGGCTGCCGCCGAGGCGGGGGCCCTTGGTGGGCGTGGGCATTTTTGGTGCTCCTCAGTTGTGGCGGCAGCGCCGACTAGAGCTGCTCGGTCTCGCGGTAGTCGTCGGTGTCGTAGTCGCCCTCACCGAAGGTGTCCACGACGTGCGCCGGGTCGAAGTTCGGGGCCGAATCCTTCAGCCCGAGACCCATCCCGGCGAGCTTCATCTTGACCTCGTCGATCGACTTCTGCCCGAAGTTGCGGATGTCGAGGAGGTCGGCCTCGGTACGCCCGATGAGCTCACCAACGGTGTTGATGCCCTCGCGCTTGAGGCAGTTGTAGGAGCGGACGGTGAGGTCCAGCTCCTCGATCGGGAGGGCCAGGTCCGCCGCCAGCTGGGCGTCCTGCGGAGACGGGCCGATGTCGATACCCTCGGCGGTCTCGTCCAGCTCCCGGGCCAGCCCGAACAGCTCGACCAGCGTCGAGCCGGCGGAGGCCAGCGCGGTACGCGGACCCATCGACGGCTTGGTCTCGACGTCGATGATCAGCCGGTCGAAGTCGGTGCGCTGCTCGACACGGGTCGCCTCGACGCGGTAGGTCACCTTGAGCACCGGCGAGTAGATCGAGTCGACCGGGATCCGGCCGATCTCCGCGCCGGACTGCTTGTTCTGCGCAGCCGTCACGTAACCCCGGCCCCGCTCGACGGTCAGCTCCATGTCGAGCCGGCCCTTGCCGTTCAGGGTGGCGAGCTTGAGATCCGGGTTGTGCACCGAGACGCCGGCCGGCGGCTGGATGTCACCCGCGGTCACGTCGCCCGGGCCCTGCTTGCGCAGGTACATGCTGACCGGCTCGTCGTGCTCGGAGCTGACGCACAGCTCCTTGATGTTCATGACGAGCTCGACCACGTCCTCCTTGACACCGGGGATCGTGGTGAACTCGTGCAGCACGCCGTCGATCTTGATCGAGGTGACCGCCGCACCCGGGATCGACGACAGCAGCGTGCGCCGCAGCGAGTTGCCCAGGGTGTAGCCGAAGCCCGGCTCGAGCGGCTCGATGGCGAACCGCGACCGGGTCTCGTTGATCGACTCCTCGGAGAGGGAGGGTCGCTGGCTGATGAGCATGTTGTCTCTTCTCTTCCGGGGCGCCCGCTATTTGACGCCCACGACACAAACTGTTCCGGTGGCCCGCCCCGCAGGACGGGCCACCGCAACGAGCCCGACTACTTCGAGTAGAGCTCGACGATCAACTGCTCCTGGACCTGCGTGTCGATGACCTGCCGGGCCGGGAGGGAGTGCACGAGCACCTTCATCTGGCTGGGGATTGCCTCCAGCCAGGCCGGCACCGTCTTCGAGCCGGCCTGAGCCTGCGCCACGATGAACGGGGTGAGCTCCTTGCTCTTGCCCCGAACCTCGATGATGTCGTGCTCCTTGACGCGGTACGACGGGATGTCGACCTTCTTGCCGTTCACCGTGAAGTGACCGTGCTTGACCAGCTGGCGGGCCATGTCCCGCGAGTGGGCGTAGCCGGCCCGGTAAACGACGTTGTCCAGCCGCGACTCGAGGATCTGCAGGAGGACCTCACCGGTCTTGGCCTGCTTGGCCACGGCCTCCTCGTAGTAACCGCGGAACTGCTTCTCCAGCACGCCGTAAACGCGGCGGGCCTTCTGCTTCTCACGGAGCTGGAGCAGGTACTCCGTCTCCTTGGTGCGGCCGCGGCCGTGCTGCCCGGGCGGGAACGGCCGGGACTCGAACGGGCACTTCGGTCCATCGCACTTGCTGCCCTTGAGGAACAGCTTCATCTTCTCCCGCCGGCAACGGCGGCAGTCAGCACCGGTGTAACGAGCCATCTCTCTCTAACCTCTCAGACCCGGCGACGCTTCGGCGGACGGCAACCGTTGTGCGGCTGCGGGGTGACGTCGGAGATCTGCCCGACCTCGAGGCCCACGGCCTGCAGCGAACGGATGGCGGTCTCCCGGCCGGAGCCGGGTCCCTTGACAAACACGTCGACCTTGCGCATGCCGTGCTCCATCGCCCGACGCGCGGCAGCCTCGGCGGCCAGCTGCGCGGCGAACGGGGTCGACTTGCGAGAGCCCTTGAAGCCAACCTGGCCAGCGGAGGCCCAGGAGATGACCGCACCGGTCGGGTCCGTGATGGACACGATGGTGTTGTTGAACGTGCTCTTGATGTGCGCCTGCCCGTGGGCGACGTTCTTGCGTTCCTTGCGCCGGACCTTCTTTACAGCGGCTCCGGCACGAGCCTTCGGTGGCATAAGTCTGTGCGCTCCTAGTTGACTGTCCGGACGGGGCCGGTCTGGCTAGACCCGACATCGACCCGTATTCCGGTCAAGTTCTACTTCTTGCCGGCCTTCTTCTTGCCGGCGACGGTCCGCTTCGGGCCCTTGCGGGTCCGCGCGTTGGTGCGAGTCCGCTGGCCACGCACGGGCAGGCCCCGGCGGTGCCGGATGCCGGCGTAGCAGCCGATCTCGACCTTGCGGCGGATGTCAGCGGCGACCTCGCGGCGCAGGTCGCCTTCAACCTTGTAGTTGCCCTCGATGTGGTCGCGGAGCTGCACGAGCTCCTCGTCCGTGAGGTCCCGAGCGCGCTTGTCCGGCGAGATGCCGGTGGCGGCGAGTGTCTCCAGGGCACGGGTGCGACCGACCCCGAAGATGTAGGTGAGCGCGATCTCCATCCGCTTCTCGCGGGGGAGATCCACGCCGACTAGACGTGCCATGTGCGGGCGTACTCCTCATGATGTGTGGCGGAGGTGTGGACCCGTCCCACCCCGCTACCGGCCGTCCCGTCTTTCCGACGCTGTCAGCGCCGGCGACCGGGATCGGTCGCTGCCCAAGCGGGCCCCGGCCTCCGACCGGGGGTCAGCCACCAAGAGGTACGTCTCGCGTACCGCTCGTGGCTGGGACGAGCATGTGCGTTGTGTGTCGCTGGGGATCTGCCCAGGGCAACACCACCGGCCGTGGTTACGGCCGGACGGGCTGACTCAGCCCTGGCGCTGCTTGTGGCGCGGGTCGCTGCAGATGACCATGACCCGGCCGTGCCGACGGATAACCCGGCACTTGTTGCAGATCCTCTTGACGCTCGGCTTGACCTTCACGGTTGCCTTACTTCCCATCTGGCCCGGGCACGCGCGACGCGCGACACCGGACGTCGAAGACGGACACGGGACTTCCCGGCCGTCGTCAGGACTACTTGTAGCGGTAGACGATGCGCCCGCGGGTCAGGTCGTACGGCGAGAGTTCGACGACGACCCGGTCCTCCGGCAGGATGCGGATGTAGTGCTGCCGCATCTTGCCGCTGATGTGAGCCAGCACCTTGTGGCCGTTCGCGAGCTCCACCCGGAACATGGCGTTCGGCAGGGGCTCGATGACCCGACCCTCGATCTCAATGGCTCCGTCTTTTTTCGGCATGTCCTCCGCTGTCCTGACGTCGATTGCTCCGGGCGGCCCACAACGTCTTACACGGGGAACTGATCAAGATCAGATGCCCGCGCCAGCCGCGGCTCCAGCACCCACCGAAGCGCAGGGTGGGCATGCCGGAGTGGACGCTGTGCGCCGATCAGAAAGTGTACGCCCGCCTTCGGGCCGTCGCCAAACCGGCCACCCACCGCGGCGCGATGGTTCTCCGTTGATCTCTGGAGAACCGTGTCGGCAGGCCGGGCCCTGTGAACTCCGTCACCGGCCGGACCGACTCAACCTGCCGGCCGCGGGTCCTCGGACTCGTCCGGGCCGTCGGTGCCCAACTCCCGCTGGTGAGCGCGCTTGGCCTGCCGGCGCTGCTTCCGGCGGGCCCGCTCGATCGCGTGCCGACGGGGCTCTCCCCCGGTCAGCCCCGTGATCGTACGGACCACCAGCACCGCACCCCACGGCCCGGCCACCCAGACCGGCCAGAAGTAGAGCAGGTCCCGGTTGAGCAGCGAGGTCACCGCCCAGATGGTCACCACGACAGTGATCACGTTCAGGTACGGCAGCCACACCTCGGCCAGCCAGCGGGCGGTCACACCGCCACCAGCAGGGCCGGGCTGGCCACCCGGGTCACCGGTCGGCGACGCCGGAGCGGGCGCGCTGGCCGCGGCCGGCGCCAGGGCCGAGCCTTGCGTGGGCGTCACCGGCGGCAGGTCGGCGAGCAGGACGTCCAGCTCGGCGTAGGTACGCGCGGCGTAGGCCCGCTGCAGCCGCTCGTCGTACTCGTGCAGGTCCAGTCGGCCTTCGCCGAGAGCCGCCCGCAACCGGTCGGCCACCGCCTCGCGGTCCGCGTCCGCGGCTCGCATCCCGTCGCGCCCGTCCATGCCGGCAAGCATGCCACCGCCACGCCAGCCACGTCCGCCCCGATCGTTCCGCCTTGATCGCTCCGAGTACCGAGCACGATCCGCGGCCGTCCCGGGGTGCGGCCGGGGCGGCGCCGATCAGGACGCGGTCGAGGTGGCCGGCTGCCGTGCGGTGACCAGGTCGCCGAGTCGGGCCCGGCCGCCGTCGAACGCGGTGAGGACCCAGACGCCGTCCGGGAGCAGCGCCATCGAGTGCTCGACGTGTGCCGCGACCGACCCGTCCCGGGTGATCACCGTCCAGCCGTCGGCCAGCTCGACCGTTCGCGGTGAACCCATGGTGATCATCGGCTCGATCGCCAGCGCCAGGCCGGGGACCAGCCGCGGGCCCTTGCCCGGCCGGCCGTGGTTGAGCACGTGTGGGTCCTGGTGCATCTCGGTGCCGATGCCGTGCCCACCGTAGCCGTCGACGATGCCGTACCGGCCGCCCTTGCGGACCGCGCTCTCCACCGCGTGCGAGATGTCGGTGAGCCGGCCCTTGCCGCTGGCCGCGCCACGTGCGGCGGCGGCGATGCCGGCCCACATCGCGTCCTCGGCGACCTCGGCCATCTTGAGCAGCGCCGGGTCGACCTCGCCGACCCCGACCGTGATCGCCGAGTCGCCGTGCCACCCGTTCAGCACCGCGCCGCAGTCGATCGAGATCAGGTCACCCTCGGAGAGCACCTGCTTGGCCGAGGGGATGGCGTGCACGATCTGCTCGTTGACCGAGGAGCAGATCGACGCCGGGAAGCCGTGGTAGCCCTTGAACGACGGGACGCCACCCGCCTCGCGGATGGTCGACTCGGCGATGGCATCCAGATCGGCGGTGCTGACACCGGGGGCCACGGCCTCGCGCATCCGGCGCAGCGCCTCGGCCACCACCAGCCCGGCGGCCCGCATCTTCTCGATCTGGTCAGGGGTCTTCAGCTGGATGTCCAGCTGGGGACGACGCATGGAGCGATTACCTTTCGTTGCCGAACAGCGGGGCACGTTGCACGTACCCCGCTGTTCGCACTCTATCCGCCGTGGCCCGGCCGGACCTCAGCCGCCGTACGACCGCAGAGCGTCGATGGCCCGGACGGTGACGTCCTCCACCGGGCCGGTGGCGTCGATGCCGACGAGCTTGCCCTGGGCGCCGTAGTAGTCGACCAGCGGCGCGGTCTTCTCGCTGTATTCCCGCAGCCGGGTCGCGATGGTCTCCGGCTTGTCGTCGTCGCGCTGGAAGAGCTCGGCGCCGCAGCGGTCACAGATGTTGGCCCGGGTGGTGGCGTCGAACTCCACGTGCCAGATCTTGCCGCAGCCCCGGCAGGTACGCCGGCCGGACAGCCGCCGGATCACCTCGTCGTCGTCGACCACCAGCTCCAGGACCAGATCCAGGGCGGTGCCCAGGTCGGCGAGGAGCTTGTCCAGGGCGGCGGCCTGCGGAGTGGTCCGCGGGAACCCGTCGAGCAGAAACCCCTCGCTGGCGTCGGGCTCGGCCAGCCGGTCCCGGACCATGTTGATGGTCACCTCGTCCGGAACCAGCTCGCCGGCATCCATGTACCGCTTCGCCTCGACGCCGAGCGGAGTGCCCTGGGTGACGTTCGACCGGAAGATGTCCCCGGTCGAGATCTTGGGCACCGCGAGGTGTGCGGCGATGAACTCGGCCTGAGTGCCCTTACCCGCGCCCGGCGGGCCAACCAGAACGAGTCTCATCTACCGCAGGAACCCTTCGTAGTTCCGCTGCATGAGTTGGCTCTCGATCTGCTTCACGGTCTCCAGACCGACGCCGACCATGATGAGCACAGCGGTGCCGCCGAACGGGAAGTTCTGGTACTGCTGACTGTCCAGCCAGATGAAGAAGAAGTTCGGCAGGATCGAGATGAGACCGAGGTAGAACGCGCCCGGCAGGGTGATCCGGCTGAGGATGAAGTCCAGGTAGTCGGCGGTCGGCTTGCCCGGGCGGATACCCGGCACGAACCCGCCGTACTTCTTCATGTTGTCCGCGACCTCGGTCGGGTTGAACGTGATCGAGACGTAGAAGTACGTGAAGAAGATGATCAGCAGGAAGTAGACCGAGATGTAGATCGGGCTGCTCGGCCGGACCAGGTTGTCCTGGATCCACGCCTGGGTCTTGCCGGGGTCGTTCTGGTCGAAGAACTGCAGCGCCAACTGCGGCAGGTAGAGCAGCGACGAACCGAAGATGACCGGGATCACACCCGCCTGGTTGACCTTGAGCGGGATGTAGGTCGAGGTGCCGCCGTACATCCGCCGGCCGATCATCCGCTTGGCGTACTGCACCGGGATCCGGCGCTGCGCCTGCTCGATGAAGGTGACCAGGGTGATGACAACCAGGACCAGCACGATGACCAGGGCGAACTTGTCCCAGCCCTTGGTGGTCTTGATTTGCCAGCCCTCGCCGGGCAGCCGAGCCGCGATCGAGGTGAAGATCAGGACCGACATGCCGTTGCCGACGCCCCGGTCGGTGATCAGCTCGCCGAGCCACATGACCATGCCGGTACCGGCGGTCATGGTCATCACCAGGATGGCGAGAGTCAGCCAGTCCGGGATGCCGGTGCCCTCGGGGATGATCGGGAACTGGTCGCAGCGGTTCTGGAAGAGCTGACCCGAACGGGCCAGCGCCACGAACGCCGAGGCCTGCAGCACACCGAGACCGAGGGTCAGGTAGCGCGTGTACTGGGTGATCTTCGCCTGGCCGGCCTGGCCCTCCTTGCGGAGCTGCTCCAGGCGCGGGATCACGACGGTCAGCAGCTGCAGGATGATCGACGCGGTGATGTAGGGCATGATGCCCAGCGCGAAGACCGAGAGCTGCAGCAGCGCCCCGCCGGAGAAGAGGTTGAGCAGGTTCACGACCCCGGTGGTGTCACCCTGGATGGTGTCGAGGCACTTCTGCACGTTGCCGTACGAGACGCCCGGGCTGGGGAGCGTGGCACCCAGCCGGTAGACCGCGATGATGCCTACTGTGAACAGCAGCTTCTTGCGCAGGTCAGGCGTACGGAACGCACTGAGAAAGGCGGACAGCAACTTCTTCCTCCTGCGCGAGGCGGGCCGCCGGTGATCCCTGGCGGGTCGGGGTGGATCCCGGGCGAGCGCCCGGAATCCATGGCTGGGATGGGACTCTAACAGCCCCATCCCGGTCCGGGCAGGTGCGCCCGGCTACATAAACCGAATCCGATATTACTGGGCGCATACGCCCCAGGTAGACCATGGCGCCCGCCAGTTGCTCACAACTGGACGGGCGCCATGGGTCGTACGCCTTACAGCTCGGTGACGGAGCCACCGGCGGCGGCGATCTTCTCCTTGGCCGACGCGCTGAACGCGTGCGCCGACACCTGGAGAGCCACTCCGCCAAGGTCCCCGGTGCCGAGGACCTTGACCGGGTGGCCCTTGCGGACCGCGCCGGACTCGACCAGCTCGAGCGGGCCAACCTGGCCGCCGTTCGGGAACAGCTCGGCGAGCCGGTCCAGGTTGACCACCTGGAAGACCACCTTGAACTTGTTCTTGAAGCCCTTCATCTTCGGCAGGCGCATGTGGATGGGCATCTGCCCACCCTCGAACGCCGCCGAGATGTTCTTGCGGGCCTTGGAACCCTTGGTACCGCGACCAGCGGTCTTGCCCTTGGAACCCTCACCGCGACCCACACGGGTCTTCGCGGTCTTGGAACCGGGCGCCGGGCGCAGGTGGTGCACCTTGATCGTCATTACTCGACCTCCTCGACCTTCACGAGGTGGTTCACAGTGAAGATCATGCCGCGGATCTCGGGCCGGTCCTCCTTGACCACCACGTCGTTGATCCGCTTGAGACCGAGCGAACGCAGCGAATCACGCTGGTTCTGCTTGGTCCCGATACCGGACCGGACCTGGGTGACCTTCAGACGTGCCATCAGGACGCCACCCCCGCACGCGACGCCAGCATGGCGGCCGGCGCGACGTCCTCCACCGGCAGGCCACGACGCGCCGCGACCTGCTCGGGGGACTCAAGCCCCTTCAGGGCCGCCACGGTGGCGTGCACGATGTTGATCGGGTTCGACGAGCCGAGGCTCTTCGAGAGCACGTCGTGGATACCGGCGCACTCCAGAACGGCACGCACCGGACCACCGGCGATGACACCCGTACCGGCCGAGGCCGGCTTGAGCAGCACCACGCCGGCGGCGTCCTCACCCGTGACCGGGTGCGGGATCGAGGCGCCGATGCGCGGCACCTTGAAGAAGTGCTTCTTGGCCTCCTCGACACCCTTGGCGATCGCCGCGGGCACCTCCTTGGCCTTTCCGTAGCCCACGCCGACCGTGCCGTCGCCGTCGCCCACGATCACAAGGGCGGTGAAGCTGAAGCGACGACCACCCTTCACGACCTTGGCGACGCGGTTGATCGCGACGACCCGCTCAAGGTGCGGGGTCTTCTCGACGGGCGCGTTTCCGCGGCCGCCCTCACGGCGGTTGTCGCGGCGACCACCCTCGTTGCCACCGGACCCGCCGCCACGGCGCTGTTGACCTGGCATCAGCAGCCTTCCTTCTCTCTCGTGACGGGGTTGTTAGAACTCGAGCCCGGCTTCGCGGGCGGCGTCGGCAAGCGCGGCGACACGCCCCGCGTACCGGTTGCCACCGCGGTCGAAGACGACCTTGGAGATGCCGGCGGCCTTGGCCCGCTCGGCCAGCAGTGCGCCGACCTTGCCGGCCAGGGCGCTCTTGTCGCCCTCGGTACCGCGCAGCGAGGCGTCCAGGGTCGACGCCGACGCCAGGGTGTGACCCTTGGTGTCGTCGACGATCTGGGCGACCATGTGCCGCAGCGAACGGGTGACGACCAGGCGCGGACGCTCGGCCGTACCGCTGATGTTCTTGCGGACCCGGAAGTGCCGACGCGCCCGCCCGACGGCGCGCTTGGCGGCGACGCCGCGGCGGCGCTTGAGCAGCGTGGCGGTCACTTCTTACCTGCCTTTCCAGCCTTGCGGCGGATGACCTCGCCCTGGTACTTCACGCCCTTGCCCTTGTAGGGCTCCGGCGGACGGATCTTCCGGATGTTGGCGGCAACCTCGCCGACCTGCTGCTTGTCGATACCGGCCACGTGGAACAGGGTCGGCCGCTCCACCGTGAAGGTGATGCCCGCCGGCGCGGGGACCACGACCGGGTGCGAGAACCCGAGAGCGAACTCGAGGTCCTGGCCCTTGGCGGTGACCCGGTAACCGGTGCCGGCGATCTCCAGGCTCTTGCGGTAGCCCTCGGTGACCCCGACGATCATGTTGGCAACCAGCGTACGGCTCAGGCCGTGCAGTTCCTTGGCCTTGCGCTCGTCGTTCGGCCGGTTGACGCTCAGCTGCCCGTCCTCGGCCCGCTCGATCGTGATCGGCTCGGCGAGGGTGTGCTGGAGCTGGCCCTTCGGGCCCTTGACCTTGACGGTCTGCCCGTCGATCGTGATGTCGACGCCGGCTGGCACCGGGATCGACTTACGTCCAATTCGCGACATTTCTACCTGTCTCCCGTTACCAGACGAAGGCGAGGACTTCCCCGCCAACACTCCGCTTGCGGGCCTGCCGGTCGGTCAGCAGCCCCTGGGACGTCGAAATGATCGCCACGCCCAGCCCACCGAGCACCCGCGGGAGCCCGTCCGACTTGGCGTAAACCCGGAGACCGGGCTTGGACACGCGCTTGATGCCGGCCAGGCTCCGCTCGCGGTTCTGGCCGTACTTCAGCTCGACGACCAGTCGCTTGCCGACGGCGCCCTCCTCGGGCTCCTCGACCGACCAGGTGGCGATGTAACCCTCGGCCTTCAGGACCTCGGCGATGTTCGCCTTGATCTTGGAGTAGGGCATCTTCACCTGGTCGTGGTACGCCTGGTTGGCGTTACGCAGACGCGTGAGCATGTCTGCGATCGGGTCGGTCATCGTCATGGATTTCGTCAGCCTTTCTCGCCGGGGTTCCCGGGGCATCAGCCCCGGGCCTACGGCGAAGAGCAATACCTAATCGGTGCAGGAGTTCCCGGCCGACAGCCGGGACGCGGTCGCCCTTACCAGGAAGCCTTGGACACACCCGGCAGCTCACCGCGGTGGGCCATCTCCCGGATGCAGACCCGGCAGAGCCCGAACTTGCGGTAGACCGCCTTCGGACGCCCGCACCGCTGGCAGCGGGTGTACGCGCGAACCGAGAACTTCGGCTTCGCGGCCGCCTTGAGGATCAGCGCCTTCTTGGCCATCTCAGTTCTCCTTGAACGGGAAGCCCAGGAGCTTGAGCAGCGCCCGGCCCTCGTCGTCGGTCGTGGCGGTGGTGACCACCGTGATGTCCATGCCCCGCTGGCGATCGATCCGGTCCTGGTCGATCTCGTGGAACACCGACTGCTCGGTCAGACCGAACGTGTAGTTGCCGTGCCCGTCCAGCTTGCGCCCGTCCAGACCGCGGAAGTCGCGGATACGCGGAAGCGCGATGGACAGCAGCCGGTCCAGGAACTCCCACATCCGGTCGCCGCGGAGGGTCACCTTCGCACCGATCGGCATGCCCTCGCGGAGCTTGAACTGCGCGATGGACTTGGTCGCCCGCCGCACCTGCGGCTTCTGGCCGGTGATCGTGGCGAGGTCGCGGACCGCGCCGTCGATCAGCTTGGCGTCGCGAGCAGCCTCGCCGACACCCATGTTGACGACGATCTTGACCAGCCGCGGCACCTGCATGGGGTTGCCGTAGCTGTGCTGCTCACGCAGCTGGGCCACGATCTCGTTGCGGTACCGCTCCTTGAGGCGCGGCAGGGTCTTTTCGGTAGCCGTGGTCATCACAGGTCCTTACCGGTGCTACGCGCGATGCGGACCTTCTGGCCGTTGTCGTCGAACCGGTAACCGACGCGGGTCGGCTTGCCGTCGGAGTCCAGGACCTGCACGTTCGAGACGTGGATCGGGGCCTCCTGAGTGACGATGCCGCCGGTCTTGGCGCCACGCTGGGTGGTGCTGATTCGGGTGTGCTTCTTGACCCGGTTCACGCCCTCGACCAGGACCTTGTCCTGCCGCGGGTAGGCCGCGATGACCTTGCCCTTGGCACCCTTGTCCTTGCCGGCGATGACGACGACCGTGTCGCCCTTCTTGACCTTCACGGTCACAACACCTCCGGCGCGAGGGAAATAATCTTCATGAACCGCTTGTCCCGCAGCTCCCGGCCCACCGGGCCGAAGATACGGGTACCGCGCGGGTCCCCGCCGTCCTTGATGATGACGGCGGCGTTCTCGTCGAAGCGGATGTACGAGCCGTCCGGACGCCGCCTCTCCTTGGCGGTGCGAACGACGACCGCCTTGACGACGTCGCCCTTCTTGACACCGGCACCCGGGATCGCGTCCTTGACGGTGGCCACGATGACGTCGCCGATGCTCGCGTAGCGCCGACCGGAGCCACCGAGAACCCGGATGCACAGGATCTCCCGAGCACCCGTGTTGTCGGCGACGCGCAGTCGCGACTCCTGCTGAATCACGTCTATCTCCTATGTCTGCCGGTTCTCCGGCCGCCGGAGCGGCCGGAGCCTGGCGGAACCTACGCCCGACGCAACGCCGGGCGAGCTCGAGCCTTCGCTACTTGGCCTTTTCCAGGATCTCCACGATCCGCCAACGCTTGGTGGCGCTCAGCGGCCGGGTCTCCATGATCAGGACCCGGTCGCCGGTGCCAGCGGCGTTCTGCTCGTCGTGCACCTTCAGCTTGCTCGTACGGCGCATGATCTTGCCGTACAGCGCGTGCCGAACCCGGTCCTCGACCTCGACCACGACGGTCTTGTCCATCTTGTCGCTGACCACCAGGCCCTCACGGACCTTACGGCGGGACCGCGCGGCGGCGGTCGCGGTGTCTTCGGTCATGATGCAGTCACCTCAGTAGGCGCAGCCGAGAGCCCCAGCTCGCGCTCGCGCATGATCGTGTAGATCCGGGCGATCTCCCGACGGATGACCTGCAACCGCCGGTTGTTGTCCAGCTGCCCGGTTGCGGCCTGCACGCGGAGGTTGAACAGCTCCGCCTTGGCCTCCCGCAGCTTCGTGACCAGCTCCTCCTCGGAGAGCTCACGCAGCTCGGTCGCCTTAACGCCCGCTGCCATCAGGATTCACCCACTTCGCGCGTAACAATGCGGCACTTCATCGGGAGCTTGTGGATCGCGCGACGCATGGCCTCTCGCGCGATCTGCTCGTTGGGGAAGGACATCTCGAAGAGAACCCGCCCCGGCTTGACGTTGGCGACCCACCACTCGGGCGAACCCTTACCGGAACCCATCCGGGTCTCGGCAGGCTTCTTGGTGAGGGCCTGGTCCGGGAAGATCGTGATCCAGACCTTGCCGCCACGCTTGATGTGACGGGTCATCGCGATACGCGCCGACTCGATCTGGCGGTTGGTCACGTACGCCGGCTCGAGAGCCTGGATCCCGAACTCGCCGAACACCACCCGGTTACCACCCTTGGACGCGCCACTGCGGTCCGGGTGGTGCGGCTTGCGGAAGCCCTTCGGGGGCTTGCGCGGCATCAGCATCTGTCAGCCCTCCTGCTGCGTTTCTGCCGGAGCGGAAGCCGTGGCGGCGACAGCAGCGCTGTCAACCGGCTCGCCGCTCGGCGTCTCGGCCTGCTGCGCGATCGTCGTCGCGGCAGCCCGGCCAGCCTCGGTGCCACCAGCCGTCGTGCCGGACGAACCCGACCGGCCGCGGCGCGGCCGCTCCGGGCGGTCGCCACGCTCACCACGACGCGGGCGGGACGGACCGGCCTCGGCCGGAGCCTCCCGGCCAGGAACCGCGTCGCCCTTGTAGATCCAGACCTTCACACCGATCCGGCCGAACGTCGTACGGGCCTCGAAGAAGCCGTACTCGATGTTGGCCCGCAGCGTGTGCAGCGGAACCCGACCCTCACGGTAGAACTCGGTCCGGCTCATCTCGGCACCGCCGAGGCGACCCGAGACCTGCACCCGGATGCCCTTGCAGACCGGGTTCTTCATCGCGGACTGCATGGCCTTGCGCATCGCCCGACGGAAGCTGACCCGGCTGGACAGCTGCTCGGCCACGCCCTGCGCGACGAGCTGAGCGTCCGACTCGGGGTTCTTCACCTCGATGATGTTCAGCTGCACCTGCTTGCCGGTGAGCTTCTCGAGCTCGCCGCGGATCCGGTCGGCCTCCGCACCCTTACGGCCGATGACGATGCCCGGCCGGGCGGTGTGGATGTCGACCCGGACCCGGTCGCGGGTGCGCTCGATGTCGACCTTGGAAATGCCGGCACGCTCGAGGCCCTTGGACATCATGCGGCGGATCTTGACATCCTCGCCGATGTAGTCCTTGTAGAGCTTGTCCGCGAACCAGCGGGACTTCCAGTCGGTCGAGATGCCGAGCCGGAACCCAGTGGGGTGAACCTTCTGACCCATTACTCGGCGCCCTCCGTCTTGCTCTCCGCTTCGGCCGGTGCGGCCTGCGTCGCCGGGGCGGCCTTCTTCGCCGCGGCCTTCCTCGGCGCTGCCGGCGCGACCGCCTCGACCGCCACGGTGATGTGGCAGGTGCGCTTGCGGATCCGGAATGCGCGGCCCTGCGCCCGCGGCTGGAACCGCTTCATCGTCGGGCCCTCGTCCACGAACGCCTCGCTAACGAGCAGCGCATCGGGGTCCAGCCGCTCGTTGTTTTCCGCGTTGGCGATCGCGCTCGCGAGCACCTTGTATACCTGCTCGCTCGCAGCCTGCGGCGCGAACTGCAGCACCGTGAGAGCCTCCTTCGCGGGCAGGCCGCGGACGAGGTTGACCACCCGGCGCGCCTTCATCGGCGAGATGCGCACGTGCCGCGCAACCGCCCGCGCGCCCGGAAGCACCGGAGCGTCGCCCTTTCCTGGCATCGCTGTAACCCCTTGTTCCCTCTATCCGTATGCCCGCGGCGTCAGCGCCGACGGCTCTTCCGGTCGTCCTTCTCGTGACCCTTGAACGTGCGGGTCAGCGCGAACTCGCCGAGCTTGTGCCCGACCATCGCCTCGGTCACGAACACCGGGACGTGCTTGCGTCCGTCGTGCACGGCGATCGTGTGCCCGAGCATCTCCGGGATGATCGTCGAGCGCCGCGACCAGGTCTTGATCACGTTCTTCGAGCCCTTGTCGTTCTGCACTTCCACCTTCTTGAGCAGGTGGTCGTCTACGAACGGGCCCTTCTTCAGGCTGCGAGGCATGTCTTATCTCCCTCAGCCGCGCTTACGCGTGGCGTAGCGGCGGCGGACGATCAGCCGGTCACTCGGCTGGCCCTTACGGCGGGTGCGGCCCTCGGGCTTACCCTGCGGGTTGACCGGGTGGCGACCACCGGAGGTCTTACCCTCACCACCACCGTGCGGGTGGTCGACCGGGTTCATGGCGACACCACGGACGGTCGGGCGCTTGCCCTTCCACCGCATACGGCCGGCCTTGCCCCAGTTGATGTTCGACTGGTCGGCGTTGCCGATCTCGCCGATGCTCGCGCGGCAGCGCACGTCCACCCGCCGGATCTCACCGGACGGCATACGCAGGGTCGCGTACGCGCCCTCGCGGCCGAGCAGCTGGATGCCGACGCCGGCGGAACGGGCCAGCTTGGCCCCGCCACCCGGACGCAGCTCCACGTTGTGGATCGTGGTACCGACCGGGATGTTGCGCAGCGGCAGGTTGTTACCCGGCTTGATGTCGGCGCCCGGGCCGGACTCGACGCGGTCGCCCTGCTTCATGTCCTTCGGCGCGATGATGTACCGCTTCTCGCCGTCGGCGTAGTGCAGCAGCGCGATGCGCGCGGTGCGGTTCGGGTCGTACTCGATGTGGGCGACCTTCGCCGGCACGCCGTCCTTGTCGACCCGCTTGAAGTCGATCAGACGGTACTGGCGCTTGTGACCGCCACCGTGGTGCCGCGTGGTGATCCGGCCGTGGGCGTTACGCCCGCCCTTCTTCGGCAACGGAGCCAGCAGCGACTTCTCCGGCGTGGACCGGGTGATCTCGGCGAAGTCGGCAACGCTGGAGCCGCGTCGGCCCGGCGTCGTCGGCTTGTACTTACGGATAGCCATTGTCTACACCCCTCAGCTGACCGGGCCGCCGAAGGCCTCGATGCGGTCACCGTCAGCCAGCTTCACGATCGCCCGCTTGGTCGCCTTGCGCTGACCGAAACCGGTCTTGGTGCGCTTGCGCTTACCCTGGCGGTTGAGCGTGTTGACCGTCAGGACGCGGACGTCGAAGATCTGCTGGATAGCGATCTTGATCTCGGTCTTGTTCGCGTCCGGGTGCACCAGGAAGGTGTACCAGTTCCGGTTCAGCTCGCTGTAGCTCTTCTCCGAGACGACCGGCGCCACGATGATGTCGCGCGGGTCGGCGATCGTGCTCACTTGCCACCCTCCTCGGTGGTCTCGGCGGGCACGCCCAGGAACTCGTCCAGGGCGTCCTTGGTGAAGACCACGTCGTCGGCCACCAGCACGTCATACGTGTTGAGCTGGCCGGACTCGATCAGGTGCACCCGCGGCTCGTTGCGCAGCGACACCCAGTTCAGCTCGTCGGTGCTGCTCAGCACGACCAGGACCCGACGGGCCTCGGTGAGCTTGGTCAGCGTGGCCAGGGCCGCCTTGGTCGACGGCTTCTCGCCCGAGACGAACGCCTCGACGACGTGCACCTGCCCGGCGCGGGCCCGGTCCGAGAGGGCACCGCGCAGCGCGGCGGCCTTCATCTTCTTCGGGGTCCGCTGGCTGTAGTCGCGCGGCACGGGACCGTGCACCACGCCACCGCCGGCGAACTGCGGCGCGCGGATCGAGCCCTGCCGGGCGCGACCGGTGCCCTTCTGCTTGTAAGGCTTCTTGCCGCCACCAGCGACCTCGCCGCGGGTCTTGGCCTTGTGCGTGCCCTGTCGGGCCGCCGCGAGCTGGGCCACCACGACCTGGTGCATCAGCGCGACGTTGGCCTGCACGTCGAAGATGTCAGCCGGCAGCTCCACGGAGCCGCTCGTGCTGCCTTCGACGGTGCGCACGTCAACGGTGGTCACTTGGCCGCACCGCCCTTCTTCACCTTGCTCTTGGCCGCGGTACGGACCAGAACCAGCGCGCCCTTGGGACCAGGAATGGCACCACGAACGAGCAGGAGGTTGTTCTCGGTGTCGACCGCCTGAACGGTCAGGTTCTGCACGGTGTAGCGAACGCCACCCATCCGGCCGGCCATCCGGGTGCCCTTGAAGACACGACCCGGGGTGGCGCAGGCGCCGATGGAGCCTGGCGAGCGGTGCTTGCGCTCGACACCGTGGCTGGCGCGCAGACCGTGGAAGCCGTGCCGCTTCATCGGGCCGGCATAGCCCTTGCCCTTGGTCTTTCCGGTGACGTCGATCGTGACGCCGACCGGGAACTCCTCGACCGTGACTTCCTGGCCGAGCGAGTAGTCCGCGGCGTCCGTGGTGCGCAGCTCGACGATGTGCCGGCGCGGCGCCACGTCCGCCTTCGCGTAGTGCCCGCTGACCGGCTTCTTGACCTTGCGCGGGTCGATGATGCCGTACGCCAGCTGGACCGCGGAGTAACCGTCCTTCTCGGCGCTACGAACCTGACTGATGACGCACGGGCCGGCCTCGACCACGGTCACGGGAACAACACGGTTGTTGTCCCAGACCTGGGTCATGCCGAGCTTGGCGCCCAGGATCCCCTTGACTTGCCTGTCCATTTGTCCGGTCCCTACAGCTTGATCTCGATGTCGACGCCAGCCGGCAGGTCGAGGCGCATGAGCGAGTCGACCGTCTTCGGGGTCGGGTCGATGATGTCGATCAGCCGCTTGTGCGTGCGCATCTCGAAGTGCTCGCGCGAGTCCTTGTACTTGTGCGGCGAGCGGATAACGCAGAAACGGTTGATCTCCGTGGGCAGCGGCACCGGGCCCGCGACCTGCGCCCCGGTGCGCGTCACCGTCTCGACGATCTTCCGAGCCGAGGAGTCGACGACCTCGTGGTCATAGGCCTTGAGCCGGATGCGGATCTTCTGTCCCGCCATGGTGGCTTCTGTTCCTTCTCTCGATGCCGCTGTGTTGCGGGCGCCTGTGCCGGCTGGCACAGGCCCACTTCGCCGACCCCCGCGGTCGGGCGTGTCGCGCCCTCGGGCCGGGCTCCGCCCCGGGACTCCGGAGCGGTGCTGACCGCACGGTGGGTCAAGGCGCCGATCGCACTACCGCGACCTGAACGCCGTGCGAGGGTGGTTGGCGGCTAGCCGCCAACCACCCGACGCTCGACTGTCTCGCCACCCGGAGGTTCAGCGAAAGCCGAACACAGGCGACGAACTGTCGTTACGCAACCTGACTAGTATGCCGCACGACCGGCGGCGGGTCTAATCGGGGTTACCTAGCTCACTTGATGATCTTGGTGACGAACCCGGCGCCGACGGTGCGGCCACCCTCGCGGATCGCGAACTTGAGGTTCTCCTCCATGGCGATGGGCTGGATCAGCTTCACCGTCATGGTGGTGTTGTCACCCGGCATGACCATCTCGGTGCCCTCGGGGAGGGTGACGACACCGGTGACGTCCGTGGTCCGGAAGTAGAACTGCGGGCGGTAGTTCTGGAAGAACGGGGTGTGCCGGCCGCCCTCCTCCTTGGAGAGGATGTAGACCGTCGCCTCGAACTCCGTGTGCGGAGTGTTCGAGCCCGGCTTCACGACGACCATGCCGCGCTCGACCTCGTCGCGCTTGGTGCCACGCAGCAGCAGGCCGACGTTCTCACCTGCGCGGGCGTCGTCCAGGGTCTTCCGGAACATCTCGATCGCGGTGACCTTGGTCTTGAAGCTCTTCTCCTTGATACCGACGAGCTCAACATCCTCGTTCGGCAGGAGAACGCCGCGCTCCACGCGACCGGTGACGACGGTGCCACGACCGGTGATCGTGAACACGTCCTCGACCGGCATCAGGAACGGCTTGTCGACCTCGCGCTCCGGCTGCGGGATCGAGGTGTCGACCGCGGTCATCAGGTCCAGCAGCTTGCCGGTCCACTCGGGGTCACCCTCGAGGGCCTTCAGCGCCGAAACCCGGACGACCGGCAGGTCGTCACCCGGGTACTCCTGCGAGGAGAGCAGCTCGCGGACCTCGAGCTCGACGAGCTCCAGGAGCTCCTCGTCGTCGACCATGTCGCTCTTGTTGAGCGCCACGACGATGTACGGCACACCGACCTGACGGGCCAGCAGCACGTGCTCGCGGGTCTGCGGCATCGGGCCGTCGGTCGCCGCCACCACCAGGATCGCGCCGTCCATCTGCGCGGCACCGGTGATCATGTTCTTGATGTAGTCGGCGTGACCGGGGCAGTCGACGTGCGCGTAGTGCCGCGACTCGGTCTGGTACTCGACGTGCGCGATCGAGATCGTGATACCGCGGGCCTTCTCCTCAGGCGCCTTGTCGATCTCGTCGAACGGCGTGTAAGGGTTCAGGTCCGGGTACTGGTCGTGCAGGACCTTGGTGATGGCCGCCGTCAGCGTCGTCTTACCGTGGTCGATGTGACCAATGGTGCCGATGTTGACGTGCGGCTTAGTCCGCTCGAACTTAGCCTTCGCCACTGGTGTCCTCCTGTGGACTTCTTGGTTCGTACGCCCGGCGCGCCGGTCGGCGCTTAGGACTCTGTCGACAGCCTTTCCGGCCTGACGGCCGGAGAGCTTTTGTGGGTTCTGCGGCGATGAAGCCTACAGGCCCGGTCTCACGCGGTTCGTTCGTGGTGGCCGCGGGCGGGTGATCCCACCCGCGACCAACCACGAATCACCAGCTCAGGGTGTTACTCGCCCGTTGCCTTGGCGATGATCTCCTTGGCGACGCTCTGCGGAACCTCGGCGTAGGAGTCGAACTGCATGCTGTAGCTAGCCCGGCCCTGGGTCTTCGACCGCAGGTCGCCGACGTAGCCGAACATCTCCGACAACGGCACCAGAGCCCGGACGATGCGGGCGCCGCTGCGCTCCTCCATCGCCTGGATGATGCCGCGGCGGGAGTTGAGGTCACCGATGACGTCACCCATGTTCTCCTCAGGAGTGGTGACTTCAACGGCCATCATCGGCTCGAGCAACGCGGGATCGGCCTTGCGGGCCGCGTCCTTCATCACCATCGAGCCGGCGATCTTGAATGCCATTTCCGACGAGTCGACCTCGTGGTACTGGCCGTCCAGCAGCGTCAGCTTGACACCGACCAGCGGGAAGCCAGCCAGGATGCCGTACTGCATGGCGTCCTGCGCACCCGCGTCCACCGAGGGGATGAACTCCCGGGGGATGCGGCCACCGCTGACGGCGTTCGCGAACTCGTAGGTCGGCGAGTCGTTGTCCAGCGGCAGCGGCTCGACGCTCACGATGACGCGGGCGTACTGGCCGGAACCACCGGTCTGCTTCTTGTGGGTGTACTCGACCTTCTCCACCTTGCGGCGGATGGTCTCGCGGTACGCCACCTGCGGCTTGCCGACGTTGGCCTCGACGTTGAACTCACGACGCATCCGGTCGACCAGGATGTCCAGGTGCAGCTCGCCCATGCCGGAGATGACCGTCTGACCGGTCTCCTCGTCCAGCTTGACGCGGAAGGTCGGGTCCTCCTCGGCCAGCCGCTGGATGGCGGTGCCCAGCTTCTCCTGGTCGGACTTGGTCTTCGGCTCGATCGCCACCGAGATGACCGGCTCCGGGAAGGTCATCGACTCCAGGATGACCGGGTTCGCCGGGTCGGAGAGCGTGTCGCCGGTGGTGGTCTGCTTGAGACCCTGCACCGCGATGATGTCGCCGGCCTGGGCCGACGGACGCTCTTCACGCTTGTTGGCGTGCATCTGGTAGATCTTGCCGATCCGCTCCTTGCGGTCCTTGGTGGAGTTGACCACCTGGGAGCCGGACTCGAGCAGGCCGGAGTAGACCCGGACGTAGGTGAGCTTGCCGAGGTGCTTGTCCGTCTGGATCTTGAAGGCCAGGCCGGAGAAGGGCTCCGACTTGGACGGCTTCCGAACCAGCGGGGTCTCGCCGTCGGTGGCCGTACCCTCGATCGCCGGAACGTCCAGCGGCGACGGCAGGAAGTCGACCACGGCGTCGAGCATCGGCTGGACGCCCTTGTTCTTGAACGCCGAGCCGCAGAGCACCGGGTTGGCCTTGCCGGCGATGGTGGCACGCCGGATGGCGGCCTTGATCTCCTCGACGGAGACCTCCTCGCCTTCCAGGTACTTCTCCATCACCGCGTCGTCGACGTCGGCCAGGGTCTCCATCAGCTTCTCGCGCCACTCGGCCGCCGAGTCGACCAGGTCGGCCGGGATCTCCTCGACCGCGTAGTCGTCACCCTTCTGGGTCTCCCCACGCCAGGTGAGCGCGCGCATGCCGATCAGGTCGACGACACCGATGTGGTCGCCCTCGAGCCCGATCGGGATCTGGAGCACCAGCGGGGTGGCGTTGAGCCGGTCGATCATCATCTGCACGCAGCGGAAGAAGTCGGCGCCGGTCCGGTCGAGCTTGTTGACGAAGCACATCCGCGGGACGTTGTACTTGTCGGCCTGCCGCCAGACGTTCTCCGTCTGCGGCTCCACGCCGGCGACACCGTCGTAGACCGCGACCGCACCATCCAGCACCCGCAGCGACCGCTCGACCTCGACCGTGAAGTCGACGTGACCGGGCGTGTCGATGATCTGGATCGTGTGGCCCTTCCACTCACACTTGGTAGCAGCGGAGGTGATGGTGATACCACGCTCCTGCTCCTGCTCCATCCAGTCCATGACGGCAGCGCCCTCGTGGACCTCACCGATCTTGTACGTGATACCGGTGTAGAACAGAATTCGCTCGGTGGTGGTGGTCTTACCGGCATCGATGTGCGCCATGATGCCGATGTTGCGTACGTTGGCGAGCGCGTCTGCGGCGGCCACTTCAATCCCTACTTATCGTCGTCTCGACTCAACTGGTGGCGGTTCCGGCGCCCGTGGGCGCCGGAACCAGGGTGTTACCAGCGGTAGTGCGCGAAGGCCTTGTTGGACTCGGCCATCTTGTGCGTGTCCTCGCGCCGCTTGACGGCGGCACCGAGGCCGTTGCTCGCGTCCAGCAGCTCGTTCATGAGCCGCTCGACCATGGTCTTCTCGCGGCGGGCGCGGGAGTACGTGACCAGCCAGCGCAGACCCAGGGTGGTCGCCCGGGTGGGGCGAACCTCGACCGGGACCTGGTAGGTGGCGCCACCGACACGGCGGCTGCGCACCTCGAGGGTCGGCTTGACGTTGTCCATCGCCCGCTTGAGGGTGACGACCGGGTCGGTGCCGGACTTCTCGCGGCAGCCCTCGAGGGCCGCGTACACGATGGTCTCGGCGAGCTGACGCTTGCCGCGCAGCAGGATCTTGTTCACCAGCTGGGTGACCAGTGGCGAGTTGTACACCGGGTCAGCGACCAACGGCCGCCGCGGAGCGGGTCCCTTACGCGGCATGTCAGCTCTTCTCCTTCTTCGCGCCGTAACGGCTGCGCGCCTGCTTGCGGTTGCGGACACCCTGGGTGTCCAGCGAGCCGCGAACGATCTTGTAACGCACGCCGGGGAGGTCCTTCACACGGCCGCCACGAACGAGCACGATCGAGTGCTCCTGCAGGTTGTGACCCACGCCCGGGATGTAGGCGGTCACCTCGATCTGGCTGCTGAGCTTCACACGAGCGACCTTGCGCAGCGCCGAGTTCGGCTTCTTCGGGGTGGTGGTGTACACACGGGTGCACACGCCGCGTCGCTGAGGGGAACCCTTCAGCGCCGGGGTCTTGGTCTTGCTCGTCTTCGCCTGGCGGCCCTTTCGGACCAGCTGCTGGATCGTGGGCACCGGGTTTCTCCGCTCCCTTCGGCCGCAGTGTTGCGGCCGCGCCGTCTGCTCGTTAGCCGGCCTGATGACCGGCTCTCCTACATTCCGGCCAGGGCCACCTTGCGGAGGTCCCGGCACCCGCGGTCGGGCGTGTCGCCCGAGTCACGGTCCCGGTGCGGACGCTCTCGCGTGCGTACCGGGGTCTGTCACCGGCACGCGGGTCGCCCCACACCGGATCTTTGGCTTGTCGTACCGCCGGCCGAACTCCGGACCCAGCGCACGCACAATTTGCCCGGGCAGGCCCGGGCACAAGAGGGAAGAGTACCTATCACAGCCGGCCAGGTCAAAACAGATTGGCCCGGGGGTTGTCTCACACCCGCCGGCCGGATCTCGTCCTGCCCCGTCGCCCGCGATGGGCACCTACGGATACGAGTGTACCGGCTCCCCCGCCGGACCACCCGTCGCCCCCGGGCCGGACGCCCAGGACCCGGCGCCCCGCCTGCGACGGGCCGATTCGAGCAGTGACCGGCGTCATGCCAGGGAGATCAGCAGCCCGAGGCCCAGGCCCAGCAGGCTGAGCAGCGCTCCTGCCGCGCCACAACTGATCCCCGCCACCGCCAGTCCACGCCCGGTGAACCGGACCGCTGGCGGTGCGGCGGGTCGACGGATCTGCCGCCGACCGAGCAGGCAGGCGACGATCGCCGCCGCCCCGGCCAACACCCCGAGCACGGTGAACGCCCCGGACGCCCACAGCCCGCCGCGGTTCGCGCCGACCACCCCGAAGCAGATCACCAGTAGCGAGACCAGGATGGAGGCGATCCCGGCCACCAGTCCGCCCACGGCCAGCCCGGAGGTGACCGGAGGCACGTCGAGGTACACCATGCCGAACGGCGTCCCGGGCACCATCTCCACCCGCTTCGGCGCGCGGCGCTGATCGTCCGTGGGCGGCGGAACGAACCGCCCCGGGGCCGCGCCCCAGCCGGGGGCATGCCCCGGGGCCGCGCCCCAGCCGGGGGCATGCCCCGGGACCGGCTGACCCCACCCGGGCGGCGCGGACGGCCCACCGTGGGCCACCGCCGGCTGGCCCCAGCCGTACGGCACCGGAGGCGTCGCGCCGGAGACCGGTGCCGGTTGGGCGGAACCGGGCGGCATGGTCGGAGCACCCCAACCGGGCGGCGGGGCACCCCAACCGGACGCCGGTGCGGAAGGCGGCGACGCGCCCCAGCCGGGCGTGGACGCGAGGGGGGTGCCCCAGTCGGGTGCGGACTCCCTCGCCGGCGTACCCCCGTCGCGAGCGGCGGCGGACGAGCCCGGCGTCACGGGGTCGCCAGCGGGGTCGGGTCGAGCCCAGCCGCTCGGCTCGGAAGGGCCCCCGGCCGCAGTCGGCGCGCCAGGTTGCCCGGCCGGTTCGTCCGCCGGGGGCCGCGCCGGTTCCGTCACGAAGTCCTCCTGTCGACAGGGCCGCCACAGCCGTGCGACGGGCACGGGTCAGGCTACCGCCGGGGGTGCCGCCCGCGCCGGACGCGGCTGCGGGCCGAGTGGTTCAGTCCATGTTCGAGGGGTAGTCGTGGCCGAACGGCGAACCGGCCAGACGGACCACCCCGATCACCACCGCGGCCACCACGGTGACCGCGACCAGCACCAGGCCGGCCCACGCCAGCCGCTCACCCCGCCGCAGCCAGGTGCCGCCGGTCAGGAAACCCCCCGAGGCGTACGCCTCCCGACGCGCCTGCCGAGCCAGTTGGAGCGCCACGGTGGCCGGCACCACCCCGCCGATGAACAGCCCGGTCAGCAGGCCGAGCAGCCCCAGCGCGAAGACCGCCCGTGCCTTGGTGGCGCGGGCCGGGTCGGGATCGAGCGGGTGGCGCAGGCCCTGCTGCGCGACGGACACCTGCCCGGGTGCGGTCGTCATGCCTCCATCATGCCGAACCCGATTCGCTCGTGCGCCGGTCCGGGACGCGAAGAGGCCCCCGGCAGGTGCCGGGGGCCTCTTCGTGCGGTTGGTGCTTAGCGGTACGACCCGAAGTCGAAGTCGTCCAGCGGCACTGCCTGCCCGCTGGCCGGCCCGAAGCCGTAGTCGGTCTCCGGGTAACCGGTCATCGAGTAGACCTTGGCCTTGGCCTCCTCGGTCGGCTCGACCCGGACGTTGCGGTACTTGCTGATGCCGGTACCGGCCGGGATGAGCTTACCGATGATCACGTTCTCCTTGAGGCCGACCAGCGAGTCGCTGCGCGAGTTGATCGCAGCGTCGGTCAGCACCCGGGTGGTCTCCTGGAAGGAGGCCGCCGAGAGCCAGGAGTCCGTGGCCAGCGAGGCCTTGGTGATACCCATCAGCACCGGGCGACCGGCGGCGGGCTCGCCACCCTCGCCGACGAGCCGGCGGTTCTCCGACTCGAACAGCGCCCGGTCGACCAGCACACCCGGCAGGAACTCGGTCGAGCCGGAGTCGATGACCGTCACCCGCTTGAGCATCTGGCGGATGATGATCTCGATGTGCTTGTCGTGGATGAGCACACCCTGCGAGCGGTAGACCTCTTGGACCTCCTGGGTCAGGTGGACCTGGACCGCACGCGGGCCGAGGATGCGCAGCAGCTCGTGCGGGTCGATGGTGCCCTCGGTGAGCTTCTCGCCGACCTCGACGTGACCGCCGTCCTGGGTCCGCAGCTTGACCCGCTTGGAGATCTTGTCGTAGACGATCTCGTCGCTGCCGTCGTCCGGCACCACGATGATCTTCCGCGAGCGCTCGCCGTCCTCGATCCGGATCCGGCCGGGGGTGTCGGCGATGGGCGCCTTACCCTTCGGGACCCGGGCCTCGAAGATTTCCTGGACACGCGGCAGACCCTGGGTGATGTCCTCACCCGCGACACCACCGGTGTGGAAGGTACGCATCGTCAGCTGCGTACCCGGCTCACCGATGGACTGGGCCGCGATGATGCCGACCGCCTCGCCGATGTCGACCGACTTGCCGGTCGGCAGCGACCGGCCGTAGCAGGCCGCGCAGACACCCAGCTTGGACTCGCAGGTGAGCACGCTGCGTACGCGGACCGTCTCCACCCCGGCGGCGACGATCTTGTCGACCCCGATGGAGTTGATGTCCTGACCCCGCTCGGCGACGACGGTGCCGTCCGGCCCCTTGATGTCGTCGGCCAGGGTCCGGGCGTGCACGCTGGTCTCGGCGTGGGTGTGGACCACCAGCTTGCCGTTGAGCCGCTCGCCGATCTGCATCGGGATGGCCCGGTCGGTGCCGCAGTCCTCCTCGCGGATGATGACGTCCTGCGACACGTCCACCAGACGACGGGTCAGGTAACCCGAGTCGGCGGTACGCAGGGCGGTGTCCGCGAGACCCTTACGGGCACCGTGCGTGGAGATGAAGTACTCCAGCACGGACAGACCCTCCCGGTAGCTGGCCTTGATCGGCCGCGGGATGATCTCACCCTTCGGGTTTGCCACCAGACCACGGATCGCCGCGATCTGCCGGAGCTGGAGCAGGTTACCGCGAGCACCCGAGTTGATCATCTTCCACAGTGGGTTCTCCTGCGGCAGCGCGGTGTCCATCTCCTTGGCGACCTCGTTGGTCGCCTTGGTCCAGATCTCGATGAGTTCGCCGCGACGCTCCTCGGCGGTCATCAGACCACGCTGGTACTGCTTGTCGATCCGGTCGGCTTCCTTCTCGTACTTCTCGAGAATCTCCGCCTTGCGCGGAGGCGCGATGACGTCCTCCATGCCGATGGTGACGCCGGACCAGGTGGCCCAGTGGAACCCGGCCTCCTTGAGGCCGTCCAGGGTGGCGGCGAGCGCCACCTTCGGGAAGCGCTCGGCGAGGTCGTTGACGATCGCGGAGAGCTGGCCCTTGCGGATCTCGTAGTTCACGAAGCGGTAGCCCTGCGGCAGCGTCTCGTTGAACAGCACCCGACCCAGGGTGGTCTCCACGGTCAGGGTCTCGCCCTCGACCCAGCCCTCCGGCGCGGTCCACTGCTCGGCACCGGCGCCGTTGTCGACCCCGATCACGCCGCGCAGCCGGATCTTCACCGGCGCCTGCAGGTGCAGCTCACCGTTGTCGAAGGCCATCCGCGCCTCGGCGTCCGAGCTGAACGCCCGGCCCTCGCCCTTCTCACCGGGGGTGAGGTGGGTGAGGTGGTAGAGACCGATGACCATGTCCTGGGTAGGCATGGTGACCGGCTTGCCGTCGGCCGGCTTGAGGATGTTGTTCGACGACAGCATCAGGATCCGTGCCTCGGCCTGGGCCTCAGCGGACAGCGGCACGTGCACCGCCATCTGGTCACCGTCGAAGTCGGCGTTGAACGCGGTGCAGACCAGCGGGTGGATCTGGATCGCCTTGCCCTCGACCAGCTGCGGCTCGAAGGCCTGGATGCCCAGGCGGTGCAGGGTCGGCGCGCGGTTGAGCAGCACCGGGTGCTCGCCGATGACCTCTTCCAGCACGTCCCACACGACCGGGCGCTGCCGCTCGACCATCCGCTTGGCGGACTTGATGTTCTGCGCGTGGTTGAGGTCGACCAGCCGCTTCATCACGAACGGCTTGAACAGCTCCAGCGCCATCTGCTTGGGCAGACCGCACTGGTGCAGCTTGAGCTTCGGGCCGACCACGATGACCGAACGGCCGGAGTAGTCGACGCGCTTGCCGAGCAGGTTCTGGCGGAACCGGCCCTGCTTGCCCTTGAGCATGTCGGACAGCGACTTGAGCGGACGGTTACCCGGACCGGTGACCGGCCGGCCGCGACGGCCGTTGTCGAACAGCGCGTCGACGGCCTCCTGGAGCATCCGCTTCTCGTTGTTGACGATGATCTCGGGCGCGCCGAGGTCGATCAGCCGCTTGAGGCGGTTGTTCCGGTTGATCACGCGGCGGTACAGGTCGTTCAGGTCCGAGGTGGCGAAGCGGCCACCGTCGAGCTGCACCATCGGGCGCAGGTCCGGCGGGATGACCGGGACGCAGTCCAGCACCATGCCGAGCGGCGAGTTGCGGGTGTTCAGGAACGCCGCCACGACCTTGAGCCGCTTGAGCGCCCGGATCTTCCGCTGACCCTTGCCGGACCGGATGGTCTCCCGCAGGCTCTCGGCCTCGGCGTCGAGGTCCATGTTCTGGACCAGCGCCTTGATCGCCTCGGCGCCCATCGAACCGGTGAAGTACTCGCCGAACCGGTCGCGCAGCTCGCGGTAGAGCAGCTCGTCGGTGACCAGCTGCTTCGGCTCCAGCTTGCGGAAGGTGTCCAGCACCTCGTCCAGGCGGTCGATCTCGCGCTGGGCCCGGTCGCGGATCTGGCGCATCTCGCGCTCTCCGCCCTCCTTGACCTTGCGCCGGACGTCCGCCTTGGCACCCTCGGCCTCCAGCTCGGCCAGATCGGCCTCGAGCTTGGCGGCCCGCTTCTCGATCTCCGAGTCGCGGCTGTTCTCGGACTGCCGCTTCTCGGCCAGGATCTCGTTCTCGATCGTCGAGAGGTCGCGGTGACGCGACTCCGCGTCCACGCTCGTCACGACGTACGAGGCGAAGTAGATGATCTTTTCGAGGTCCTTGGGGGCGAGGTCCAGCAGGTAGCCCAGCCGGCTCGGCACGCCCTTGAAGTACCAGATGTGGGTCACCGGAGCGGCCAGCTCGATGTGACCCATGCGCTCACGACGGACCTTGGAGCGGGTCACCTCGACGCCGCAGCGCTCGCAGATGATGCCCTTGAACCGGACGCGCTTGTACTTACCGCAGTAGCACTCCCAGTCCCGCTGCGGACCGAAGATCTTCTCGCAGAAGAGTCCGTCCTTCTCCGGCTTCAGGGTGCGGTAGTTGATCGTCTCAGGCTTCTTGACCTCGCCGTGCGACCACTGACGGATGTCGTCGGCGGTGGCGAGACCAATGCGCAGCTCGTCGAAGAAGTTGACGTCGAGCACTCTGTCCCCTATGTCGTCGTCTGTACTGCTAATTCTCGGGTGAGGTCGGGGGCCGGCACGCCGGCCCCCGACCGCTCACCTCAGACCTCTTCGACCGAGCTCGGCTCGCGCCGGGACAGGTCGATGCCCAGCTCCTCGGCGGCCCGGAACACCTCGTCGTCGGTCTCGCGCATTTCCAGGGCCACACCGTCGCTGGACAGCACCTCAACGTTGAGGCACAGCGACTGCAGCTCCTTGAGCAGCACCTTGAACGACTCCGGGATGCCCGGCTCCGGGATGTTCTCGCCCTTGACGATGGCCTCGTAGACCTTCACCCGGCCAAGAACGTCGTCGGACTTGATCGTGAGCAGCTCCTGCAGGGCGTAGGCAGCGCCGTACGCCTGCATCGCCCAGCACTCCATCTCACCGAAGCGCTGACCACCGAACTGCGCCTTACCACCCAGCGGCTGCTGCGTGATCATCGAGTACGGACCGGTCGAACGAGCGTGGATCTTGTCGTCGACCAGGTGGTTGAGCTTCAGGATGTAGACGTAGCCGACCGCGATCGGGTCCGGCAGCGGCTCGCCGGAACGACCGTCGAACAGCTGCGCCTTGCCGGTGCGCCCGATCAGCTGCTTGCCGTCCCGGTTGGGCAGGGTCGACTCGAGCAGACCGGAGATCTCCTCCTCGCGGGCACCGTCGAAGACCGGGGTGGCCACGTTCGTGTCCCCCTCGGACTCGTGCGCGTCGATCGAGCGCAGCTGACGCTTCCAGTCGGCGTCGTCACCCTCGACCTTCCAACCGGTCTTGGCGACCCAACCGAGGTGGGTCTCCAGAACCTGGCCGATGTTCATCCGGCTCGGCACACCGAGCGGGTTGAGCACGATGTCGACCGGGGTGCCGTCCTCCAGGAACGGCATGTCCTCGATCGGCAGGATCTTCGAGATGACGCCCTTGTTGCCGTGCCGGCCGGCGAGCTTGTCACCGTCCTGGATCTTGCGCTTCTGGGCGACGTAGACCCGGACCAGCTCGTTGACGCCCGGCGGCAGCTCGTCGCCGTCCTCGCGGGAGAAGGTACGCACACCGATGACCGTGCCGGTCTCGCCGTGCGGCACCTTCAGCGAGGTGTCCCGGACCTCACGCGCCTTCTCACCGAAGATCGCGCGGAGCAGCCGCTCCTCCGGGGTCAGCTCGGTCTCGCCCTTGGGCGTGACCTTACCGACCAGGATGTCGCCGGGGACGACCTCGGCGCCGATCCGGATGATGCCGCGCTCGTCGAGGTCAGCGAGCATTTCCTCGCTGACGTTCGGGATGTCGCGGGTGATCTCCTCCGGGCCGAGCTTGGTGTCCCGGGCGTCGACCTCGTGCTCCTCGATGTGGATCGAGGTGAGCACGTCCTGCTGCACGAGGCGCTGCGACAGGATGATCGCGTCCTCGTAGTTGTGGCCTTCCCAGCACATGAACGCCACCAACAGGTTGCGTCCGAGCGCCATCTCGCCCTCGTCGGTGCACGGACCGTCGGCGATGACCTGACCGGCCTCGACGCGGTCGCCCTCGAAGACGACCGGCTTCTGGTTGACGCAGGAGCCGGCGTTGGAGCGGCGGAACTTGTGCAGCAGGTACGTCCGGCGGTGGCCGTCGTCCTGGTGGATCGTGACGTAGTCGGCGCAGAGATCCTCGATCACACCGCCGACCTCGGCGACAACCACGTCGCCAGCGTCGACGGCGGCCCGGTACTCCATGCCCGTGCCCACCAGCGGCGCCTCGGCCTTGACCAGCGGCACCGCCTGGCGCTGCATGTTCGCGCCCATCAGTGCCCGGTTGGCGTCGTCGTGCTCGAGGAACGGGATCATGGCGGTCGCGACCGAGGTCATCTGCCGGGGCGAGACGTCCATGTAGTCGACGGCACCGGGGACGACGTCCTCGGTCTCGCCGCCCTTACGGCGACACAGCACCCGGTCCTCAGCGAACGTGCCGTCCGCCTTCAGCCGCGCGTTGGCCTGCGCCTTGACGAACCGGTCCTCCTCGTCCGCGGTCAGGTAGTCGATCTGGTCGGTGACCCGACCCTCGACGACCTTCCGGTACGGCGTCTCGATGAAGCCGAACGGGTTGACCCGGGCGAAGGTGGACAGCGCGCCGATCAGGCCGATGTTCGGGCCTTCCGGCGTCTCGATCGGGCACATCCGGCCGTAGTGGGACGGGTGCACGTCGCGGACCTCGAAGCCGGCCCGCTCACGGGACAGACCACCCGGGCCGAGCGCGCTCAGCCGGCGCCGGTGGGTCAAGCCCGCCAGCGGGTTGGTCTGGTCCATGAACTGGGACAGCTGCGACGTCCCGAAGAACTCCTTGATCGCCGCCACCACCGGGCGGATGTTGATCAGGGTCTGCGGGGTGATCGCCTCGACGTCCTGCGTGGTCATCCGCTCGCGGACGACCCGCTCCATCCGGGACAGGCCGACCCGAACCTGGTTCTGGATCAGCTCACCCACGGTGCGCAGGCGACGGTTACCGAAGTGGTCGATGTCGTCGGCCTCGTAGCCGTCCTCACCGGCGTGCAGCCGGCACAGGTATTCCACGGTGGCGACGATGTCGTCCTCGGTCAGCGTGCCGGTGGTGATCGGCACGTCGACTTCGAGCTTCTTGTTGAACTTGTAACGACCGACCTTGGCGACGTCGTACCGCTTCGGGTTGAAGAAGAGGTTGTCGAGCAGGGTCTGGGCGTTCTCGCGCGTCGGCGGCTCGCCAGGGCGCAGCTTGCGGTAGATGTCGAGCAGGGCCTCGTCCTGGCCGGCGATGTGGTCCTTCTCGAGCGTGGTCATCATCAGCTCGGACCAGCCGAACCGCTCACGGATCCGCTCGGCCGACCATCCGACGGCCTTGAGCAGGACCGTGACGGCCTGCCGACGCTTGCGGTCGATGCGTACGCCGACCGTGTCGCGCTTGTCGATGTCAAACTCCAGCCAGGCACCCCGACTCGGGATGACCTTGACGCTGGAGAGGTCGCGGTCGGAGGTCTTGTCCGGCTGCTTGTCGAAGTACACGCCCGGGGACCGGACGAGCTGGCTGACCACGACGCGCTCAGTGCCGTTGATGACGAAGGTGCCCTTGGGCGTCATCATCGGGAAGTCACCCATGAACACCGTCTGGCTCTTGATCTCGCCAGTGGTGTTGTTGGTGAACTCCGCGGTCACGAACAGCGGAGCGCAGTAGGTCAGGTCCTTCTCCTTGCACTCCTCGATCGAGGCCTTGACCTCGTCGAAGCGCGGCGCCGAGAAGGAGAGCGACATGGTGCCGGAGAAGTCCTCAATGGGACTGATCTCTTCGAGGATCTCCGCGAGACCCGAGCGTGCGTGCGGGTCGTCCGCCGACCGGCCCTGCCAAGCCTCGTTGCCGACGAGCCAGTCGAAGGACTCGTTCTGAATGGCGAGGAGGTTGGGGACCTCGAGGTGTTCGGTGATCCTGCCGAATGAAACTCGGCGGGGCGCGAAAGCGCTCGACGTACGACTGGTCTTCGCAGGGCGGGAAGCTGCCAAGATGCGTCCTTCCGAGGACCGGTGCTGCAGAACGGCTGGTACGCGTGCACTCCAATGACCCCACCAGAAATATCCGTAAACGGACATTTCCGAGCAGGGGTCAAGTCGGAAGGCAGCGCAAACTAGCAGTGTAGCCGAGAGGCTAACCGCTGTCCAGCCCACCCCGCAGGTCGTTTGCGGAACGCACCTCGGCCCCCCGAAAACCGGGGTCTGCCGGGCCGCTCGGAACGCAACGTTCCCGCTGGGCCGCTCGGGTTGCTGCGGCTCATGGTGCCGCCGCTGTCATACCCACGTCGTGGCCGTCGCAAGCGCGGTGTCTTGCTGGTGTCAGCGTGCCTGGCAGCCCGGGGCCGCGTCAAGGGCCGGTATCCGGGTCGTACCGTCTTTCCCTCCGCCGGGCGACCCGACCTACCCGCACCGGTCCTCGATCGCCGGCGCCGACACCCAGCTCAGAGGCCTTGTCGACCGGATCCGCCGAACACGACGGGCGGTGATCCGTGTCGGATCACCGCCCGTCGCAACGCGGTGGTGTCCCGGCTCACCGAGCCGGGCAACGCGCAGGTGGAACGTCAGGTCACTTGAGGGTGACCTTGGCGCCCTCGCCCTCGAGCTTGGCCTTCGCCTTGTCGGCGGTCTCCTTGTTGACCTTCTCCAGGATGGCCTTCGGCGCGGACTCGACCGCGTCCTTGGCCTCCTTGAGGCCCAGGCCGGTCAGCTCACGCACGACCTTGATGACCTGGATCTTCTTGCCGCCGTCAGCCTCGAGGATGACGTCGAACTCGTCCTTCTCCTCCTCGACCGGGGCAGCAGCGGCACCGCCACCGCCGGCAGCGGCAACGGCGACCGGAGCGGCCGCGGTGACCTCGAAGGTCGTCTCGAACTGCTTCACGAACTCGGAGAGCTCGATCAGCGTCATCTCCTTGAACGCGTCGAGGAGCTCGTCGGTGCTGAGCTTCGCCATGTCTGGCGTCCTTTCCTGAAACTGTTAAGTAAGAACTGGTGCGCCGCGACGGCCTCAGGCCGCCTCGGCGCCCTCCTTCTCGCGCTTGTCCTGCAGGGCAGCCGCCAGGCGGGCGGTCTTCGACAGCGGGGCCTGGAACAGGGCCGCGGCCTTGCTCAGGTTGCCCTTCATCGCGCCGGCCAGCTTGGCCAGCAGCACCTCGCGGGACTCCAGGTCGGCGAGCTTCGTGACCTCGGCCGCGGAAATGGCCTTGCCCTCGAAGACGCCGCCCTTGATGACGAGCTTCGGGTTGGCCTTCGCGAAGTCGCGAAGCCCCTTCGCCGCCTCGACGACGTCGCCCGAAACGAAAGTCAGCGCGGTAGGACCGGTGAACAACTCGTCGAGCCCAGTGATGCCCGCGTCCGTCGCAGCACGCTTGGCCAGCGTGTTCTTCGTGACCGTGTAGCTGGTCTCGGCGCCGAGCGTGCGCCGCAGCTGGGTGAGCTGGGAAACCGTCAGACCGCGGTACTCGGTCAGCACGGTAGCGCCCGCACTGCGGAAGCTCTCGGTCAGCTCAGCGACGGCCGTGGCCTTGTCGGCCCGGATCGGCTTGTCCGCCATGTCCCTCCTCTCTCGTTACTCGAGGCTGGTCCCCGTCGCGGCCGGAGCCGAACGGGGGCGGAGGCAGCACGACAACGAAAAAGCCCCGGCGCAGGGCGCACGGGGCGAGGGCCGGCGGATCGTCACGGTCGGCGGACCATGCTCACTGCCGAGTTACGCTTGCCGCCCTGCGCGGGTCGCCCGTCGTCGCGGGACCTTCGACCGTGCCGAAGCACGGTGACCAGCGGTCTTTGGGTGGTTCCTCATCCATGAGAACACGGATGACGGTTGAAGACTACGCGACCGTGTGACCAGCGCCAAATCACCCCGGTGTGGGCCGGGCCACCCTCGGCACCGCACCGACCCCGTCGCCTCAGCTCCGCGCCCACCGCCGCCACAGGTAGCCGCCGACCGCCGCGGCGCTCCAGGCCAGTGCCCACGCGGTGAGCCCGAGCACCGTGAGCGCGGCGGCGTCGCCGGCCGTGGTCCGGGCGGTGGCCATGATCGGCGGTGCCAGCCAGGGCGCCACCGAACCGGCCAGGCCGAGCACCACCGCTCCGACGCCGCCGAGGGCGAGCACCGCGACGCCGTACCCCGCGCCGCCCACCGACGCCCGGCTGGCCAGCGCGCCGAGCGCCACCGACGCGGGTACGGCCAGCAGATGCGCCCACACCCCCAGCGCGACACCGACCGGTACCGACCGGTCCCCCGGGTCGACCGGGCCGGTGACCCCGCCGACCAGCCACGGGAAGACCAGCGCGACCGCCACCGTGACCAGTGCCGCCACGCCAGCCGCGAGCAGCCCGGCCAGCCGCTCCCGGGCCGCCCCGACCGACACCTGTGCCAGCCGTCGCTGAACGTCCGGCTCGACGTCCAGCAGGATCTTGGTCTGCCAGGCGAGCACCGGGAAGAGCACCACCGCGGAGACCCCGTACGCCTCGGCGGGCTGGGCGCGACCGCCGCCGTACAGGATGCCGAGCGCGACCAGACCGGCGAGCAGCGGTGCGATCGCCCGGCCGGTCCGCAGGAAGCCGGCGAGGCGCAGCCGGATCAGGGCGCTCATCGGGCCTCCCCCACGGCCGGCACGCCACCGTCCACGGCCGCGGGATCCGGTGCGGGCGGTCGGGCCGGCTCTGCCTCGGGGCGTACCCGAAGCACCTGATGGCCCTCGGCGCGCAACCGGGCGACCGCGCCGGCGACCCGCGCGGCCGGCACCGCGACCTCGACCACCGCCATCGCCTCGTCTCCCGACGACGTCTCCTCGGTCACCGTGCCGTCGGCAACCGTCCAGCGGCGGGCACCCGGCAACCGGACCGTCTCCCCACGATGATCACTGACCAGGACCGCGCCTCCGGTCGCCAGCACCTCGTCGATCAGCTCCGGGACCAGGTCGCGGGTGGCCGCGTCCAGGCCCTCCCACGGCTCGTCGAGCACCAGCAGGCCCGGCGGGCGCAGCATCGCCTGGGCGAGACCGACCTTCTGTGCGGTGCCCTTCGACAGCTCCGGCAACCGGACCCCACGGAACGCGGCCAGCCCGAGCCGGTCGGTCCAGGCGGTCACCGTCTCGTCGGCGGCCGAGCGTGCGAGCCCGGCGACCCGGGCCATCCCGGTCAGGTAGCGAGCCACGGTGAAGGGCTGGTCGGCCGGGAAGCGCTCCGGCACCCAACCCACCCGCGCCGGGCGGTCGATGACCCGGCCCCGGCCCGGCCGGAGAACCCCGGCGGCCACCTGGAGCAGCGTCGACTTGCCCACCCCGTTGCGACCGAGCACGACGGCCACCTCACCCGGGCCGATCCGGACGTCCACGTCACGCAACACCCACGAACCCCGCCGGTGATAGCGCAACCACACGTTCTCCAGCCGCATGCGGTCGAGCCTGCCACACCCGAGACGCGTCGGGGCGCCGCCACAATGTGGCGGCGCCCCGGACGGAGTGGAGTGTGGCTCAGGCCTCGGCCGAGCCCTCCTTGAGGTTCTTCACCAGGTTCGGGTCGACCGGGACACCCGGGCCCATCGTGGTGGTCAGGACGACCTTCCGGAGGTACTTGCCCTTGGCCGCGGACGGCTTGGCACGCAGCACCTCGTCAAGCACCGCGGCGTAGTTGTCCACCAGCTGGTCCTCGGTGAACGAGGCCTTGCCGATGATCAGGTGCAGGTTGGAGTGCTTGTCCACCCGGAAGGTGATCTTGCCGCCCTTGATGTCCTGCACCGCCTTGGTGACGTCCATGGTCACCGTGCCGGTCTTCGGGTTCGGCATGAGACCGCGCGGGCCCAGGATCCGCGCGATCCGGCCGATCTTGGCCATCTGGTCCGGCGTGGCGATCGCCGCGTCGAAGTCGAGCCAACCACCCTGGATCCGGGCGACGAGCTCGTCGGTGCCCACCTCGTCCGCACCCGCCGCGGCGGCCTCGTCGGCCTTCGCGCCGGCGGCGAAGACGATCACGCGGGCGGTCTTACCGGTGCCGTGCGGCAGGTTGACCACGCCGCGGACCATCTGGTCCGCCTTGCGGGGGTCGACGCCGAGGCGCATGGCGACCTCGACCGTGGCGTCGAACTTGACGTTGGTGGTCTCCTTGGCCAGCTTCACGGCCTCGGTGGGGGTGTAGAGCTTGGACCGGTCGATGACATCGGCGGCCTTGCGGTAGCTCTTGCTGCGCTGCATTGCTGATTACTCCTGTGGTCTCTGGCGGGCCGCTCGGCGCGTGCCCTCCCACGATCGGGTGTTCGGCCGGGGCCGAGGTCAGTCGTTGACGGTGATGCCCATCGACCGGGCGGTGCCGGCGATGATCTTCTCGGCCTGGGCCAGGTCGTTGGCGTTGAGGTCGGCCATCTTCTTCTCGGCGATCTCACGCAGCTGGGCGCGGCTGACCGAGCCGACCTTCTCGCTCTGCGGAACGCCCGAGCCCTTCTGCACACCGGCGGCCTTGATCAGCAGCCGGGCGGCGGGCGGGGTCTTCAGCACGAAGGTGAAGGACCGGTCCTCGTACACGCTGATCTCGGCGGGGACGATGTCGCCCCGCTGGGACTCGGTCTGCGCGTTGTAGGACTTGCAGAACTCCATGATGTTCACGCCGTGCTGGCCGAGCGCGGGGCCGACCGGCGGCGCCGGCGTGGCCTGGCCCGCCGGCAGCTGAAGCGTGAACGTCTTGACGAGCTTCTTCTTCGGAGGCATGTCACTTCCTGGGGCTTGGAGCTGGGAAAAATGCGGCCGACGCCGCTCTCGAGGCGCGCACGGTCAGCGCGGTGCGACAGCGGCGACGTTCAAGAGTAGCGCAGGCCGCACCCCGCTCGTCCGCCGAGGTCGAGCGGGAGGGCGTACGCCGACGTGGTGGGGGGGGGGGGGGGGGGGGGGGGGGGGCGGGCGGGCCCCCCCCCCCGACGACCGGTCAGATCTTGGCGACCTGGTTGAAGTTGAGCTCCACCGGCGTCTCTCGACCGAAGATCGACACCAGCACCTTGAGCTTCTGCTGGTCGGCGTTGATCTCGCTGATCGTGGCCGGCAGCGACGCGAAGGCGCCGTCGGTGACGGTGACCGAGTCGCCCACCTCGAAGTCGAGGACCTTGATCTCGGGCTTGGCCTTCTTCTGCTCGGTCTCGACGGCCGGCGCCAGCCACTTCAGCACCTCGTCGAGGGAGAGCGGCGCGGGCCGGTCGGCCCGGTCGGTCGCGCCGACGAAGCCGGTCACGCCCGGGGTGTTGCGCACGCAGGAGTACGACTCGGCGGTCAGCTCCATCCGGACCAGGATGTAGCCCGGGAAGACCTTGGCCTGGATCTGGGACCGCTTGCCGTTCTTGACCTCGACTTCTTCCCGGGTCGGCACCTCGACCTGGTAGATGAAGTCCTCCATGTCGAGGCTCGTGATCCGGGTCTCGAGGTTGGTCTTGACCTTGTTCTCATAGCCGGCGTACGAGTGCACCACGTACCAGTCACCCGGGGCGTAGCGCAGCTTCTGCCTCAGCTCGGCGACCGGGTCGTAGTCCTCGTCCGGCTCGGGCTCGGTGGTTGGGAACTCCGGCTCGCTGGCGGCCTCAACCGACTCGTCACCAGCCGCCGTCGCGACCGTGGACTGCTCGTCCACCGGTCCGGCGGTCTCGTCGTACTCAGGCACGCTCGCTCACTTCCGTCACTATCGGCTGGAGGCAGCCGGTCAGTCCGAGTTGCCGAAGACAAACAACACGACCTTGGCGAAGCCGTAGTCCAGGACGCCCACGATCGTCAGCATCACCGCGACGAACGTCACCACCACGGCGGTGTAAGTCAGCAACTCCTTGCGGGTCGGCCAGATGACCTTACGCAGTTCGGCAACGACCTCGCGGAAGAACCGGGCGATGCGGCCGAACACACCCACACGACCGGTCTCCGATCGGGTGGCCGGCCGGCTGTCCGCCGACTCCGCCCGCGTACGGGACCGCGTCGCGGTGCCGCCCCGGGAGACCGGCTCGTCCGCGTCGGAGGCGTCGTCGTCGGCCACGTCGCCGTCGGCCACGTCGTCGACGACCTCGTCATCCAGACGATCGTCGCCGTCGTCGTCGCGCCGCTTGTTGTCGGCCACTTCGCCCTCCGTCGCGGAATCTCGGGTCGCACGCCGGGCGGCGTGCGACGGCGCTGGTCACGCCGGCCGGACCAACCGTCCCGCGACGGGCCGCGGCCGGCGGATCGAGCGGAGGGCCCCGATCTCGGAACCCACCCTGCCGATGCCACCACCACGGGCCGGACGCCGCCTTGTCGGCGGCGCGACCCACGGGAACGGTCAGGCCTGAGGCGCAGGGGTGACAGGACTTGAACCTGCAGCCTGCGGTTTTGGAGACCGCTGCTCTGCCAATTGAGCTACACCCCTGTGCGGCAACACTCGCCCCACGCGGTCACAGACGACCGAGCAGGGGTCACTTGCCCCACGGCGGACCAGTGTACGGGTAGCCGCCCGACTTTCCCAACCGGTCTCCCCGCCACGCGTGGCGGGCCTGAATCAGCGGGTCGTACGGATGGTGGCCCGGGCCTGCGCGAGCACCTTCTCGCCCAGACAGGTGGCCGTCACGTCGAGCCGGGTGAGGCCGTCCTCGGTCACCTCGCGGACCACCGCGGTGACCTCGATCTCGGTCCCCTGGTCGTCGTCGGGGACCACCACCGGCCGGGTGAAACGGACACCGTATTCGACCACCGCGTCGGGCGAACCGGCCCACTCGGTGACGGCCCGACCGACCAGCGCCATGGTGAACATGCCGTGTGCGATAACCCCGGGCAGGCCCACCTTGGTGGCGAACCGGTCGCTCCAGTGGATCGGGTTGAAGTCACCCGAGGCACCGGCGTAGCGGACCAGGTCCGCCCGGGTCACCTGGAACGTCTTGGCTGGCAGCTCCATCTCAGGCCTCCCCACGTACGACGATCTTCGACCAGACGGCGACCACCGGGTCCCCGGCGACGGTGCTCACGTCGGTGCGGGTGGTCAGGAAGCCGTGCCCGCCCCGGGTGGTGACGTCCTCGATGGTGTTGACGCAGACCAGCTCGTCGCCGGCGACCACCGGCCGGGTGTACGCGAAACGCTGGTCGCCGTGCACCACGCGGCTGTAGTCGACGCCCAGCGCCGGGTCGTCGATGATCTGCTGGCTGGCGGCCATCGTGACGATCACCGGGAAGGTCGGCGGAGCCACCACGTCCGGGTGGCCCAACGCCTGAGCCGCCGCCGGGTCGTGGTGAGCGGGATCGGTGGCGCCGATGGCGGCGGCGAACTCACGGATCTTTTCTCGGCCCACCTGGTAGGGGGCGGTCGGCGGATAGGTCCGGCCGACGAAGGAAGGGTCCAGCGACATGCCGCGAACCTACACGGAAAGCACAATCGCCGACCTGCTCGGTCGGCGGCGGCAGGGCCGCGCCGTCCCGGGCAGATCGGCGATCGAAGAGCTTGCGACGCAGGGCCGGCAGAGCCGACCGCAGGTCAGCGGGTCTCGCGGTGGACCGTGTGCCGACCGTCACGCGGGCAGAACTTCTTCAGCTCGATGCGGTCGGGGTCGTTACGACGGTTCTTGCGCGTGATGTAGTTGCGCTCCTTGCACTCCACACACGCCAAAGTGATCTTCGGCCGGACATCGGTAGCCTTCGCCACGGCGGAGTGCCTTCCTCGCTAACGGAAACAACTACGACGCGCCAGCCTAGTCGCTGACAGCGCGGACATGCAAAGTGGGCGCCCAGGAGCGCCCATCCCCGCGACCACCGGGATCACGCCCGGAAGACGAGAGTAGCGGTGGCCGGAATTGAACCGGCGACACAGCGATTATGAGCCGCTTGCTCTGCCATCTGAGCTACACCGCCGCGGTGGGTCCGAGAACCCTCGAGCCCCCTTACGGAATCGAACCGTAGACCTTCTCCTTACCATGGAGACGCTCTGCCGACTGAGCTAAGGGGGCCTGCGCGATCTCCCCGTGGGGCGCGCAGAAGTAAGAGTACACGGCCCGACCCGGCAGGTGAAATCGGATCCCCAGAGATCGTTTGTGCCCAGCTCAGGGCACGACACGAAGGCGCGGGAGCTCCGCGCCGGAGATCGTTTCCGGGTCCACCTGAGCGCCGAACCAGGCGGCCAGCCGCTCGTACGGCAGCGGCCGACTGAACAGGAAGCCCTGACCGATCTCGCAGCCGATGTCCTGGAGTAACTCCAGGGTCAGCTCACTCTCCACGCCCTCGGCGACCACCGCGAGACCGAACTGCTGGGAGAGGGTCACCACCGCGTTGACGATGGCCAGATCCCCCGGGTCGGTCGCCATACCCTGCACGAAGGAGCGGTCCACCTTCACCTCGTGCACGGGCAGTCGGCGCAGATGGGCCAGGGACGAGTCGCCGGTGCCGAAGTCGTCCACCGACAGCCGGACGCCGAGGTCGCGCAGCCGGTGCAGAGTCGGAATGGGGCGGTCCGTGCCGTCCAGCACCCCCGCCTCGGTGATCTCCAGGGTGAGGCTCTGCGCCGGCACCCCGTACTCGGTCAGCAACTCCTGCACCCGGTCCGGGAAATGCTGGTCGGTCAGCGTACGGGCGGCCAGGTTGACCGCGACGGGCAGCAACTGGTCGGCCTGGGCCCACTCCCGGCTGCGGCGCAACCCTTCGCGGAGCACCACCTCGGTGAGCCGACTCAGCTGGCCGGTGTGCTCGGCCACCGCGACGAAATCCTCCGGAGCGACCGTGCCGTGCGTCGGGTGCTCCCACCGGGCCAGGCACTCCACCCCGACCAGGCGCCGGTCCCGCAACGTCACCTTGGGCTGGAAGTAGACCTCCAACTCGCCCTGGTCCAACGCACGCCGCAGATCGCCGGCGAGGCCCAGCCGGTGCAGCGACCGGGACTCCAGCCCCGGGTTGAACAGCTGCACGCTGCCCGGCACCGACTTGGCCGCGGTGGCGGCAAGATCGACCCGGAGCAGCAGGGTAGCCGCGTCGCTGCCGTGATCCGGATGTACGGCCACCCCGACGGCGGTGTTCACGTCGAGGGTGAGCGCGTCGAAGACCATCTCGTCGCGGATCTGGTCGCGCAGCTGGCCTGCCAGCTCCAGCGCCTCGTCGGCGCTCTCCAACCGCAGCGTCACCAGGAACTCGTCCCCACCGGCCCTGCCCACCAGGGCCGACGACGGCGCGCTTGCCCGCAACCGGGCGGCGACCTCGGCGAGGACCTTGTCCCCCGCCGCATGGCCGAGCGACTCGTTGACCTGCCGCAACCCGTCGACGTCGAAGAGCAGCAACGCGACCACCTCGCCGGGGGCGCGAATCTTGACCGACTCCTCCAACGCCCCGGTGATCCGCCGCCGGTTGGGCAGTCGGGTCAACGTGTCGTGGTACGCGTCATGCCGCAGCCGGTCGACCAGCCGCGAATTCTCCAGGGCGACCGCGGCGTGCGCCGCCACCGTCTCGAAGATGGGGATATCGCCGGGGGCGAAGTGCCCGATGTCGCTGAGGCGGTTCGCCACCTCCAGGGTTCCGATCACGGCCTGCCCGGAGCGCAGTGGCACCACGATCACATCTTTGATCTCGCGGGCGCTGATCTCGCGGCGCAATGCCCCTTCATCACCCAGCAAACGCCCCATCGACAGAGTCTTCGCCAGCTCCCGCGTCCGCTCACGAAGAACCGGCGGGGTCGGGGCGACGTCGAGCAGCCCGGGTGTGTCGACGCGGGCCGTCAACAGCACCTCCGGGTGCCGGCCCTGGGCGGGAAGCCACAGCGTCGCGGACTCCGCCTGCATGAGGGCACGGACCCGGTCGAGCAGGACATCGGCGAGCGCGGCGTCGGCGCCGCTGGTGGTGATCAACCGGGCCAGGTCGTACATCCCGGTCAGGGTGCGGTGCTGCCGGAAGAACTGGGCGTAGGACCGGTAGACCAGAGCCAGGGCGGCGAAGAGGGCTGCCAGCAGCAGCGCCGACCACCATGTCTGCCGCAGTGCGATCAGCACGAGAAGACCGACGGCGGCGTTGATCGAGGTGGTGAGGAACACCGACGGCGTGGTCCGCAGGGCTTCCCGGCCAGCTTGCCAACCCTGCAGAAGCACATGCACGCCGACAACCGACACGAGGCTGACCAGGGTGATGGTGTTGACCGCGAGGAAGAGACTGACCCATGTCCCAGGGCCCACGTCGTGCAACGGTGGCAGCCGCAGGAGCAGCAGGCTGGCCAGCGACGTAGCAGCCGCGGCCCTCGCGACGTTGAACCAGAACTTCGCCGGCCGGAAGCGTTGCGAGGCGCTCCAGATCAATGAGGCCAGCGTGTAGATCAGGACCACCGTCAGCGGCGGCAGGAAGAACAGCGCCACCACGAGTGGGATCTCGGTGAGCGTCACGCCCACGGACTGCCGTCGGACGACAAAGTTCAGCACCGGGATGCTGATGCCGGCCATCGCCAGGAAGATCAGGAACGCCAGCCCCCAGTCCCCGTAGGGACGGTCCGAGATGACGCTGATCGCGGTGCAGCAAAGGATGGCGAGCAGAGCTAGCGGGCCGGTGATGAGCCAGGCGTGGTCCGTGGACTTACGCCGCTGGTCACGCCCCGCCATACCGCTCCCTCTGAAAGACGCCGCCCGCCGTGCTGCCCTGACGGCGACGAACCGGCGAGCTACCGGGAGGCGTTCAGGCCCCACACGACGTCGCCCTGACCCGCGCCCCAGACGACGTCGGTCAACTGGGCGTGATCCGAGCCGGCGAGCGCGTCGGCACCGAACGGTCCACCGAGGACGACGGCGAGCAAGAGGAGCGAGCCAAGCAGTCGGCCCAGCCTTCGACCAGACATGTTTGCTCCTGTCGGGGGAAGTGTCACAGGGATGGTGGAGGTTCCACGATCGTGCCACAGCACGGGCAGCCAGGAAAGTGGCGGACGAGCCGACTGGCCCACCGTCCGTGACTTCCCCCCGTTCGGCCTACCAGCCTCGTCGCACCGGGCCAGATCACAAGCCTGCAGGGCAGCTCCCCGCTTCGTAGAACGTTCAATACGACCTTCAACACAATTCGGTCCAGTCGCAAAGGCGGCCACCGAATCCACCAAACCGGTCACCGTGCGTAATATTCGTAAGCGGCGTGCCGGCGCTCGCGCTCCGTGTCCGGCCATCGACCACCATACCGATTCATTGCGCCCGCGCCAGCACCGCGAGGTATTCGTACCATGGCGCGTGTCCCGGGCCGGGTAGTCGGCAGCACCGGCAGCGGGTGGCTGCACCGCAGCTCAGACCGGTCGCCGTAGCGACGGGGATCGAGGCGAACTCCCCACCCTGTACTTTTCCCGATATAGACGAGCCTCTCCGACGGAAGCCCGGCAGGGCATCGGCCCATCCGTCCCGTCCTGTCTCCCACGCGATCGGAGGAGGCACGCTCTGCGGCATCGAGACTCGCCCAACCGTGCGGCCCGCATCTCGGCTGCCGTCGTCCGGCTGCGCGCGGGTGACACCCCGGGCCCGACCTTCGGCCGCCTCGCCGCACCCGGGGTGTGACCGGCGTCTGACCGCGGAGGCGGTCTGCGTGGCCGGCGGCACCAGCGTCAGTGAGGCCAATCAGCGCCTGTCGGAATACCTCGCGTTGTTCGACGAGGTGTCGCCCGGCGACGAAGCTTTGGTTCCTTCGGCACGCAGATCAGCAGCGCGTTCGTGCGCCCCCCTAGCCGCTGCCGACGGTAGGCGACCACCAAGGCGGCGACACCGCCACAACGGCGAAGACGAGCATCAGCAACTCGAACTGCGTGGCCGCTGTGACGGTTGCGCCCCGCTCAAGGCCAGGCCAACCGGCGGAGCCGAGCACCGCAGCAATCAGGCCCCGACCAGCAGCAACGGAGTTGCGACAGCCAAGGCGATTGACCGACGAATGCCTTCTAGGCGCAGCTCCGGCGCGCGACTACAGTGGCTGTAATCGAACCGACCGCGACACCGACCTCTGATCGAGTTGAGCGTGTGGTGCGGGCAACTCCACCCCCTCCTCCTAACGCTCGCCGGACTGGGTGACACGCCGGTCGGGCCCGCGGCGCGGACCGGGCGCGGGTCGTGCGGGCAGGCGACGGGCCGCCACGCTCGGTGTTCCGCGTCCCGTGGTGCACGGCATTCGACTGAGCTTGGATGGCGTGGCATGGTCGCTCGGCGATCCTCCGGCCGGATCCATACGGGCGACCACGCTACTCACAGGGCGACTTGCCGGCGGGCGGCCAATCGGCTGACCGTGATATTGATTGCCAAGACTCCGAGCACGGCTCCGAGAAGCACATCCCGCGGTCCAAAGTCCTCCAGACCGTAAAGCATCCAGTGGTTCTGCTTGGACGCCAACATAGGCAGGATCAGCGCCAGAAGGACTGCGCTGGCCGCGATTGATATCCGCGCATCGAGCGCGGCACCCACGAGAGCCGCCACCAGCCCCGCAGCCACGATGACCGGCAGGGTCAACTGGTCGACCCAGCCATTGAGCGGATTAGGCGTCACGACAGTTATGGTCATTGCCACGACGACAAGCCAGATCCATGGTCGCGCCGCCCGTGATTGACGCGCTCGAAGCAGTGGCAGCATCGTCAGTGCGGCCATCACGCACGCCCACATGGGAAACTGCATGGGCAGGTAGAGACCCGTCCGGACCCCCAGCAGCGTGTCAAGCCCCGTCCATGGCTCTAGATACCACGGGTCATTCGCCACGGCGTACCAGATCTCCGCGCCGAAGGCGCCGATCGTCATCGCGAGCGCGAGACGGTAGCGAGCCCATGCCGCAGCGGCCAACGCGAGAAGCAGCAACGCGGGCGTGACCAGGCTCCCCTGATGCTCATTGCTGGCGGAACTACCCGGCAACAGCATCCACAAGCGCCACAGGAGAGGCAGAGCCGCAAGTGCAGCGCCGCACACGAGCAGGGACAGTGCGGTCAATCGCAGCGCGGAGTGCCGCAGGGTCTCCCGCGAGCCGAGCCGGTCCACACCGGAGCGGACCCGCAGACCTCCCACCACGAGTGCAATGGACTCCCGGAGCCTCGGGTGCCTCCGGTCCGTCTCGCCTGCGACCAGCAGCGTCTCCAGCATCTCGTCGGCGCGGTACTGCCGGTAGGCCCGAGGGTACGCGCGCAGCAGCCACCGGTAGCGACGCTCCAGGCCGGTCATGCCGGCGCCGTCCGAACCGTCGCGGTCGTCGACCGTACGGAGCGGTCTCGAACGACCCGAGCCGCGGCGATCAGCCGCGCCGCCTCCTCGTGCAGTGCGGACAACCCGCGTTCGGTCAGCTCGTACGTGCGACGGGCGCGACCGTTGACCACCGTCTCCTCGGCCACCCGCACCATCTCTTCACCGGTGAGCCGGTCCAGCGCGGCATACAGCGTGCCGGTCGTCAACCGCACTCGCCCGTCGGACAACTCCTGCGCGCGCTTGACGATGGCGTAGCCGTGCAACGGTTCGTCCTGCAACGCGGCGAGGATGAAATATGTGGGTTCGCGCATCGGCGCGGAGGGCTTAATCATGTTATCTACATAAGCAGATCATCAACTTATCGGTCAAGATGGAGCTCTTCACTCAGCACACGGAGCATCAACGCTCGTTGAGATCGTCATCCTCGTCCCGCAGCCAGGGCGTAAATGTCCGCGCCACGGACCCAGCCGGCGTGTCACCCAACCCGCCAGCAGGCGGCCCTCAACCGCTTGCGACAACAGCTGCTCATGCCAAGCCCGGCAAGACGCCAGAGCGCATCGTCGCAGCCCTAGAAAAGCCCGCGAGCTGGTGCTTCGCTCGCCTGATATGGCGCCGAACAGGCTCCCGCCAACCATCTGCTCACGCCCACAGAACCAGCGCCCCGCATCTTCAACTGGCGGATATCGGAGTGACTCCGCTGGCTTGGCGGCGGAACATGTACCAATGCTCAGCAACGATGCGCTCGCGCGCTTCCAAGACGCCACCACCCTTTGGAGCATCGGGCAGGGCACGGCAGCCGAGGTGATCGAGGCCGCCTGTGACTGCCTCGTGGCAGGCGTTGACAGCCCCTCGCTGTGCATTCTGGCCGGGGTCTCGCCCACCGCCACCGAACAGGATCTGCTCCAGTGGCTTGAACCCACCCTCGACGAGCTTGGCCTGACCTTCTACCCCAGGGGCAGCGAGGAGGTTGAGGACGCCGCCGTACGCATCATGGCTACCAAGCTTCTCGTCGGCGCCCTCTCCCCGCGCGAGCTGGCTCGCTGGACCCACTCGGCTATCGGGCATGACGGCACGCCCCTCGCCGAGGGGTTGGTCATGCTCGACGATGTGTACGACACGCTGGAGTACTGCGAGGAGACCGAAGCGGAGATCAACGCTCGCGTTTTTACCGAAGCCCGACGCTTGACCGCCACAGGCGTAGCCACCCGAGGTGCCGACTCCACCGACTGACTCAGGCGGGGTCACGCCAAAGCCTCGCCGATCTTGTCGTTCATGGTGTCGTCGCCGCCATCGATGCAGTTGGCGTAGACGCGGAGCAGGACGGCGACGCCGTGACCCAGGTGCCGGGCGACTTCGGTCGGCGGGACGCCGGCATTCAGCCAGAGCGAAGCCGCGGCGTGCCGCAGGTCGTAGGGCCGGCGGACGAGCGGCGAGGCGACCTGCGATTCCGTCAGCGCCTTCTCGCGGCGAGCTTCCACCACCGGTCGTAGACCGACTCCGACAACGGCCCACCGTGCAGACCCGGAAAGAACCGACCGTCCGGGCCGACCCCGTGATTCTCGACGTACAAGGCACAGCAGCTCGACGAGACGGGGCGGGATCGTTGCCGCCGAGGCGTACAGACAGGCTGTCGAGGACGCGGCGGACCATCACGGGCGAGTCCAGCTCGACGACCGGGACCGACGCTGTTTCCAGGAAGCTGCCGGGCAGATCACTCCGTCGGGCACTACAAGGGCTAACGGCCTGCCCGGACGGTCTACGACTGCCCGACCAGAGGATCCACCATCTACCTACGCTGCGAAGAACGTGAGATGCGCGTTGTCATCGAACTTCCAGTCGACGCCGTGGTTTGAGGGGTTGAAAACACCGCAGTCGCAGCTACCAACCGGTCGATCCTCTGAGGCAACAACGTATTTCCAAACTTGGCCCACATACCCTCGAAACGATCTCTCGCCCGCGGCTGGGACAGCTACCGCCTTGTAGGACTTGCAGTCAGCGTCGAACAGCCAGAGCACGTAGGCACGGTTAGGCGACGAAACCTTGCCTTGTACTGGATCTCCCCACCTGTCCGCAGGTATGTCGCTCATGTAGAACTCGTACTCGCCTTGGCCCTTGGTTTGCCTGATGCAGGCCTGCATGAGTTCGGCAGAAGGGATCGCCAGGTTGGTAGTCGGGCTGGGTCTGGGGGACCGCTTGCTGGCAGTTGGGCCAGGTCCGGCTCCCAAATTCGTCGCCGATGGCGTTGCCGACGGGTGGGGTGCCGATGGCGACGCCAAGGGGCTCCCAGAGCTAGGAGCACTACCGGCGGAAGTGCGGCTCGGTCCAGGGGAAGGCGAAGGACCGGACCATACTCGGTCGAGGATGCTCCAGCCGTCCTGGATCGAGCTGGGGATGACGAGCAGGAGGGCTACGAGTCCTAGAACGCCTCCGCCACGAGCGATCGCCGTTGCCGCACGTCCACGACTGGATCGGTCCGAGCCTGTGCCTGTGTCTCTGCCCTGAGATGCCATCACGCGTCGCCCCATCAGCTACGTGCCCGTTGCATGCCCGATTGGTCAGACAAGGAGGGACTATCAAGGTCAAAACGCGGCGATACAGCAAAGGCCCTCGACCAACGTCTCCGCAGGTCAAGGGCCTTGCTGTTGCCTGGTGGCGGGTAGAGGATTCGAACCTCTGAAGCTTTCGCGACGGATTTACAGGGCACCGGCGATCCTGGCCAGGACAGCAGCACTGAACTGCTGCTTCTTGGTGCCGTGCACCCGCTAGCACCTGGCCCGCCCACCATCTGCCCACGCCCACAGTCATTCAAGTAGCCACCGGATCCAACCTACGACGACGACCAGGATGGCGACTCCCCAGACCACGTTCCGGCCCGTGGCCTCGAAGAACATGTATGCGATCTGCGCTATCAGGAAGATCGAACTGAGCACCAGGTCGACGAGGAGCAGCACAAGCGTCAGCGCCAGACGCATCAGGAACCAGATGAACCCGAGTCCACACCACTTGTCGATCGTCGAATCGTCGTAGGCCCAGCGTGTCAACACGAAGGGCTTGTAGAACGAGGATTCCCAGCCCTGGCTCCACTTTGCGCCGGCCTTGACCCAGAACGAGTCGCCGCCCTCCTTCACCGTTGCTTGATCCACTCGCTTGAACTGGACCTTCTTGACCGCGCCGCCGGTGACGTCGATCAAGACTTGACCGTCCTTCACCTGGATGGTGGTGGTCCCGTTCACAACGACCGTGAGCTGGTCGCGGCCAGTCTGAACCTTGAACACCTGGTCAAACCCGGTCTTGCCCTTCTTCCGATCGCGGAGTAGCACGTAGATCGTGCTTCCGTCGCGCGGCGGCAGGGAGTACTCGGCGCCGATCGAGAACTCGCCGATCGGGGTGATGAAGCTCGTCTCACCCTCGATGGCAACACCATCAGGTCCGACTGTGAGCGACACCGGTAGCAGCACGGGCTTGTAGCGGACCTTGCCCTCGGTCTCTGGATCGCAGCCGGTGAGCGCCAGCACCAGGAGCACGAGCGTCACCCAGACCGCGCGATCGCGGGCGGCACGCGGTCGAGCAGTCCGCGGACCTGACGGACTATGAGATGGCGAAACTCGCCTGATGGCGAGACCTGCCATCAATGTGTACCGTCCGCATGACCCACGCCAGCCGACGCCGAGCCTGCCACTGTAAGTCGCCACATGATTACGAGTGTCTCCTGAGTGGTCAAGTCGTCTTGGGTTGGTGGCGCACGATGGCAGGCGAGTCTTCTTATGGTCGGACGCTTAACCGGACATGCCGGCGAGCCTGCCCTCTTGGTGTCGCCTGCTCCGTCGATGCAGCGTGCTTAGACCTGGAGCAGAACGACGATGCTGAGTCCCAATCGTCGGGCCATCTCAACCGCAGCGACGCCGACGTTCAGTCAGCCAGAGCGAGGCCACCGCGCGACGTCGGTCGTAGGGGCAACGGACCAAGTGGTGAGGAACCTACGGTTCGATGAGCATGCGCACGCAGCAGCCCGACGAGCCAAGGTGAGATCCGAACCGTCGAGTCTCGGCCTTCCTCAGGTACTTGAGTCCGCGCTTCACGAGGAAGCCGCTGTTGTCGGTCCAGTAGCCATTCGTGCGCGGGGGCCAATGCGTTAGGGGATGCGGCAGCAACTCGATGGAAACTGACACTTCAGCAGCAAGAATCACTTGATGAATGTTTTGATGAAATCCAAAATGTCAACCTTCCCGAAGAGTGCAAGAGCTACGACCGTTAGGGCGAGACTCCCTTGGATCATGAATTGTAAAGACGCCGCGCCGGGTTGACCGTACTTTAAGAGGAAATCCCCTATTCGTCTCGGCGCACGGCGCCCGGACTGCTGTGCGGGCCGACCGTGCTCATCAAAGGCTTTCCATTCGTAAGCCACCTGGTCATAAAAAGCTCGCGACGGCGCATCGATCATCAAGGCAAGCAGGTATTCGGAATTGCGCTTAACCCTCTTGGGCATCTTAATATTGTCCAGGGAGTCTCGGCTGGCCAAGAAGCCGAGCAAGTCCGCGGCCCCTGCGCGCAGCACTACCGATGGGGCAAAGGTAGCGTCTTTCGAGATCGATCGTTCGAGCTTCGCACTTGCCTGCTCGACGTAGCGCGCCAGTACAAATATCTCCTCACGCACCACACCGAGCGGATCGTAAGGGGAGGACCTAAAGCGCTCTCGCCGCTTACTGTTGAGCTTTCCGATCTGAGAGACCACCAAGAACTCGGGATACCTCGAAATTACCCTAGTGCCAATCAGCAGGGGAATTTGGAAGGCTACGAGGGCGTACACGAAGACAATCTCGTTATCCCCGAATCCTGCTGGAGGATCGCTGAACCTCTCCGGAAACGCGGCTAGGTTCAGAAAGGAGAGTATCCCGGTTACGGTCAGCATAACTGCAACCACGTTGACAATGCAATCAGATGCCCCCATTTGACACAGCCTAACAGAGTCACGCTGCCAGTCATTTCCGGTTCTACTACTGAGTTCTTCGCACACTCTATTGCCAGTCCAATAAATGCTGGCCTTCATGTTCAATGCGGCATTCGCGGTGAAGGTCAGCAAGAGGAACACCCAAGGGAAGAACGTTAACTGAAGACTCCCAAACTTGGCGGCAATGATCTTATCCGCCGCGACAGTTGACCCCGCGAGCGCAACCGCGTAGAGCACGCGCCAGACGGTGGACCGGGTTATCAAGTCTCGCTTAGTTTCCGTAGGAATATCGGCGACTATGAGCGGGAAGTTCAATGGATATTTAAGGAATCGCTTCATATTGACGAAGTAGTAGACGCGTGCAATGAATAAGGCTGGCAGCGCACAGACCAGGATTGCCAACGGCATGACGATGGCAAAGGCGAGCGAGTAGAGGAGCGTCTTCAGGGTGAACTCCTGTCAGGGGAGCCAACTGAGGCTCTAGCCGGGCGATGAATCCCACTGCACGGATACCGGCGCGTCAACGCCCACCTGTCGGTGCACGGTTCTCGGCCATACCAGCGATGCTGACAGAACGGTTCAACGTCAGCGGAGAGCCTCGCCGATCATGTCGTTCATGTTGTCTTCTCCGCCGTCGATGCAGTTGGCGTAGACGCGGAGCAGGACGGCGACGCCGTGGCCCAGGCGCCGGGCTACCTCGGTTGGCGGGACGCCGGCATTGAGCCAGAGCGAGGCAGCCGCGTGCCGTAGGTCGTAGGGCCGACGGACGAGTGGCGAGGCGACCTGCGATTCGGTCAGCGCCTTCTCGCGGGCGAGCTTCCACCACCGGTCGTAGACCGACTCGGAGAGCGGCCCACCGTGCAGGCCGCGGAAGAACCGACCGTCCGGACCGACGCCGTGATTCTCGACGTGGGCGCACAGCAGTTGGACGAGCCGGGGCGGGATCGGGACCGTACGGGTCTCGGCCCTCCCCCGGTGCTTGAGTCCGCGCCGCTCGTGGGAGCCGCCGTCGTCGGTCCAGTGCGACCCGGCGCGCGGCGATGTGCCCGCGAGCAACAGGCGGCCCCAGCGATGTTCGATCTTCTCGTGGTCACAGGACCGGGAAGGCTTGACCGCCGCCAGGTCGTCGAAGTCGGCCCCGCAGTCGGCGCACCGGCCGGCAAGGTCGCAGTCCTCCCGCCGTAGGTCCGCGGCTTCCGAGGGACGCATCCCCGCGTAGTAGAGACAGCCGAAGAACGCGATGATCCTTGTCGGCGCGTTTGCCGAAAGATTTCACCGCCTCCAGCAGCGTGGCGACCTGGGCCGGGTTCCCCACCACCCGCCGGTCGATGGACTGGGCGACCTCGGGGGCGGTCCACTGCACCCGGTCGACCGGGTTGGAAGCGATCAGCTCCAGCTCGACGGCGTACCCGAGGACGTTGTAGAAGGTTGCCCGCTTCCGCTGGACCGTGGAGGCAGCCGCGGGCTTGCCGTCGAGGCGTACACACAGGCTGTCGAGGACCCGGCGGACCATCGCGGGCGAGTCCAGCTCGACGACCGGGAGCGACGCCGTTTCCAGCCAGGCGAGCGCCGCCGCGTGGTCGGGCGGGATCTCGTCGGACCAGCGGCGGGGGTTGAGACCGTAGAGGTACAGCGCCTCGCGGAGCAGGGCGTCAGTCGGTCGGCCCCGCTTGGTCGGCCGGGTCAGGGTCACCGTTATCGAGGTCAGCGCTTCGACGATCGAGCGCCGGGTCTTGGCCGCCGCCCGGGGCCACTTCATCTCGACGTACGCGCGGCTGTGCGCGTACCAGGTGGTGGGGTTCTTGGTTCTGGCCTCGGAGACCGGGCGGCCGGTGGCCGGGTCGAAGGGCTCCCCCGCGTTGGCCGCTTGGACCAGCTCGGCGCGGAACGAATGGGCCAGGGCTTTGGTACGGAACATGTCCTCGAAGCGTTGGCCGCTCACCGCCCAGCGGACCCGCCACGGCCGAGCCTTCCGGTCAGCGCGCTTACCGATCTCCCAGATCTGGACCTCATAGCTCTTCATGCGGCGTCCTGCTCCAGGTCGCCGAGCCACCGGCCTAGCGCCGATCGGCGGACCCGCAGTTGCCCGTTCGGGAGCTTGATCACCCGTGGTCCCTTGCCGGTCTGCCGCCAGTAGAACCAGGTCGAGCGCGGTACGCGCAGCTCGGCGAGCACTTCCGGCACGGTCAACAACTCCTCGTTCACTGCGTTTCCTCCCCGTCGTGCTGTGCGCTGTGCTGAGTTGCCGAAAGATCTGAGGACCCCTGCGCGGCCCGGTCCTTGGCGGCGAGCAGTTCGGACCGCCAACGGGCGCGTTCGCTGATCGACCGCATAAGCCGGTGGGTCATCGGGCCGACGTCGGGGTCATCGGGTCGGGCCAACTCCCAGGCGTGCCGGACCCGTTCGGCGGTGTCGCCCTGGTAGTCGACGAGCTGCGTACCGTCGGTGGTGACACCGAGCAGTGCCCGGACCCAGGCCCGCGCGTCGTGCTTGTGGTCGGCGAGGGTCTTGCCGGACCAGTCGCGGGAGATGAGGATGCGCCGGCCGCCGATGCCGAGAGTGTCGCGCTGGTGGACTTTTCCCTTACAGCGGCCGGGCTTGAGCTTGGCGTGTGCCTTCTTGGGCTGGACGCCGTAGAGCAGCCAGTTGGCGCACCGGTCGGTGCAGGGGGTCATCTGGAGTTGCTGCCAGAGCCGGTCGAGGTGCTTGCGTTGCCGGTCGGTGGTCGCCTTGTGGCAGTCGCCGGTGTGCTTGGTGATGTATTTCGTGACGTACCGGATGGTTCGTTCGGCGTCCTCGGTGCCGGGCATGACGCCGCGGGCGTCGACCTGGGCGCCGAAGCGCACGACGTGCACCGGTTCCGCGTCCGGGTCGTCGTCATTGGCGTCGAGCGCTTCCGTCCAGGTGGTCAGTGACTCGCGGGTGTCCGGGTCGACCCATGCCGCCGCCTGCTCGTCCCAGATCGGGAGCCGGTCGAGGGTGTAGCGCTGGACGTCGACCGAGGGCCACCACACCTGGTGATAGGTGGCCGCCGCCACGGTGCGGAGGACGTCGCGAGGGATGGTTCCCCGGATGGCGAAGTGGGCGTGCGGGGCGAGGCGGCGTTGCGGCTCGACGCAGCCGGCGTACTGGACGTTCCAGCCCTCGCACCGTCGGAGGTTCTGCCAGAACCGGTCCAGCAGCCGAGGGAAGTGCACGGCGTCCCAGGCCGCACGGCGGTAGTCGTACCTGGCCGGGTTGACCGGGGTGCCGTCGGGGCGGACCGGGCCGTACGAGTCAAGGGTGAGCGTGAGCCACATCGACGGTTGGTAGGTGGAGCCGTCCGGGGCGGTATAGGTCTTGCCGACGGTGCGGCGCTCGACCTTGCGCCGAGGCAGTTCGGGGGCATCCTGGCGCCGCTTGGTGGAGCGCTTGCGTCGCTGGCCGGGCTCATCGTCTTGGTCCTCGTCGTCGCTGGCATGCGGTGGCCCGACGCGCCCGCGCAGGCCCTCGGCGGCGATGGCTTCCTCCACCTCGCGGATCGCCTCGTCGAGGTCGGTCACCTGATCCCACTGGGCCGCCCTCACCGCCTCGTCGCGGGAGAACTCCAGGTGTGCGCGGAACAGGATCAGGGACTTCTGCGCCTCGGTTGCGGGTTCCGGGCCGGGTAGTGGTTCGTCGTCGCGGTGCCAGCCCTCGCGGATCTGGGCTTGCCGCAGCCGGCGGTTCTTCTTGGCGCACGGCGGGCACTTGTCTTCGCGGGTCGCGCCGCAGGGCAGGTCGATGACTTCGGTCAGGCCGGTGTCGAGATCGGTACGGCGCATGGCGAGCGGGCGGACACAGACGCCGTACTCGATGGCGATGTCCTTGAGCACGTCGATCGAACGGGGCAGCGCCATGCGGACCGCCCGCGACCCCGGACGAGGAGCAACCGGGGTCGGGGCGGGTTCGAGACCGGGCAGGGTTGGAGCCGTCATCGGATGATCCCGACAACCTGGGGCCGGTTGGACTGGACGACGCCGACCGGAGGCAGCACCGCGACTGATGCCGGCGGCATCACCGGAGCCTGCGGCGCGGGTTCGACCGGCTGCGGCTCGTCGTACCAATCGCCCTGCGGCTGATCGGGCTCCGATGCCGGCGGGGTGGCGGGTTCGCTGGACAGGACGACCTTCACCAGAGCGAGGAAGGCCAGCGACGGCACCGCTGCGACGATCCAGCCCCAGACGGACGGTTCGGCTTCGGCGACCTGGGCGGCGAGAGAGAGCAGCGCGAACGCGATCAGGAGCACGCCGACCAGGCCGACGGGACGACCGGTGCGGCGGCGGGCGCGGATTTCCAGGCCGAGGTAGATGGCCATCAGCTCGACCGCTACGGCGTTGGCCCAGCCGATCCAGTCGGGTTGGCCGTGGGCGACGGTCAGGTCGTGGACGTGGGTGAAGGCGGCGGCGCCGGCCATGGTGCCGATGGCGAGCAGGATCAGCACCCGGACGCCGGACTCAGCGCGGATCATCGGCCGCTGCCGTTGTCGCGGATGGTCAGGGTGATGCAGATCTGCTGGCCGTTGAGGTCGCGGCGGCGGTTGACCATGTGCGCCAGGCCGTGCAGGGCACCGGCGAGCCGGTCCGGGGAGCCGTTGAGTTCGATGTGCATAGGCTTGAGGCGGTGGGTGCCGAGGAAGAAGCTCTTGAGGGACATCGGTTACCTCCGGGCCGGGGCGACGCGGGTACGGATGTGGTCGGGTGGCTCGCCGAGGGAGGCCACCGCTTCGGAGAGGCAGCGCCACAGCGCCCACGCCTCGTCGGGAGTCAGGTACATGCGGCGCCGGCCGCCGCCAACGGCGAGATAGACCGGGTACGCGTCAGGCCGGGCGGGGTCGACGCGAACGGACACCGCCGTACTGGTGGCGCCGTCGGTGCCGGGGGCGCGGAGCCGGTGGAAGGTTCGGCCAGCGGTCGGGGCGGTCACCGCGGCTCACCCCTGTCGGTGTCCCGGTCGAGGAAGTTCAGCAGCGAATCCGGCAGCAGTGGTCCACGACGCTGCCGGGGCAGCGGCGGCCGGGCCGGTTCGGTCGCGGTTTCCCGGCCAACCTGGGCGAGGATGTCCGCCGCGTCGGCCGGCGCCGGGTACTCGGCGGCCAGCTCCCGGATGTGGTCGTCGGAGATGTAGGAAAAGCGCACCCGGGCTGGCTCGGGGGTGCCGTCGAGGATCACGTAGCCGACGCCCTTGGCCCAGCGGGGCATCTGGTCGGCGAGGGCACCCCGGTTGCGGGCCCCGTCGCCCAACACCAGGTCGACCTGAGCGGCCTCGGTCAGACCGAGCGCGATCCGGGTCGGAAACAGATCCCGGAACGGCAGCACCTCCTTGCGGGGGTCCTGCAACGCGGCCACCACCAAGACACCGACGCCGGCACCCTGCGACAGCAGCAACCCGAGCGACCCGGCGATGCGCTTGCGCAGGTCGACGTCCTGGAGGTACGCGGTCAGTGCCGCCATCTCGTCGATGACGACCACGACCAGGGGGTCATCCAAGGTCGGCGTGTGGACCCGCACCGCGCCGGCAAGGCGGGTCTGCCGCTCCCGCATCACGGTGACGGCCTCGTCGAGCAGGTCGGCCATGGCTTCGAACGACTTGCAGGCGAACCGGGCGAACAGCGGCCGGCCCATGGCGAACTCCATGCCGCCCTTGGGGTCGATCACCCAGAGCCGGACCAGCCCGGAGGAGATCCCGCCGGCCAGGACGCGGACCAGCGACCACAGCACTGAGCCCTTCCCGGAGCGGGTGGCGCCGCCGATGAGGACGTGGGTGGCGAGCAGGTGCAGGCACCAGTGCCGCAGGTCTTCCCGTCGAGCCAGGGGTAGCGCGGTGAAGTCGGGCACCGATGGGACATCGAACGGGTCGACCAGGGTGCGCAGCGCATCCGTGCGGACCACCACCAGGTAGACCACCGACGGCCGGTCCCGGAACCGCAGCCGATCCACCGCGCCCAGGACCAGCGCCCAGTAGCCCGACCGGATCGGCGGGTCATCGGGACGCTCGGAGTAGACCCGGGCGTGCCGTCGGCCGAAGGCGTACGCCAGGTTTGCTGTTGCCTTCTGGAATTCCTCGGGTGTCTGGCCGCGGACCATGCGGATGGTCAGCACGTCCAGCGCCTGATCCGAGCGGACCCGCAGCAGCTCCGGCAGGACCGTGCGATGGTCGTACACCTTGGCCAGGCCGCAGAGCGTCATGGCCTCTCGCCAGGCCCGCCGGTAGACGAAGAGTTGGCGGAATCGGCCGAGGATCGGGCCGGCGCACCAGGTCCACCAGGACGACTCGTGCCGCCACCGCCACAGCGCCGACACAGCGGCGGCCAGGACCACGGGCACGATCACGCCGGCCCGGTCGAACTCGCGGTAGAGGCTCACCCCGGCCACGACCAGGCCGACGGCGACCGGGTGGCGAAGACACCACCACAGGCCCCGCCACAGCCACCGCAGCACCAGGCCGACCGCGATCAGCCATACCGGCAACTCCAGCCGACGCGGCCGGATCACCATCAGATCCCCGGCGGTGGTCATCACGACCTCACCCCGCGGCCGACGCATCATCGCGCACCCGCCACGACGAGCCGCCGCAGGACGGCAGGCATACGCTTGGACATGTCACTACCTCTCTCGACAGAGCAGGGGAAAGAGACAGAGGGCGGGGCTGCCGTCCGCCAAGACCTGACAGCCCCGCCCCCACCAGATGCGGCTACTGCGCCGCCTTTGCTGCGGCCACGCCCGCCGGGGCTCGCATCCCGGTCGCCCGCAGCGAGTACGCCATCCGACCGTTGTTGCCCACGTACGGCGTGACGGTCATGCCGTCGAACTCCACCGCCTCGAACAGACCACCCGTCGGCGGCACCGGCTGGTAGTCCGCCGAGATCTTCACTGTCGTCTCCCGCGACCGCTTCCCCAGCTCCGGATCCAGGTCCATCACCCGGACCTGCCACACCCGCTGGCCGGTCAACTTGTCCTTCGCCGGGCTACGCCGGCCAGTCTTCTCGTCGTAGTCCTCGACCTCGCCCAGAGACTCGGGCACCAACGCGCACCCCGCCGGGAACACGTCCTCACACCGCACCGCGAACCTCGTACCGCCGCGCAGAGCCATCGCTCAACCTCCAACTTGTTAACTTGTCTGCCAAGTTGGGATCCAAGGTAGACGGCACTTGGCAGACAAGTCAACAAGCTCGCCGTTGACGCCCGGCTACTGCCGGAGAAGGCAAGCGGGAATAGCGACCAGGCTCTTTAGGCGCCTTTGGGCTTCGTATGTCCACTGTGGACAGACACGGAGCGTAGCTAGATCGATTCGGGCTCAAGCTTAGCTGCTCTGCGTCACGTCCGGCTACTGAAAGCGACCTAGTCGGCCTGTCGACGCGCCAGGAGCGCCCACCTCGGAGTAGACCTCGGGCGTAGCTGCAGAAACGAGCGACGGCCCCTCCGATGCGAGCGGAGAGGCCGTCAACCTGTCGGTGCGTCCAGTGCATTGAACCAACCGAAGTGGGCGCATCGCCGCAGGTCACGCTAGTGAGGCTCTCCGGCGAGCTGCCATCAGGAGTATGGCACACCGGACGACTTCCTGAGAACGCCGGCATTCGCTGAGCACTAGAAAAGCGCTTGAGTATGCGCGACCAAAGAGCCCACGAACAGCCTTGCAATAGAGTGGAGATGAGCGAAGCGAGTAACGTCCTGATAAGCCTCAGGATCGCTAGCGCATAACGCCTTGCGACTAATCTAGCCATTCATCTTAGAATTTAACCTCCGCTCGATCGAGGAATGAATCAACACTGTGACCAGCAACTTTGCCCGTGACACACGGACGAAGTTGCCACGGGAAGCACCCGGACACAGCCTCTCCGCCTCGGCTCGCCACCGCAGCCCAGAAACGGGGCGCACGACTGAGCGCGTCACCGGTCCAAGTTGGTCAACCGACAGGGGGTGAATTGCGGCGCTCGGCCCTCTCGTGCGATGATCTGCGTCGGCCAAGGAGCATTCCTTCGGGTCAGGCGGAATGCGAGTCCGTCAGACTCAGCGTCGAAGGCATATATCTGCAGGTCATTGTCCAGTGCACTGAACCCGAACCCGAAGGAGGTGAACCTTGACCGAGATGACGTTCTCGCTGCGGCTCCCGCAGACCGTGATGATCCAGATCCTGGTGGTGATCATCATCGTCTTGGGCGTCACTCCCACCATCGTCTAGCTCCGTGCGGGCGTGGGGAGGAATCTCAACCACGCCCGCACCACCAGCCGAAGATGGCCAGGATGTCTGGTTGAACCCCCAAAGGCAGGGTATCCGCCATGCCATGTCGAGCCACCGGACTGCAGCCGTAGATGACCAGCACTCGCGGCCGGCGGGTGTAGACGATGCGACCGTCGAGGCATTGGGTGAGTTGAGCAAGGCCCTGGAGACGATCCACCGCGTGAGAGGCCACCTATATTCGGCGCACCAACTCGTCGGCGGCGCGGATCTCACCCTTGACCGGGTTGTGAAGCTGCTACGCGGAGCCGGGCACGACGGGATGGCCGACCGGGTAGAGCGCGAGCTGTTGGGGCGCAATCTGCTACCCGGCCGGTGGACTTTCCAGATCGTGGAGGAGTTCGACGACGGCTACTACGCCGCGTTCCAGGAAATTGAGCGGGACGCGCGGCAGAAGCTGGCCGGCGGTCGGCGGCACATCTTCGAGGCGGAGATGAAGGAGCGGCGGCGTACCCACGGGATGCCGGGGCACGAAGCTACGCCGTAGCGCTGCCGCCGAAGCCGTTTGGGATCATCGAGGTCAGGGCGTTGGCTCGGGCCTCAATGATTCTCATCCGTGCCTGGTACTCGGCTGGTTCCCGGTGCGCGGCCTGGCTGGTGACCTGGCCGGGCCACTTGCGGTAGAGCAAGCCGTACTCCCGGGTGAAGTAGCCCGCGGTGACGGCGTTGGCGGCGAGCAGGAGGCCGGTGTCCTCGGAGGCAGGCAACGCCATCCAGCCGCCCAGGGCGAAGACGAGATCCCGCCGCAGGCACAGGGTCGCCGGGTGCACCGAGGCCCGATAGTCGTTGGCCTGCCAGAACGACAGGACCGAACCGCGGTCGATGACCCCGCCGGCAGGGTCCATGCCCCATCCGGCGGTCGACCCGTCGGGCAGCAGGTCGAGTACCCGCGAGGTGGTCCAGCCGACCTGCGGATGCTCGTCGAACGCGAAGATATCCCGGGCGAGTGCGCCGGGGGTCAACTGGTCGTCGGCGTCCAGCACCTTGATGAGTTGCCCGGAGACCCGGGAGAGGGCGAGGGTGCGGGCAACTCCAGGCCCGCCGGGGCGGCCGGTGCCCAGACTGATCCGGGGATCGCCGGGCAGCGCGTCGACCAGGGCGCCGGTCTGCCCGTCCTCCTGGACGAGCCATTCCCAGTCCCAGCCGTCAGGCATCTCCTGCTTAGCCAACGACTCGTAGGCGCCAGCCAGGTGCTCGATGCTGGGCGCGTGGACCGGGGTAATGACCGAGACGAGCTGCGTCAAGTTTTCCACCGCTGGAGTTTGTGGGAGTAGACAAGCTCGGTGCGGTCGCCCGGCATCACCACGTCGGCAACCTCAACGATCCGGCCCGTGGTGTCGAACGAGGTCTTCCGCACGGTGAGCACGGAGACACCCGGGTCGATGTCCAGCAACTCGGCCTCATCCGGCGACGGCGGGCGGGCGCGGATCTCGTCGTCGATCCGGTCCAACTCGATGCCCAGCGTGTAGAGCTGATGCTGCGTGCCGCCCGGCCACGGCTCCTTGCCCGCGTCGAGCAGATCCGGGTTCGCGGCCACCAGATCGTGCGGCAGGTAGGAGTACGACACGGTCAGCGGCGCGTTCTCATGCCGGGAGGACGTCCAGTAGACCCGGCGCAGCAGCGAAGTGCCCGGCTCGACCTGCAAGGCCGCCGCCATCTCCGCATCCGCCTCCACCCGCGAATACTCGGCGTGGAACTTCAGGTCGTCGACGGTCAGGCCGGTGTCGTGCTCGGTGGCGCCAGTCTTCAGCCGCTCGTCCTCGTCGAGCAGGACGCGATCCTTTTCCCACTGGTACCGCTCGGTGTTGCGACGGCGTACCCGCTGGCGAGGCGCCCGCACGTAGGTGCCGCGCCCCTGCTCCGCGCGGACCAGGCCCCATTCCCGGAGCTGCCGGATGGCGTTGCGGACGCTCGTGCGCGACAGGCCCGAGGTGTCGGCCAACTCGGTCTCGCTGGGCATCAGCGTCCCGGGGGCAAGTTCGCCGCTCACGATCTTCGCCCGCAACTCTTCGGCGAGTTGCAGGTAGCGAGGGCGCCAGTCCCGGCCTTGCACACCGGTCACCGTACCCCCTAGACGTTCCAACGTCTGCCAGGTGGTCCCGCCGGCGGGCCGCTCGGGAACTGGCGGTACGGCTACCGCTGCTCGCGGCGACCGCCCAGGACGCGGGCCAGGAGTACGAGGAACGGCTACGCCCCGACGGCTGTTGGTGTTCACCGTTTCCCTCCCGCCCGCTTATGCCCATCAGCGGCAGTCAGCATCTCCAGGCGCGCATACGTCAACTCGTCGATCAGCCGATCCACCTGCGTCGGCGACAGGAGTACGGTCTGCGTCGCCCCGGACCGGGTCGCGTCGAGCTTCACGGCCAGGTCCCGGCGGGCGAACCGGTCAACAAGCAGTTGGACCGTCACCCAGCCGGTCCGCTCTCGCCCGATCGTGGCGAGGAAGCCGCGGTGCATCGGGTCGTTCGCTCCGCATCCCCGACACCAGACCGGGCACACGACTGGCGGAGCCGATGACATCGGCCGAACCCTCGGGATCGGAACGCCCTCACTCATCGCCGGCCCTCTGCCGCCCGATCACCTGCGTCACCAGATCGCAAAGTTGCTCGGCCAGGTCGATCGCCTGCGACAACGACAACTCAGCCCAGGCGTTTCCGCCCCGGCACGTCACGTGAACACCGACCATGGCGCCACCCAGCGCCTCGGCACTGATGAGGTACGAGGCGACGAGCCCACCGGCCCGACTCTCGCCAACCCTTTGCATCGAGCTGCGATGGCGGCGGGCCATGTGCGACATCACCGGCGGCACCAGGTAGCCGCAGCGATCCGGGGCACACCAGTCCGGGTGGCTCGTGACGGCGGCCGGCTTGTTCGTACGACTCATCGCGGCCACCGCCCGCCGTTGCCTCGGTAAAGCTGAGCCCGCGTCATCAGGGGTACGGAGCGGAGCGCAGGCAGTTCACGGGTGGCCCCCGTCTGCCACTGCGGCGAGGAGGTTGCAGAAGCCGCGCGAGGACTCGACGGAACGTTGCCGGTAACGCCCTGGGCAGATGGGTGCCTCCGAGACCACCAGGACGAGAACCAACGGTACCGACGATGAGAGCCGGACATCGCACCTCCACAGGTAGACGGGGGCCGGTGGCGAGCCGCGGGGGAATGCGGCCGGCCACCGGCCCGGATGAAGGCACGGCGCACCGTCCGACGCCGGACGGGTCGGGTATCGCCGAGCCAACTTGTACGCGCGGCTACCGCAACCGGTCCGACAGGACGCCGCGCATCATGTGCGGCCAGGACCGGCGCGGGACCACCCCTGACACGAGCCGTCACCCCAGCCGCACACCTGGAAACGTATCTACAAGTGGACGAGTTGTCTAGTCATCGAATTGGACCTCTTGGTTGACACTTGGTAAGACAAGTGCCAGGTACGGTGAACGCGTGCCCACCCCGCACTACGGCCAGCCTCGGTACCGCCTCATTGCTGAGGCGCTGAGAAGACGCATCGAGAGCGGAGCCATTCCACCTGGAGCCCTCCTGCCGGCCGAGAGCGCACTCGTAGCGGAGTTCCAAGTAAGCCGTGGCACCATCCGGCAGGCAATAGCTGCTCTACGAGAACTTGGTGTAGCCACCACCGAACACGGCAGGGGAACTTACGCCACGGTCAACGCGCAACCCTTGGCCCAGCATTGCGCTTCAGCAACACACCAACGCGAGATTCCGGCCGACACAGAGTTAGCGGCGCTTCTCGGTGTCGCGGCCGGAACAATCCTGATCGAACAGGAGAGCGTTATGCACCAAAACGGGGGAGCCAGGACAGTCGTCAGAAGTTATCGACTGCCCGAGACAGCAGACGGCGTCCAGCATTAGCAACCTGAGAAAGGAAATAAAGTTGAGCAACAATGCCCTTGCACAGCGCAAGGAGTTAAGTAAGCAGCGCCGCCAGGTCGACTTCGATACTTACGACGTTACCGTGGACGAGCTACTTAGAAGAGTGGAGAGGGGCCGCATCGATGTCGCTCCCGCCTACCAGCGCAAGTTCCGCTGGGACGCGGCCAGGCAGTCGGCACTAGTTGAATCAATCTTCCTCGGGATTCCTGTGCCTCCACTGTTCATGGCTACGAATGCCGAAGCGGGGCAGGCTAACAGCTGGGAGGTCGTCGATGGGCTACAGCGGGTCACCACTCTGGTCCGTTTTGCAGGCAGCGAGAAGGCCAAGAATAGAATCGGGATTTCTGAACGATCCCTTCGCCTCGCAGAGCTGGACAAATTGCCAACCTTTGAGGGCGCGGAGTTCTCGACCCTTCCGGGCGATCTGCAATCCTTGTTCGAAGACAGGCCGCTAAAGGTGGTAGTACTAAATGATAAGAGCGATGTCCGCGTTCGCTTCGACCTGTTTGAGCGAATCAACACGGGCGGAATACGACTAACCCATCAAGAGGTTAGAGAGTGCGTGTTCCGCGGACCTTTTATCGACATGCTCGAGACGCTTGCGACCCACGAGAGCTTCAATTCGGCAATTCGGCTCGCAGAGAGCAACCAGATGGATGGCACTCGCGAGGAGTTCGTGCTGCGATTCTTTGCATACCTCGAGAACTACCTGAACTTTGAACACGCAGTGAAGGGTTTCTTGGATGACTTCACCATTGCCGCGCAGGGGAAACCAGATGTGCCTCGGCGGACCAAAGTTTTTGAAAACACCTTCAGATTCCTGGCCAAATGCTTTCCCGAGGGTATCCGGAGCCGAAAGGGATTAACTCCCGTAAACCTGTTCGAAGGTGTCGCCGTTGGCGCGGCGTTGGCCCTTCAAGAGCGCCCGAGACTTGCCGCGCCGGTTGACGTGAGCTGGATTAACGGACCTGAACTTCGACCATTTGTCTCCGGTGCCACAAACACGCGTACAAGAGTCAGGGGCCGGATCGAGTACTGCAGGGATAAGTTCCTTGAGTCCTAAGCTTGACTGCGAATCCCACCGCCAAGCCCTCCACGAGCGAGTGGAAGTAGCGAGGCGCTTGGTCGAGGCTACTCAGCCAAGACTGCTTCCCCTGGCTGAGGATGATGACCAAAGCTTCACCCCTCCCGCGGATGTCTCCCGTGAGGCTCGAGGGTTAGCGATCCTTCTCCTGTTTGCGGCCTACGAAAACCTATTGACCAGCCTCTGCAGAAGTCTTCTTGAAGCTGCGGCGCGATCTCGGGCTCGAGCCAGAAGACTAAAGCCAGGAATTCAGCTGTTCCTGGTACATGGCGAGTTAATGAGCTTGGCTGACGGGGGGCGCAAGAAGCTTTGGAAGGCAGCAGGCCCCCAACTAGTAGGGGCCCTGTCCGACCGTCCAGCACGCGAGCTGAACAAGGAACTCTTTCCAGATGACGGCAGCTTCATGAAGTCCTCTCAGGTGAAGCTGCTGTGCGACGTATTCGATTTCGGTAATCCAGCGCCTATCTTACGAGAGGTTTGGGAGCAGATAAACGCCGTGGTCGAACAAAGAAACGGGATTGCCCACGGTCGACTGACACCGGAAGAGGTCGGTCGCCGGTACAGCCATGACGAGATCATGGCCCTAATTCAGGTTTGGGAAGATCGCTGGTCTGACTTCCTATCATGGATCGAAGGAGAGTGCCAAGGTCCGGGGTTCTACCTGGCAAGTCGATAGGGCATCGTTCCGACCGATCATGTTACACACGTTTCAGCGTAAGCACGGTCTCCGACACTTTCCCCTTCGGATACAGTTTTGCGGCCTTGTTTAGAGAAGTGAGGGTTCGACTTACTTCGAAGGGCCGCTTCTCTGTGGTCGTCCAACCCCGCAAATTGGCCTCCTCTTCGCAAATATCAGCTAGTCGAATAGGTGCGTCCTTGTAGTACGAGTCTTGTACGACGAAAATCGCCACTGCACCTTTTTTGCACACGCGACTAATTTCATCTAGGCTGTCGACCAAGTCGTTGAGATACTGACAGGCCTGCTTCAGGTAGTACCCGCGCGAGGCTTTACTCTGATGTTCGGAGATAGCTTTCACCAGTTGATTCGCTGTGGGTCCGTAGATGGCTCCCAACCGTGCATCCACAGGGCGGATCAGGGTGGTTCCCATCAGATGCTCGCGGAGACTCCTGTTTGCCAGGATGTCAGTCCCGAGAACAGCGAGCTCACGCGCATACGCCACGGCGTAATCGATTCTAGTGAGGTACGGCGGCGACGTGAGGACGAGGTCAATCGAATCGCTGGCAATCGGAAGCGCCTTCGCTGATGAATTCACTACGATGGGCCTTACACCAACCCTCATGTGAGATTCAAGCCGCTTACTTATATCTCGCTGTTCCTTAAGTAGCAGCGCGTCTAACTCTTCCGACTCAATCGCTACCTGCGGCCTATCCGGAGAGGTCCGTCTTACCCATGTCGGATTGCTTCCCTGGAAGCTTCTTGTCAGCTCTCGAACAACGCGGAACAGTGCGACCAGCGCCAACGCCCTGACGCCTCGGGGGGAGGAAGTCGCGAGAGAAGACCAACTCCGAAGACGCGAGGCCGTGGGTGGACTGAACCATGCGAGCAACGGATCATCTTCAGCACAAATGTCTGCATTCGGCGGACTAGTCAATAGGCTGGCGGGCGCAATATTGGCGCGGAGATGCGCCACAATATTCGCGACGGGATTCAAGTCAACACCAACAGACGGCATGCCGGCCATCTGAGCAGCCAGAGTGGTGGTGCCGCTTCCATTCCAGGGATCCAACACCACCCCTGCCAGTCCCCCGCTGGCACTGAGGAGGGTCTCACGGGCCCACTCGAACGAGAAGCCTGCATAGTAGGGGAAGAGGTCAGCAAGGCCGGCTGACTCTGTCGGAGGACGCTTCGGTGAAAGAGGCCGATTACGTGGCTCAACGGAGGACCGGAGGTTGGCTAGGAGGCTAGCCTGAGCGAAAGTCTCACCACCGACGTGCGCCTTCACGAGCTCTCCCGGCCCCTTGTGACTCCAGACGGCGGTAGCCTAGTCCATCGACCATGCGGCGGACAGACGCCGGGGCTCGTGTTGATCATGCTCGCGCGAAGTGGTCTGCTCTCCTATCCCCGTGGAGGGGTCTGAACTCTCCAACGTACGGGAGGTTGGAGCCTTCATGCCACAGCCGGCCGGAACCTGTCAATCAGGTCGAACTTCCGACGCAGTGGCGACCAGACCCAGGTCGGCATGGCGTTCGGGACACGCGAAACTCAGTCCGCAGCATGTATTGCCGATTCACTCTGTTCTGGATCAAGGCGCCGCGCTCCGCGCGCCGCGGGCGGTGAGCCGGCCGGCGGCAAGCCGCCCCGGCCGCCTCCGGCGCCGGGGCGGAGAGCCACCGACTGCCGCCGGACCGCCGCCCGGAGATGGCGACCGATAAGCAGCACGACCATGGCCAGGTGTCACGGAAGCCGGCGAACCGATCTGATCGAGGGCTAGGGCTTCCGACTGCCGCGCCAGTCCAACCCCAGGACTGGCTTGCCCCCGGCCTATCTCCCGCAGCCGCCAACCCCGCAGGAACCCCTCAGGCGGTCGCTCCAGGCACGGCCGCGCCAGCCCCAGCAGAGTACGAGCACTCGCAGCCTCAAAAGAGCCCTCAGAGAGCAAGATCGACCTGCCCACCATCTGCCCACAACCAGTCGTCAACGGCTGGACTCAGCCGGACTCGGCTAGATCAACGACAACGGCCCCCGATCAGCATCTCTGCTGGTCAAGGGCCGCGTCTGCACCTGGTGGCGGGTAGAGGATTCGAACCTCTGAAGCTTTCGCGACGGATTTACAGTCCGCTCCCATTGGCCGCTCGGGCAACCCGCCAGGGCACCCCACCGCGTCGTAACGCGGCGGCGGAAGCAAGGATAGCGGCACACCCCGGCACCGGCGCAACCGGGTACGGTCAGAGGGTCGTGCCGCTGGTCGGCGGCCGACGGCAGGCCCAGACCGCCGGACAGCAGGAGCAGAAGCATGGCAACGAACCCGTCGTTCGACATTGTGAGCAAGGTCGACCGCCAGGAGGTCGACAACGCCCTCCACCAGGCGGAAAAGGAGCTCGCGACGCGGTTCGACTTCCGCGGCACCGGCGCTGAGATCTCCTGGTCGGGTGAGGAGGCGATCGGCCTCCAGGCTGAGACCGAGGAGCGGGTCCGCGCCGCGCTGGACGTGTTCAAGGAGAAGCTGGTCAAGCGGAACATCTCGCTGAAGTCGCTGGACGCTGGCGAGCCGCGTCCGTCCGGCAAGATCTTCAAGATCGACTGCAAGGTTATCCAGGGCATCGAGGCGGACAAGGCCAAGGCGATCAGCAAGAAGATCCGCGACGAGGGCCCCAAGGGTGTGCAGGCCCAGATCCAGGGCGACCAGCTGCGGGTCACCGGTAAGAAGCGGGACGACCTGCAGGCGGTCATCGCACTGCTCAAGGGCGAGGACTTCGGCGTCGCCCTGCAGTTCAACAACTACCGGTAAGCGGCCGGTCAGGCGCGCGCGCTGGCCAATGACGCTCCGGCCGGCGTCGCGCGCACCGCTGGACAGCGTCCCGTCGCCCCGCTGCCGGCTTGCATCCGGTACCCCGGTACGGGTTTACCGTCGGGGGGTGAGCGACCTACACGGGATCGCAGCAGAAACCTGGGTCCCCGACACCTGCCGTCTGCCCACCGCCGAGCGGCCTGTCCGGCTCGCCGAGTTCGACCGGTTCTTCGCGTACGCCGTCCGGGGGTTCGAGCGGCTCTCCGCGGAGCGTCTGCGGCTGCAGCTGGTCGGCACGCCGGATGTTGAACGTACGGCCCGCGATCTGACTGCCCGCGAGTCGGCGTGCTGTTCGTTCTTCACCTTTGCGGTGACCCGGACCGGGCCAATCGAGCTGACGCTGCACGTACAGGTGCCGGCGTCGCACGTCGACGTCCTCGATGCCCTCGCCGAGCGGGTGCGCCCGGGCGACGGGCCAGGTCCGGCTGGGTCGTGGCTGCGCAGTGGTCAACTGGCCCGCTCGGCGGGGGTGAATCCGCAGACGTTGCGCTACTACGAGCGTCGCGGTCTGCTGGCCGCGCCCCGGAGGTCCCCCGGTGGGCACCGGCTGTATCCGGCCGAGTCGATCACCCGGTTGCGGATCATCAAGACGGCGCAGCGCCTCGGTTTCACCCTGGTCGAGGTCGCCGAGCTGCTCGATGGGCGCGGGCGGCACCGCGACCAGGGTGCCGCCCGACCTGCCTGGGCCACGGCGAAGCTGGCCGAGGTGGAGCAGAAGCTGGCCGACCTCACGGCCGTTCGGGACTCCCTGCGGGCGGCGGTCTCCGTCGGCTGCGACGACCTGGTCGCCTGCGCGAGCAGCTCCTGCTATCCACTGCCGTTCCCGGATCCGCCGCCGGCACTCGCGACCGGCTCCGGGGCCGCCCGGGACCAGAGCTGGGGGCCGCCCGGGACCAGAGCTGGGGGCCGCCCGGGACCAGAGCTAGGGAGCGGCCCGAGATCTACTCGGCTTCCTGGATGCGTGGGTCCGCACCTCGACAGCATGAAAGCCGGGCGGGTCAGGCGGCGACGGTTTCGCGTACCGTCGAGGCCTCCGCGCGGGCGATCGGCCCGGCGGGCAGCGCGGCGACCGCGGCCCCGACGGCGACCGCCGCCCCGGCGAACAGGAACGCCCACGGCACGCCGCCGGCGTGGTCCACGATCAGACCGGCCACCGCGCCGCCGGCGGCGCTCGCGGCAACCGACATGGTGACCACCCAGGTGTACGCCTCGTTCAGCATGCTCGCTGGGGCGATCCGGCCGACCAGGGTGTTCTCCAGGGTCAGTGCGGGCGCGATGGTGGCTCCGCCGACGACCAGCGCGGTGCCGAGCGCCAGTGGGGTGGGCATGACCGCGAACACCACGAAGGTGCCGGCGAGGGCGGCGAGCAGCGCGGCGAACTGTCGGGTCAGGTTCGGCGCCGGCCGACGGACACCGAACCAGAACCCACCGGCCGCGCTACCGATCCCCCAGACGGCCAGCAGGATCCCGGCCAGGGTCTCCGGGTCGTCGGCGGTGTAGTTGCCGGCGAACGCCGGAACGATCACGCCAGCGGCGCCGAACGCGATGCCGAGGCTCGACACACAGACCAGCAGGGCCGGGAAGCCGGCCACCCGCAGCGGGCCGAGCCCTCGGGCCTGGTGCTCGCGCGGGTGCGGGCGCCAGCCGCGCATCACCCGGCCGAGGGCCACCGCGGTGGTGCCGACCAGGGTGACCACGGCCGCACCGATCAGCGCGGCCGCGGCGTCGGCGACCAGTACGAAGCCGGCAACGAGCAGCGGGCCGAGCACGAAGACGATCTCGAACAGCGAGGTCTCCGCGGCCAGCGCGGTGTTGCGCAGGGAGTACCGGCCGGAGTTGGGGCCGGTCAGGTCGTTCCACGCGCCCCGGATGGCGGCGGTGAGCGGTGGGTAGGTGGCCCCGGCGACGGCGGCGGCGAGGTAGATGGCGGGCAGAGCGTCGTCGCCCGACCGGCTGGCCAGCAGCAGCCCGGTGAGCGCCAGCGGGTGGGCCACCGCGGTGACCAGCAGGACCGGGCTCGGACCGACCCGGTCGGCGATCCGTCCGGCCACCGGGCTGAGCGCGGCGCCGGCGACGGCGTAGATCCCGCCGGCCACGGCGGCGAGCGCGTACCGCCCGGTCACCTGTTCGACCACCAGCAGCAGCGCCAGCGGGGTCATGCCGATCCCGAGCCGACCGATGATCCCGGTGACCAGCAGCATGGGCGCGCCGGGGATCCGCCAGACACCCAGGTACTGGCGTAGTGCCGCCACCGTGAACCTCCCGAGGATGTAATGAGCGTTGAGACGTTTTGACCCTAACGCCGCCGGTTGACGCGCCGGTACCCGTTATCGCGCCCGACACGGCACTCCGCCCGCACCCGGTGCGACCGGGTACGGGCGGAGTGGTGGTTTGCCTGGGTCAGCGCTGGAACTGCACCGGCCCCGAGTTGGCGGCCATCTGCTCCAGCCGGGCGACCCGGTCCTCCATCTTGGGGTGGGTGGAGAACAGCGCCGCCACCGCGCCACCCCGGAACGGGTTGGCGATCATCAGGTGTGCGGTGCTGGTGAGCGTGCCCTGTGCCGGCAGCGGCCGGCGGCGAGCCACCGCGTCGATCTTGCGGAGCGCGCTGGCCAGGGCCAGCGGGTCACGGCTCAGCTCGGCGCCCGAGGCGTCCGCCTGGTACTCCCGGCTCCGGCTGATCGCCAACTGGATCACGGTGGCCGCGATGGGGCCCAGGATCAGGGTCAGCAGCAGCACCGCCGGGTTCGGCGAATCCTCGTCGTCCCCACCGCCCAGCGGAATGAACCAGGCGATGTTGGCCAGGAAGGTGATGATGCCGGCCAGGCCGGCCGCGACGCTGGAGATCAGGATGTCCCGGTTGTAGACGTGTGACAGCTCGTGCCCGATCACGCCGCGCAGCTCGCGGTAGTCGAGGATCTCGGTGATGCCCTGGGTCACGCAGACCGCCGCGTGCTGCGGGTTACGACCCGTGGCGAACGCGTTGGGCTGTGCGGTCGGGCTGACATAGAGCCGCGGCATCGGCTGCTGGGCCTCGGCCGCCAACTCCCGCACCATCCGGTACAGCTCGGGGAACTGTGCCTCGCTGACCGGTTGCGCCCGCATCGAGCGCAGCGCGAGCTTGTCCGAGTAGAAGTAGGAAATGCCGTTCATGACGAGCGAGATGAGGACGGCGATGACCAAGCCGCCACTGCCGCCGAACCCGTAGCCCACCGCGAGGATCAGCGCAGTGAGCAGGCCGAGCAGCGCGGCGGTCTTCAGACGGTTGTGGTGCACGATCTCTCCTTCGGTGCACGGATCGCCGGGATCCGCTGACCGGTTCAACAACCCGGTACCCGTCAACCATCCATCTCAACGCTGAGAGTTGACTGAGACTCCGGGTGCGATCAGCGGCCAGCCAGGTCGAGCACCAGTTGCGGGGCGACGCCGAGCACCAGGGCCGCCACCGTGGCCACCGCCAGCACCACGGCCACCACACCCACCAGGGGTACGGCCGCCGCACCCCCCGGAAGCGCCGCGGTCGGTGCGGGCGACGCCTCCGGCGCCCAGAGGGCGGCGGTCAGCCGCAGGTAGTAGGCGAGACCGATCACCGCGTTCACCGCCACCACCAGCGCCAGCCAGGCGGCACCACCGTCGAGCAGCGCCCGGACCACGGTCACCTTCGCGAACAGCCCGGCCAGACCGGGTGGCAGGCCGGCCAGGCCGATCAGTGCCAGACCGAGCGCCGCACCCCGCCACGGATGGCGGCGGGCCGCTCCCCGCAGGTCGTCGACCGTGCCGCCGTCCGCACCCGTCGGGCGCAACGCGGTGACCCCGGCGAACGCGGCCAGTTCCAGCACCACGAAGAAGACGGCGTACGCGACCGCGGCGGCGTACGCGGCGGCCCGTGCCTCACCCGTACGGCCGGCCGCCAGCGCCAACGCGCCCAGCGGGGCGAGGATGTAGCCGGCCTGCGCGACCGAGGACCAGGCGAGCAGTCGCACGGTACGGCGCTGGCGCAGCGCGACCAGGTTGCCGACGGTCATGGTGAGCACCGCGAGCAGGGCGAGCACCGGGCCGGTCCGGTCGGCCGGCAGCGCCCGCTGCACCACGGCGAGCAGGGCGACCAGGCCGCCCAGCTTCGACGCCGTGGACAGGTACGCGGCCACCGGCAGGGGTGCGCCGTCGTAGGTGGCCGGCGCCCAGGCGTGGAACGGCACCGCCGCCACCTTGAAGGCCAGCCCGAGCAGCAGCAGCGCCACCGCAGCGGTGGTCAGTGGCAGGTCCCGCAGTTCGGGCTGGTCGGCGAGCAGGGTGCCGAGCCGGTCCAGGTGCAGCCCGCCGGTCACCGCGTACAGCAGCGCCGCCCCGAGCAGGCTCAGCGTGGTGGCCACCACGCTGACCACGAAGAAGGTGACCGCCGCCTCGGCGCTGGCCAGACTCCCCCGGCGCAGGCCGACCAGCACGTACAGCGGCAGGGTCAGCGTCTCCAGCGCGACGATCAGGGTGATCAGGTCGCCGGCCGCGCCGAGCACCACGCCACCGGTCATCGAGCAGGCGAGGAGGAAGCAGTATTCGCCGACCGGCGACCGCCCGGCCCGCAGCGCGGGCGCGGACAGCCCCAGCACGCCCGCGGTGAGCAGGGCCACCACCGCGCCGACCAGGGCCGCGCGACCGCCGAAGATCCAGGAGCAGTCGGCGCCCACGCAGAACGTCCGCCGCTCCGAGCCCGCGCCGACCAGGGCGGAGGCGACGGCGGTGCCGAACGCGCCGAGCACGGCCACCAGGATCGTGGCCCGTGGCCGGGCCAGCAGCAGGTCGGTGACCAGCACGAGGACGGCGGTTCCGGCGGCCAGGTAGGCCGGGAGCAGGGCCACGTTGTCGACGCTCTGCACCCCGCTCATGGGAACACCACCCCGATCAGGGCATCGACCGGTGCTTCCGCGACCCCCAGCACCAGCGCCGGGGCCAGCCCGATGGCCAGCGCGAGCAGCACCAGCGGCGCCCACGCGGTCAGCTCGGCTCCGGCCAGCCCGGGACCGACCCGACCGACCGCCGGACTTGACCGGCCGTGGGTGACCTGGCGCAACAACCGCAGGAAGTACGCGGCGGTGAGCGCGCCGCCGACCGCGGCGAGCACCCCGAGGGTGATCCACAGCGGCCCGCCCACCTGGATCGCCGCGACCACCGCGAACGCCTCTCCCCAGAAGCCGGCCAGACCGGGCAGACCGAGCGAGGCGACCGCCGCGAACGCGAGCAGACCGGCCAATCGGGGCGCGGTCTCCCGCAGCCCGGACAACTCGGCGAGGCTGCCCGTGCCGGTACGGTCCTTCACCGCCCCGGCCAGGAAGAACAGCAGACCGGTGATCACCCCGTGCGCCACGTTGCCGATCAGCGCCGCCTGGATCCCGGTGCTGGTCAGCGTGGCGACGCCCAGCAACACGAAACCCATGTGCCCCACGCTGGAGTACGCGATCAGCCGCTTGACCTCGTCCTGCGCGAGACAGACCAGCGAGCCGACCAGGATGGCGGCGACGGCGAGTACGCCGAGCACCGGCGCCGCCCAACGGGCCCCCTCCGGCGCCACCCCCACCGCCACCCGGATCAGGCCGTAGGTGCCCATCTTGAGCAGCACCCCGGCGAGCACGACACTACCCACCGTGGGGGCCTGGGTGTGTGCGTCGGGCAGCCAGGAGTGCAGCGGCCAGAGTGGGCTCTTCACCGCGAACGCGAGCGCGAGCAGGGTGAACGCGGCGAGTTGGGTGCCCCGGGACAACCCGGCACCGCCGGTCAGCGCCACCACGTCCGCGGTGCCGGCGGCGGCGACCACGACGTACACGCCGACCAGCAGCAGCACCGAGCCGAACAGCGTGTAGAGCGCGAACTTGCGGGCCGCCCGACGACGGTCCGGGCCACCCCAGCCCGCGATGATCGCGTACATCGGCAGCAGGACGACCTCGAAGAACAGGAAGAACAGCACCAGGTCCAGGGCGAGGAACGTGCCCAGGATGCCGACCTCGACCACCAGCAGCAACGCCACCAGCGTCCGGCCGCTGCCGCCGGCTGGCACCCGCCACAGCGTGTAGCCGCAGCAGAGCACGGTGAGCAGGGCGGTCAGCACCACCAGCGGCCAGGAGATGCCGTCCACGCCGAGGTGGAAGCGCAGCGCCAGGCCGGGCACCCACGGCAGGTCCACCTGGTGCCAGGGGCGCACCGCCGGCGCCTCCGTCGACCAGGCGAACCAATTCCGGTCGCCGAGCACCAGCGGCACGGCGGCCAGCAGGGTCAGCGCGGCCGCGATCGTGCCGACCACGCGGGCCGCCCGGTCCCGGGGCGTCGCCGCCACCGCGACCGCGCCGAGCGCCGGCAGCACCAGGACGGCGACCAGAAGCACCTGCCCGAACGTCATCGGACTCCTTCGACCAGGACGGCGGCGAGCCCGATCAGCAGCGCGCCGGCCAGCACGCCGGCTGCGGCCCGGGGCAGGGCCGCCCGGTGCAGCGCGGCCAGGCCAGCACCCAGGCCGGACGCGGCCCGGCCGCTGCCCTCGACCGCGCCGTCCACCACCACCTCGTCACCGGTACGCGTGGCCCGGGCCAGTGCCCGGATGGGGCGTACGACAAGGGCGTGCTGGACGTCGTCGAGCCGGAAGGCGCGGGCGAAGACCGAACGCAGCGGACCCAGCGCTGCCGCCGGGTCGCCGGCGCGGTCCCGACGCCAGCCCAGCACCACGAGCCCGGCACCGACCAGCAGCAGCGCCAGCGGCAGCAGCACCCCCGGCCCGAGGTGGACCAAGCCGTCCTCGGTGCCCGCCACCGGCACGGTGGCGAACCGCAGTCGGTCGGCGAACGCCCCGACGAACCCGGCCAGGCCGAGCAGGGCGGCCGGTACGGCCAGCAGCAGTACCGGCCAGCGCAGCACCGCCGGCGGATCGTGCGGCCGGACCAGTGGCAGCCGGGACGTGCCGAAGAAGGCCCGCAGCAGCAGCCGGCCGGCGTACCAGGCGGTGACCGCCACGCCCACCAGCCCGGACAGCCAGACCAGCCAGCCCACCCACGACGGCGCCGGGCCGGCACCATGCCGCGCCGCCGCCTCGGCGACCGTGAGTACGCCGTCCTTGCTCCAGAAGCCGGCCAGCGGCGGAACCCCGGCCAGCGCGCCCAGGCCCACCACGGTGCACCAGAAGGTCACCGGCATGGTCCGACGCAGCCCGCCCATCTCCGACATCAGCGTGGTGCCCACCGCGTGGATCACCACGCCGGCGGCGAGGAACAGCAGCGCCTTGAACGCGGCGTGGGTGAGCAGGTGGAACAGGGCCGCCGGCGGCGAACCGACCGCCAGCGCGCCGGTCATGTAGCCCAGTTGCGAGACGGTCGACCAGGCCAGTACCCGTTTGATGTCGTCCTGCGCGGTGGCCGCGAGCGCGCCGAGCAGCAGGGTGATCGAGCCGATCACCCCGAGCACGGTCAACGTCACCGGGGCGGCCGTGAACAGCGGATAGAGGCGGGTCACCGCGTACACGCCGGCGGCGACCATCGTCGCGGCGTGGATCAGCGCGGAGATCGGCGTCGGGCCGGCCATCGCGTCCGGCAGCCAGGTGTGCAGCGGGAACTGTGCGCTCTTGCCGGCCACCCCGGCCAGCAGCAGCAGGCCGGCGGCGGTCAGGGTCGCGGTGGAGTGGTCGTGGGCGAGCACGTCGGCGATCCGGAAGCTGCCCGTCGACACGCCGAGCAGCGCGATGCCCAGCAGGAATCCGACGTCACCGACCCGGGTCACCAGGAACGCCTTCATCGCGGCGGCCGGTGCGCCGGGCAGCCGGCGGTCGTGGGCGATGAGCAGGTATGAGCAGAGGCCCATCACCTCCCAGCCGACCAGCAGCATGACCAGGTCACCCGCGACCACCACCAGCAGCATCGCGGCGGTGAAGAGACTGATCTGCGCCGCGTACGGCGGGTAGCGGTGATCGACGTCCACATCGTCGTGCGGACCGCGCCGCAGGTAGCCGATCGAGTAGACCTGCACGGCCAGCGCGACCGTGGCGACCGCCACCGCGACGAGTGCGGCGGCGCCGTCCAGCCGGACGCCGAGGGTCACCGCGAGCCCGCCGAAGTCGACCCAGGTGGTGGACGTCTCCTGCGGCCCGTCGACCGTGACCAGCAGCGCGACGGCCAACGCCAGTGCGCCGGCCGCGCCGGTCACCCCGAGGGCGATGGCCGCCCGCCGGGACCGGTCGTCGCCGGGCGCCCCGGCCGGAGTCGCGTGCCGTGGGGTCGGCGGCAGCAACAGGCCGACCAGCCCGGCGACCAGGGGTACGGCGGGCAGCAGCGCTCCGAGCAGCCCGGTCACCGGGTCACCTCCGGGGCCTGGCCGACGGTGGCCGGCTCCGGCTCGGCCGGCTCTGTCTCCCGCGACTCGGCTGGCTCGGTCAACGGCACCTCGTCCACCGCCACGGTGGCCCGCAACCGGTAGAGCTGCAGGACGATCGCCAGCCCCACACCGATCTCGGCGGCGGCGAGGACGATGACGAAGAGCGCGAAGACCTGACCGGAGTGCGGCAGCACGGCACGGGCGGTGGTGTCCGCGGTGACCAGGATCAGGTTGACCGCGTTGAGCATCAACTCGACCGCCATGAGCACCAGAACCGCGTTGCGTCGGCGCAGCACGCCGTAGACGCCGAGGCCGAACAGCAGCGCGGCGGTGACGTACGGGAGGACGGGTCTCACCGGCGCCGCCCCGCGTCCACGTCGACCCCGCCCGGTACGCCGGAAGTGGGCGACGCCGCAGCGGGACGGCCGATGTCCGGCCGGGACAGCACCACCGCGCCGACCAGTGCGGCCAGCAGCAGCACCGAGAGCACCTCGAACGGCAGCACCCAGGACCGGAAGATCTGCTCGCCCAACCGCTCCGCGGTGCCGGCGTCGGGCAGCGCGACGGTGCTCCAGCGGTACGCGTCGACCAGCAGTGCGCTCAGCCCCAGCCCGGCGCCGCCACCGATCAGCGCGGCCGGCCAGCCCGGCCGGTCCAGGTCGTCGGAGGCCCCGATCGGCGCCCGGGTCAGCATCACCGCGAACAGCAGCAGCACCACCACCGCGCCCACATAGATCAGCACCTGCACCCAGGCCACCAACTCGGCGCCGAGCACCAGATAGTCGCCGGCCAGCGCGCCCAGGCAGACCACCAGATAGAGCCCGGCCCGGACCAGGTGTTTCGTGGTCACCACCAGTACGCCGGCACCGACCGCCACCGCGCCGAGCGCGAGCAGCAGCAGGTCCGCGCCGGTCACCGGGCCGCCCTCACGGCTCGGACGCGTCGCGCGGTCACGACGCGGGACCCGGAGCGGCGTCGGGCTCGGGGCGTACCGCCGGCGGGGTGGGGCGTGCGGCGGCCGCCTTGCGCGCGGCGGCGGTCTCCTCCTTGGCCGGTTCGCCGTTCGGGTCGTGCGCGGGCGGCGGCGGAACCGTCGCCATCCACTCGCCGAGGTGGTCCTTGTCGTGCAGCAGGTCCTTGATGTCGTACTCGGCGTACTCGAACTCCGGCGACCAGTAGAGCGCGTCGAACGGGCAGACCTCGATGCAGATGCCGCAGTACATGCAGAGCGAGAAGTCGATGTCGAACTTGTCGAGCACGTTGCGCTGGCGGGGGCGGGCGGCGCCGGGCACCGCCACCTCCTCCTTGTGCGAGTCGATGTAGATGCACCAGTCCGGACACTCCCGCGCGCAGAGCATGCAGACCGTGCAGTTCTCCTCGGACAGCGCGATCACACCGCGCGAACGGGGCGGCAGCTCGGGGGCGACGTCCGGGTACTGCTGGGTGGTCGAGCGGCGGGTCATCGTCTTGAGGGTGACCGCCAGCCCCTTCACCAGACCCGCGCCGGGCAGGCTGCGCTCGCCGGTGTCGGCGGCCGGGTCGCCGTGCTCGCTGGGGTCGCTCATGTCGACCATCCTGCCCTGTGGCCCCGGCGCGCGCGACCACCACCCGTCGGTCCGCGACGGTACCGTGGTCGCGGGGAGAACGAACGCACGGGAAGGGACCGCCGATGACCGGCGCGCTGCAGAGCGACTATCCGCCCGACGGTGGATGGACGACTGACGATCTGGATGCGCTGCCGGAGGATGGCCGCCGCCGGGAACTGCTCGATGGAGTGCTGCTGATGTCCCCCTCCCCCACCCGCACACACCAAACCATCGCGATGCGTCTTGGCGCCGCGCTCGACGACGACTGCCCCGACGGCTACGACGTGACCCAGGCGGTCGAGGTGCGGATCAACCGCACCCGGTCCTTCAACCCGGACGTGCTGATCACCACGGCAGCTGCGGCGGCGCGCGAACCATCGAAGTACGAGCCGCACGAGGTTATCCTTGCCATCGAGATCGTCTCTCCGAGCACCCGCTCGATCGACCGGGTACTGAAGCCCGCGCTCTACGCCCAGGCCGGCATCCCTTTCTTCTGGCGGGTCGAGACCGAGGATGGCGCGCTGGAAGTCGTCACCTACCGGATCGACGCGGTGAACGAGATCTACACGGAGACCGGGCGGTGGACGAAGTTCGTCGACACCGGCGAGCCATTTCCGATCAACCTGCCGATCAGCAGGATCACGCCCCGGAGCCGATGACGCCTCCGGTCGGCGGGAGCATCTCGACGCCGAGCTGCTGGAGCAGCTGGAACAGCTCGTTGCAGCTCCACACCTCGACGATCCGGCCCGCCGCGTCGAAGCGCAGGAACGTCGCCCCGGAGTAGCTGACCACCTGCCCGGTCGGCGGTACCGGCCCGAACTGTCCGGCCTGGGTGCCCGCGGCCCGCCAGTGCACGGCGACCCGCTCGCCGGCGGCGACCACGTCCACGATCTTGTAGCGCAGGTCCGGGAACGCGGCCCGCCGCTCGCGGTGCCAGGCCAGCGTCGCCTCCGGGCCGGTGCCGCCCAGCCCCGGGCACTCCTCGGCGATCAACTCGTAGGCCGACTCCTCCCGGCGGGCGTTCCACACGTCCGCGATGAAGCGCCGGGCTGCCGCCTCCACATCCGTCATCCCGGCAGGGTAGCCGGGACCGCCGCTGGTCCCGCCGGGCGAGTCGCGGCCGGCGGCGGGTGGCCAGGTTGGGCGGCGGCACGCGGAGCGGACGGTGATCCGCGAGGATGGAGGCGAGAGGGCAACCGGACCGGAGGGTGACGTGGGCGAGGAGACAGGCGGAAAGTACGTCGAGCCGGGCGGCGAGTTCACCCGGGACCAGCGGTACATCGCCACCCGGATCACCGCGGACGGGCGCGATGGATACCCGGTGGAGCCGGGCCGGTACCGGCTGGCGGTCAGCCGGGCCTGCCCGTGGGCCAACCGTCTGATCATCGTGCGGCGGCTGCTCGGCCTGGAGGCCGCCCTTCCGATGGCGGTGGCCGGCCCCACCCACGACGCCCGGAGCTGGACCTTCGATCTCGACCCGGGCGGGCGGGACCCGGTGCTCGGCATCGAGCGCCTCCAGGAGGCGTACTTCAAGCGCTTCCCCGGCTACGAGCGGGGCATCACCGTGCCGGCGATCGTCGACGTGCCGACCGGGCAGGTGGTGACCAACGACTACGCGCAGATGAGCCTCGACCTGTCCACGCAGTGGGGCGCGTACCACCGCGAGGGTGCCCCGCAGCTCTACCCCGAGCACCTGCGGGCGGCGATCGACGAGGTCAACGACGTGGTGTTCCGGGACGTCAACAACGGCGTCTACCGGTGCGGCTTCGCCGGCAGCCAGGAGGCGTACGACAAGGCGTACCACCGGCTCTTCGACCGGCTGGACTGGTTGACCGACCGGCTGACCGACCAGCGTTACCTGGTCGGGGACACCATCACCGAGGCCGACGTGCGGCTGTTCACCACGTTGGTCCGCTTCGATCCGGTCTACCACGGCCACTTCAAGTGCAACCGGCAGAAGCTCAGCGAGATGCCGGTGCTGTGGGCGTACGCGCGGGACCTGTTCCAGACCCCGGGGTTCGGCGACACCATCGACTTCGACCACATCAAGCGGCACTACTACGAGGTGCACCGGGACATCAACCCGACCGGGATCGTCCCGCTCGGCCCGGACCTGTCCAACTGGCTCATCCCGCACGGCCGGGAATCCCTCGGCGGGCGTCCCTTCGGCGACGGCACACCGCCCCCGCCACCGGCCGAGCCCGTCGACCCCGCGCACACCCCGCTGCGCTGACTCGGCGGCTGCCAGCGGGCGGTCGAGGCTACCGGGCGGTCGAGGCTACAGGGCGATGCGGACGGCGGCGGTGAGGACCAACTGCGCGAGGGAGGCCGGCACCAGCACCAGCCAGCAGAGTCGCTGGAGCTGGTCCTCGCGCAGCCGGGGGTAGGACACCCGGAGCCAGATGATCACGAAGGCCACGGCGAAGATCTTGAGCAGGGTCCAGAGCCAGCCCAACTGCTCGTCGGCGAACGGGCCCTGCCAGCCGCCGAGGAACAGCACCGTGGTCAGCGCGGCGATCACCACGATGCCGACGTACTCGGCGAGCAGGAAGAAGGCGAAGCGCAGGCCGGTGTATTCGGTCATGTAGCCGAAGACCAGCTCCGAGTCGGCAATCGGCATGTCGAACGGCGGCCGGCGGATCTCGGCCAGCCCGGCGACGAAGAAGATGATCATCGCGGGCGCCTGCCAGAGCAGCCACCACGGCTGCCACGCCTCGACGATCCCGGAGAGGCTGAGCGTGCCCGCCGCCATCGCCACCGAGGCGGCGGCCAGCACCAGCGGCAGCTCGTAGCCGAGCAGTTGGGCGGCCCCGCGCAGCCCACCGAGCAGGCTGTACTTGTTGGCCGACGCCCAGGCCGACATGAGCACCGCCACCACTCCGACACCGACCACGGCCAGCACGAAGAACAGCCCGATGTCCAACGGTTGCCCGACCAGGTCGTTCGGGCCGAGCGGGATGACCAGCAGCACCAGCAGGTAGGGCACCAGGGCCACCGCCGGTGCCAGCCGGAACACCGCGCGGTCCGCCTCGCGGGGGGTCACGTCCTCCTTCTGCACGAACTTGACCCCGTCCGCCACGAGCTGCGCCCAGCCGTGGAAGCCGCCCGCGTACATCGGGCCGAGCCGACCCTGCATGTGCGCCATCACCTTGTGCTCGGTCTGGCCGACCAGCAGCGGCAGGGTGAGGAACGCGACCAGCACGCCACCCACCCGGAGCACCAACTCCACCCAGAGCGGCATCAGGCCGTACCCCCGTCGTCGGTCCGGTCGTCGCGCGCCGGCGGGCCCGCGACCGGGCCTGCGCCGGGTGTCGGCTGGTCGGGCGCGGCCGGGCCGTCGGCGGTGCCGGCAGGCCGGGGGGTACGCGCCGGACGGGCCCCCGGAGCTGGCCGCGCGGGCCGCTCACCGGCCGGTCGGGCCGGGGTGCCGCCACGCGGACCCTCGCCGACGCCGCCCGCGCCGGCCGGGGTGGGCGTGGTTCCCCACTCCCCGGGTGCGGGCACGCCCGGCGGGCGGATCGGGCGGCGGCCACCGCCGGCCTCGGATTCGCCCGGCTCCTTCGCGCCCGGCCAGGGCTTGGCCACCCGCGAGGCGAGCACGAACTCCTTGCGCAGCGGATGGCCCTCGAACTCCGGCGGCAGCAGCAGCGGGCGCAGCTCACCGTGGCCGGCGAAGCCGATGCCGAACATCTCGTGCGTCTCCCGCTCGTGCCAGGCGGCGCCCGGATAGACGTCGACCACCGAGGCCACCGTGGGGGTGCCGCGCGGCACCCGGGTACGCAGCAGCACGCCGTGCCGCAGCCGGGTCGACCAGAGGTGCGCCACCACGTCGAAGCCCTCGGCCAACTCGTCGACGGCGGAGAGCCAGTCGAAGAAGTCGCAGGCCAGCTCGGTGTCGTCCCGGGCGGCGCGGACCGCGTCCGGCCAACTCGCCGGCGGCACGTCGACGGTGGCCCGGGCGTACCGCTGCCCGCCGGAGACCGACGGGGTCGCCGCGACCGGCGCGAGCAACGCGACCAGCCGAGCGCCGACCTCTTCCGGAGTCATGCCGCTGATCCTAGGTGTTCTCTCTGGAGCCAGCCCGGCCCGCGCCGGTCCCGCGGGTGCCCGGGCATCTGCCGGCTTTGCGGGCGGTACGGCGGTCGGCGGGGAAAGATGAGGGTGTGCGCGCCGTGACTGTGACTCCTGGGATCGCCAACTCGCTGCGCCTCGTCGAGGATCAGCCCGAGCCTGCGGCCGAGGAGGGCGCGATCCTGATCGAGGCGCTGGCCGTGGGGATCTGCGGCACCGATCACGAGATCATCGCCGGCCAGTACGGCGAAGCGCCGCCGGGCGCGGACCGCCTGGTCATCGGGCACGAGTCGCTGGGCCGCGTGCTGGAGGACCCGACCGGCACCCTGCAACCCGGCGACCTGGTGGCCGGGGTCGTCCGGCACCCCGACCCGGTGCCCTGCCCGAACTGCGCGGTCGGTGAGTGGGACATGTGCCGCAACGGGCAGTACACCGAGCACGGCATCAAGGGCCTGCCGGGCTTCGCGCGCGACCGGTGGCGGCTCCAACCCCGGTTCGCCGTCGGGCTCGACCCGGCCCTGGCCAAGGTCGGCGTGCTGCTGGAGCCGACCAGTGTGGTCGCGAAGGCGTGGGATCACATCGAACGGATCGGGCACCGGGCCGAGTGGCAGCCGCAGACGGTCCTGGTGACCGGTGCGGGGCCGATCGGGCTGCTGGCCGCGCTGCTCGCCACCCAACGCGGGCTCGCCGTCCACGTGCTGGACCGGGCGCCCGAGGGGCCGAAGCCGGAGCTGGTCGCCGCGCTCGGTGCCACGTACCACACCGTTTCGGTCAACGACCTGCCCTTCGAGCCGGACGTGGTGGTCGAGTGCACCGGCGCACCGACCGTGGTCATCGACGTGATGTGCAAGGCGGCCCCGACCGGGATCGTCTGCCTGGCCGGGGTGTCCAGCGGCGGCCGGAGCATCGACTTCGACGCGGGAGCGCTCAACCGGGCCCTGGTGTTGGAGAACAACGTGGTGTTCGGGTCGGTCAACGCCAACCGGCGGCACTGGGACCTGGCCGCCGAGGCGCTCACCCGGGCCGACCAGACCTGGCTCGACTCGCTGATCACCCGCCGGGTGCCGGTGGAGGCGTACAGCGAGGCGTACACCTCCGGGCCGGACGACATCAAGGTGGTGCTGGAGTTCGCGTCCTGAGCGAACCGCCGCCCGGTCAGATGCCGGGCAGTCGGCCGTTGCGGAACAGGTCCACGAAGAGCTGGTGGTCCTGCCGGGCGCGCACCCCGTACGCGTGCGCGAAGTCCACCAGGTGGGTGACGAAGCCCGACTCGTCGGTGTCCACCACGGCGACGATCGCCTCCTCGGTGGAGTAGTCCACCAGGTCGTGGCTGGACTCGTCGTCGGCGACCGAGTGCATCCGGGCCACCGCCCGGCCGAGGTCGACGAGCACCCCGGTCAGCTCCTCCCGCTCGTTCACGTCCGACCAGTCCAGGTCGGCGGCGTACGGGGAGACCTCCGCGACCAACTGGCCGGTGCCGTCCAGCTCGGTGAAGCCCAGCCACGGGTCGGCGTGCGCCTGCAACGCCCGCTGCGACTCGGCCGTCCGGTGGCCCTGGTGCTGGAAGTAGCCCTGGACCGAGTCGTCGCTGATGTACCGCGCCACCGCCGGCACCTGCGCCTGCTTCATGTAGATGACGACGTCGTTCTCCAGCGCCTGGGTGTGCCCCTCCAGCAACAGGTTGTACGATGGCAGCCCGGCCGAGCCGATGCCGACCCCCTTGCGCAGCACCACGTCCTTGATGTGCGCCGCCACCGGCCGCAGCCGGGCCGAGGCGGCCGGCAGGGTGCCCAGGTAGTCCTGGAAGGCGGCGGTGACCTTGTCCCGGGTGTCCCCGTCGACCTCGAAGACCCCGTCGCCGACCGAGAACCGCCGCTCGTAGTTGTCGATGGTGGTCTGCTGGGCGAGCAGGTCGACCCGGGTGTTGAGCCGGGCCTGCTGGAGCACCCGGCGCAGCACCCCGTCGGCGTTCTCCAGGGTGATCGAGCCGATCGCGTCGTCCCCGCCGGCGGCGATCGCCCGCAGCTCGGTCAGGTACGACCGGGCGAAGCCGGCCACCAGGTCGCCGATCACCGTGTCGGAGAGCGCCTTGCCGTAGCCGAGCAGGGCCACGCTGGCCGCGAAGCGTCGCAGGTCCCAGGTGAACGGCCCGACGTACGCCTCGTCGAAGTCGTTGACGTTGAACACCAACTGCCCGGAGGCGTTCATGTAGGTGCCGAAGTTCTCCGCGTGCAGGTCACCGTGGATCCACACCCGCCCGGTCCGCTCGTCCAGGAACCGGTCGTCGGCGAAGTCGCCGAGCTGGTCGGCGTAGAACAGCGCGGCGCTGCCCCGGTAGAAGGCGAACGGGGACGCCGCCATCTTGCGGAACTTGCGCCGGAAGGCGGCCGGGTCGATCGCCATCGACGCCCCGAACTCCTCGGTCAGCACGTCGACGATGTGGGCGGACCGCTGATCCACGGAATTGCTCATGATGCGCAGGCTAGCCCCGCCCGGCCACCCTCCGATGCCCGGTGGGCGACCTGCCGCCGTCAGGGGGCGGTGGGTGGGCGTACCGGAGGCGCGGTGAGTGAGTCGACCGAGCGCGGGGCGGCGGCTTCACGGGGTGCGGAGTCCAGCGGGGCGGCCAGCAGATCCGGTCGGGACACCCCACCGACACCGGCCTGCTCGGCGGCGATCTTTTCCTGCAGACGCAGGATGCCGTGCAGCAGCGCCTCCGGTCGGGGCGGGCAGCCGGGCACGTAGACGTCGACCGGAATGAGCTGGTCGACACCCTTGGTCACCGAGTACGAGTCCCAGTAGGGGCCACCGCAGTTGGAGCACGCGCCGAACGAGATGACGTACTTCGGCTCCGGCATCTGGTCGTAGAGCCGCTTGATCGCCGGGGCCATCTTGTCGGTCACCGTGCCGGAGACCACCATGAGATCGGCCTGTCGGGGGCCGTGGGCGAACGGGATCACGCCGAGCCGCATGAAGTCGTGCCGACCCATGCTGCTGGCGATGAACTCGATCGCGCAGCAGGCCAGGCCGAAGTTGAAGACCCAGAGCGAGTAGCGACGACCCCAGTTCAGCACGAACCGGATCGGCTCGCCGAGCACTGCCGGTAGCTGCACGACCGCCTCCCTCTTCTGACGGACAGTGAATCACAGTCGACGTCCGCGCGGCCTGGCGGTGGGAGCAGTCGGGCAGGTCATCAAATGTTCACCGAACTTATCGGAAGACGCTGAAACGCGACTCCGCTCCCCCGCGTGTGAGCGACGTCGCCCCGGATCCCGAGGGTGACAGGAGACGGGGAGGACCCAGGTGACGGTGAGCGCCGATTCGAGGCTTGGCAAGCCTCCACCAGAGGATATGACCCGGCAGGCCGGCGGGGCTTCGGTCGACGCCGTCGATTTCGACCAGCTCTACCATGCCCACTTCCGCTCGCTGACCATTCAACTGGCTGCCTACTTCGGCGACTTCAGCCAGGCGCAGGACCTGGTCCAGGAGGCGTTCTGCCGGGCCTTCGCGCGGTGGGGGAAGGTTTCCCGCTACGACGACCCGGTCGCCTGGGTGCGGCGGGTCGCCTGGAACCTGGCCACCAGCCGCTGGCGTCGGCTGCGGACCGCCCAGTCCTACCTGCGGCGTCAGCGTGAGGAGTACGTGCCCGGCCCAGACCCGGACCGGGTGGCGTTGACGCGGGCGCTCGCGGCGCTGCCGCCGAACCACCGCCGCGTCGTGGTGCTGCATCACCTCGCCGACCTCTCCGTCACCGAGATCGCTCAGCAGGAGGACGTGCCCGAAGGCACGGTCAAGTCCTGGTTGCACCGGGGCCGAGCTGCGCTGGCGGCACAGCTGGCTTCCCAGAACGAGGTGACCGACCATGCCTGAGTTCGACAGCGCTCGACTCGACGCGGAGTTCTCCACGTACCGGGCGGCAATGCTTCCGGCGATCACGCCCGACGGCCCGACCGCGGTCCGGCGTACCGTCCGTCGCCGTCGTCGGCGCGCGGCGTTGGCGGTGGCCGCGGCGCTGGTGGTGGCCGTGGTCGTCCCGGTGGCCGGGCAGGCGGGGCTCCGCCGGGATCCAGGACCGCCGGCGACGACGACGCCGGCACCGTCCGACTCCGCATCGCCGTCGCCGTCACCGACGCCGAGCGTCTCCACCGCACCACCGGCGCCGGACGGCAGAATCGAGCGGACCGAACTGCTCGCCGCCACCGTCGACCTGCCCACGTGGGGCGACCTGCCCGAGCGCCCGGACGGTAAGGCTTGCGAATCTCGTGGGATCCGGCTCAGCGGCGACCCGGTGAGCGATGATCCCAATCTGCTGGTCGAGATGGGCTACGGGGACGTCGATCGCGACGGGGCGACGGAGACCGTCGTGCTGGTGCGCTGTCTGCTCGGCACCCGAGGGCCGGCGCAGGTGGTCGCCTTCGACCGGGACACGGTCGGGCGGATCGTCACACTGGGTCGGGTGGCCGCCACCGCCGACCCGACTCCGGAATGGTTGATCGGGCTCGAGGTACGGGCCGACGGCGTGACCCGGGTGGCGATGGCCGACCGGGCGCCGGGACCCGGTTGGCCTCTCGAACAGTCGCAACGCCAGTGGCGCGGGTACAGGTGGGACGGGAGCCGGTTCAAGCAGACCGAGGGGCCCTCCGGCTTCGGCCCCAACCCGCACGCCGCCGACCTGTCGGTCAGCTCGTCGAACCTGGCCCTCGCCCGGGAGCCCGGCGACAGCTTCGCGGGCACGATCGAGGTCCGGGTACGCAATGCCAGCGCGGGCGAGGTGGCCGAGGCGGTGTTGTCGTTCGACCTGCCGTGGCAGTTGCGGCCGGTCGGGGATGGCTGGAACCGGTGTCGCGAGAACATGGCCACCGCGCTGGTGCCGTACCGGTGCACCCTGGGCCGGCTGGCACCGCACGCGGACATCCGGCTCACCCTCGGACTGAAACGGGCACAGGGCACACCGTTGGCCTCGGGCAAGGCGACCATCGAACTGTTCGGCAGCGGCGCCGACGGGACCGCACTGCTCGAACGCGAGCGGGACGACAACCTCGCCACCTTCACCCACTACTACCGCTGATCGACTGCGGCGTGCGGTCCCGGCCGGTCAGCCGGCCGGGGCCGTGCCGCTTCGCGCCGCGCTGTCGGGTTCGCGGCAGGATCGTGCGCAACCACACCCGCCGCCGTGGAGTGTTACGGGCGCCCAGGGCACCGGCCCTACGGCAACGGGGAGGGGCAGTGACAGCAATGATGGGAGCCCGCGCCAACGAACCGCCGGCGACGCTGACGGCCGGAGGGCTGAGTGCCGCGGCGATCACCTTCGATGACTTCTACCACGCGCACTTCCGGAGCGTCACCGCGCAGTTGTGCGCGTACACCGGGGATCTCGCACAGGCCCAGGACCTTGCCCAGGAGGCGTTCTGTCGGGCAGTGGCCCGCTGGGAACGGCTGGTCCGGTACGACGATCCGGTGGCCTGGGTCCGCCGGGTCGCGTGGAACCTGGCGCGGAGCCGCTGGCGCCGGCTGCGTACCGCCCGCAACCACCTGCTGCGGCAGCGGCCGACCGAGGCCGAAGTGGACGGTCCGACACCGGACCGGGTGGCCATCGACGCGGCGCTGGCGAAGCTGCCCGCCAACCACCGTCGGGCGGTCATCCTGCACTACCTGGCGGACCTGTCGGTCAACCAGATCGCCATTCAGGAAGGGGTGGCCGAAGGCACCGTCAAGTCCTGGCTGCACCGGGGGCGGGTCGCGCTGGCCGGCCTGCTGGACGAGAACACCGAGGGGGTGTGCGATGTCTGACATCGATCCGCGACTGCGGGAGCGGTTCGCCGCGTACCGCAACGAGGTGACAACGCGGGCCGTTGGCCCCGGCCCGGACCAGGCCCGGCACACCCTGCGCCGACGTCGGCGGGCGACGGCGGTGGCGGTGGCTGCCGCCGCGGTCGTCCTGGTGGTGGCCCCGGTCGTCGCCAACGCCGCGCTGCGCGGCGACCAGACCCCACCGGTGCCGGCGGAATCCGTCGAACCGACGGCCCCGCCGACGGTCGAACCGACGCCGTCGGCGACCGGCTCGCCGAGCGCGACCGGGAGCGCACCCGCCAGTCCGGGTGCGCCGGACGGCCGGATCAGCCGGGCACAGTTGCTCGCTGCCCGCCTCGATCTGCCGGGCTGGCCATCGTTCGTGCCCACGACCTGCATCACCTCGAACGTCCGCCTGGCGACGAGTTCGAGCGTGGACTTCGTTCCGTTGCTCACCGATCTGCCGGTGGGCCACACCGACCTGGACGGTGACGGCGCCGAGGAGACGGTGGCCGTCGTCGCCTGCCGGTACGGCGAGGCGTTGGCGAAGCAGGTGGTCGCCTTCGACCGGGACGACAGTGGACGGATCGTGACGCTCGGCCGGGCCGTCCGGACCACCGACGTCGATGTCGAGGACATCCGCGGGTTGAACGTCACCTCGGCCGGTGCGGTCGAGGTGCAGGTGGCCGACCTCCAGCCGTGCTGCGGCACCCCGTCGTACTGGCGGCAGGAACAGCAGCGCACGTACCGGTGGGAGGGTGGCCGGTTCATCCAGACCGACGGCCCGACCAAGTTCGGGAGGGACCCGCGGCTCACCGATCTGCGCCTGACGCTCACGTACAAACTCGGGGCGTACCTCGAGAACGACACCCGGAGATACCTCACCACCATCCTGACCGTCAAGAACGTCGGCCCCCGTGACGCGGAGCGGATCAGCTTCGAGGGCTTGGGCCTGGGCGAGCGGACGGGCGGAGACTGGTCGAAGTGCGATCCGCCGCCGAAGACCGAGCCCAACGACCTGCCGTGTCTGCTGGACGGGGTGCCGGCCGGCGAGACCCGCAAATACACCTTCGAGGAGGCGGTGCCCAGCGGGACGCGGCAGGAGTACCCGGAACCTCCGGTCATCGTCGTGACGGACCGTGACCAGCAGGACCGCCCATGGCGCGATCTCACGCCGGAAGACAACAAGGCGACGCTCAAGCCCTGGTGAGCCTCGGCTGGTGAAGCCGTCCGCTGCCCCGCCCGATACGGCGGGGCAGCGGCGCGTTCAGGCTCCCGCCGTCCAGGCGGGACGTTGCAGGAGCCCGACGAACTCCACCAGCAGGCGTTCCCGCAACGCCGGCGGTGCGGCGTCCAGCAGGGTGTTCACCACCGCCATCCGGTCCGGCGTGGATGCGTCGCCGGCATCGCCCAGCCCGAGCCCGGCCGCCAGACCGGCGACCACCTCCGGGGTCAGCGCGTCCGGGGTGAGGGCGCCGGCCAGGGCGACCAGCTCCGCGGGCAGCGGGACCGGGCCGGCCGCCCGCGCCGCCGCGACCGCGTCGGCCAGGTCCGGCCCGAACTCGGCCACCCGGGGCGCGACCGAGGCGGTCACCGTGAGATGCACGCTGGCCGGCAGGCCGGCGTACGACAGCTGGGGCTGGGTGTGCCAGCCCCGCGCGGTCAGCTCGTCGACCAGGACGAACAGGTCCGGGCCGTCCTCGGTGGCGGTGAAGCAGACCACGGTCGACTCCGGCTCGGCCATCAGCCGCAGCCCGTCCACCCCGCGTACGGCGGCGGCCAGCCCGGCTACCGCGTCCCGGGTGCGCTCGGCCAGCGCCAGGTAGCCGGCGTCGCCGAGGTGCCGCAGGGTCGCGTACGCGGCGGCGATCGGGCCGCCCGAGCGGGTGGACGCGATCACCGGGTTGATCATGGTGTAACCGGGCCAGTCCGCGTACGCGAAGTACTGGGAGGCGCGCAGCGCGGCGTCCCGGTGCAGCAGCACCGACACCCCCTTCGGCGCGTACGCGTACTTGTGCAGGTCCACCGAGATCGAGGTGACCCCGGGCACCGCGAAGTCGAACGCCGGCACCGGCTCACCGAGTCGGCGCAGGTACGGCAGGGTCCAGCCGCCGAAGCAGGCGTCCACGTGGCAGCGCACCCCGGCCGCCGCGGCCACCGCCGCGATCTCCGCGACCGGGTCCACCACCCCGTGCGCGTACGACGGCGCGGAGCAGGCCACCAGCACCGTGTCCGGGCGGATCGCCGCGGCCATCGCGGCCGGGTCGGGTCGCAGCGTGTCCGGGGAGACCGGCACCACGTCCAGCTCCACCCGCAGGTAGTGCGCTGCCTTGGCGAACGCCGCGTGTGCGCTCGCCGGCACCACGATCCGAGGGGCGGCCAGCTCCGGGTGGGCGTCCCGGGCCGACTTGACCGCGAGGATCAGCGACTCGGTGCCACCGCTGGTGACCGTGCCGACCACGTCCGGGGCGGTCGTGCCCGGCCCACCGCCGAGCACCCGGCCGGCCGCGGCGACCAGCGCGTTCTCCATCGCCAGCAGGGACGGGAACGCGGTCGGATCGAGCCCGTTCACGTGCGCGCTCTCCCGGTGCGCGGCGGCGGCCAGGTCGTCCAACCCGGGCACCGCCGGGTCGTAGACGTACGCGAACAACCGCCCGCCGTGCGTGGGCCGGTCCAGCCCTCGCAGCCTGCGTACCTCGGCAAGCACGACCTCGGCGGCGACCCCGTCGCGGGACAGTGCCCCGGCCTCCACCCTGCTCTCGTCGATCATTGAGTCATGGTGCCCTTCTCGTGACGGCCCCCCGCCGTGACGTCCTGGTCGACGCGGCCGTGGTGCGTGGCTGCGGCCAGGACGGCGGGGGTGAGGTTGTAGCGGCGCAGCAGCAGAATCGGGGGGCCGATCAGGAGGGCCGGCAGGACGGTGAAGCCGAGCAGGACGCCGAGGTGGGCCTGGTCGGACTGCGCGGCGGCGCTGCCGGTGTCGGAAGAGACGTATCCGGAGAGCTGGAGCACCAGGCCGTAGATGCCCGGACCGAGGGCCAGGCCGAAGGTCTCCCCGGCGGTCCAGAGACCGGTGAAGACTCCGGCCTGCCGGCGGCCGGTGCGCGCCGTGTCGTACGCGATGCAGTCCGGCAGCATGGCCAGCGCGAACACCTGCTGCCCGGCGTAGCCGACGCCGAGCACCGCGACCAGCAGGTAGACCGCGACCGGCGGCAACACCGGCGCGGCGACCAGGGCCAGCGCCCCGACGGCGAGGATCAGAGCGGCGGCGACCAGGGCGGCCCGCTTGCCCAGCCGGGCGCCGACCCGGGTCCAGAGCGGCATCACCAGCAGCGCCGGCCCGACGAAGCACACGAACAGCAGGGTCGGCCCGCTGTCCTCGTCGCGCAGGATCTGCCCGGCGAAGTAGTTGACCCCGGCCAGGATGGTCGCCACCCCGGCGGACTGCACCACGAAGCAGATCAGCAGTGCCCGGAACGGCCGGTTGGCGCCGGCCACGGCGAGTTGGGCGCGCAGCGTCGGCTCGCTGACGCCCACCGCTCCGACCGGCGCGGAGCGGGTGCCGAAGAACGCGCCAAGGGCACCGACGACGATCAGCACCGCCACGAACAGGCCCATCCACCGGTGCCCGGGCACGCCGTCGCCACCGGCGGTCACCACCAGCGGGGCGACCGCCCCGGAGACCAGGATGGCCAGCGCCAGGACGGCGATCCGCCAGGTCATCAGGCGGGTACGTTCGGCGTAGTCGTCGGTCAACTCCGCCGGCATCGCCACGTACGGCACCTGGAAGAAGGCGAACGCGGTCGCGGTGGCCAGGAAGGCGAGCGCCACGTACGCCACGGCGGCCGGCCCGTTGCCGAACGGCGCGGCGAAGATGCCCGCGAAGAGCAGGGCGAGCGCGAGACCGCCGAAGAGCAGGTACGGCCGGCGGGCACCCCACCGCGACCGGGTGCGGTCGGAGATCCGCCCGGCGACCGGGTTGACCAGCACGTCCCACGCCTTGGGCAGCAGCACCAGCAGGGCGGCCAGCCCGGCCGCGACGCCCAGCGTGTCGGTCAGGTAGGGCAGCAGCAACAGGCCGGGGACGGTGCCGAACGCGCCGGTGGCCAGTGAGCCGAGCGCGTACCCGGCGTGCACCGGCCGGGACAGCGGGCCGGCGGCTGGCGGGGCGGCAACACCGGACGGCGCGTTCATGGGGCCGAATGTTACTCACGTTATGTCGACGGTCACATCCCCTCCTCAGGCGACCAACCCGCCGACCTGACGTCCACGCCCTCGCCGCGCAGCGGCGCGCCCTCGGCCCGCAGCCGGGCCCGCGCCTCCCGCTCGTGCCCCGGAGGCAGCCGCCCGGAGGCGGTCACCACCCGGTGCCAGGGCACCGCCCCGCCGTGCCGCGCCATGATCGAGCCGACCAACCGGGCCGAAGCCCGGCCGGAGCGCGCGGCCAGCGCGTCGGCGACCGCGCCGTACGACATCACCCGCCCGGGCGGGATCCGCTCGACCAGGTCCAGCACCGCCTCGACGTACTCGTCCGGTGTCACAATCCGCCACCATATGGGAAGGCCGCCGGGCAGCGCGGCCATGACCACGCAGAATGGGCGGGTGCGCGAAGCAGTCACGACGGCCCGACGGGTCGTCGTCAAGATCGGATCCTCCTCGTTGACCACCGCCACCGGCGTACTGGCCAACGAGCGGGTCGACGCGCTGGTCGACACCCTCGGCCGGCTCGCCGCCGACGGCCGTGAGGTGGTGCTGGTCTCCTCCGGCGCGATCGCCGCCGGCCTGACCCCGCTCGGGCTGACCCGACGCCCGCGCGACCTGGCCACCCAGCAGGCCGCCGCCAGTGTCGGGCAGGGCCTGCTGATCGGCCGGTACGCGGCCAGCTTCGCCCGACACCGTCTGACCGTCGGGCAGGTACTGCTCACCGTCGACGACGTGACCCGGCGGGCGCACTACCGCAACGCGTACCGGACGCTGCGCAAGCTGCTCGACCTGCGCGCGGTGCCGATCGTCAACGAGAACGACACGGTGGCCACCGAGGAGATCCGGTTCGGCGACAACGACCGGCTGGCCGCCCTGGTCGCCGCGCTGGTGCACGCCGACCTGCTGGTGCTCCTCTCCGACGTGGACGCGCTCTGGACCGGCGACCCGGCCCGGCCGCAGTCGACCCGGATCTCCGAGGTCCGCGACGAGAAGGATCTCGCCGGAGTCACCATCGGCGGGGCCGGTCGATCCGGCGTCGGCACCGGCGGCATGGTGACCAAGGTCGAGGCGGCCCGGATCGCAACCGGCTTCGGCATACCGGTGGTGCTCACCGCCGCCGACCTGGCCGCCCAGGCGCTGGCCGGCGAGCCGGTCGGCACGCTGTTCCACCCGCAGCGGCGGCGCCCCACGGCCCGACTCTTCTGGCTGGCCCACGCCACCTCACCGCGAGGTCGGCTGCACCTCGACCCGGGCGCGGTGGCCGCCGTCGTCGGGCGGCGCAAGTCACTGCTGCCGGCCGGCATCACCGCCGTGGACGGCACGTTCACCGCCGGAGATCCGGTCGATCTGGTCGACGTCGGCGGCGCCCCGGTGGCCCGAGGCCTGGTCAACTACGACGCGGTCGAGTTGCCCGGGCTACTCGGCCGCTCCACCTCGGAACTCGCCGCGGCGCTCGGCCCCGCGTACGAACGTGAGGTAGTCCACCGCGACGACCTCGTATTGCTGTAAGCAAGGGCACCTTATTAACGCCTCGTGTTGTACAAGGGGCCCTTCCTAACACTTGAGGAGCGCAGGATGAGCGTCGTTGAGCAGGCGCGACGGGCCCGGGTGGCCGCAGAGACGCTGGCCGTGGCCACGCGTACGGTCAAGGACGCCGCGCTGGTGGCGATGGCCGACGCGCTGGTGGCGCGTACCCCGGAGATCCTGACCGCGAACGCGACGGACCTGGCGGCCGGCCGCGAGGCCGGGCTGAGCGCGGCCGTGCTGGACCGGCTCGCCCTCGACGCGGGCCGGGTGGCCGGCATCGCCGACGCGCTGCGCCAGATGGCCGCGCTGCCCGACCCGGTCGGTGAGGTGGTCCGCGGCTCGACCCTGCCCAACGGCCTCGAGCTACTGCAGATCCGGGTGCCGTTCGGGGTGGTCGGCATCATCTACGAGGCACGCCCGAACGTGACCGTGGACGCGGCCGGGATCTGCCTGAAGTCCGGCAACGCGGCGCTGCTGCGCGGATCGTCCTCGGCCGCGCACTCCAACGCTGCGCTGGTCGCGGTGCTACGCGACGCGGTCGCCAGCGCCGGGCTGCCGGCCGACGCGGTGCAACTGCTCGACGCCAGCTCCCGCGAGTCGGTCAAGGAGCTGATGCGCGCCCGCGGCCTGGTCGACGTGCTGATCCCGCGCGGCGGCACGTCGCTGATCCGCACCGTTGTCGAGGAGTCGACCGTGCCGGTGATCGAGACCGGCGTGGGCAACTGCCACGTCTACGTGGACGCCGCCGCCGACGTGGCGCAGGCCGTCGCGGTGACGCTGAACGCCAAGACCCAGCGGCTGTCCACCTGCAACACGGCCGAGTCGCTGCTGGTGCACGCGGACGTCGCCGACGCGTTCCTGCCGCCGATGCTGGCCGCGTTCGCCGAGGCCGGGGTGACCGTGCACGGCTCCCCCGAGGTGTCGGCACACTCCGCCGCCGTGGTCCCGGCCACCGAGGAGGACTACGCCACCGAATACCTGTCGGCGGACATCTCCGTGGCGGTGGTCGACTCGTTGGACGCGGCGGTCGCGCACATCCGGCGCTACGGCACCGGGCACACCGAGGCCATCCTCACCGACTCGGCAAGCGCGGCCCGCGAGTTCGTCGCCCGGGTGGACGCGGCGGCGGTGATGGTGAACGCCTCGACGAGGTTCACCGACGGCGGGGAGTTCGGCTTCGGCGCGGAGATCGGCATCTCCACGCAGAAGCTGCACGCCCGCGGCCCGATGGGTCTGCCCGAGCTGACCAGCACCAAGTACGTGGTCACCGGGAACGGCCACCTGCGCTAGCTGATCGGCGCCGGGCGGCAGGCCCGGATCGCGCGCAGCGTCGCGTGCACGTCGAACTGGTGCCCGTCGTCGCTCTCCCAGCCACCGTCGCTGCGCTGGGTCTCGGCCAGCCGACGCAGCGCCCGCACCATGATCCAGTCCTGTGGGTCGATGCCGACCCGGCGCAGGGTGGCCGCCAGCCAGGCGGCGTCGCCCGGTGACATCTTGGGCATCCGCTCGGCGAGCACCACCTGGATCCGCGCCGACTCCTGGAACATGTCCTGCCGATGCAGCACCGCCGCGCTCAGCCAGCCGGCGGCCAGGAACGACGGCCAACTGCCGTCCGGGCGCAGCCGCGCGGCGAGCGAGTGCGCCGCCGCCTGCACCACGCCGGCGTACACCCCGCCGACCCGGTGGTCGAGTGGACCCGCGGCGCGGGCGTCCAGGCCCGCGACGGTGAGCCAAAAGCCGGCGTTGGCGGTGAGGAAGAGCGCGGCCTCCGGGTCGCCGGGGCGGGCCCACTCCGGAGCGGAGTCGGCCAGCGCCGGATCCTCGGCCCAGCCACCGTCGGCCTGCTGCCGGGAGGCCAGCCAGTCCAGGGCTCGGCGCGCGGCGGGGCGGCCGAGCGCGCCCAGGTCGTCCAGCTTGGCGAGCCGGAAGCAGGTGGCGTCGATCGAGGCGATCTCGCCGCCCCAGGTCGCCGGCCAGCCGCCGTCGGGAGCCTGGCCGACCTCGGCCGTCTCCAACAGCTCGGCGGGCACCGGCGTGCCGTTGCGCAGCCAGGAGAGGCGCGCGCGTTCCACCGCGTCCCCATGCGCCACGACGAACCCGATCGCGGCTTCCAAATCGACCACGGCGGGAACGCTACCTGCGCAGACGCGATCCCGCCTCGGAGAATCGGCCAGCCGGAACTGGCTGCGTCGCTCCGGGCACAGGGCCCCTCGGAGCCGCCTGCGTCGATTTGCGCGCAGCCGGGGCGGCGGTGCCGGGGCGGCGGTCTAGCGGGCCGCCCCGGCGCGCGGTCAGTACGCGGGCAGTGCGGGATCGATCTGCTTGATCCAGGAGAGCACGCCGCCCTGTACGTGCACGGCGTCCCGGAACCCGGCCGCCTTGAGCGCGGCGAGCGCCTCCGCCGAGCGGACGCCCGACTTGCAGTGCAGCACGATCTGCCGGTCCTGCGGCAGCTTCACCAGCGCCTCGCCGGAGATGATGTCGCCCTTGGGGATCAGGGTGGACCCGGGGATCCGGACGATCTCGTACTCGGCCGGCTCGCGCACGTCGACCAGGAAGATGTCCTTGCCGGCGTCCTGCCACTCCTTCAGCTCCAGCGCGGTGATGGTCGAGTCGACCACCGCCTCCTGAGCCTCGTCGGAGACCGCACCGCAGAAGTCCTCGTAGTCCTCCAACAGGTCGGTGACCGTCGGGTTCTCGCCGCAGAGCGCGCAGTTCGGGTCCTTGCGGACCTTGATCTTGCGGTATTCCATCTCCAGGGCGTCGTACACCATCAGCCGGCCGACCAGCGGCTCACCGATGCCGGTGAGCAGCTTGATCGCCTCGTTCACCTGGATCGAGCCGATCGACGCGCAGAGCACACCGAGCACGCCGCCCTCAGCGCAGGAGGGGACCATGCCGGGCGGCGGCGGCTCGGGGTAGAGGCACCGGTAGCAGGGGCCGTGCTCGGCCCAGAACACCGAAGCCTGGCCGTCGAAGCGGTAGATCGAGCCCCAGACGTACGGCTTGCCGAGCAGCACCGCGGCGTCGTTGACCATGTAGCGGGTGGCGAAGTTGTCGGTGCCGTCGACGATCAGGTCGTACTGGGAGAAGATCTCGCGGACGTTCTCCCGGTCCAGCGCGGTGTTGTGGATCTCCACGTTGACCAGCGGGTTGATCTCGCGGATCGAGGCGGCGGCGGACTCGGCCTTCGACCGGCCGACGTCGGAGACGCCGTGGATGATCTGACGCTGCAGGTTGGACTCGTCGACGGTGTCGAAGTCGATGATGCCGAGCGTGCCGACCCCGGCCGCGGCGAGGTACATCAGGGCCGGCGACCCGAGGCCACCGGCGCCGACACAGAGCACCCGGGCGTTCTTCAGCCGCTTCTGGCCGGTCACTCCGACGTCCGGGATGATCAGGTGGCGTGAGTAGCGGCGGATCTCGTCAACGGTCAGCTCGGCGGCGGGCTCGACGAGCGGGGGCAACGACACGGTGGACTCCCCGGGATCGGCGGTGTGAACCGCGCCATTGTTGCTCGCCGGCACCCCGCTCGGCCATGAGGGAGGACACGTGGCCCGCGATGCGGGAGCGGGAATAACCGACGACCCGGTCGATCAGGGGACGATGTCCCCCGCGTAGCGACGGCCGTCGAGGTAGGGCCAGGCGTTGGCGACGCAGCCCTGCAGACCGTACGTCTGCTGCTGCATCACCGGGGCCGGCTCCCCCGGGCCCGGGCAGGCCTCGTGCTCGAACCCGAACTCGTGGCCCACCTCGTGGTTGACGACATAGGTGCGGTACGTGTCGAGCGGGGCGCCGTAGTCGGGCACCGCCTCCATCCAGCGGGCCAGGTTGATGATGACCTGGCCCGGGAGCCGGCAGGAGGTGTAGCGCTCGGTGGTGAGCCCACCCTCGGCGCACATCCGCTCCGAGGTGACCGGGGTCGCCAGATAGATGGTGAAGTCGGCGGTCCCGACGTCGGCCACCCGCTGCACCCGCAGCTCACCGGAGGCGATCCAGCTACGCGGGTCGGTCAGCACCGAGTCCACGGCGGCGGCGAAGGCGTGCGCGTCCTGACCGGTGCCCCGCTCGACCGTGACCCGGTAACGACGCAGCGGCCCGTCCTCGCCGTACACCGGGGTGTCGCCGTCGGCTCCGGTGAAGCGGCCGGCACCGACCGACGGATAGCTGGTGGGAGCCGGTTGCGCGTCCACTCCGCCACCGTGGCCCATCCGACCCTGAGTGGGGGCGGGCGACTCGGCCGGTGGTTCGCCACCCCGGCCGACCATCATCCCGCCGGCCGCGGCGAGCACCAACAGGCCCAGCAGGACGCTGCGGCGACGTCGCCGACGCATCCGCATCAGCGTCGGCCGCTCGCCCGGCACCCGGTACGTCGACCGCTCGGGCGGCTCGGGCGGGCCGTAAGGGGACAACGGCGTCATGTCATCCAGCGTGCCAGATTAATCGGGCATTTCGCTGCTTTTGCCGCCATTGCCGCATCGTGCCTGATCGAGGCGCGGATCGGCGCGTCGGAACGGCGCGGATCGGCGCGTCGGAACGGGCGTTCAGAGCCCGGGGCCGGCGTAGCGGCGACCGTTGACGTACGGCCAGGGATTGACCCGGCACCCGTCGAGGAAGAGGGTCTGCTGCATCATCACCGGTGCCGGCCGACCCGCACCGGGGCAGCGCTCGTGCCGGTGCCCGAGCTGGTGGCCCACCTCGTGGTTGACCACGTACGTCCGGTAGACCGACAGCGGCACGCCGGCCCGGACGAAGTGCGGCACGGACAGCCGCCACCGGTCCAGGTTGATGATCACTTTGCCGGGTGCCCGGCACGAGGTGTACGGACGGCCATCCACCCGGATGTCCACCCCACCGTCGGCACACATCCGCCCCGCCGTACGCGCCGTGGCCAGGTAGACGACGAAGTCCCCGACCGAGCCCCCGGGCACCTGCTGCAACCGCATCCGGCCGCTGTCGACCCAACTGCCCGGGCCGGCGAGCGCCGTCCGGACCGCCTGCCCGAACTCGCCCGCGTCCTCGCCACTGCCCGACTCCACCGCCACCCGGTAGCGCCGCAACTCACCCGCGCGGCCCAGCACCGGGCCGGTGCGGTCGTCGTAGCCGAAACGGCCGGTGCCGGCGGTCGGCACCGCCCCGGCCAGCCGTAGGACCGGCGGTGGGCTCGACGGAGCGGCGGACGACCCGGACGGCGACGGAGTGGCCGACGGCGGCAGCGGCGCGGCGACCAACGGCGGCCGGGCGGCGATCTCCTCGGCGGCCAGCCGATCGGCGTCCGGGTATCCACCGGGTCCCTCGGCGATCACGCTCACCGTCGTGCCGATGGCCAGCACGACTGCCGCCAGCTGGGCAACCAGTGCCAAACGTCGTTGACGACGAGCGGGGCGGCGGACAGTGGTGGGCATCCGGCTCAGCCTGCCAGATCAGGCCGCCCGGCGGTCTCCTCCGTTTCGGTGAGCAGGCCCAGCACCGCACGTGCGACCAGCCGGGGCACCTCCAACTGCGCCACGTGACCGACGCCGTCGAGCATCAGCAGCCGGCTGTCCGGGATGGCCCGGGCGGTCTGCGGCGCCACCCGTACGTCGACCAACCGGTCCTGCCGGCCGCCCACCACCAGGGTCGGCGCGCGTACCGCCCGGGCGAGTCGCCAGAGCGAGCCCGCCCCCGGCAGGTACGCCCGCAGGAAGCTGGAGACCAGCCCACGGAACGTCCGGACGTACGCGGCGGCGTAGTGGTCCGCCTCGTAGCGCACCCGGATCTCCTCCAGCGCCTCGGCGCGGCGCTGCTCGCAGATCCGGCTCAGGTCGGCGACGCACGCCTCGAGCACCTGCTCGGCCATCAACTCGGGCGCGAGCTGGGTGAGCCGCTTGGCGACCAACCGTTCACCGCCGGGAATGGCCAGAACCGGCAGCATCCGCCCCTGCAACGAGCGACGGAAGTCCAGGAACGGCAGCGCTGGAGAGATCAGGGTGAGGGTCCGGACCAGGTCGGGCCGGAGGCCGGCCACCTGGACCGCGACCGCGCCGCCCAGCGAATTACCGAACAGGTGAACCGGCCCCCGCCCGGAGTGCTCGATCCACCGGACGACCAGATCGGCGAAGGCCGGGATCGTGTAGCGCCGACCCGGCGCGCTGAGGCCGAACCCCGGCAGGTCGATGGCCTGCCCGTCGAGCCGGTCGGCGAGCAGCCCGGCCAGGTCGGTCCAGTTCTGCGACGAGCCGCCGAGCCCGTGCACGTACAGCGCCGGCTCCGCGCCGGCGGCCGTGGCGGGGGTGTCCCGCACGTACGTGACCGAGCCGCCGAGCCGGACCGCCCGGCCCGGCCACGGCGGCGGGATCCGATCCTCGGGAAGGAGATGGTCCGGCCAGAGGGTGGCACGTTTCATCCGCCCAGTCTGCCCCGGACCACTCAGGACAGCAGCGCCTCCAGCCGACGGTTCACCGCCGCCAGCGTCGCCCGCACCACCGCCTGCCGCGGATCGCCGGCCACCAGGGCCGAGCCGGCGAGCTGCTCGACCCAGCCGTCACAGACCAGCAGCACCACCACGGTCGCCACCTCGCAGTTGCCGAACGGCACCACCGCCGCGTGCTCGACGAAGCAGCGCCCCCGCTCGGCGTTCTCGGCGACGCGTAGCAACTCGTCGACCGCGGCCGCCGCGGCCACCGCGCAGAGCCGCAACACGTAGCCGTCCACCGCCGGCCCGGTGGCGTAACCGGAGGCGCTCTCACTGCCGGCCAGCAGCCGGACCTCGACGTTGGCGTCCAGCCCGAAGGTGCTGACCTGCACGTGGTCGATCACCACCCGCGGCCCCGGCGTACCGCCGGTGTCCAGCGGGCGGGACGGCGCCGACTCCGTCGTGGTCACCTGACCACCGGAGTACGACGTACCGACCGTCGCCGGGCTGCCGGTGGCCATGCCGGCGGGCGCGGCCGAGACCGACCCCGGCTCCTCGACCGTGGCACGCCCCCGATGCGGGGTGGTCGCAGCCCGGCGGCGACGCGAGGCATCCGCCCCGGCCCACTGCTCGGAACCCGCCGGAGTGCTCTCGGCCCGATCACCCACGGGCGGCTCGGCGGCCCGCAACTCCCCGGTACGCGCTTCCGCTCCGGCTTCGCTCGGCTCGGCGCTTCGGGGCTCCGGGGGACGCGCCGTGGCACCCCGTGGCTCGGCCGCCCGACGGCGGACCGGTGGTGCCGGCGGGGTGGGGGGCAGGTTCTGCGGGGCGGCGGCCAGTCCCATCCGTTCCTGCAACAGCCGGGCCACGTGACGGCTCACGTCGGCCGGGTCGGCGCCGTCGGCCAGGTCCAGCCGCAGGCTGTGCGCCCCCGCCGGGGTACGGCGCAGCGCCGCGTCGCGTACGCCGGCCACCTCCCGTACGGCGTCCAGGATGGCGTTCACGTCGAACCCCTCGGGACGCTCCCGCAGTGGCGCGGGTTCGTCGTCGCGCCGCAGATGGGTGGCGCTGCGGGCGAGTTCCGGAGTTTCGGCGGGCGGCTCCACGGCTGGCGGCTCCGGCACGACGGGCACGTCCGGTTCCGCGGGGACGCGCTGCGGCAGCACCGCCGTGGCGTCCGGCCGCCGGTCGTCGTCGGTCGGAGATGTCGGGTCGGGGGCGGATCGGCGAGCCTCGTAGGGAGGAGCGGACGCGGGTGGCGTCCGGTCGCGACGCCCGCCCGTGGCGGGGGCCGAGCCAGTACCGGCCGAGGCCGGCGGCGTCTCGTCGGGCGGCGCGGAGGCGGCGCGGGGCGGCTCGACGGCGGACGGGCCGGTCGGCTCGGGAGTCGCCGGGCGGAGCCGGAACGGTGCGGCCGGCCGGCTCTCGGGCCGGAGCGGGCCGGACGACTCACCCGCCTCGCTCGCGTGGGGCGTGCTCGCCGACCGGGCGCCCGGCCAGGACGGACGTTCGATCGGGGTGGCGGGGATGCGCCCCTCGGACCAGTCGGGTCGCTCGGACCGCGCGGCGCTGCTCGGGGTGGCCGGCGACCCACCGGCCCAGGAGGGCCGTTCCGCCGTCAGCGCCGGGCCGGCCGGTGCCGGCAGTCCCGTCGGTGCCGGTGGCGGACCCGCCGGTGCGGGTGGCGCGTCGGTCGGAGCCGGCGGCGGGTCGGTCGAAGCCGGGCCGGCCCAGGACGGTCGCGCCGGCGGTGCGCTGGTCGGGACCGGGTCCGGAACACCGGCAGCGGGCGCGCTGGTCGGCGGTGCGCTGGTCGGTGCCGGATCGGCAGCATCGGCCCAGGACGGGCGGGCGCTGGTCGACGCCGGATCCGGGCCGCCGGCCCAGGACGGCCGAGGCGGCGCAGGGCTGGTCGACGCCGGATCGGCACCGCCGGCCCAGGACGGCCGGGCACTGGTCGGCGCGGGATCCGCGCCACCGGCCCAGGACGGCCGAGACGGCGCAGAGCTGGTCGACGCCGGATCCGCGCCACCCGCCCAGGACGGCCGGGCACTGGTCGACGCGGGATCCGCGCCACCGGCCCAGGACGGCCGAGACGGCGCAGAGCTGGTCGACGCCGGATCCGCACCACCCGCCCAGGACGGCCGGGCACTGGTCGACGCCGGATCCCCACCGCCGGCCCAGGACGGCCGAGACGGCGCAGAGCTGGTCGGCTTCGAGTCCGGGTCACCGGCCCACGACGGCCGGGACGGCGGGGCGGTGGTGGGTGCCGGCCCGGCCCAGGACGGCCGCTCGGCCGGCGGGCCGCTGGTCGGGGCAGAACTGCCGGCCCACGAGGGCGGTTCCGCCGACTCGGCCCCGGACGATTCCCCGGGCGCGTTGGCGGAAGCCGCCGTCGGACGCCCGCCGGCCCTTAAGGGCCGTTCGGCCGGCTCGGAAGTGGGGTGCTCCGGCGCTGCCTCGGGCTCCGCTGGGGTGACGTCGTACCGGCGGGGCGGGTCGGCACGGACCGGCTCGTACGGGCGGGTCCGCTCGGCGCGAACCGGCTCGTACGGCTGGTTGGGCTCGGCCTCCCAGCCGGGCGCGGGCTCGTCCCGGGCCTGCCGGTCGGCCGGCTCGCCGTCCTGGCGCGACCAGGGTGGTGCCCAGCCGCTGCCCCAACTCGGGCGGTTCCAACTCGGCCCGGACCAGTCCGGTTCGACGGTCGACGGCTCCCCGGCGCGGGGCGCGTCCGGTGCGCGGGTTCCCTCGAAGGCGCGGCCCGGATCGGGCTCGTCGGCGTGCCCGGCGGCCCGGCCCGGCTCGGCCGACGCCTCCGGTTGGTGCGGGTCCCGCCAGCCGCGCGGGCCGGCCGGCGGTTCGTCGGCGGCCAGCCGCTCGGCGGTGGGTGCGTGGAAGCCTGGTGGGACCTCGAAGCCGGAGGCGGCGGTGCCGACGGGCGGCACCTGGACGGCCGGCGGCGCCGAGGTGGGCAGCCCCGGGCTGGTCCAGCGGGCGACGTGGCCGCCGCCCTGCTCGGCGGGAGTGGGCCGGGTCGGGCCGCCATCGGGCTCGCCGGTCCCCTGCTCCAGCGGCGGTACGGGACGCTGGGCGGGCACCACCAGCCGGTCGCCGCGGTCCTCGGCGCCCAGCCCCGGCGGCGCGCTCACTGGCGCGGAACGACCTTCCGGAACGTCGGCACCGGGGTGGCGGACGCCGTTGACGTGATGGCCGTTGACCCGGGCCGGCGGCTCGGGGTCAGCGGGCTGCCCGGCCACCGGTGGTGGCAGGTCGCCGTGCCGTGCGGACGACGTGCGCCAGCCGGACGCGGGGTCGGGCTGCCAGCGTGGCGGCTGCTCCCAGGGCCCCTCGCGCTCCACGGCGTGCGACCATCCACCCGCCGGGGGCGCCCAGCCACCGCCGGAACGGCCCGGGTCGTCGTGCTGACCCGCTCCGTCGCCGTTCTCTCCCGGGGTGGCGGCTCCGGGTTGCCCTGTTTCACTCACCGCGCGCTCCTTGGTCGCCCTCGCTGAGGCTACCGTGTGGTGAGAGTGGCGATAAGTTACAGCGGCGGGCCATTTCCACGACGGAGGTCAGGGGCGTCGCCCGGTCTGGGGGGATAATGCCGGCTCGTACGGAGAACTCGGAGGATCCCATGACCGCTGTGGGGAACGGTGCACAGACCGCCGGCCGGCCTACCCGCCTGCCCCGTTCCGCGCGCCGTAAGCAGCTGCTCGCGGCGGCGCAGGAGGTGTTCGTCGCACAGGGCTACCACGCCGCGGCGATGGACGACATCGCCGAGCGGGCCGGGGTCTCCAAGCCGGTGCTCTACCAGCACTTCCCCGGGAAGATGGAGCTCTACCTGGCTCTGCTGGACACGCACTGTGACGCCATCGTCGCCAAGGTGCACGACGCGATGCGCGGCACCAGCGACAACAAGGATCGGGTCGGCGCGTCGGTGCGGGCCTACTTCGACTTCGTCGACCACGAGAGCGAGGCGTTCCGCCTCGTCTTCGAATCGGACCTGCGCAACGACCCGGCCGTACGCCAGCGGGTGGAGCGGGTCGAGCAGGGCTGCATCGCGGCGATAACCGACACCATCATCTCCGACACCGGGGTGAGCAGGGCGCATGCCGAGCTGCTCGCCTCCGGGCTGGTGGGCGCGGCGGAGACGGCCGCGCAGTTCTGGCTGGCCGGCGGCCGGCAGGTGCCCAAGGCCGAGGCCGAGGCGTTGGTGGCCGCGCTGTCCTGGCGGGGCATCGCGAGCTTCCCGCTGCAAGGTGAGTCAGCCTGACCGCCGGCCCGGTGATCGGATAGCCTTCGCAGGGCGGTTCTTTCGCCCCAGTTGAGGAGGCACAGTGGAGGTCAAGATCGGCGTGCAGTACGCGCCGCGCGAGCTGGTTCTGGACAGCGCGCAGACGCCGGCCGAGATCGAGCAGATCGTGACCGACGCCTTCGCCAACAACGGCGGCACGCTCTCCCTGACCGACGAGAAGGGCCGGCGGGTGATCGTGCCGATCGAGAAGGTGGCCTACGTCGAGATCGCCGAGGCATCGCCCCGCTCGGTCGGTTTCACCGTCCGCTGACCGGTCCGGCCATCGCGGCAGGTCGGCATCGGCCCACCTGCCGCGGGCCGGCACGGCACCCGATGACCCGGGTGGTCAGTTGTTCAGCCCGACGGCGGCCATCCGGGCGGTATGCGCGGCGGTGAGCCGCCGGAACAGCCCCGGCACGTCGACCCGGTCGCCCTGCGCGATCAGCGCGGTTAGCGTGGCCCGCTCGGCGGCGACCCGGCCGGCCTGCGAGAGCGCCTCGCCGACCAGCCGCCGGGCCCACATGGAGAGCCGGTCCGCCACCCGGGCGTCGGCGGCGACCGCCACCCGGATCTCCGCGGCGGCGAACTCCGCGTACCGGGAGTCGTGCAGCACCTCCAGCACCAACTGCCGGTCGGGTTCGTCGAGGGCGTCCGCGACCTCCCGCATGAAGTCGTCGGTGATGGCGTCGCCGACGTACGCCTTGGTCACCACCTCTGCCCAGTCCCGCGGCTCGGTCGAGTCGTGGTACGCCTGCAACGGCCCCACATAGGGCTCCATCGCCTCCTCGGGCGGAACGCCCAGCGCGGTGAGGCGGTCGGCGAGCCGGCGGTAGTTGGCGATCTCGGCCGCGGCCATCTCGCTGAGCGCGGCACGACGGCTCAGGTCGGGGGCGAGCCGGGCGTCGCCGGCCATCCGTTCGAAGGCGAGCAGCTCACCGAAGGCGACCAGGCCCAGCAGGTCGGCGACGGCGGTACCGGGGGTGGTCGGCGCGGACACGAGCGCAGGCTACCGCGTGCGGACCTGACGGTGTGGCCCGCGCGTGATACGGCTCAGACGCCAGAAATATGTGACGCAGCTCACATTGGGCCGCCCCGCGTGGCGGCTGGCCGACCGGGAATCGGGACGTGAGCCTGCCTGTTCAGGTAGCATGGAGCAGTTGCCGTGGGCGCCGATCTGATCGACGTTCAGCCCGCGGAGCGCGTGCGGCCCGGTCCGGCTCGGCATTCCGCCGCCGACCGTGTGGCCCGCGCCATACCGAACGCGCCCTGAGGACATGACGGGCGCACCCACGAGAGGGCACCCCCACATCCACATGAGCGATCTGACTCAAGACCTGATGGACGGCCAGGAGCTGGCCCCCACCGCTCCGGTCCGACCGGAGGCCCCGACCTTCGCCGCACTCGGCGCCCGCGACGAGACCGTCGAGGCGCTGGCCGCGGCCGGCATCACCCGCGCGTTCGCGATCCAGGAATATGCGATCCCGATCGCGATGCGCGGCGTCGACATGATCGGCCAGGCGCCGACCGGCACCGGCAAGACCCTCGGCTTCGGCGTACCGCTGTTGGAGCGGGTCTTCGCGCCGGGCGAGGGCAGCGACGGCGTCCCGCAGGCGCTGGTCGTCGTACCCACCCGCGAGCTGGGCATCCAGGTCGCCAAGGACCTCGCCGCCGCCGGCCGGACGCGGGGCGTACGGGTGCTGCCGATCTATGGCGGCGTGGCGTACGAGCCGCAGATCGACGCGCTGCGCAAGGGCGTGGAGATCCTGGTCGGCACCCCCGGTCGACTGATGGACCTGCAGAAGCAGAAGCACCTTCGACTGGACCGGGTGCGCGCACTCGTCCTCGACGAGGCTGACCGGATGCTCGACCTGGGCTTCCTCGACGACGTCGAGAAGATCCTGGCGATGCTGCCGGAAGACCGGCAGACCATGCTCTTCTCGGCCACCATGCCGGACCCGATCGTCACCCTGTCCCGGCGCTTCCTGCGCCAGCCGATGACGATCCACGCCGGGCACACCGCCGAGACCGGTCCGTCGCCGCAGACCCAGCAGTTGGTCTACCGCACCCACTCGATGAACAAGGTCGAGGTGGTGGCGCGCATCCTCCAGGCGGAGGGTCGCGGGTTGACCATGATCTTCACCCGTACCAAGCGGGCCGCCGACCGGGTCGCCGAGGACCTCGACTTCCGCGGGTTCGCGGTCGCCGCGGTGCACGGTGACCTCGGCCAGGGTGCCCGGGAGCGGGCGCTGCGCGCCTTCCGCGCCGGCAAGATCGACATCCTGGTCGCCACGGACGTGGCGGCCCGGGGTCTGGACGTCACCGGCGTCACCCACGTCATCAACTACGACTGCCCGGAAGACCAGGACACCTACACCCACCGCATCGGCCGGACCGGCCGGGCAGGGGCGACCGGCGTCGCGGTGACCTTCGTCGACTGGGACGACATGCCGCGCTGGCGGATCATCGACAAGACCCTCGGTCTGGAGATGCCGGAGCCGCCGGAGACCTACCACACGTCGCCGCACCTCTACACCGACCTGCACATCTCCACCGAGGTCACCGGCACGCTACCCACCGCCGAGCGGACCAGGGCCGGCCTGTCCGCCGAGATCGAGGAAGACCTGGGTGGGACGACCCGTTCCCGCCGGGGCGACAGCGGTGGCCGAGGCTCCCGACGCGGTGAGAGCCGTGGCGAGGGCCGGAGCGAGGGTCGGGGCGAGCGCCGTGGCCGGGGCGACGGCCGTCGGGACCGCTCCGACGCTGCCGCGCCGGTCGCCGAAGCGCCGACGGACGCCGCCGAGGAGGGCACCCGTACCCCGCGCCGTCGGCGTCGCCGCCGGGCCGGCGAGGTGGTCGCGGGCGAACCGACCGCGGTGATCTCCGCCGACGCGAGCCCGACCGAGTCTGCCGCGTCCGACGACGAGCCGTCGAAGCCGCGTCGCCGCCGGCGCCGCCGTGGTGGCGGTTCCGGTGCTGGTACGCCGGCCGAGGCGACCGCGGACTGACCACAGCCCCACCCGACATCCCTCGCACCGCCCCGCGCGGTACGGGGGATGTTCCCTTCCCACCCCACCTGCCGAAGATGGAACGATGCCGGAACCGTTGGACGTTGCCCTGACCGAGGTCCGGGCGCTGCTGCTCGATCCCGCGCTGACCCGGGCGGTCGCCGCCGGACGCCGCCGTGGCCGCCGCCCCACGGTGATCCGGGCCGAACTGCGGCCGGTCACGATCAAAGCCGGGCCCCGGCTCCAGATCGCCACCACCGACGGCGCGCGCCCGTACACCCGCAACCTCGCCCCCGGCGCGGAGTCCGCCGCCGCGGTCGACGAACTGCTCGCCGAGCCGTTCGGCAACTGGCACGTGGAGACGGTCGACGCGACGCTCCAACTGCGGGTGACCAAGTCCGGCGAGGCCCAGGTGCACCGGGCCGCCGCCACCCGGCCGGCGGCGACGCCCGCGCCCACCGGGCACGACCGGGCGAAGGAATACCTGCTCGACCCGGGTGACGAGATCTTCGCCGAGATCGGTGGGTCGGCGGCCAAGCGCCGGCAGGTGGACGCGTTCCTACGGGCGCTGGCCGCGACCCTGCCGGACGAGTTGACCGGCCCGCTCCGGGTTGTCGATCTGGGCTGCGGCAACGCCTACCTGACCTTCGCCGCGTACCGCTACCTGGCCAGCCGGGGCCTCGACGTCGAGCTGATCGGCGTGGACGTCCGGGAGGACCAGCGGCGGCGTAACACCGAGTTGGCGCAGCGACTGGGCTGGGCCGACAAGGTCAGCTTCGTGGCCGGCACGATCGCCGATGCCGTCGTCGACCCCGCCCCGGACCTGGTGCTGGCACTGCACGCCTGCGACACCGCCACCGACGAGGCGTTGGCCCGCGCGGTGCGCTGGGAGGCCCGCTGGGTGCTCGCCGCGCCCTGCTGTCACCACGATCTGGCCAAGCAGTTGCGGGCCCACCCCGCACCGGCCCCGTACGAGCTGCTGACGCGCCAGGGCATCCTGCGCGAGCGGTTCGCCGACGTCCTCACCGACGCGCTGCGGGCCGGGCTGCTCCGGGTGCACGGCTACCGAGCCGAGGTGGTGGAGTTCGTGGACTCCCAGCACACCCCGCGCAACCTGCTGATCCGGGCCCGCCGGACCGGGACCGCAGCCACCGACGCGCAGCGCGCGGAGTACCGCGAGCTGATCGACCAGTGGCAGGTCACGCCCCGGCTGGAGACTCTGCTGGCCGCCGACCAGCAGCCCGTCGGCCAGCCGTAGGGCTAGCGACGGCGGTCGCCGCTGCCGCTGCGGTCCCGGCCGCCGCTGCGCTCGCTGGCACCACCGTCGAGGAGCGACACCCGGTCGCTGCCGGCTCGCCCCCCGTCGCCCGGGCCGGTCGGGAACGGCACCACGGTGCCCGCGTTCTCGGCGTTGCCGGCCGCGGTGAAGGCGTTCCAGGAGATGTCGACCAGCAACTTCTTCACCTCGGCGTGCCGGACGGCGGCGTTGTGCTGCAACGCCATCCGGCAGGCCAGGACCACCGCCACCAGCGTCGTGGTGATCGCACCGACGGCGGCCAGCACCTGGGCACCGGTCGCCGCGTCGGTGCGCAGCACCAGGACCAGCAACCAGATCCAGAACGCGGCGGCGATCACGCCAGCCTTGGCGACGAAGAAGAGGCTCACCGCACCGGGCTGGTACGGCTGCGGACGGCTCGATTCGGCCATGGTGCTCCTCGGCGGTGTTCCGGTCGGTCATGGCGGACGCGCACCATGCCGGGCGGGGCGGGCGGGCACCGAGCTTAGTGGAAGAACGACGATGATCGCTCGATGTCCCATCGGGTCAATTCCCATCGTCGCCGACCCAGAGTCCCGTCCACGGGACAGTTTGTGCGATCAGTCAGTGGTTTCCCGTCCGGGGCGTACTACCCTCGGAACTCGTATCGACCCGGTTTTCCGGTCCGGAGGGGGACGACCCGCAGGGATGGGTTCCGCAGACGTTACGCCGCAGGCGGCCTTCGCCCGCTTTGTTCGGCGTGCCATCGACGACGCTCGGGACGAGCGCGGGTGGACCGTGACCGACCTTGCCGCGCACACGGGTGTGGGCCGTTCCACGGTGTTCCGTTGGCTGGCCGGCGACTGGCAGGACTACCCCGAGTTGGCCAAGGTGCGCGGCTTCTGCGGCGCGCTGGATCTGCCGGTCGCCGCCGCGTTCCGGGCACTCGGATTGCCCGACGCCGGCCCGGCACCTCGTCGGCGTAATGACGACGGTCCGGTCGAGGCGGACATCCGCGCCATCCTGGACCGGTTGGCCGACCCGAACGTCCCGGCCGAGGAGAAGCACCACATCCGCGACCTGCTGCGCTACCTGGCCCGCCGCCCCATCCGTCGCGCCGGCTGAGCCCGCCGCGTCAGGGGACGGTGACGGTGAACTCGGCCGTGTGGACCGCGCCCGCCACCTGAAAATCGAGGTAGAGGCGATAACGGCCGGGGCTGGGGGTCGCCAGCCAGAACTTCACCTGGCCGTCCACCAACTCCGGCTCCGGGTGCACGTGCAGGTAGCCGAGATCACCCTCGCGCAGTGCCACCAGATGCCCGTACGCCCCGAGGTAGCGCTCCAGCCGCGCCGGGCCACCGGCGGCGTCGATCCGGAAGGTCAACGGCACGGTCACCCCGGACTGCGGGCTGCCCTGGTAGCCGACGGTGAACCCGTCCACGGCGGTGGAGGTGGCCGGCGCGGGCAGCACACGGGGCTGGTAGCCGCCGGGTGCGACCAGGTCCGTGCCGAGGGTCACCGCGGTCTGGGCACCGCTGTCGGCGACCACGGTGAAGTCGGCGTACGCCCGCCAGACGCCGGGCTGCGCGAGGGTCAGCGGCACCGACCAGGTGCCGTCCGCCGCCATCGTCGGGTGCAGGTGCTGGTAACCGGTCAGGTCCCGGCGGACCACGATGAGGTGCAGTGGCTTGTCGTGCACGACGGCGAAGCGGGTGACCGGCCGGCGCTGCACGTCGCGCACCTGGAACCGGAACTGCCCCGGGCGACCCGCCGGGAACTCGGTGGCCACCGGGGTCAGGGTGTACCCGGCCGAGCTGACCGACAGACCGCCGGGCTCGGTGCCTCCGCCCTGGTCGGTGCCCGCGGTGGTGCCATGATCGTGCGGCGCGGTGCCCGGCGGGTGGGTGTGGTCGGCGGCCAGCGTCGAGCCGCTGGCACTGACGCCGTCGGCGTTCATCCGGCCGAGGCCGAAGCCGAGCAGTACGGCGAGCACCAGCCCGCCGACGATCAACGCCAGCCGGAGGGTGCTCCGGTCCGGCTGCTGATCGGTCATGCCGCCCACGGTACCGTCGCTGCCGGCCGTTCCCGGCGGTAGCCGGTGCGGCGTGGCGACGGTCGCATTCCGGCCGGCCCGGGAACTTTTCCCGCCGGGACGAGGATCGACACGGCCGGGGGGCTCAGCCGGCCACGGCGAGGGCGAGCGGGAGCACGTCCGGCGCTCCGGCCCGGCGCAGTGCCCGGGCCACCATCGTCATCGTCCAGCCCGAGTCGACCAGGTCGTCGACGAGCAGCACCGGGCCGGCCAGCCCGACCAGTGCGGCGGCCAGGTCGGCCGGGACGGTGAAGGCGTCGTGCAGCGCGCGTACCCGCTGAGCGCTGTTGCCGCGCGGCCCGCCGGGGCCGCCCGGGCCGGTCGGGGTGACCTCGCCGAGCAGTGGCAGCCGGCCCACGGCGGCGATCCGCTCGGCCAACGAGCCGACCAGCCGGGGCCGCCGTCGGGAACCGACCGCGACCACCCCGACCGGGCGGCTGGGCCACGGGTCGTCGCCGTGCGCCCACGCCTTGAGCACCTCCACCACCGCGCCGGCGACATCGTCCGGCAGTGGCGCGTCCGGCGCGTCCGGACCGGCCAGGCCACGCAGCCGGCCACCCCAGCCCAGGTCGGAGAGGCGCCCCACGGCCCGCCCGGGCAGCGCCTGCTCCGCCGGGGGGATGCGGCCCTTCAGGGGTACGCCCACCGCGTCCAGACCGGTCGGCCAGAGCTTCTTCGGCGCGATCTCCACGCCGGGCCGACCCAGGAACGTCTGCGCCGCGGTCAGCGCGGCCGTCGACACGTCCGCCGCGAAGAGCGGCTCGGCGCACCGGTCACATCGGCCGCAGTCGCCCGCCCCGGTGTCGTCCAGGCACTCCCGCAGATACCGCATCCGGCAGCCGGGCGTGGTCGCGTACTCCCGCATGGCCTGTTGCTCGACGGTGCGCGCCTGGGCGACGCGGCGCAACCGGGCCTCGTCATAGACCCAGGGCTCGCCGGTGGCGAGCCAGCCACCGCGCACCCGACGGACCGCGCCGTCCACGTCGAGCACCTTGAGCATCAGCTCCAAGCGGGCCCGGCGCAGGTCGACCAGCGGTTCCAGGGCCTGGGTGGAGAGCGGGCGGTCGCTGTGCAGGGCGGCCAGCACCGCGCGGACCTGCTCCTCGGGCGGGAAGGCCAGCGAGGCGAAGTAACGCCAGATGGCGGCGTCCTCGACGCCGGGCAGCAGCAGCACCTCGGCGTGTTCGACGGCGCGGCCGGCCCGGCCGACCTGCTGGTAGTAGGCGATCGGTGAGGGCGGTGCTCCGAGGTGCACGACGAAGCCCAGGTCGGGCTTGTCGAAGCCCATGCCGAGCGCGCTCGTCGCGACCAGCGCCTTGATCTTGTTGTCCAGCAGGTCCTGCTCGGCGGTCCGCCGGTCGGCGTCGTCGGACTGCCCGGTGTACGACGCGACCGGGTAACCCCGCGAGCGCAGGAACTCGGCCGTCTCCCCCGCCGCCGCGACCGTCAGCGTGTAGATGATGCCCGAGCCGGGCAGTCGGTCCAGGTGGTCGGCGAGCCAGGCCAGCCGGTGCGCCGGGCTGGGCAGGTCGAGCACGCCGAGGCGCAGCGACTCGCGGTCCAGCGTGCCGCGCAGGACCAGAGCGTCGCCCAACTGCTCGGCCACGTCCTGGGTGACCCGGGCGTTCGCGGTGGCGGTGGTGGCCAGCACCGGGGTGCGCTCGGGCAGGTTGCCGAGGAACGTGCGCAGTCGCCGGTAGTCCGGCCGGAAGTCGTGCCCCCAGTCCGAGACGCAGTGCGCCTCGTCGACCACCAGCAGCCCGGTGGTGGCGGCGAGCTTGGGCAGGACCCCGTCGCGGAAGTCCGGGTTGTTGAGTCGCTCCGGGCTGATCAGCAGTACGTCCACCGCGCCGGCCTGGATCTCGGCAGTGATCTCGTCCCACTCGTCGAGGTTCGCCGAGTTGATGGTGCGGGCTCGGATGCCGGCGCGAGCGGCCGCCTCGACCTGGTTGCGCATCAACGCCAGCAACGGCGACACGATGACGGTCGGCCCGGCCGGCTCGACTCCGTCTGTGCCGTCGGTGTGTCCGCGCAGCAGCGCGGTGGCCACGAAGTAGACGGCCGACTTGCCCCAACCGGTGCGCTGTACGCAGAGCACCCGGCGCCGGTCGACCACCAGCGCCTCGATCGCCCGCCACTGGTCCTCACGCAGCCGGGCGTGCTCGCCGGCCAGCCGGCGCAGCACCGCCTCGGCCCGCTCCCGTACCGCCGCCCGATCGTCGCTCATCCGGCATTTCTACCAGCGCCGTACGTCGCTCCCACTGTTGATCAAGAGGTTTGCGTCATCTCGCGCCGGAATTCCGACCGAAACCTCTTGATCAACGACCGTCGGGTGGGGGTGGGGGTGGGGGGAGGAAGATCAGGAGGTCGCGGAGGGGTTCGGTTAGGGGCGGCGGAAGGAGGCAGCGGGCGGCCAGGTCCTCCATCGAACCGAACGGGCCGCGGAGCCAGCGGTCCATCACCACCTGTCGAGCATGGCTGGCGGTGATGCCGGGCAGCCCGGCGATCGTCGCCTCCTGGACCGCGTTGACATCCACCAGACCGCCGTCGTCGAAGGTGCGGGGCAGGTCGGGCCGGCCGATGTGCAACTCCTGCCGCGCCGCCGGGTAGTGGTACAGCAGGTAGCGGGCCTGCTCACGACGGATCCGGTGTTCGTCGACGACCGACAGCGGCGGCTCCTTGCCTCGGCGCGTGATCGCCGACCAGACCGCGCCGTTGAGCAGGACCGTGTGGAAGACGCCGAGTATCCAAGTGACCAGCCAGGCGAGGGTCAGGACGCCCTCCGCGTCGGTGATCTCCTCCTCGCCGGTACCGATCAGGGCGACGACCGTGACGGCGAAGGCCAGGTAGCCGAGGGCCACGACACCGTTGCGCCAACTCCGCCGCCAGCCGGCGTAGACCAGCACCACCAACCAGGTGAGCAGGCCGAAGGAGAACAACGCGGCGAGCGCGGCGACGACCGTCGCGCTGACGCTGAGCCAACGCGGAATCGCCTCGGACGGGTTGCGGCGGGACAGGTGCTCGTTCCGCTCCGCCACCGGGAAAGCGGGAGGTGGCGGGAACAGCGGCATGCCGGGGAACCGGTCCGTGGGCATCGCCGGCTGAGGCTGGACCGGGACCACCGGGACGGGAGCAGGCGTGGCCGCCCTGGCGGCGGACCCGGTCAGCGGTTCAGCGGTGAAGCTGGGGTGCGCTGGGGCGGACCCGGCCTGGGCAGCGGACCCGGCCCGGGCGGCGGCGGACCCGGCCGGCGGGGCGGCGGCCGGCAGACCGACGGTCGGCGGTCCGGCCGCCGGCGGCCGGTGCGGCTGCGGGCTCTTCGCAGACACCGCCAGCGCGAGCGACGGATCGGAGCGGAGGATGCGGCGGTGCAACTCCTGGAGCACGTCGCCCGGCTCGATGCCGTACTCCTGGCGGAGCAGGTCACCGAACTCCCGGTACGCGGCCAGCGCCTCGGCCTGCCGGCCGCTGCGATACAGCGCGAGCATGAGCTGGTACCGCAGCCGCTCCCGAACAGGGAACTCGGCCACCACCTCGACCAGTTCCCCGATCAGCTCACGGTGTCGCCCGAGGTCCAGCATCAGCTCGGCCCGGGTCTCCAGCGCCACCGCCCGCAACTCCATGAGCCGCTGCCGGGCGGGATCGAAGACCGACCCGGTGAGCCCGCTGAACGGCTCGCCCTGCCAGAGGTCCAGTGCGGTCGCCAGCTCGGCCAGCGCCTCGTCCGAACGTCCCTCGACGCGGCACTGTCGGGCGCGGTGGATGCCCCGCTCGAAGCGGACCGCGTCGAGCGCCTCCGGTGCGACCCGGAGCACGTAACCGGCGTCGGTCAGGCTCAGCACCTGCCCCGGCGTACGCGGGGAGCGGTCCGGCTCCAGCACCCGGCGCAGCCCGGCGACGTACTTCTGCACCACGTTCGGGCCGTTCGCGGGCGGCTCCTCCGGCCAGACCGCCTCGACCATCTGCCCGGTGGAGACCGGACGGCCGGTGGAGAGCAGGAGTACGGCCAGCACGGCGCGTTGCTTGCCGGGGCCGAGGTCGAGTTCCCGGTCGGCGTACCAGGCCCGCTGAGGCCCGAGGATCTCGAAACGCAGCGTTCCTGACATGCGAATTTCCGCTCCCTGACACCCCCTGGCAGCCGGACGGCAGTGCCCGGCAGCCGGACGGCAGCATATCGGCAGCCGAACCGCCGTGCCGGCCCGCAGCATCGTCATCGGCAAGAGCCACACAGCGAGAAAGAGACGTGCGATGACACAGGCAACGGGCAGCGCCGGCACCATCCGACGGACGGTCGGCACCGTCGCCGCCGTACTGGCCGCGACCACCCTGCTCGGGGGTTGCGGGCCGAAGAGCGGACCGGCTGCGGCACCCCGGACCAGCCCGACCCCCAGCCCGAAGGATGCGCTCCTCGACGCCGTCCCGGACGGTACGGAAGGGACGTTCCGGTTCACCGGCAAGGACGCGTCCAGCACGCACGCCGGCCGGGTCGACCCGGCGGCGAAGGCGTTCGAGATCAACAGCACCATCCCGGCGGACTCCGACGGCGTCACCGCCAAGATGTCGTTCCTGCTTATCGGGGACGAGCTCTGGATCAAGGCGAAGTTCAGCGGCCGTCCGGGCCTGCCGAAGTTCCCGGACAAGTGGATGAAGCTGGACCGTACGAAGTTGACCAACAGCGGGGACATTCCCACCTACGACGGCGCGGACCAGGGCAACACCGGCCCGCTCATCGAGGCGGCCACCTCCGTCGAGGAGCAGAGCCCCGGGCGGTACGCCGGCATCATCGACGTGAGCGGCGAGAACGCGGCGAACGCGTTGGAGGAGGGCGAGGCGGCGGCGCTCGGTGAGGCCGCCAAGCAGGTGCCGTTCACGGCGGTGGTCGACCCGGACAAGCACCTGGCCTCGCTGACGCTGAAGATCCCGGCCGCCGGCGATCGGAAGGCGTACGACTACGTCGTCAACTACGCCGAGTACGGCAGTGCCCCGAAGATCACGGTGCCGACCGGCGCCGCCGCGACCAAGGCGCCAGCGGCCGCGTACGAGATGTTGAACAGCTGAGCACCACGACGTTGGGGCGGCGGCCACACGGGGGTCCGCCGCCCCTTCGTCGTCGTTGCGTCCTACGGGCCTCAGCGACCGAGCACCGACCCGCCGTTGACTCCGAGCACCTGGCCGGTGACGTACCCGGCGGCGGGGCTGGCGAGATAGCGAACCGCGTCGGCGATGTCGGCCGGCGTACCGGCCCGCCCGACCAGCGTCGCCGCGACCCGGCTCGCGTGCCCCTCGGCGGTCATCCGGTCGCCGAAGAACTCGGTCTCGGCGACGTAGCCGGGGCTCACCACGTTGACCGTGATCTGTTCCGGGCCGAGCTGCGCGGCCAGGTCGTACGCCCAGCCGTGCAGGGCCGCCTTCGCCGCCGAGTACGCCCCACCGCCGCCGCGCTGGGCGGCGATGGAACTGACCAGGATCACCCGCCCGCCTGGACGGCGTAGCGCTGGCCGTAGCGCCTCGGTGAGCAGCACGGCGGTGAGCACGTTGGCGTCCAGGTTGGCCCGCCACTGCGCGGCCACTCCGGCGAGCGTGCCGGTGTCCCCGCCCAGATAACCGCCGGCGTTGTTGACCACCACGTCGACCGGCCGATCACCGACCGCCGCGAGGACCCGGTCGAGCTGCTCCGGGTCGGTCAGGTCCGCGGTGACGGCCGTGACGGCGTCGGCCCGCCCACGTTCAGCGGAGATCCGCTCGGCGGTAGCCACCAGAACGTCCGCCCGCCGCCCAACGACAAGAACGTCAAACCCGTCCGAAGCGAGACCCGAAGCAACAGCAGCCCCAATCCCGGTCCCGCCCCCACTGACAACCGCAACCCGTCCACCCACAACGCTCCCCCTACTCCCCCGGCCCCGCCCGCCAGAGCCCGCCCCGTCCGCCAGAGCCCGCCGATCATGACGTTAACGACAGCCACCTCGGCGTGTCGCGACAATAACTCCATGATCGACGGACGGGACGGACGACGGACGGGATGGACGACGGACGGGATGGACGGCGGACGGGATGGATGGCGGACCGCGCTCGCGGGGTCAGCGTGGGGGGCGCAGGGCTCGGGTCAGGTGGGTCAGGCGGGGGGCGAGGCTGGTCAGGCCGCCGGGGAAGAAATAGACCGCCAGGATGAAGACGGTGCCGAGGACGAACAGCGGCTGGCTCAGCGGGTGGCTGAGGACGGCCGGCAGGTTGTCCACCGCCTCGCTCGTGCCGAAGGCGGTGAGCCGGTGGTCCAGGTACATGTAGAGGACGCCGCCGAGCACCGGCCCCCACCTGGTACCCGGCCCGCCCAGCACCACCATGACCAGCAGCGACAGGGTCAGCTCGGACGAGGTGATGTGCGGCGAAGCCCCGCCCACGATCAGGCAGTAGACCACCCCGCCGGCCGCCGCCAGGCCGCCGGCCAGGGTGAACGCCACCAGCTTGTAGCGGTACGGGTCGAGCCCGAGCACGCCGATCCGCCGCTCGTCGTCCCGCAGCCCGGCGAGCACCCGCCCGGTCGGCGAAGCGCTCACCCGGTGCACCACGAAGACCACCACGGTGAGGTACGCCAGCGCCAGCCAGTACAGGTTGACCGTGTTGGTCACCCCGACCAGCCCGGCGGGCAACCCGGACACGTCCAGCGGCAGGCCCTCCTCGCCACCGGTGAGCCCACCGAAGTCCCGCGCCACCAGGATCGCCCCGACCTGTGCGAAGGCCAGCGTGACCATGGCGAACGCGATGCCGACGGTACGCAGTGCCACCGCGCCGAGCAGCGCGGCGAGGATGGTGCCGCCGCTGATGGTCAGCAGCGCCGCCTGCCACAGCGGCAGACCGGCCCGGGTGACCAGGACGTCGGTGCCGTACACGCCGGCCGCGAAATAGAGCGCGTGCCCGAAGGAGAGCATCCCGGTCCGACCGAAGAGCAGGTCGTACCCGGCGGCCAGACCGCCGAAGATCAGGCAGATGGCGAGCAGTTGCAGCGTGCCGGGCGAGTTGACCGGCCCCTCGAAGATCCCGGGCAGGGAGATCGTCGAGTACGGCAGGATCGCGAAGACGGCCAGCGCCACCAGCGGCAGGAACGGGCGTACCCGGTGCCACCTCCCCCGCTGCGGGGTCAGCTCGGCGGGTACCTGCGCGGTGGGCGCGTCAACCACGGAGTTGGTCATGCCGTTGCCACCTTTCCGGCGATGCCCTGCGGGCGCAGCAGCAGCACCACGGCCAGCAGCCCGACCACGCAGATGTCGCCCAGCCCGGACGTGCCGTAGTAGTTGACGAACTGTTGCACCAGCCCGACCACGACCGCCGCGTACGCGGAGCCGACCACCGAGCCCATCCCGCCAATCACCACCACGATGAACGCGAAGATCAGCAGCGAGCTGCCCTGGCCGGGCGAGACGGTGCCGAAGTAGACGCCGCCGAGCGCACCGGCGAGCGCGGCAGCCGCCCCGCCGATCGCGAAGACCAGGGTGAACGCCTTGCGTACGTCGATGCCGAGCGCGGTCACCATCTCCCGGTTCTCCACCCCGGCCCGGATCACCAGGCCGTACCTGGTCCAGCGCAGGAAGGCCAGGATCGCGCCGAGCACCAGCACCGCCGCGATGATCAGCAGCAGGCCGCCGTTGGGCACCTGCGCGCCGAGGATCCCGGTCACCTGCCGGGTCCAGTCGGGGCGGGGGAACGGCCTCGCGTCCGCGCCCCAGGTGGCCTGCAGGAGCGCCACCCCGGCCAGGGACAGACCGACGGTGACCAGCACCTGCTCGATGGTGCGGGAGTAGAGCGGGCGGATCAGCACCAGCTCGACGAGCACCGCCACCAGCGTGCCGGCTGCCACCCCGAAGATGACCGCGAGCACGAAGCCGAACCCGTCGTCACCGGCGCCCGGCAGGTTGCCCGCCGCCCACCAGGTGCCGTACGCGCCGACGCCCAGGAACAGCCCGTGCGCGAAGTTGAGCACGTCGGCCAGGCCGAACACCAGGGACAGCCCGGACGCGACCAGGAAATAGAGCGCCGCCAGGCCGAGCCCGGTCAGCGTCAACAGGATCACGGTGCCCATCAGAGCCGCTCCTCCCTCGCGACTGCGGGGCTCGCAAGCTCACTCCTCGCGCTCGGCGCAGCCACCTCCGCCGAGCCGACGCCGAGCAGCGACCGGGTCAACCCGGTCTCCAGCAGCAACTCCTGGGCGTCGCCGGTCCAGGCCACCTTGCCGGCGGCCAGCACCACCGCGTCGCGGGCCAACCGCCGGACCACCGCCAGGTTCTGCTCGACGAGCAGCACCGGCACCGACTCCGCGACCCGTTCCAGCACCTCGGCCACCTCGGTCACCACCTTCGGCGCCAACCCCTTGGTCGGCTCGTCCACCAGCAGCAGCCGGTTGTCGTTGAGCAGCACCCGGCCGATCGCGAGCATCTGCTGCTGCCCGCCGGAGAGCGACCCGGCCCGTTGCCGTCCGCGCCGGTCCAGCTCCGGAAAGAGCGCGAAGACCTTGTCGTACGCCGGATCGGTGCCGCGCCGCTCGGCGAGCCGCAGGTTCTCCGCGACGGTGAGGCCGGCGAACACGCAGCGGTCCTCGGGCACGTAGCCGAGCCCACCGCGGACCAGCCGGTGGGTGGGTCGGGCCAGCAGGCTCTGCGCGCCCATCCGGATGGTGCCGCGCACCTCCCCGGCGGGCGGGGTGAGGCCGACGATGGCGCGCAGCGTGGTGGTCTTGCCGACACCGTTACGGCCGAGCAGGACGGTCACGCCGGTGGGGGCGACCGTGAAGGACACACCCTGGAGGATGTGCAGCCCGGAGATCCGGACCGACAGCCCTTCCACGCTGAGGATCGGCTCGGTCATAGCGCCTCCCCGAGGTAGGCCTCTTGCACGGTCGGGTTGGCCATCACGGTCTCCGGGGTGTCACAGGCCAGCAGCGCGCCGTGGTGCATGACGGCGATCCGGTCGGCCAACTCCAGGATCACGTCCATGTGGTGCTCGACCATCAGCACCGCCCGGCCGCTGTCGCCGGTCAACGACTTGATCACCGACACCAGCTCGGGTACGTCCTCGGCGCTGACCCCGGCCATCGGCTCGTCCAGCAGCATCACCCGCGGTTCGCCGGCGAGCAGCAGGGCGATCTCCAGCTTGCGCTTCTCGCCGTGGGCCAGGGTGCCGGCCAGGGCCGTACCCCGGTGGGCGAGGCCGACCCGGTCGAGCGCCGCGTCGGCGGCGGCGGCCACCTCCCGGTCGGCCGCCGCCCGCCGCCACATCTTCATCGAGCCCCCGCGGTGCGCCTGTACGGCGAGCCGGACGTTCTCCCGCACGCTGAGCGAGCCGAAGACCGAGGACGCCTGGAAGGTACGGCCCAGCCCGAGACGGGCCCGCCGGTGCGGCGGGAGCGCCCCGATGTCCTGCCCGTCCAGGGTGATCCGGCCCTCCGTGGCCCGGCGCAGGCCGGTGATCAGGTTGAACAGTGAGGTCTTGCCGGCGCCGTTCGGCCCGATCACGCCCAGGAACTCCCCGGGCGCGAGGTCGAGGTAGACGCTGTCGACGATGGCGACCTCACCGATCCGCCAGGTCAGACCGCGGGTGGCGAGCATGGGTCAGCCCTTCATGGCCACGGCCGGCGGCGCGGTCTCGTCACCGGTGAGGCTCTTCTGCGCGGTCGCCGTGAAGGTGGTGCCGCTGCCGGTCAGCTTGGCCTGGAACATCGGCTGGAGCAGCGCGTGGTCCGCGGCCCGGATGGTCATCTTGCCCTTGACCCCGTCGAAGCTCCAGCCCTCCAGCGCGGTGACCATCTTGTCGACGTCGTCCCCGCCCTCCTGCACGGCGCGGACCACCATCTGGGCGGCGGCGAAGCCGTCCGGGTGGAACAGGTCGATGGTGTTCACCTTGGCCTTCAGCGCCTTGCTGGCCTCGGTGTCGCTGGCACCGTCGAAGTAGTGCGACAGGAAGGAGATCTTCGAGCCGGCGGCGCCGAAGGTCGGCCAGGAGGCGCGGATGTCCAGGCCGGTGACGACCGTGGTGGAGGAGAGCACGCCCTGCTGGTCGAGGCTCTGCCACATGGCCGGGGCGGTGGTGCCGGCCCAGGCGACGAAGAGCAGGTCCGGCTTGGCCGTCTTGATCTGGCTGGCGAACGGGGTGAACTCGGTGGCGCTGGCCGGGGCCCGGACGCTGCTCACGGTGGCGCCCGCGCCACCGATGACGGTCTTGACGGCGGCCTCGTTGGCGTCGCCGAACGCGCCGTCCTGAGCGAAGACCACGACCTTCTTGCCGGACGGGTCGCCGATGAACGACTTGGCGGTCACCACGTCCTGGTAGGACTGCCGGCCGGAGCGGAAGGTGTACTTGTTCGCCCCGGTCACCGCGTCGGTGGCGGCCGGCCCGGAGATGAAGAGGGCCTTGTTCTGCGCCGCGATCGGCGCGACCTGGAGCGCCACGCCGGAGGCGGTGGAACCGGCAATGATCTTCGTGCCCTTGCCGATCAGATCCTTCGCGGCGGAGACCGCCTTGGCCGGGTCGCCCGCATCGTCGACCTCGGTCAGCTCGATCTTCCGGTCACCGACCTTGCCGGTGCCCTGGGTGGCGAAGTCGAGCCCCGCCTTGAACCCCTCGATGTACTGCTTTCCGTAGCTGGCCAGCGCTCCCGACTGGGAGTACACCAGGCCGACCTTGACCGGCGCGGCGCTGTCGCCGCCGCCGGTGGCGGTGTCCTGCGGGCTGCCACAGGCCGTGGCGGCCAACGCCGCCGCCATCATCGTGGCGGCGGAGAGGAACACCCGCCGCGTCGTCCGGACCGTCATTGCGACTCCACGTGAGGACTCGGAGGGAGGGAACTTCTTCGTGTCGGCTCACGCTAGAAGTGACGTCACCCACGAGCTATGTGGCGGAAACACACAAGTAACAGGAATGAGGTGGCCGGCCGTTACAACGGGCCGCACTACCACCCGAAGGCCCGACCCCCCGATGGTCCACACCCCCACGGACCACCCGGCCGCTGTGTCGTCCCGCGCCATCCACCGGCCGCCGTCGCATCCACGCGTCTGATGGTCACTCGCCCGAGGTACCGCAGGGTCCGTCGTGGGCCGCCGGGCGCGGGCAGCGTCGGCGACCGTCGACCAAGCTGTCGCAGAAGACCCGATGCCGTACGCACTGAGCATCCTCCTCGGACACCGTCGTCTCGGCCCGATCCACGTCGGCGAGAAAACCCAGCGCTCGGGTGATCGCCCGAGCGAACCGCACCGCGCCGGGCAGATCGTCGGCCACCACCGGCAGGTGTACGACGAACCGCTCCCTCTTCATGCCCACGACCACGCTCTCCTCGTCGATCGGACGGCGCACCCGGGTTCGCCGCAATGGGAGGCGGCCCGATGTGCGGACAGGGACGCCCACCGGACCGCCCGGCCCCACGCCCGCAGCCACAATCGGCGGTACGAACACGGAGCCCACCTCAGGCCCGTACTCCGAGGGTTTGCCGAACCAACCGGAGTCGGACATCAGCAACCTACCCCAAATACTTGTGTAGGTCGACCCATCGAAGCAGCGACACCACAGCCTGTTGCAGTTGCTGGTGTAGGCCGGCATGATCGAAGACGCCGAACCGACCGGAGTCCTCACCATGCCCACCGCAGAAGCGCCATATCGCCAGATCGCGAACGACCTCACCGCGAAGATCAAAAGCGGCGAACTCAAGCCGGGTGACAAACTGCCGTCCACGCGAGAGCTCGCCGATGCCTACGGGGTGCACATGAACACCGCGTCGCGAGCCCTGTCCCTGCTGCACGACCGCGAGTTGATTACTGGCCAGCCGGGACGCGGCACCTACGTCGCCGACGTTCCCGGACGCCAGTAAGCGACTGCGGCTCCTGTCGAGTGCCGCACGCCTACTCGCCCACCCCGGAAGCGCGGCCACTACATCCCGGACGTTGTGGCTTCCCCCGACGGCGAGGCCACTACATCCCTGATGTTGTCGCCTCCCCCGGACGCCGAGGCCACTACATCCCTGATGTTGTCGCCTCGGTGACGGCCTCGGTGACGGCCTCGGTGACCGCCCCCACTTACCGGACGTGCCGCTGGCCCGTGTCCGGGGTGACGGACGACGGGCCAGCGGGTGGGTCGGGCCTGGTTCGGCCCGAGGGGCGGCTCGGAGCAGGTCAGCTCCGGGCCGGGTCACGTTGGAGCAGGTCAGCTCCGGGGAGGCCGGCGCGGGCGGCGACGGCGGTGTCCGGCTGGTCGGTGAAGACGCCGTCCAGGCCCAGACCGAGGAAGAGCTCGTACTCGGCGGTGATGTCGCCGCGCGCGCTCGGGTCGGCGCCGACCCGGAAGTCCACCGGGAGGAACTGGTTCTCCGCGCGGAACGTCCAGGCGTGCACGAGCAGCCCCGCGTGGTGGGCGTCGCGTACCAGGCTGGTCGGGGCGAGCAGCGCACCGGCGGGGTCGCGGGGCACGATCAGATTCTTGTTCGGCCCGATGCCGTCGGCGTATTCGGCGATCCACTTCAATCCGGCCGGGGTGGCCAGATCCTGGTGGCCGCGGGTGTCGCCGGCGACGGTGAAGTCGTACGGGCGGCCGGTGGAGTCGAGCAGCTGGATCAGGTTGACGTCGGTCAGCTGGCGCAGCCGGCGCAGGTTGGCCGTCTCGAACGACTGGATGAAGACCGGCGCGTTCCTGTGGTCCAGCTCGTTCTGCCGCAGCACTTGCAGCAGCGGCTCTTCGAGCGGCAGGCCGATCGACGTGAAGTAGCTCGGGTGCTTGGTCTCCGGATAGATACCGATGGTGCGGCCCCGTGCCCGCCCCTCGGTCCGGGCCAGGTCGATGATCTCCTGGAGGGTGGGCACCTCGAAGCGACCGTCGTACACCGTGTTCGCCACGCGGACCTGCGACAGCCGCTCCTGCGCCCGCAGGGTCTTCAGCTCGGCCAGGGTGAAGTCCTCGGTGAACCAGCCGGTCGCCGCGACGCCGTCGATGGTCTTCGTGGCCCGGCGATCGGCGAACTCCGGGCGGGCGGCCACGTCGGTGGTGCCCGAGATCTCGTTCTCGTGCCGGGCGACCAGCACGCCGTCGGAGGTGGACACCAGGTCCGGCTCGATGTAGTCGGCGCCCATCCGGATCGCCAGCCGGTACGCCTCCAGGGTGTGCTCCGGCCGGTAGCCACTCGCGCCGCGGTGACCGATCACGATCGGCCGATCGTTCGCCGGGAAGCGGTCCGTGCCGGCCGCCGGCTCGGCGACGGCGAGGGTCGAGAGGGTACGCGGCACAGCCGTCTCCTGTCGTCTGATGAACTGCCCCAGCTCAGCTCGCCGGGTTGACCAGGAGTTGGTCGAGGACTGGCCGGCAGATGAATCTCCGGAATGCGCGTTCCCGCTCCAGTCCTCGGGCGAAAAAGGAAGATTGTCTGGTGCGCCGGATTCTCCGCAACCCTGTGCGGCTGGTGCCGTTCGGGTTCCTGGTGCCGATCCTGCTCGGTACCGGGCTGCTGATGGCGCGCTGGGCGACCGTTCAACACCAGCGACCACCCTTCGTCACCGCGCTCTTCACCGCCACCTCGGCCGTGTCGGTCACCGGCATGGCGGTCACCGACACTCCCAACTACTGGTCCACCTGGGGACTCGTGGTGATCACTCTGCTCACCGCGCTCGGGGGCCTGGGCATCCTCACCGTCGCGGCGCTGGTGATCCTGGTGGTCTCCCGCCGGCTCGGGCTGCGCAACCGGCTGCTGGTGCAGGCCGAGACGGCGGAGTTCGGCATCGGCGACCTGGGTCGACTGCTCAGTCGGATCGCGGTGACCGTCTTCGCCTGCGAGGCGGTGATGACCGCGGTGGTCGCCGGGCGGCTCTGGTTGACCTACCACTACCCACCCGGTCGGGCTCTCTGGTCGGGCGTCTTCCACGCCGTCCAGGCGTTCAACAACGGTGGCTTCGCGCTCTACTCGGACGGTCTGCTCGCGTTCGACCGCGATCCTTGGGTGTCGCTGCCGCTGGCGCTCGGTGCGATCGTCGGCGGGCTCGGGTTCCCGGCGCTGTTCGAGGCGGTCCGCGAGTGGCGACAGCCGACGCGCTGGGCGGTGGCCACCAAGCTGACCATCTGGGGCAGCGCCGCGCTGCTGTTGATCGGCTTCGCTGGCCTGCTCGCCTCCGAGTGGACCAACGACGGCACCATCGGCCCGTACGACGCCCGGGGCAAGGTGCTCGCGTCGTTCACCCAGATCGCGTTGAGCCGGACCGGTGGCTTCAGCGTCCTGGACATCGCCGCACTGCAGGAGGAGAGCTACCCGCTGCTGATCGTGCTGATGTTCATCGGCGGCGGCAGCGCCAGCACGGCCGGCGGGATCAAGGTCTCCACGTTCTTCCTGCTGGCGTACACCATCTGGGCGGAGCTGCGCGGCGAGCCCGACGTGACGGTCGGGCACCGCCGGGTGGCCACCGCCAGTCAGCGGCAGGCCGTCACCGTGGCGCTGCTCAGCGTTGCTCTGGTCACGGCCGGGACGATGGCGCTGCTGCTGCTCACCGAGGGCGTCCGCTTCGTGGCGGCCCTGTTCGAGGTCACCTCCGCGTTCAGCACCACCGGGCTGACCGTCGGGTTGGCCGGCTCGCTGCCGGGCAGCGGCCAACTGATCCTGACCGTGCTGATGTTCATCGGCCGGGTCGGGCCGCTCACCCTCGGCTCGGCGATCGCACTGAACACCCGACGCCGGCTCTACCGCTACCCGCAGGAACAGACCGTTGTCGGCTAGGAGGAGGGGGTGCCGCGGTGTCGACCAGGCGATCGGACGGTGACGGCATCGTGGTGATCGGGCTGGGTCGGTTCGGCTGCCACCTGGCCGGATCGCTGACCCGGATGGACCGGGAGGTGCTGGCCATCGACCACAATCCGGACCAGGTGCAGCGGTGGTCTGCCGAGCTCGACCGGGTGGTCCAGGCCGACTCGACCGAGGAGGAGTCGCTGCGGCAACTCGGCGTCGCCGGTTTCCCGCGGGCGGTGGTGGCGATCGGCGCCTCGGTGGAGGCGAGTGTGCTCACCGTGCTGGCGCTGGTCGAGTTGGGCGTGCCGCAGGTCTGGGCACGGGCGACCTCGGAGAAGCACGCGAAGATCCTGTCATCGGTGGGCGCGCACCACGTGATCTTCCCGGAGGCGGAGACCGGTGACCGGGTGGCGCACCTGATCGTCAGCCGGCTGCTCGACTTCATCGAGTTCGGGGACGACTTCGCCATCGCCACCGTCCGCGTACCGGAGTCGTTGGCCGGGCGTACCCTGCTCGACCTGCGCCCGAACGAGCGGTACGGGGTCCGGGTGGTCGGTGCCAAGCTGCCCGGCGAGCGGTTCCGGTACGCCTCGGACACCACGGTGCTCCCGCAGGGCGGGGTGCTGGTCGTCGAGGGTGGGATCGACCAGGTGCAGCGGTTCGCCGGGCTCCGCTGAGCGCGAACCCTCGGTCACTTCTCCTTGCCCGGGCCGCCACCCGGACCCTTGCCCTTGCCGGGCTTCTCGGGCTTGGCCTTCGCCGGGGCGGAGCCTGGGCCGGCGCCGCCCGCCCCCGGGGCGCGGACCGTCGTCGCCTTGGGCGGGGCCTTCGTCGCGGCCGGCTTGTTCGGCGGAGCGGTCGACGGCCTCGTGCCGGCCACGCCGGAGACCCGTACCCCGCAGGCCGCATCCCCGAGCCGGAACTCCACCGGCAACGGGTTCGCCCCGGTGTACTTCCCCGCCAGCGTGAGCTTCTCCGCCGCGCCGGGTGCCAGGGTGGTGCGCTGGGCGGCCGGCCGGATCAGCACGGTGCTGCCCTGCTGGTGCACCGGGGTCGGCTCCGCCTTGGTCACCGTCTGCTGGCCAGGGAACGTGAAGCTCATCGTCCAGTCGCGCAGTTCGTGGTCGCCGGTGTTGGTCAGGGTCAGCTCGGCCGCGAACTCGGTGCCGGAGTCGGCGCGCAGCGCGTACGCCACCGTGCACGGCGAGCCCTTCGGCGGACCCATCCGAGCCTCGGTCGTCGGCTGATCCTCACCGCTGGCCGGGCTGCGTGAGGTGACTCCCCAGAGCGCCGCGGTGACCGCGAGCAGTCCGGCGGCGGCCGCGCCGGCCTCCAGCCGTCGGCGGCGGGTCGCCAGTCGGTGCCGGTTGCGGGTACGCGACATCGGCAACGCGTCGGTCGCCGTCGACCAGGGCAGGATCGTCGTGCCCGCGCTCGCCAGCGCGGCCGGGTCCAGTGGCCCGGCGGCCGGCGACACCGGCACCGCCGCCAGCATCCCGGCCGCGTCGGCGAGGATCCGGGTCAGCTCGGCGGTCGACGGCCGGTCCCCGGGCCGCTTGGCCAGGCAGCGCCAGACCAGGTCGGCCACCCCGTCGGGCAGTTCCGGCATCGGTGGCATCGGCTCCGGGTCGCTGTACATGTGCGCGCGCAGCATCTGCGTGGTGGTACCGGCCTGCCAGGGCAGCCGGCCGGTGAGCATCCGGTAGAGCAGCAGGCCGACGGCGTACACGTCGGTGGCCGGGGACACCTGGCCGTTGTCCAGCCGCTCCGGGGCGAGGTACGCGGGTGTGCCCAGCAGCGCGCCGTCCGGCCCCTTCTCGCTCTCCCCGACCAGCGCGGAGATACCGAAGTCGACCACCTTCACCCCGGTCGAGGTGAGCATCACGTTGCCCGGGGTGACGTCGCGGTGCACCACGCCTCGGGCGTGCGCGGTGGCCAGCGCCGAGCTGACCTCCGCGCCGATGGTCACCGCATCCCGCCAGGGCAGCCGCCCGTCCCGGCCCAGTCGACTGGCCAGCGAGGCGCCGTCGATCAACTCCATCACCACGTACGGCACGGTCAGGCCGACCTGCTGGGACTCGCCGTAGTCGTACACGTTGGTGATGTTGGGGTGGCAGAGCCGCGCGGCGGCCTGCGCCTCGATCCGGATCCGGTGCCGGAAGGCCCGGTCGCTGGCCAGCCGCGAGGCCAGCACCTTCACGGCGACCTGGCGGCCGAGCACGAGGTCGTAACCCCGCCAGACCACCGACATGCCGCCCGCACCGAGCTGCTCGATCAGCCGGTACCGCTCATCGAGGAGTTGCGTGCCGTTCCGGTCCCCACCGCCCATGGTGGCCGTTGTTGCCCGCACGAGGGCCGGCTACACCTCGACGATCGCAATCGGTCAGGAATTCACCCGTTCAGGCGGTCGCCAGCAACTGGTCCACCGGCGCGAAATCGTCGGTCAGCACCATCGCCGCGCCGACGAAGTCCGTCAGCTCCGCACCGGGGAGCATGGCGACCTGCGGGTCGACCTCGCTCAGCCGGGTGCCGATGGCGTCCAGCGGCAGCGGCGCGTCAGAGCCGACGATGACGAAGTTGGCGCCCTGCTGCTCGGCGAGTGCCTGCGGCGGGGCGATCAACGCGACGTGCGCGAACTCGGCGGCCACCGTGGCCAACTCGGCGCGGATGAACCGCAGCGGCGGATAGTCGATGACGTTCTGCACGTACACCCCGCCGGGGCGCGTCACCCGCCGGATCTCGGCGGCCATCTCCCGGGTGGCGAGGTGCCAGGGCACCACGAGGTGTCCGAAAGCGTCGCCGACCACCAGGTCACGGCTGTCCGTGGGCTGCCCGGCGACGAGCATCCGGGCGTCACCCACCACCGCCCGCAGGTCCGGCCCCGGGCGTACGCCCAGCTCCCGCTCGCCCAGCTCGACGAGCCCGCCGTCGATCTCGAACACCACGTTGTCGGTGCCCGGCCGGGTGGCGGTCAGGTAGCGCGGCACGGTGAACCCGCCGCCGCCCAGGTGCAGGGCGTCCAGCCGTTGCCCGGCCGGAGCGGTCACGTCGGCGACCGCACCGATCCACTTGGTGTACGCGTACTCCAGGTGCTTCGGATCGGTCAGGTCCACGTACGAGTGCTCGGCCGAGTTGAGCAGCAGCGTCCGCCCGGTGGGCCGCATCGGGTCCACCGCGACCCGGGCGCAGTGGTATGCCGTCTCGATGTCGCACGGGTTCGGCGCCACCGTGGTCAGCCCCGCCCCGATCAGGCCGAGCACCGCCAGCGCGGCCCGGGTCCGGGCCGGACCGGGCAGCTCGGTGCGCGCCTGCCGGCGCAGGTACCAGCCGAGGCCGATGCCGGCCACCCCGAGAGCGATCGCCAGCGACAGCAGGATCACCGTGGTGGGCAGCGCGGCGACCAGCACGAAGCCGGTGAGCAGGGTGGCGGTGATGCCACCCAGGGTGCCGATCCCGGACAGTCGACCGACCACCTGACCGGTCCGGCGCAGGTCGGCGAGCTGGAGCTTCACCACCAGCGGCGTGACGGCGGCCAGCAGTGCCGCCGGCACGAAGACGGCCAGCGCCACCAACAGCAGGATCGCGCTGGCCGCACCGCCGCGCAGTACCTCACCGGCGTAGCGGACGACGGGCAGGGTGATCGCCGTGGCGATGCCGGCCAGTACCAGCGCCGGGGCCAGCATGGTGCGCGGGTCACGCCGGTCGGCCAGCCAGCCACCCGACCACGCCCCGTACGCGATCGCGGCCAACGCGATGCCGATCACCGAGCTGGTCACCTGCAGGGTCACCCCGACGTACGGGCCGACCAGGCGCAGCGCGACGGTCTCCAGCACCAGCACGGCGCCGCTGGAGAAGAAGACCAGGAAGGCGGCCAGCCCGTTGGGCAGCGCCAGGGCGGTGGCCGGCGCGGGCGGGGCCGAGGAGGCCGGCGGGGCCTCGACGTCGGACGGTGGGGAGCTCATCGTCGCGATGGTACGCAGCGAAGCTGGTGCTTCGGGTCAGTACATCGATAGATGAACGTGGTTCGTGTGACTCGCGGCGGGGCTGCCGCTGCCGCTGTACGACCGCCAGCCGGTGCCGGGATGCCAGATCTGCCGGTACCAGATCACGTAGAGCACACCCAGCCGGTTGGCGTTGCGCACGTGCCAGGCGGCGAGGCTGTCCCCGTACGCCTTGTCGCCACCGGTCGCGTTGCGGTCCTCGAAGCCGTTGGTGGCGGCCGCGAAGTCGCAGGCCCGGCCCTTCGGATGCTCGCCGCCGCCGCCGGACCGCTTACAGGAGACGTACCGCTTGTAGCCGGCCGCCTGGGTCTGCTTGAGCGCGTTGAGGGTGCGCGGGGTGATGCAGCCGGGGGTGGTCGGGTCCTTCACCGAGCAGGACTCCGACGGCCAGGATCCGTCGGGGTTACGCGGTGCCGGCTTCGCCGAGGCGGAGCTGCCGCCGCTGAAGCCGCCGCTGCTGCCCGAACTGACCTCGGCGAGCGCCGCCTCGGCCTCCTTCTTCTTCTTCGCCATCACGGCGAGTTGCTTCTGCTGCTCGCGCACCTCGGCGTCGATGGCGGTCTTGGCCTGCTGCGCCTGCTGCTGGGCCGTGGTCAGGTTGCGCAGCCGCTTGCTGTCCCGCTGCGCCATCAGATCGAGGTCGGCGGCGCGTTGTAGGAACGCCTCCGGCGTGGCGGCGTTGAGCAGCATCGACGTCGGGGTGAGCCGACCGGAGCGGTAGGACTGCGCGGCCACCTCGCCGACCTGGGCGGTGAGCCCGACCAGCTGACTCTCGAAGCTCTTCAGCTGGCCGGTGAGCTCGGTCTGTCGGCGCTTGGAGTTGTCCAGCTTGGCCTTCGCCTCGATGTGGCCCCGGGCGGTCAACTCCAACGCGTCACGCAGCTTCTTGCTGCCGCCCTCATCGGGCTCCGCGTACGCGGGCACCGCGCCGCCGCCGAGTACCAGCGCGACGGCAGCGAGCAGGGTGAGCAGAGCGCGGCGACCGCGCCGGCTGGGCCTGGTCCTGGGCACGAAAGCGTCCTTCCGTCGACCGCCGACCCCCGGTGCACCACTGCGCGGCGGAGGCCCCCGCCGGCGCCGGGTCGGCGGCCTGCTGGCGGAGACCGCCGTCACGATACCGGACCGCGCGCCGTTGACCAGCCCCACGAACGCCCGGCGGCCCTGGTGTCGACGCACCGTGTCGACGCCATCGCCGAACGCACCGATCAGGGGGTGAGTAGTGCCGCGTGCACCTCGGCCCAGACCTGCTCGTTGGCCGCGACGAGCAGCCCGCGCCCGTCCCCGGCGGGGTCGTAGTCGGTGCCGTCGAACCGTCGGGCGACGCCACCGGCGGCACGGACCAGCAGAGTGCCCGGCGCGTGGTCCCACGGGAGGGTGCGCCAGAAGAGGGCGAACTGCTGTTCGCCGGTGAGGATGTCCAGGTACTCCCGGCCGGCGCAGTGCTGACCGGGCAGCAGCTCACCGAGTCGACGGCCGCCGGCGCGGACCCGGTCCCGGGTGTCCGGCGGCAGGAACCGGGTCATCGCCGCACCGCGCAGCTCGCCCAGCGGCGGGACCGCGCCGTCCTGGCCCACCGGCTGGCCGTTGAGCAGGGTGCCGTCCTCGACCCGGCCGGTGGCCAGGGTCCCCGCCAACGGGTCGAGGATCCAGCCGGCGGTCGGCCGCCCGTCGGTCAGCAGTGCCACCATCAGCGCGAACGGTCGACGGCCGGCGGCGAAGTTGGCGGTGCCGTCGACCGGGTCGACCAGCCAGACGTCCCCGCGGTCACGCAGGTGCTCCAGCAGGCCCGGATCGTCGGCGACACCCTCCTCGCCGACGACCGTCGAGCCCGGCCGCAGCCGGCGCAGCCCCGAGGAGATCAGCTCCTCGGCCCGCCGGTCGGCGACGGTGACCACCTCACCGGGCGCCTTCTCCGACACGTCGGCCTCGTCGAGCTTGCGGAACAACGGCAGCACGACCTGGTCGGCGGCCTCCCACAGCAGGTCACCGACGTCGTCGAGCAGAGTGTCAGCCACGCGGCGGCAGCTTGACCACGCTGACGAAGAACTCGTCGATCTGGCGGACCACCGAGATGAAGCGCTCGAAGTCCACCGGCTTGGTCACGTAGGCGTTGGCGTGCAGCTGGTAGCTGCGCAGGATGTCCTCGTCGGCCTGCGAGGTGGTGAGCACCACCACCGGGATCCGGCGCAGTTCCTCGTCCTGCTTGATCTCTTCCAACACCTCCCGGCCGTCCCGGCGGGGCAGGTTGAGGTCGAGCAGGATCAGATCCGGAGTCACCGCGTCGGTGTACTGGCCCTCCCGCCGCAGGTAGGCGAGCGCCTCGGCACCGTCGGAGACGACGGTCAGCCGGTTGCGCAGCTTGTGCTCCTCGAACGCCTCCTGGGTCATCAGCACGTCACCCGGATCGTCCTCGACGAGCAGGACCTCGATCGGGCTCTTGCCGTCCGCAGGCGCGGTCATCCCACCGTCTCCTTCATGTCACCCGTTCTACCGCTTTCCGGCGACCCATCGGCCCGGTCTGGCCGGTCCGCCCCGGCGGACTGCTTCGGCAACGGCGCCGACGCCTCGTCCGGGGACGCGTCGTCGGCCGCCGCATCGCCCTGCGCGGACGGCTCATCCGGCTGGTCGGCCGCTGCCGCGGCGGCTGCCTCGACGTCCTGGGGCAACGCCGGCAGGGTGAACCGGATCGCGGTGCCCACCGGCACGTCGCTGTCCACCCAGACCCGGCCGCCGTGGTATTCGACGATCTTCTTGACGATCGCCAACCCGATGCCGGTGCCCGGGTACGCGTCCTTCGAGTGCAGCCGCTGGAAGATCACGAAGATCTTGTCGGCGAACTCCGGCTCGATCCCGATGCCGTTGTCCTGGCAGCTGATCTCCCACTCGTTACCGACCAGGCGAGCCGAGATGTGCACCTTCGGCGGCGTGTCCGGACGACGGAACTTGATCGAGTTGCTCACCAGGTTGGCCAGCAGGTTGGTGAGCAGCGGCTCTTCGCCCCGGATCACCGGCAGCTCGGTCCAGGTCAGCTCGGCGTCGGCGTACTGCCGCGCGGCCTCGGTCTGGCCGGCGACGTCGCCCATCACCTTGTTGAGGTCGACGTCGACGAAGCCACTGGTGAGCCGGCCGATCCGGGAGAACGCCAGCAGGTCGTTGATCAGGCGCTGCATCCGCTGCGCGCCGTCCACGGCGAAGGCGATGTACTGGTCGGCCCGCTCGTCGAGCTGCCCGGCGTAACGGCGCTGGAGCAGCTGGCAGAAGCTGGCCACCTTGCGCAGTGGCTCCTGGAGGTCGTGCGAGGCCACGTACGCGAACTGCTCCAGGTCACGGTTGGACCGGGTCAACTCCTCGGCCTGCTTCTGTAGCTGGCTGTTGACCCACTCGATGCGTTCGCGGGCCTCCCGCACCTCGGCGAGGTCGGAGGCGATCTTCTGGCGCATCGCGTCCACGTCCTCGCCGAGCCGGAGGAACTCCGGTGGGCCGCTGGTGGCGATGCCGTGCTGGTAGTCGCCATCGGCGACCTCGCGCACCTGGTCGGCCAGGCCGATCAGTGGCCGGATCACCATCCGGTCCAGGGAGAGCAGCAGCACCGCACCGGCGATGACCACCACCAGGGCCGCGATGATCAGCAGTACGACCAGCAGATTGCTGCTACCGCGTACGTCGTTGGCGGCCTTCTCCCGGGCGACCAGGATCTCCTGCTGGAGGTCGTCCACCGCCGCCCGGACCTGGTCGAACTGTTGCCGGGCCTGTTCGGTGATCAACGCCTGACCGGCGGTGGTGCCGTTCTGTTCGGTGGTGGCGACCACGGGCACCGCCACCGACTGTCGCCACTGCTCGGCACGCTCCTCGACGGCTCGCAGCTCCTGGTCGATCTGCGGGAAGTCGTCGAGCAGCGTCCGCATCGAGGCGATCCGGCTCTTCTCCTGGGCGAGCCCCGCCTGGTACGGGTTGAGATCGGCCGGGTCGCCGCTGACCGCGTACCCCCGGACCGCCGTCTCCTGGTCGAGCAGCGCGTTGAGCAGCTCCTGCGCCTGCACCCGCAGCGGGCCGGTCTTGTTGAGGACCACGTCGATCTGGGTGCGGTTGCGGGTGGCCAGCGCCGCCTCGGCACCGGCCAGGCCGATCAGCAGCACGCCCACGACGGTGAGCAGCGTGATGACCCGGCGGCGCAGACTCCAGCCGCCGACGACCGGCTTCACCGGCCACCGCCCCGACTGACCAGCAGCATGGCCACGTCATCGGCGAGTGGACCGCCGTTGAGCTGCTCGGCCCGGCCCACCAACCAGGCCGGCAGGTCGGGAAGCGACACCTCGCGGTTGGCCGGCTCGTCGAGCAGCCCGCTCAGGCCCGGCACGTCGAGCCGTTCGTTGCCCTCGCCCACCCGACCCTCGATCAGGCCGTCGGTGTACATCAGCAGGGACCAGTCATCGGTGTCGAACTCCAGGTCGTAGGCGATTGGCCGGCGAGGTCGTACGCCGAGCAGCAGGCCGCCGGGCGCGGGCACCGGGACGACCCGGCCACCGGAGAGCAGCAGCGGCGGCGGATGCCCGGCGAGTCGGACGGTGGCCCGGTTGGCGTCCAGGTCCAGACGGGCGGTGGCTACCGTGGCGAAGATCTCCTGGAGCCGGCGCTCGCTCATCAGCACCTGCTCCAGCGCGGGCAGGACCTCGTCGTCGGGCACCCCGGCGAGCACCAACGCACGCCAGGCCACCCGCAGTTCCACGCCGAGCGCGGCCTCGTCCACACCGTGCCCGCAGACGTCACCGACGATCAGGTCGAGCCGGTCCGGACGGGTCTGCACCACGTCGTAGAAGTCACCGCCGATCAGTGCGGCGTGCCGGCCCGGCCGGTAGAAGGTGTGCACCGCGACCTGGTCGGTCGACATCAGTGGCTGGGGCAGCAGGCCGCGCTCCAGACGAGCCGACTCGGCCTGGCGCAGCTCGACCTCGCGCAGTCGGCGGGCGTTCTCGTCGGCGCGCTTGCGCTCCACCGCGTAGCGCAGCGCCCGGGTCAGCAGCACCCCGTCCACCTGGCCCTTGACCAGGTAGTCCTGTGCGCCCTCGGCGACCGCCACGATGCCCAGGTGCTCGTCCGATCGGCCGGTCAACACGCAGACCGCGGCACCGCTGGACATCTCCAGCACCTGGCGCAGCCCGTCCAGCCCCTGCGCGTCCGGCAGGCCCAGGTCGAGCAGGATGCAGTCGACGTCGGTCATCCGCTGCCGCGCCGCGCTGAGGCTGGTGGCGACCAGCAGCTCGATCATCGAGTTGGTCTCGGCGAGCAGCTCGCCGACCAGGAAGGCGTCCCCCTCGTCGTCCTCCACCAACAGCACCCGCAACCGCTCACCCGGCGGCAGGTTGGCGTGCCGCGCCAGGCCGCCGTGCGGGTACGGCACCACGGAGGAACCGGCCAGGCCGGCTCCCCGGTGCGGCCGGGTCACCGCCGCGAGACGCGGGAGTTCGCTGGTGATGTCGGGCTCCTTCCGAGTGCCCTGCTGATCCTGTATTAGACAACGGTCGCACACAACACGATGGGCGCGGCGCGACCGGTGATGGGCCGGATCACTGCCCGCCGAAGGACAAACCGGGCGGATGGCCGGCACTTCATCCTCCCGGCCGTCCCGCCGGACGCCACCGGAAGGCAGGATGGTGCAACCCCTGCCCCACCCCCCGAGGAGTTCCTGTGGGCGCACCCCCCACCCCCGCCACGAAGGGCACGCCGGTCCGCCCGGGCCCGGGCGTACCACCCGCCGACCGCGCGCTGACCCGACCTCCCAGGCGGCTAGTCGCCGCCGTGGCCGCGCTCGTCGCGCTGGCCGCCGTCGGCGCCGGCAGCCTGCTCGACCTGCGTACGCCGGCACCCACGCCGACGGACGCCCCGGCGGACGAGTTCAGCGCCAGCCGGGCGTACGAGGACGTCCAGGTCATCGCGGCCCGGTCGCACGTCGCCGGCAGTCCCGCCAACGAGCAGGTCCGAGCGCACCTTGAGCAGCAACTGCGCGGGCTGGGCCTGGAGACCGAGGTGCAGGACACCGTCGCCCCCGAGGCGGGGCAGCTCAGCGGAGCGGCGGGTGGCGCCACCCTGGCCCGGGTACGCAACGTGGTGGCCCGGCTGCCCGGCACCGACTCGACCGGCCGGGTATTCCTGGTCGCCCACTACGACTCGGTGCAGACCGGGCCGGGCGGCAACGACGACGCGGCCGGCACCTCGACCATCCTGGAGGTGGCCCGGGCGCTGGCGGCCGGCCCCCGGCCCCGCAACGACATCGTCTTCGTGCTGACCGACGCCGAGGAGGCGTGCCTGTGCGGCGCGGCCGCGTTCGCGGCCAGCCATCCGCTGGCCGCCGACGGGGGCGTGGTGCTCAACCTGGAGGCGCGCGGCTCCACCGGGCCAGTGATCATGTTCGAGACGTCCCGGAACAACGCCAAGCTGGTGGACATCTTCGGCCGGGCCGCCCCGCACCCGGTCGGCACGTCGTTCGCGGTGGAGATCTACCGCGCGCTGCCCAACGACACCGACTTCACCGCATTCCTGGACCAGAAGTTCGTCGGGCTGAACTCGGCGTACATCGACGGCGGCGCGATCTACCACACGCCGCTGGACACTCCGGCGGCGATGGACCGGGGCAGCCTCCAGCAGCACGGGGACAACGCGCTGGGCCTGGCCCGGGAGTTCGGCCGTACCGACCTGACCGACCTGCGTTCCGGGCACGACGCCACCTACTTCCCGGTCCCCGGCGCGCTGGTCCGCTACCCCGGCTGGCTCACCCTGCCGCTGGCCCTGCTCGCGCTGCTCGCGGTGGGCGCGCTGGGCTGGCTGACCCGTCGGCGGGGCCGGGCCAGCACCGGCCGGCTGGCCGCCGGCTTCGGGCTGGCCCTGGTGCCGATCGTGGCCGCGCCGATCGCCGCGCAGCTGCTCTGGCTGGCGATCACCACGATCCGACCGGGGTACGCCGAACTGCTCGACCCGTACCGCCCGACCTGGTACCGGCTGGCCGTGCTGGCGCTCGCCGCCGCCATCCTGTTCACCTGGTACGCGCTGACCCGCCGTCGGATCGGGCCGGCCGCGCTCGCCGTCGGCGGGCTGGCCTGGCTGGCCCTGCTCGGTGTGCTGCTCGCCGTGGCGGTGCCCGGCGGGGCGTACCTCACCACCCTGCCGGCGCTGGCCGGCGCCCTCGGTGGGCTGGTCGCGCTGCGTACCCGGCAGACCGGGCCGTGGCCGGTCGTGGCGGTGACCGCCGCCGGCGCGGTCGGCGTGGTCATCCTGCTGCCCACCGTCGTGCTGCTCTTCCCCGCGCTCGGCATGGCGATGGGCGGGGTGGCCGCGCTGGTCGCGGTGCTGCTCGGCCTGACCGCGCTGCCGGTGGTCGACCTGCTGCATCCGCAGGCCGGCGGCCAGCGCGGCATGGTGGCGCTGCGGGCCCGCCGGCTCGCCGTGCTGCCGGCCGGGGCCGCCGCCCTGGCGGCGGTGGTGCTCGCCGGGGTCGGGCTGGCCGTGGACCGGTTCGACGCCGCCCACCCCGCGCCAACCCACCTGATGTACGCCATGGACGCCGGCACCGGCCAGGCCCGCTGGCTGAGCCACGAGACCGACCCACAGCCGTGGACCGACGGCTACGTGGACGGGGAAGCCGACGTCGACGACGACTTCCCCGGGCTGGGCGGCGGCGAGCTACGGGCCGGGCCGGCACAGTCGGCGAACCTGCCGGCGCCGAAGCTGGAGGTGTTGGCCGACAGCGGATCCGGCGGCGACCGGACGTTGCGGCTACGGCTCACCCCGCAGCGGGCGGTACGGCTCGCCACCCTGCACGTCGACACGTCGACCGCCACGGTCCTGCGGGCCGAGGTCGCCGGTCGATCCGTGCCGGTGGAGCCCCGGGAAGGCAAATGGGGCTTCGGGCTGGTCTTCCACGCCCCGCCCACCGAGGGGATCGAGGTCACGCTGACCCTGCGGGCAACCGCCGGGCAGGTGGCGCTGCGGGCGATGGACGCCAGCGACGGGCTGGACGCGCTGCCCGGCTTCCACCCCCGGCCACCGGCCGTCGGCGTCGTCGGATCGCACAGCTCCGAAATGCTGGCGGTCGCCCGTACCTACCAGTTCTGACGGTCGCGACGGTGGTCCGGTGGAGGCTCCTCTCCCCCGGACCACCGCCCCGGAACGCGTTATCGCGTCCACGCCACGAACCGCTCGTACAACTCGGCCGGTGCCACGTCGGGCAACTCCATCGCCACGATGAAGAGCAAGCCGCCGACGTACATGGACAGGCCGATCCGGTCCCGCCCGTATGCCTCGGCGAGGTGCACCCGCGCGGGATGGCACGGCCACGGCGTATCCGGCTCGCACATCTGGCACTGCCACTGTGGTCGGCGCGGCAGGTGCTCCCCGTTCATCCGGCGGTTCAACGCCGACATCGACCGCTCCGCCTGTATCGCCCGTGCCGCCCGCACGGTGGTCGGCGTCTCAGCCATCACGGAGCCACCCGCCCGCCGCTTCGCGCCCACGATCCGATCCGCGCCCGAACTGCCACCACGCCTCCCGCCGGTCACCGCATGTGCTCGTCCGATACACCGTGCGGCGCTAAGCTCGGAGCGGTCGACGGGTTGCGCGTTGCCCACCCGCACCGGCAACACGGCAACTCCGGCGGGAGGTGCGAGACATGCCAACATTCGGCGTCCGCATGCGAGCAGCGCGGGAAGCACGCGGGCTGAGCCTCGCCGCCCTTGCCGAGCTGGTGCCCGCCGACAAGGGGCACCTCTCCCGCCTTGAGAACGGCCGTCGCCGCCCCGGGGAGGATCTGGCCCGCCGGATCGACGACGTTCTCGCCACTCGCGGGGAGCTGATCGCCTGCGCCGCCCTGGATGTCGCCGCCGCCACCGACGCCCGGCCGTCGGAGACCGTCGAACTGCTGCACCGGATGCACGCCAGCGACACCGCCCCCGCCACCATCGAGACGTTGCAGGCGACCGTGACCGAGTTGTGCTGCCAGTACGGGTGGCGCGCCGCAGGGGAACTCCGCGTCGAAGGTCACGGTTGGCTGCGTGAGGTCGCCCGGCTGCTACACCGGCCCACCGGGCTACGGCAGCACCGCGACCTGCTGGTGTGCGCGGGCTGGCTGGCGCTGCTCATCGGTTGTGTCGAGTACGACCTGGGCCTGCGCGCCAGCGCCGAGGCCACGCGCACCGCCGCCCGCCAGCTCGGCGAGGAAGCCGGTCACGCGGACATCACCGGCTGGGCGTGGGAGATGACGGCCTGGTTCGCACTCACCCAGTCTCGGCACGAGGCGGTGCTGACCGCCGCCCGGGCCGGGCAGGAAGCCGCCGGCCGGCAGAGGGTGGGGGTCCAACTGATCGCACAGGAAGCCAAGGCACTGGCGCGACTCGGCGACCTCCAGGGTGCGCGGACGACACTCGACCGCGGTCGGCGGCTCCTCGACGACCTGGGTGCGCCAGAACGGCCCGACAACCACTTCGAGGTCGATCCCGGCAAGTGGCTGCTCTACGCGATGGACGCCTACCGACTCGCCGAGCACGATGCCCTCGCCGAGCACTACGCCAAAGAGGTTCTGCGTCTCGGCACTCAGCCCGACGGCACCGAACGCGCACCGATGCGGATGGCCGAGGCCCGACTCACTCTCGCCGCCACGGCCCTGCGCGCTGGCGAGCTGGACCGGGCCGTCGAGCAGGGGATGGCAGCGTTCACCGCTACTCGCCGGTCCCTGCCCTCGCTGCTGCTCGTCGCTGGCGAAGTTGACGTCGAACTCCACCGCCGGTTCCCACACGAGCAAGCCACCGCCGACTTCCGCGAAGCGCTGAACGCGGTCAGGTAGCTACTTCCAGCGGTTTGATTCCGATGGCCGGCAGGAACCAGGTCCTCAACGTGCCGGCACGCCAGCCGCGCCAGAAGTCGACAGGTTGGTCGCCAGGGGATAGGCCACCGCGCGGATCCCAGGCAAAGATGTGGTCGCCTCCACCTGCCGAGACGTGGCCGCAGCACGTAGGCGTCCTCGCTCAGCAGCATCTGTCGCCAGCCGACGGGGTTCACGGCGTCACAGTGCCAGCGACCGGCGATACCGACCGCGCGGTTACTCATGAACGGGTAACGAATCCGCTTTGGACGCGGCCGGAGATGCAGGCCGAAGCCCTGCTGTCGCGACTTCCAGCGGTCTTGATCAAAGGGCGGGACGCAGTCAACCGAAGCGGACGACCCGGCTTCTGAGCTGCCGCTACACCCTGCCACAGACGGTACGTCCCGTCCGCCGTAGGCCGCTGATGCTGGCCAGCTTGGCTGCTCGACGGGTAGCCCCTGACTACTGGCCTCTGAGTTGTACTGTCCGCCGCGTGCCTCGCATCGTCCGCCGCGCCGTCAGTCTTGCCATCCTTCTCTCGGGCGTGCTCATGGGCACCCATGGCGCACAGGTGTTCGCGACTGCCGCAGGCCTGGCCGGTACCGGCGGCACCCTCACCGTCGCTTCCTGCCGGGTGGAGATCTCATACAGCGACAGGGACCGCGACGCTGAGGACCGCCATGAGACCCGGCGGTGCTGGGGCGAGTTCACAGCCAACGACGATTCGGCCTCGGATCCTCAACGAGAGATTGCCAGCGACACGGCACAGCCGGGTGACCGGATTGAGGTCCGCGACAACGGCACCGTCTATCAGGAGGTGGGGGCGGGATGGGTGTTCGCGGGGATAAGCATCGTCCTCATCGCCTTCGCCATGGCGGTGGGTGGTGTTCTGGGACTTGTGACCGGTCAATTTCCTCTGTTCTGGTACGAACACCACCGTTTCTATACTGCCATCCGCGCCCTCCCCTATGGCCGTGTCGTCCTCTGGGCGTGGCTCGGCGCACTGGCTGCGGGTCTGATCGGCTTCATGTTTTCTGAAATGCTCTGAGCCGCTGTCCACCAATCAACGGGAACGCTAACGGGGTGCGGGCACCCAGGCGGGGTGGACACGCCTGGTTGCAATGCGGATGATTCTCGGGTGGACGAGCAGATACGAGCACGACAAGCGGGGCGACACAACCTCAGCCCGGCAGGGTGGGCACTACTGTGCGTCTTCCTCGTCTCCACCGTGTTGGTCGTGTTGGCCCTGCAGACGGCCACCGGTGTCACCCACCTGGCCGGCACCTCGTACAACACGGAGTTCGCGAATCCAGCTTGGTGGAACGCCGGATTTCTTTTCTTCCTACCGATATTTTTATCGTCCTACCGCTACCCGAAGCACGCTGCTATGTCAGTTATCGCGGCGCTCGTGCCGCAGTTTGCTCTACCAACCGTGGTGGTCTACCGCTACATAGACGGGGGCTGGGGTAGCGGCCTCGAGTTTTTCGGCTACGTGGCTCCAATCCTCATGACGCCTTTATTCGCCACTGCGGCCGCTGTCGGCGCTTGGCTCGGACGGCGCGTGCAGCGCCCGCAGAACGCGTAGGAAGGTCGGCCCTGGCAGCGGCCTGCGATGCAGGTCAGAAGTTGTGCCGCCGCTACTTCCAACGGTATTGATCCTGCCTGCGGGCGTAGTCGATCAAAGCGGACGAGTGTGGCGCCGAACTGCTGCTACACCTGCCGATATGCCCCCGCCTCCCTCGCCATCCCGTCAGCCGTCCGCCACCACAACCAGCAACCGGACCAGTGGCCGTTCAGCGCCGGGCGTCGAACTCCGGCGTGGTCATGGTCGTCGGGCCGAAAGTCGCGCTCGGCCGAACCCACGCCGGCAAGACCGTCACGATCGAAGTCACCGACACCGACCTGACCATCCACACCGACTCCGGACCCCGCACCGTCAAACGCACCAACGGCCAACCCGTCCGTAGCAACAAAGCCCACCGGCCCCGCAAGGTCAGCAACAGAACCTGGACCAACCGTCACTCAAGCAACACCTGGGACGAATCCGTCAAGCATCAGGTGGGACTAGACACCGTCGCGGCATGATCGAACGCTGCGCGTGATACTCGCCATGTGGACGCCCCTCACCCGAAGCAACTGGCAGCCTTCGTTCGAGCGACGGCGGTCTTGGCACTCAGCCCGCCGCAGCAAGTGGCGTGGCTGGAGTCGCTCGAAATTCAAGTATCGGTCGACGAATTGGCACTGGAGTTCGAGGACGGACATCTCCTACTGCCGCAGTGGGTTGAGGCAGGTTGGCTCCCGCCTGATGCAGGCTCGGCCTTCTCGGCCGTGGACGAGGCTCTGACCGGCATGAGCGGAGCGGATCACGCTGAGCTCTGGACCGTCGCGGCACTCCACGAGGCTCCTGCGTGGGCGCGAGTACGCGAACTCGCTGCCAGGGTTTTGCACCTTCTCTGACGACCGCTCATCGGTCATGAGCGGACGCATGTCGCGCCATGATCCCCGAGGACCGCTTGTAGGCCAGCCTCGTCATCCACGTCAGCGCTGTTCTACGGCGGCCTCGAAGGCATCGGGTCTCGTCCGCCGTAGAAGCTCGCACCGCTCGGCGAAGATGTCGAACGCTCGTTGAAGGCTGCACACCTTGGCCTGGCGAATTGCCTTCACCGCCAGGACGTGCCGCCCTTGCACGATGAGGTCGTCGATCGACTGCCAAGCGTCCACGTGTCCATCATGGCGCTCAGCCACAACCAGTTCTGGCCTGCGGACGACGCCTGAGCCGAGCCGCAGCATTAGATTTGCGCTCCGCCGCGACCCGCCTAGACATCTGCGCCCCCGGCAAGCCTGGACACGGCATGATCATGGATCAGCGGCCCTGGCAGCGGCCTGCGATGCGGGTCAGCAGCCGTGCCGTTGTCACTTCCAGCGGAAGTGTACGAAGAGTCGGCCGAAGTTCTTGGAGTCCTTCTCGACCCGGTGATAGAGCTGCTTGACGTCCTTCTGGTCGAGGAACCGCAGCACCCGCTTCTTGAGCTGGCCCGACCCCTTGCCAGGAATGATTTCCACGAGGGTGGCCTTCTTCGCCACCGCCTCGTCCATGATCCCGCGCAACGCGCGGTCGATGTCCTGACCCTTGTTGAAGATCTCGTGCAGGTCCAGCTTGAGCTTCACGCCACCGCCCCCGGCCGGTCAGGTCCCATGTCCGCCATCCTAGGCACCCGCCGCGTGGCGGCCGACGAACGGCGAAGGGCGGCCCCGGAGGGCCGCCCAGACGTCGAGGATCAGCGAGAGCCGCCGACGCGGGACTCGACCCGCTGCAGCGCCACCCGGTAGTCGTTGTTGGTCGCGTACATCGCGGCAGCGATCCGCAGGTGCCGCAGCGCGTCGGTGTGCCGGTTCAGCCGCTCCAGCGTCCGGCCCAGCACGTGGTGCGCGTAATGGTCGCTCGGGTCCCGGTCGACAAGCTCCCGGAGCTGCTCCTCGGCCCGGTTGAGCTGGGCCGACTGGAAGTACGCCCGGGCCAGCAACTGCCGCACCGCCGCGTTGCCGGGTTCGGCGTCCACGATCGGCTCCAGCAGTCGGGCCGCTCCGCTCGGGTCACCGGCTTCGAAGAACATGGTCGCCCGTCGGTAGTCCGCCAGAAGATCCAATTGCCCACCCCCTCGGGTCGCGCCGTCACACCTGTTCCGACGCTGGCACAACACCGGCCGGATAGCGACTGTTCCCCGGACCGGGATCGGTCGGGTTCTCAGCCGCCGGGTCAGGTGCGGGCGTCCCGACGCCCGGCGGCCAGTTCCCAGGCCCGGACGCCGCCGACGATCCCGGCGGTGTTCGGCACCACCACCACATCGTCGCCCATCCGGGCCAACTGCTCGGGCCGGATCAGCCGGGAGTTCCCTCCGCCCAGATAGAGCCGGTCCCACCGGAAAACCGGACGCAGCCCGTCCACGACCTGCCGGATCCGCCGGGACCAGAAGGCGTCACCGAGTCGGCGGCGCTCCGGCTCGCCCACGTAGGTGTCGTAGGTGGTGCCCCAGCGCACCGGCGCGTGCGACAGCTCCAGGTGCGGGGCGAGCACCCCGCCGTCGAAGAGCGCACTGCCCAGCCCGGTGCCCAGGGTCAGCACCAGCTCACAGCCGGTGCCGGCGACCACCCCGGCCCCGTGCACCTCGGCGTCGTTGAGCACCAGAGCCGGCACTCCGAACGCCTCGGCCAGCGCGCCCCGGGCGTCCCAGCCGGACCATTCGGCGAGCAGGTCCGGATCGACCCGACTACGTGGTCCGCTGCGGGTCACGTAGTGCGGGGTGGAAACCACCACCCCGTGCCGGATCATCCCGGGTACGCCCACCGTGAGCCGGTCCGCCGACGGCAGCCGACCACCCAGGTCGAGAAGGGTCCGGACGAACAGCGCGGGCGGCAGCGGGTACGGGGTCGGCACCCGCAGCGGTCGGGCCCGCATCGTGCCGGCCTCGTCGAGCACCGACGCCTTGATGCCTCCGCCGCCGCAGTCGATCGCCAGTGTGGTCACCACGTCGTTGAGTCTGCCCGCTGCCGCCCGTTCGTATGCGAGCGGCCGGATAGGCTGCCGTCCTGATGAGCGCCACGATGATCGTCAAGGACCTGGCCGCCGGGCACGGCGACCGCCCCCTCTTCGCCGGTTTGGACCTGGTGGTCGCCCCGGGCGACGTGGTCGGCCTGGTCGGGCCGAACGGTGCCGGCAAGTCGACGCTGCTGCGTACCCTCGCCGGGCTGTTGCCGGTGGAGGCCGGCAGCGTCACGCTCAGCCCGCCCTCCGCGAGCGTCGGGCACCTGCCGCAGGAGCCGGAACGGCGACCGGGCGAGACGGTGCGCGGTTTCCTGGCCCGCCGGACCGGGGTGACCGCGGCACAGACCGCTCTGGACGCGGCGACCGAGGCGCTGACCGCCGGAACGGCGGGTGCCGACGACCTGTACGCCGACGCGCTGGAGCGCTGGCTCAGCCTCGGCGGCGCGGACCTGGACGAACGCGCCGAGCAGGTGACCGCCGAGCTGGGGCTCGCGGTCGACCTGGATCACCCGACGACCGGGCTCTCCGGTGGCCAGGCGGCCCGGGCCGGGCTGGCCTCGCTGCTGCTCAGCCGCTACGACGTGTTCCTGCTCGACGAGCCGACCAACGACCTGGACCTGGCCGGGCTGGAGCGGTTGGAGGAGTTCGTCACCGGGCTGCGGGCCGGCACGGTGCTGGTCAGCCACGACCGGGAGTTCCTCACCCGCACGGTGACCCGGGTGCTGGAGCTGGACCTCCCGCAGCAGCAGGTGCACCACTACGGCGGCGGCTACGCGGCCTATCTGGAGGAGCGCGAGGTGGCCCGCCGGCACGCCCGCGCCGACTTCGAGGAGTACGCGGACACCCGCGCCGGGCTGGAGGCGCGGGCCCGGACCCAGCGCGGCTGGATGGAGAAGGGCGTCAAGAACGCCCGGCGCAAGGCCACCGACAACGACAAGATCGGCCGCAAGTTCCGCAGCGAGGCGTCCGAGAAGCAGGCCGCCAAGGCCAAGCAGACCGAGCGGCTGATCGAACGGCTCGACGTGGTCGAGGAGCCCCGCAAGGAGTGGGAGCTGCGGATGGAGATCGCCGCCGCGCCCCGCGCCGGCGCCGTCGTGGCCACGCTGCGCGGTGCGGTGGTACGCCGGGGCGGGTTCACCCTCGGGCCGGTGGACCTGCAGATCGACTGGGCGGACCGGGTGGCGGTGACCGGGGCGAACGGCTCGGGCAAGACCACCCTGCTCGCGGCGCTGCTCGGCCGGCTGCCGTTGGACGCCGGCACCGCCGCGCTGGGGCCCGGGGTGGTGGTCGGCGAGGTGGACCAGGCGCGGGGCCTGTTCCTCGGCGACGCGCCGCTGATCGACGCGTTCCGGGCGGCCGTACCGGACATGTCGCCGGCGGACGCGCGGACCCTGCTGGCCAAGTTCGGGCTGCGCGCGGCGCACGTGCCCCGGCCGGCGGCCACTCTCTCCCCCGGCGAGCGGACCCGGGCCGCGCTCGCCCTGCTCCAGGGTCGCGGGGTCAACCTGCTGGTGCTCGACGAGCCCACCAACCACCTGGACCTGCCCGCCATCGAGCAGTTGGAGTCGGCGCTGGCCAGCTACCCGGGAACCCTGCTGCTGGTCACTCACGACCGGCGCATGTTGGCGGCCATCGAGACGAACCGTCGGCTGCGGGTCGACGCCGGGCGGATCGCCGAGGATTGATCCGTGCCGGCGGGCCTCCGCAGGGTGAGAATGACGCCATGCTCAAGTGGGAGTACGCCTTGCTGGTCCGCCGCCGTCAGGCTGCGACCACCGACCTCGGCTGGGAGGTCGTCTTTGTCTGGTACGGCCCGGACGGCTCGATGGTCGACGTGACGCCGTACGGCGACACCGCGCTGGCCCACCTGAACCGGGCCGGTGACCAGGGGTGGGAGCTGGTCTCGATGAGCGAGGACCCGTCCCTGGAGGGCCTGTCCGAGTTGCACCGCTACCACCTCAAGCGGCCGAAGGCCGCCGAGCCACCGCCGCGGCAGCGGATGCGCGGCGTCCGGACCGGCCGCCGCACCCTCTCGGGCTGACCGCCGAGGGCGGGCGGCGCGACCCGGGCCTGGCCGGTGTCTCGGTTGAGCCATATACCTCAGAGGCATTTTTATGACTCTGAGGTATGTCGTTCTGCCCTGCCTTGCCCCTCGCGCCGCGACACGCCGTTCGCCGGCCGTGCCACGCCACGCCACCGCGCCGGTTCCGGCCGGGCGAGCCGGGCATACCGGGCGCGGATGCGGGTAACGCGCGGCGGGAGGTGGCCCGCATGGTCGCTTTGGCACAGACTCCGCCCTCGGCCGACCGGCTTCGGGCGATCGACGACTTCCTCGCCGACGCGTGGGCCGACCAGGTCCGGCACGACGACCGGCTGCGCGGCCTGGCGGTCGAGGTGCGGTTCGACCGGGGCGTGGCCCATCTGAGCGGGGAGGTGGCCGAGCCCGCCGAGCTGCGGCTGGTCCGGGACCTGGTGGGGCGGCTGGCCGGGGTCTACGGCGTCTGGTGCCGGGTCGGCGTGGCCGGGCGCGCGCCGGTGGTGGTGGACCTCGGTTGCGGGCCGAGCAAGCAGTGGTCCGGCAACCTGGGGCTGGACATCTATCCGGCACCGGGGGTGGACGCGGTGGCGGACCTGTCCGGCTCGCTGCCGCTGGCCGACAACTCGGTGGACGTCCTCTTCGCGGTGCACATCCTGGAGCACCTGATCGACTTCCTGCCGCTGGTGGACGAGTGCCACCGGGTACTCCGCCCGGGTGGTGTGCTGCACGTGATGAGCCCCTGGTGGGGGCATGTCAACGCGGTGGCGGACCCGACCCACGTACGGCTGATGGACGTCCAGACGTTCAAGGGGATCTGCCAACTCCGGCCGCCGGGCACCCCGCGCTGGTATCCGCTGCACTCCGGCTGCGACGGCGCCTCCATCTTCGCCGACCTCACCCCGTTGCCACCGGACGCCGACCTTCCGACCAAGTCCCACCTGGCGCGCTTCTTCGACTGACCCGACCTTGCGGCGCTCAGGATGCCTGGGAGGATTCGCGTAATTCCAGGCGGTAGGGGGCGGAGAGTTCCCGGGCGGGGGCGGCGGGGTCGCCGTCCAGACGGTTGGCGAGCAGCTCGACCGCGAGCCGGGCGATCTGTGCCTTGTCCGGGGCTACGGTGCTGAGGGTCGGGATCGAGAAGCGGCCGTCCTCGATGTCGTCGAAGCCGACCACCGACACGTCCTCGGGCACCCGCAGGCCAGCCTCGTGCAGGGCGCGCAGGGCACCCAGGGCGAGCGTGTCGTTGAAGCAGAAGACGGCGTCGGGGCGTACCCCGGAGGTGAGCAGGCCGCGCATGGCGGCCGCGCCGTCGGCGCGGTGCCAGGCCGGCGCGGGCGCCACCAGGGCCTCGTCGTAGTCGAGGCCGGCAGCCCGCAGCGCGTCGGCGTAGCCGGCCAGGCGCAGACGGGCGCTGGCGCCCTCGGCGGTGCGCTGCGAGCCGATGGCCGCGATCCGCCGCCGGCCGAGCCCGATCAGGTGGCTGGTGATCTCGCGGGCCGCGGTCACGTTGTCGATCACCACGCGGTCCGCCGGGCCGTGGTCGACCCGCTCACCGAGCAGCACCATCGGTGTGCCGTCGAGGTTGGCCAGTTCGTCCGCGGTGAGCGCCAACGGGCTGAAGATCAGCCCGTCGATCAGGTGGTCGGTGATGCCGGAGGCGACGACCCGCTCCTGCTCGCGCGCGCCGCCGGTTTGGTCGATCAGCACCGTCCAGCCGAAGTCGGCGGCCGCGGTGACCACGTAGCGGGCCAGTTCGGCGAAGTACGGGATGTCCAGTTCCGGCACGGCCAACGCGATCACGCCGGTGCGGCCCTTGCGCAGGTGGCGGGCGGAGAGGTTGGGCCGGTAGTTGAGCTCGGCAATCGCCTCCTCGACCCGGGCGCGGGTGTCCGGACGGACGTGCACGTAACCGTTCACCACGTTCGAAACGGTCTTTACCGACACGCCGGCACGTTCGGCCACGTCCTTGAGCCTGTGTCGCACTCCGCAACCTCCCCGATGTAACCCAGCGCACCATACCTCGTCATCAGCCCTTTACAACGTTGCCTACAACGTTGTAGAAACGGTGAACACCGGGTGGGCGGTGACTGCGGTCACCCGGCACCGGCAATGAGGAAAGGTGGCACCCTTGCGGACCGCGCAGCTGACGATCGACCCGGCCTTCTCGATCGGACCGGCCGACCGACGTCTCTTCGGCTCCTTCGTCGAGCACATGGGGCGGTGCGTCTACGGCGGGATCTACGAGCCCGGCCACCCCACCGCCGACTCCCGCGGCCTGCGCCGCGACGTGCTGGAGCTGACCCGCGAGCTGGGCGTCTCGGTGGTCCGCTACCCGGGCGGCAACTTCGTCTCCGGCTACCGCTGGGAGGACGGGGTGGGGCCGGTCGGCGACCGGCCGCGCCGGCTCGACCTGGCCTGGAAGACGATCGAGACCAACGCGTTCGGGCTGGACGAGTTCATGACCTGGGCCGCCGAGGCCGGCGTCGAGCCGATGATGGCGGTCAACCTGGGCACCCGCGGCGTGCAGGAGGCACTGGACCTGCTGGAGTACGCCAACCACCCGGGCGGCACCGAGCTCTCCGACCTGCGGCGTAAGCACGGCGCGGAGGACCCGTACGGGGTGCGGCTGTGGTGCCTGGGCAACGAGATGGACGGCCCGTGGCAGGTCGGCCACAAGACCGCCGACGAGTACGGCCGGCTGGCCGCCGAGGCCGCCCGGGCGATGAAGATGATCGACCCGTCGATCAGCCTGGTCGCCTGCGGCAGCTCCAACCGTCGGATGCCCACGTTCGCCGCGTGGGAGGCGACCGTGCTGGAGCACACCTACGAGCACGTCGACTACATCTCGGCGCACACCTACTACGACCCGTCCGACGGCGACCAGGCCAGCATCCTGGCCTCGGCCGTCGACATGGACAACTTCATCACCGAGGTCGTCGCGACCGCCGACCACGTGGCCGCCAAGCAGCGGCACAAGCGCAAGCTGAAGATCTCCTTCGACGAGTGGAACGTCTGGTACGAGTCCCGCCTCCAGGCCGACCTGGACCGGCGCGGCTGGGTCGAGGCCCCGGCGCTGATCGAGGACGACTTCACGGCGGTGGACGCGGTGGTGGTCGGCGACCTGCTGATCACCCTGCTGCGGCACGCGGACCGGGTCGGCGTGGCCGCCCAGGCCCAGCTCGCCAACGTGATCGCACCGATCCGTACCCGCAACGGTGGCCCCGCCTGGCGGCAGAGCATATTCCACCCGTTCGCGCTGACCGCCCGGTACGCCCGGGGCACCGTGCTGCGTACCGAGCCGGTGTCGCCGCGCTACGACACGAAGAGGTTCGGCGAGGTGCCGGTGCTCGACACGGTCGCCGTGCACGACGAGGAGACCGGCGAGCTGACCGTGTTCGCGGTCAACCGCGACACCACCGACCTCCCCCTGGAGATCGACCTGCGCGGCCTGCCGGGCATGTCCGGTCTGTCCTTGCAGAGCATCGCTGCCGGGTCTGACCCGTCGGCGACGAACACCGAGGCCGAGCCCGACCGGGTGACGCCTCAGGAACTGCCCACCCCCACCACCGACGGCGGACGGTGCACCGTGCGACTGCCCGCCGTCTCCTGGAGCGTCCTGCGCTTCGGCCCGGCTGGCGCCTGATGTCGTACCGGGTTTGAGCAGGCACAATTCATTCCGTCCCCCCAAGGAGAGATACCAGCATGATCCAGAACGACATGAGCCGGCGGCGCCTGCTCGGCCTCGGACTCGGACTTGGTGCCGCGGCCTCGCTGACCCTCGCCGGCTGCGGCGGCGGTGACAGCGACTCCGGACCGGCCGCCGGCAACGGCGGCAAGGAGTACACCGGCCCGAAGGTCGACCTGAAGCTGTGGAACGGCTTCACCGGCGGCGACGGTGACATCTTCAAGACGCTGGTGAACCAGTTCAACACCGAGCACCAGAACATCGCCGTGTCGGTGGCCACGTACCAGTGGGAGGACTACTACAACAAGCTCCCCGGTGCGGCCTCCAGCGGCAACGGCCCGGACATCGCGGTCATGCACATGGACCAGCTCGCCACCTTCGCCGCTCGCGGCGTCATCACCGAGCTGGACGACGTGGCCAAGAACCTGGAGCTCTCCGAGGGGGACTTCGCCCCCACCGTGTGGCAGGGCGGGCTCTACAACAACAAGCGGTACGGCATCCCGCTGGACATGCACCCGCTGGGCTTCTACTACAACAAGGCCGTCATGCAGAAGGCCGGCCTCGACCCGAACAAGCCGCCGACCACCAGGGACGAGTACGAGGCGGCCCTGGGCGAGCTGAAGAAGTCCGGCGTACAGGGCTTCTGGATCAGCCCGTTCCAGTTCACCGGCGGGATGACCTTCTACTCCCTGCTCAACCAGTGGGGCGGCACCCTCTTCGACGCCGAGGTGACCAAGGCCACCTTCAACTCCGACCCGGCGGTCGAGGCGTGCACCTGGCTGGTCGACATGATCAAGCAGGGGCACTCGCCGGCCAACGTCGGCCAGGACGCCGAGTACCTGGCGTTCAAGAGCAACAAGAACGCCTTCACCTGGAACGGCATCTGGCAGATCAACGACCTGAAGAAGAGCCCCGAGGTGCAGTGGGGGGTCGCCCCGCTGCCCCAGATCGGCAGCAAGAAGGCGGCCTGGGCCAACTCGCACAACTTCACCATCGTGAAGCAGCGGGCCGCCAACGCCAACAAGCTCGCCGGGTCGAAGGTCTTCATCAACTGGCTGAGCCAGCACTCGCTGGACTGGGCCAAGGGCGGCCAGGTGCCGGCCCGCAAGGCGGTCCGCGAGAGCGCCGAGTTCAAGGCGCTGCCGGAGATCTCGCTGCTCGCCCCCGAGCTGGAGTACGCGGCGTTCCCGCCGGCGACCCCGGGCCTCGGCGAGGTCATCAAGACCTTCTACGACACGTTCAACGTGGCCGCGCTGGGCAAGAAGTCGCCGAAGCAGGCGCTCGACGACGGGGTGGCCAAGGCCAACAAGCAGCTCGAGGACAACCGCAAAAAGTACGGGAGCTGATAACCAGTGGCGGACGTGATCGAGGTCGGGGCGGCGCGCGGTGACGCGCCGCCCTCGGCGGCCAACGGAGCCCGCCGGGGCGCTTCGGCGAGCCGGACCGGACGGGCGACGCCATATCTGTTCCTCGCCCCGTACCTGGTCCTGTTCGGGGTCTTCGGCCTGTTGCCGATCGTCCTCGGCCTCTGGCTGAGCGTGCACCAGTGGGACTTCCAGTTGCCCAACCGGCCGTTCGTCGGGCTGGACAACTACAAGGAGTTGTTCTCCAGCGACTCCGCCATCTACGGCGACTGGTGGGAGAGCGTCCGCGCCACCGCGATCTTCACGGTGTTGTCGGTGCCGCTGCTGGTGGTCGTACCGCTCGGGTTGGCGATGTTGCTGAACCGCTCCTTCCCGGGTCGGACGTTCTTCCGGGCGATCTACTTCGCGCCGTACGTACTGGGCGTCGCGGTGATCGGCCTGCTCTGGCGGTTCCTGCTCGACGCCAACCTGGGCCTGGTCAACCGGCTCCTCGGGGCCGTCGGACTGCCGTCGGACACCCCGTGGGTGACCAACATGCCGTGGGCGTGGATCTCGCTGGTCGGTGTCACCGTCTGGTGGACCTCCGGCTTCAACGCGGTGATCTACCTGGCCGGCCTGCAGGACATCTCGCCGGAGCTGTACGAGGCCGCCCGAATGGACGGCGCCAACGCCTGGCAGCGGTTCCGCAACGTCACGCTGCCCGGGCTGCGTCCGGTGCTGCTCTTCGTGATCACCACGACCGTGCTCGCCTCGGCGAACATGTTCGGCCAGTCGTTCCTGATCACCCAGGGGGCGCCCGGTACGGAGACCCGCACGGTGGTCTGGTTCATCGTCGAGGAGGGCCTGCGGAACAACAACGCCGGTAAGGCCGCCGCGATGAGCATCGTGTTCGCCCTGATGCTGGCGGTCGTGAGCATCGCCAACTTCCGCCTCTTCCGCTACCGGGAAGACTGAGGGGACCGCCATGACGACGCCCACGCCGACCACCGGCGGCTCCGCATCGGGGCTGCGCCGGGTCGGGCTCTACGCCGCCCTGGTCGGGCTGGCCCTGGTCTTCCTGACCCCGCTGGTGTGGATGGTCATCACCTCGCTGAAGACCTACACCGCCGCCCAGCAGATCCCGCCGAGCTGGCTGCCCAACCCCGTCGCCGGCTACGGCTACGAGCAGATCCTCAACAACACCGCCAATCCGGTGCTGCGCTGGTTCCTCAACAGCATGGTGGCCGCCACGCTGCACTCGCTGCTGGTGCTGGTGACCGCCTCGATGGCCGCGTACGCCCTGGCCCGGCTGCGGTTCCGGGGGCGCGGGGTGACCTTCGCGCTGATCGTCGGGACGCTGTTCATCCCGCCGACCTCGCTGATCATCCCGAACTTCCTGATCGTCAACGAGCTCAACTGGATCGACACGCTCGCCGTCGTGGTGGTGCCCGGCGCGGCCAGCGCGTTCGGCGTGTTCTTCCTGCGGCAGTTCTTCCTCTCGCTCCCCAACGAGCTGGAGGAGGCCGCCACGCTGGACGGCGCCAACCAGTGGCAGATCTTCTACAAGGTGGTGCTGCCGCTGTCCAAGCCGGCGCTGGCCACCCTGGCCGTACTGTCGTTCCTCACCAACTGGAACGACTTCCTCTGGCCGATCTTCGTGCTGTTCAGCCCGGAGAAGCTCACCCTGCCGCCGGGCCTGGGCCTGCTCCAGGGCTCGTACGTCACCGACTACCCAGTGATCATGGCGGGCGCGGTGCTGGCCAGCCTGCCGGTGCTGATCCTCTTCGTACTGGCCCAGCGGCACATCATCCAGGGCGTCTCCCGCAGCGGTCTGAAGGGATGACGGCGGCACCAATCCTGCGTCGCGGCGCGGCGGCGATCACCATCGCCGCCGCGTTGCTCGTCGCGGGCTGCGCCAGCGACAGCGAACCCACCCCCACGAGCAGCGGGAGCGACCCCAGCATGTTCACCAACCCGGTCGTGCGTACCGACGCACCAGACCCGCAGGCGATCCAGGTGGGCGACACCTGGTATCTGTTCCACACCAACTCCGGGGGCCGCAACGTCCCGGTGCTCACCTCGACCGACCTGGTCGACTGGACCGAGGCCGGGGACGCCCTGCCGACGCTGCCGGACTGGGCGGACGCCGGCAAGACCTGGGCACCCGAGGCGATCCAGCTGGCACCGGACCGTTTCCTTCTCTACTACACCGTCGCCGGTCGGGAATCCGGGCGGCAGTGCGTTGGGCGGGCGGTGGCCAGCGCGCCGCAGGGTCCGTACCGGGACGACTCGACCGGCCCGCTGATCTGCCAGGCCGACCTGGGCGGGGCGATCGACGCGAGCCCGTTCCGGGACACCGACGGCAGCCTCTGGTTGCTGTGGAAGAACGACGGCAACGCGATCGGGGTCGACACCTGGCTCTGGTCGCAGCGCCTCGCGGACGACGGCCTGACCCTCGTGGGCGAGCCGACGAAGCTACTCAAGCAGTCCGAGCCGTGGGAGGGCACCCTGATCGAGGGGCCGTTCTTCCACCGTCAGGACGGCCGGCTGCACCTCTTCTTCGCGGCCAACGCCTACGACCGGGCCGAGTACGCCGAGGGCTACGCGGTCTGCGAGAGCCCGACCGGCCCGTGCGTGAAGGCCGCCGAGAACCCGATCCTGAAGACCAGCGACGCCGCGTCCGGCCCCGGCCACGCCTCGATGGTGGTCAAGGACGGCCGCACCTGGCTGCTGTACCACGCCTGGCCGCCCGGGCAGGAGGGCAGCACCGACCCGGGCCGCCAACTCTGGCTGGACGAGGTGACCTGGGTCGACGGCAAGCCCGTCGTACAGGGCCCGACCGCCGGCCCGCAGCGCCGCCCCTGAGGGGTAAGGAAGGGTCCCTTGCTATCGCCTCGTGTATAGCAAGGGACCCTTCCTTACCAACAACCTTCAGATCTCGGCCGCCGGCTCGCGGGGTGCCGGCACCACCGCGTCCTCGTTTCGGGCCAGCCGGTTGCGGCGGTAGCCGTAGCCGAAGTAGATCAACCCACCGAGCAGCATCCACGCCAGGAACCGCAGCCACGTCTCCACCGACAGGTTGAGCATCAGGTAGAGGCAGGCCAGCGCGGAGACGATCGGCAGCGCCGGCGAGAACGGCACCCGGAACGGCCGTTCCAGGTCCGGCCGCTTACGACGCAGGATCGGCACCGCGATCGAGACCAGTACGAACGCACAGAGCGCGCCGATGCTGACCAGGTCGGCCAGTGCGGAGAGCGGCAGGAAGCCGGCCAGCAACGCGACCGCCACCGTCATGATCGCCGAGACCCGGTACGGGGTGCCCCAGCGCGGATGCACCGCGGCGATCGACGGTGGGATCAACCCGTCCCGCGCGATGGCGAAGCCGATCCGGCCCATCGCCACCAGGTCGACCAGGATGACGCTGGTCAGGCCGGCGACGGCGGCGATGGAGACCAGTACGGCCGCCCAACCGGCACCGACCGCCTCGAAGGCCGACGCGATCGGGGCACCCCGGTCGATCTCGGTGTACGGCACCATCCCGACCACCACCAGCGATACGCCGATGTAGAGCACGGTGGAGATCAGCAGCGTGCCCAGCAGGCCGAGGGTGAGGTCGCGCTTGGGCTTCTTCGTCTCCTCACCCAGGTTGGCCACCGCCTCGAAGCCGGTGTACGCGAAGAAGACGACCGCGGCGGCGCTGAGCACCCCGACGAACCCGAAGACCGACGGCTCCAGCCCGAAGAGCGCCTGGGTGACCGGCTGCTTGATGCCGTCGTCACCGCTACCGGCCGGCTCGGCCGGCGGGACGAACGGGCTGAGGTTGGCCGCCTTGACGAAGAACAGCCCCGCGACCACCACGAAGACGCAGATCGCCACCTTGACCAGCACCAGCAGGTTGGTGATCCGGGCGGACTCGCGGACGCCGACGATCGCGACGACGCCGAGGGTCAGGACGATGGCGATCGCGCCCACGTTGACCGTGCTGCCCTCCTCGCCGAACCAGCGGGTCGGCAGGTCGAGCAGTTCGGCCAGGTAGCCGGACCAGCCGCGGGCCACCACCGCCGCGCCGAGCGCGAACTCCAGCAGCAGGTCCCAGCCGATGATCCACGCGACGATCTCGCCCATGGTGGCGTACGCGTAGGTGTAGGCGCTGCCGGCGGTCGGAACGCTGGAGGCCAGCTCGGCATAGCAGAGCGCGGCCAGCAGGGCGACCACCCCGGCGATGGCGAAGGAGATCACCACGCCCGGACCGGCGCTGTCCCGGGCCTCGATCCCGGTGAGCGTGAAGATTCCGGTGCCGATCACGATGCCGATGCCGAAGCCGGTGAGGTCGACCGCTCCGAGCCGCCGCTTCAGCGCCGGCCGGCCGTCGGCGTCGTCCCCCTCGCTCTGGGCTATCACGTCCTTGATCGGTTTTGTGCGCAGCACGGACACGCGCCCACCCCTCCCACCGTGCGACCACCACCACGGCGGCCGGTGATCGGGGTTTGCTACCCAGCGGAGGAAACCGTCAACCCCGCATGGCCACACCGACCCCGTCACGGCGAGCGAACGTGACGATCGGGGCCATTCGGCGGCACACGATCCGGCGTCAACTCTTGCGGGAACCGCGTGAAGTGTGAAAATTTTCTTCCAGCGGCAGATAGTCAGCGGCGAATCTTGCCGACAAGGCCGCGCCGAACACCCGGGAGCCCCAACGAAGGGACACACCGCATGAAGGCAACTCGGCTCGGAGCCGCCGGGCTGGTCGCAGCCCTGCTCGGCACGCTCGTCGCCGCCACCCCCGCGAGCGCTGCCACCCCCGCGAGCGCCGCCACCCCCGCGAGCGCCGCCACCCCCGCGAGCGCTGCGCCCGGCGCCGCCTCCACCGCCACCTGCGTCACCGACCCGGCCACCCCGAAGCGGCAGTTCCGGGCCATGTGGATCTCGTCGGTGGTCAACATCGACTGGCCCAGCAAGGCGTCCCAGACCGACCCGGACCGGATCGCGGCCCAGCAGGCCGAATACCGGGCACTGCTCGACCTCGCCGAGCGGCTGAACCACAACGCGGTCGTCGTGCAGGTCCGGCCGACCGCCGACGCGCTCTGGCCCTCGCCGTACGAGCCCTGGTCGGAGTACCTGACCGGGGTGCGCGGTCAGGACCCGGGCTGGGATCCGCTGGCCTTCCTGGTCGCCGAGTCGCACCGGCGCAACCTGGAGTTCCACGCCTGGTTCAACCCGTACCGCGTCTCCATGCCGGCCCCCGGCGGTGCCGGCGCGGACCTCGCACAGCTCGCTCCCGGCCACCCGGCCCGGCAGCACCCGGACTGGACCTTCGCCTACCCGCCGGCCGGCGTGGCCGGCAGCCGGCTCTACTACAACCCCGGCGTTCCAGAGGTACGCGAGTTCGTGCAGACCGCGATGATGGACGCGGTCAGCCGGTACGACATCGACGGGGTGCACTTCGACGACTACTTCTACCCCTACCCGAGCGGCACGTACCAGGTGCCGGACGACGCCACCTTCGCGGCGTACAACCGGGGGTTCACCGACCGGGCCGACTGGCGGCGGGACAACATCAACCTGCTGATCCAGGAGATGAGCGGCAAGATCAAGGCAGCGAAGCCGTGGGTGAAGTTCGGGGTCAGCCCGTTCGGCATCTGGCGCAACCAGACCGCCGACCCGCTCGGCTCGGACACCACCGGCAGCCAGTCCTACGACATCATCTCCGCCGACACCCGCAAGTGGGTCAAGCAGGAGTGGATCGACTACGTGGTGCCGCAGCTCTACTGGTACATCGGCCAGTACCCGGCGGCCGACTACGCGCGGCTGGTGCCGTGGTGGGCCGAGACCGTGCGCGGGACGCGTGTGCAGCTCTACATCGGCCAGGCCGACTACAAGAGCGGTGACGCGGCGTACGGGCCGTTCTGGCAGAACCCGCGGGAGCTGTCCGATCACCTGACACTCAACCGGGCCTACCCGGAGGTGCAGGGCAACGTGCACTTCTCCGCCGTCCAGGTACGGGCCAACCGACTCGGCGCCACCGACATCTACGCCGCCGAGCACTACTCCCGCCCGGCGCTGGTGCCGGCCATGACACACCTGCCGGCCAAGCCGCTGCTCTTCCCGGTGGTCACCAGGACCGCACGGGAGGCCGACGGGGTGCGGTTGACCTGGCGTCAGCCGGCCGACGGCGTCGGCCCTCTGGGCACCGCCACCTCGTACGCGATCTACCGGTTCGACGGCAGCACGCTGCCCGGCCGGTGCGGCACGGCGGACGCCGCGCACCTGGTCGACACCGTTCGGGCCACGCCCGGCGGGACGCAGTCCTGGGTGGACACCACGGCCGAGCCCGGCCGGCGGTACACCTACCAGCTGACCGCGCTGGACCGCTCGGCCAACGAGAGCCCGACCAGCCCACCGGCCTTCGTCCTGCGCTGACCGTACGACCCTCGCCGGATGCCCCGGGTGCCGTCGCGCACCCGGGGCATTCGTCTGTTTCAACGTATGTCACCAATAGTTGGCACGACACATACCGACAAGTTGATCAGTTAATCGAGACTTCTCGACATCCGGTAACCCGCCGGTAACTTATTCCCCGCACACCTGCGGAGGTACCCGTGTCCCGACGTCTCTCCACCCTCCTCGCCTCGGGCGCGCTCGCGCTGCTCGCCACCGTCGTCATCGCCTCCCCCGCCGCCGCCGCTGTGACCCCCGCACAGAAGCTGTCGGTGCTCTCCAGCTGGACCCAGACCAGCGCGTCCAGCTACAACGCCTGGAACAGCGCCCGCACCAACCAGGGCGCCTGGGCCGAGTACGCCTTCAACTGGTCCACCGACTACTGCTCGACCAGCCCGGACAACCCGCTCGGGTTCACCTTCAACCTCGGCTGCTACCGGCACGACTTCGGCTACCGCAACTACAAGGCGGTCGGTCAGTTCCCCGCCAACAAGTCCCGGCTGGACAGCGCCTTCTACGAGGACCTGAAGCGGGTCTGTGCCACGTACAACGCGGTCGTCCGACCGGCCTGCTACAGCCTGGCCTGGACCTACTACCAGGCGGTCAGCATCTTCGGTTCGGTCGCGGCCGTCCAGCAGGCCGACATCGACCGTGCCGCCCGAATGAAGGCCGACGCCGAACGCCGCGCCGCCACCCGCTAGAACCCCACCCCTACCCCCACCCGGCCGCGTTGATCAAGAGGTTTCGGTCACCGGAAGCCCGTTTCCTGACCGGAACCTCTTGATCAACAAGGGTGGGTGGGGGTCAGGCGTGTTCGGTTCGGGTTGCCGGGTGGCGATCCGCGTCGGAGGAGTGGGGTGCGACCGGCTGGGACAGCCCGGTGCTGAACCGGATCGAGTCCTCGGCCAGATCCGGGTGCTCGACATCCAGTGCCAGCGCCGCCGCCTCGTCCAACCCCAGCTCGGCACCCTCGCCGTACGCGTCGTCGAAGGCCACGTCGCCCAGCGCCGCGCGGAGATCGGCCTGCTGGTTTGCCCAGTAGACGCCGTAGATGCCCGGCGTGGAGCGCATGCTGGCCCGGGTGGCCTGCGCGGCCCCGAACAGTCGGGCCGCGGTCAACCGGTCCCCGCCGGCCGCGCAGCGCACCGCAATGGCGTTCAACGTGTCACACGCCCGGCCGTGGTAGCCGTGACCCATCCGGGAGCGCAGCGCCACCAACAGATGCTCGTGCGCCGCGATCACGTCGCCCCGGGCCAGCGCGACCATACCGAGCAGCATGTCCACCGAGCGCCGGCCCCGCTCCACCGGCCGGGCCGCCTCCACCGGGCGGACCGCTCCCAGCAGATCCGCCGCCTCCTCCAGGGCACCCCGTCGCCAGAGCAGCTCGGCCAGGCTGAACACCGCGAACAGCGCCTCGCCGACCACGTCCTGCCCGTGCGCCCAGTCGATGACCTCCCGGCACACCCGTTCGGCCTCGACGAACTGTCCCATGTCGACCAACGGCGCGGCCCGCCCGGCGAGCACCCGGGCCAGCAGCCCGGCGTCGCCGGCCTGCCGGGCAGCGGCCTCGGCCCGCTGGGAGAAGCGCAGCTCCTCGGCGAACTCGCCGTCCGCGCCGGCGTGCAGCGAATGCATGTGGTACGCCGCTGCCAGCTCCGCCTCGGGGATCCGCTCGCCGGTCTCGGCGATCCGCCCGTACAACCGGAACAGCCAGAGCCGCCCCTCCCGGGCCAGCCCACGCTCGCGCCACCACTGGTCCAGGCCGCCGGCCAGGCCGATACCGGCGCGGGCGCTACCGCCGGTGGCGCACCAGCGCAGTGCCGCCCGCAGTTCCCCGGCCAACGGGTCGAGCGCGTAGAGCGACAGCGTCACGGGCCGGCCGTCCGGGCCCAGGTGGGCCCGCTCCAGCGCGTGTGCCGACCAGGCCACGTGCCGGTCCCGGGCCGCCTGCTCCTCGCCCGCCTCGGCCAACCTCCGCGCCGCGTACGCGCGGATCGGGTCGAGCATTCGGTAGGTGCTGCCCGCGGCGCGCGGCTCGGCGAGCACCATCGACTTGTCCACCAGCACCGACAACGGATCCAGCGGGTCGTCCCCCAGCAGCCACTCCACCGTCGGCAGGTCCACCGGCCCGGCGAAGACCGCCAGCCAACGCAGCAGCCGGGCGGCCCGAGGCCCCAACGTGCGGTACGACCAGGTGACGGTGGCCTGCATGGTCACGTGCCGCTCGGCGGCCGACCGCTGCACCGCCCGGCTCGCCGGGCTGGGCGGCGACGCCCCCGACGCAGCGGCCACCAGGTCCACGGTGTCCTGCTGGTTGCCCGACCAGCCCCGCTCCACGGGCGACGGTCCCGGGTCCTCCCGGCCGGCGTCCAGCGTGCCGAGCACGTCGTCCAGCCGCTCGGCGAGCTGGCCGACGGAGAGCACCCGCAGCCGCGCGGCGGCCAGCTCGATGGCGAGCGGTAGACCGTCCAACCGCTGGACCACCCGGCGCAGGTCGGCCGACTCGGCCGGGTCCGGTTGACGGCCACCACGGGCCGCCGCCGTACGGTCCAGCAGCAACGCCACCGCGTCGCTCTCCGCGCCGTCCGGGCGGGGATCGACCGACAACGGCGGGATCCGCCACACCACCTCGCCGGGCAGGCTGAACGACTCCCGGCTGGTGGCCAGCACCCGCACGCCGCCCCCACCGGAGAGCAGGCGGGAGATCACCTCCGCGCACGCCGACGGCTGCGAGTCGCAGGTGTCCAGCACGATCAGCACCCGGCGAGCCGCCGCGTACTCGACCAGGGTGTCCACCATCGGACGGCCCGGCTCGGGTCGCAGCCCGAGCACCGCGGCGATGGCGAACGCCACCAGCCCCGGGTCGGTCACCGCGGCGATGTCGACGAACCAGACCCCGTCCGGGTACGCCTCGACGACTCCACTGGCCAGCTCCACCGCGAGTCGGGTCTTGCCCGCGCCACCCGCGCCCAGCACGGTGACCAGCCGGTGCTGCTCCACCAGCCGGCCCAGCTCGACCCGCTCCTCGCGCCGGCCGACGAACGACGTCACCTGACTCGGCAGGTTGTGTGCCACCGCGTCGGCGGTACGCGGACGCGGGAACTGCCGCTCCAGGCCGGGCGCGACCAGCTGGAACAGCCGTTCCCGGTCGTCGAAGCCACGCAGCCGGTGCAGGCCCAGATCAAGCAGGCTGGCACCCAGCGGCAGCGGCTCGGCCCGTCGGGCGGTGGACGCCGAACAGAGCACCTGACCACCGTGGGCGGCGGCCGCCACCCGGGCCGCGCGGTGCACCTCGGGACTGGCGTACTCCCCGTCGCGCGGCTCGGCGTAGCCGGTGTGCAGGCCCATCCGCACCCGGGGCGCGGCCTCCGGAGTCGGCCAGTCGTGGTTCGCCAGCGCCCGCTGGGCGGTCAGGCAGGCGGTCAGCGCCGCGGCCGCGTCGTCGAAGGCCAGGAAGAACGAGTCGCCCTCGGTCAGCAACTCGGCGCCACCGGTGGTGGCCAAGGTCCGCCGCAGCAGTCGGCGATGCTCGGCGAGCACCGGGCGGTAATCCGGGCCGAGCAGCTGAGCCAGCCGGGTCGAGCCCTCGATATCGGTGAACACGAAGGTCACCCAACCGCTCGGGAGCTGGATCCGTGGCGACATGCGTGGAACCTCCGCCCGTGACGTCGGGTTCATGCTGCCTGAGTCCGCCAGGTCACGCATCGTGAGAACGGCCGGGCAGATGCCGCCTCAAAGTGCCACTCGTACCCGTTCGCGGCAAGGCCGGCCCACCGGGCGGCGGAAAATCGGCCCAATCAGCAGCCGCAGGCACCGCCGCAGCAACCGCCGCCGGAGGACGCCGGGGCGCCGTTGCCGGAACCTCCCGCACCCCGGCCGGTGACCGCGACCGCGGAGAGCAGTTTGACGGTGTCGTCGTGGCCCTGCGGGCAGGTGGCCGGCGCACCGGCCGCCGCCATTGGACGGTTGACCTCGAAGGTGTCACCACAGGCGCGGCAGCGGAACTCGTACCGGGGCATGGCAACAGGGTACGTCCGGGAATGACGCCCGGCGAGGCATGGGTGATACTCGACGGGTGGTGGACGGCGAGGACAGAACGCGTGTGCGACCGCTTCGACCGGCCGCGCCGCTGGACGGGCCGCTCGAAGGTTCCGGAGCTGCGCCTGATCCGGTGCCCCGGGCCGTGCCCCGCCCCCGCCGGCCCTGGCTGAGCGGCGGCGCCCCCGACAAGCCCACGCCACCGGCGGAGACCGTGGCGACCGCACCCGCCCAGGCCCCGAAATCCGAGGCCCCCACTGCCGATCAGGTGGAGGCGAAGCCGGCCACCGACCCGGGCGTGTCGAGCCCGGCCGCCGAGCCGACCGCCGAGAGTCGGGCGGCCGGGCCGGGCACCGACGCGCCAGACGACGACCCGAAGGCCGACACCGGCCGGACCGGCGACACGACGACCGACACCGTCCCGGTCACGGACCCGAAGGCCGACACCTCGGCCGGCGTCACGAAGACCGACGCCGCCCCGGCCGACGACACCAAGCCCGCCACCGTCCCGGCTGGAGACCCGAAGACCGACACCGTCCCGGCAGGCGACACGAAGGCCGACACCGTCCCGGCCGACGACACCAAGACCGACACCGTCCCGGCTGAAGAGCCGAAGACCGAGACCTCGGCCAGCGCCGCCGCAGGTCTGGCGGCCACCAAGGTGGACGTTGCCGCCAGCGCGCCGACGGGAGACCCGGGCCGGCGGCGGCGGGTGCCGTTCGCGCACGCCGTACGTCTGCCACCGCCGCGCCAGGCGGCGGCGACCGCGGCCCGGGCGACCCGGGCGTGGGCCCGGCGACCGAGCGGCCGACTCACCCTGCCCGGCGTCTTCCTGCTCGCCCTGGTGGCCGCCAGCGCCGCGGCGGGCGCGGTGCTCGTCCCGTCCACCATCCGCGCGCCCCGGCCGGTGGCGATCGACGCCTCCGCCGCGCCGACCACGGCCGTCCCGCCGGCGGTGCCGTCCGGGCTGCCCGGCGGTGCGCCACTGCCCACCAGCCCGTTCCCGACCAGTCCGCCGCTCACCAGCACCTTCCCGCCCGCCGGTGGATCCACCGGCGGTCCGATCGGCCCACCGGTGGGCGTCGGGCGCCCCTCGGACGTCCTCGCCGGCTGGGCCCAGCAGGTCGGCGCCAAGGTCGGGATTCCGCCGGCGGCCATGCAGGCGTACGGCTACGCCGAGCTGGTGCTCGGCCAGACCAACCGCAGTTGCGCGCTGAGCTGGACCACGCTGGCCGCGATCGGTCAGGTCGAATCCGGGCACGGCTCGGCCAACGGCGCCCGGTTGGGGCTGGACGGCAAGGTGCTTCCCGAGATCATCGGCCTGCGGTTGGACGGGAACGGCGGTCGGATGCGGATCATCGACACCGACCGCGGGGCGCTCGACAAGGACACCGAGTTCGACCGGGCCATCGGCCCGATGCAGTTCATCCCGACCACCTGGCAGGAGATCGGCGCGGACGCCGACAACGACGGCCGCAAGGACCCACACGACCTGGACGACGCCGCCCTTGCGGCAGGCAACTACCTGTGCAAGAACGGCCGCAACCTGAGCATTCCGGGTGACTGGTGGAACGCCATTTTGTCGTACAACGACGTGCGCCGGTACGCCCAGGACGTCTACGACAACGCAAACCGGTACGGACAGGCCAGCCGCACGTGAAGTGATCGTCCGCGTACATTGGAGAACTGGACACTTCCCCCGGGCAGCGGTTAGCGGCAAGCTAGACAGGTGATGGTGCGCGAGTGGGACCCCAGGACCGCGTCGTCCGCCGAGATGGCGTCCCTGCTGGCCACGCTGAACGCGGTCTTGGCGGCCGATCTTCCGCAGGACCCGCCGTGGCGGGAGACCTCCCTGCGGGAGTACCTCGCCGAGGTGATGCCCGGCGAGCGGCGGCTCTCCTGGGTCGCTCAGGCCGAGCCGACCGACCCCGGTGCTCCGGGCACGGTCCTCGGGCAGGTCCACGTCCTGCTCCTCGGCGACATCGGCGTGCTCGAGGTGCTGGTGCACCCGTCCGTGCGGCGCGCCGGGCTCGGCCGTGACCTGGTGCTACGCGCCGCGCGCCGGGTCTACCAGGAGGGCTTCCGATCGATCGGGGTCGAGGTGGTCGGCGACACGCCGGCGGTCGGCTTCTACGAGGCGCTCGGGTTCACCCGGGAGTACGTCGAGACGCGCAGCGTGCTCGACCTGGCGGCGGTCGACTGGGCCGAGTTGGCCCAGATGGCCACCGGCATCGGGGCGGGCTACCACCTGGAGTTCTTCCCCGGCGGGCCGCCGGACGACCTGATCGAGGCGTACGCGCGGGCCAAGGCCGAGGTCCGCGACGTCGACGACGGCGAGTTGCGGCCCAGCTCCTACGACCCGCAGCGGCTGCGGGACAGCCTGGACACGCTGCACCGTCGGGGCATGAAGCCGTACATCGTGCTGGCCCGGCACGAGCAGAGCGGCGAGGTGGCCGGCCTGACCGAGGTGGTCGTCCCGGCACAGCACCCGACCCGTGCCGACCAGTACGACACGATCGTGGCGCAGGACCACCGGGGCTACGGCATCGACCGCGCGATCAAGGCCCGGATGCTGCTTGAGCTGCGCTCGGCCGAGCCGGAGCTGGCCGAGGTGCAGACCTGGAACGCACAGGCCAACGAGGCGATGCTCAAGGTCAACGCAGAGCTGGGTTACCGGCCCGACCGGGACTGGTGCGAATACAGCGTCGACATCGCCGAGCTGGTGCACCGCATCGATCCGCCCCGCTGAGGAATTCACGAAACTGTCCTATGGGGGATGGACGCTGGACAGGCGCGCACCTTAACGTGCGTTGACCCCCGTCCGCCCATCGTGGAGGCCCTATGCGCCCGCGCCGCACCATCGCCGCGCTCGCGACCGCGACCGCCGCCGTGACCGTCACGGCCCTCGGCGTCGCACCCACCGCGGCCAGCGCCGCGCCCACCGACCTGTTCATCTCGGAGTACGTCGAAGGCTCGTCCAACAACAAGGCGATCGAGCTGTTCAACGGCACCGGTGCCGCGGTCGACCTCACTGCCGGCGGCTACCAGCTCCAGCTCTTCTTCAACGGCTCCACGACGGCTACCACCATCGCGCTGACCGGGACGGTGGCGGCCGGCGACGCGTTCGTGTTCGCCAGCTCGTCGGCCGGGGCCGCCATCCTCGCCCAGGCGGACCAGACCACCGCTGCGAGCCTGTTCAACGGCGACGACGCGGTCGTGCTGCGCCGGGGCACCACCGTGCTCGACTCGATCGGTCAGGTGGGCGTCGACCCGGGCGCCGAGTGGGGTGCCGGCGCCACCAGCACCGCCGACAACACGCTGCGCCGGCTGCCGAGCGTGACCGCCGGTGACACCGACCCGTCCGACGCGTTCGACCCCGCCGCGCAGTGGGCCGGTTTCCCGGTCGACACCTTCGACGGGCTCGGCTCGCACACCGTGGACGGTGGTGGGCCGGTCGACGTGCCGGCCACGCTCACCTGCGGCGGACCACTGGTCACCGCCGCCGGCACGGCCGCGACCCGCGAGGTCGCCGCCACCGACCCCGACGACACGATCGTGGACCTGGCGGTCACCGGGATCAGCCCGACTCCGGCCACCGGCTCGATCACCCGCACCGCGTTCACCCCGGCCGACGGGGTGGGCGGCACCGCACGCGCCACGGTCGGCACGAGTGCTGACCTCGCCGCCGGGGCGTACACCGTCACGGTCACCGCGACCGACGCGGACGGCGGCACCGCAAGCTGCGCGCTGGTCGTGCAGGTGACCAGGGAACTGACCGTCGGCGAGGTGCAGGGTCCGACCACCGACGCCGAGTCCGGGCCGGCCGACCGCTCGCCGCTCGCACCGGCGAGCGGCAACGGCACCAGCAGCACGCTGTACGACGTACGCGGCGTGATCACCCAGTTGACCCTGGCCCGCACGGCGGCCGGGGCGGAGCAGCACGGGTTCTTCCTGCAGAGCCGTACGGGTGACACCGACGGCGACGCGACCAGCTCGGACGGCATCTTCGTGTTCATGGGCACGTTCACCTCGCTGATCGGCGGTTACGTTCCGACGGTCGGCGACGAGGTGGTGCTCCGCGCCCGGGTGTCGGAATACTTCAACCTCACCCAGCTCTCCGGTGCGTCGCTGGTCCGCCGGATCGCCACCGGCCTGGCCGTGGACACCGCGGTCGCGGTGACCGACGCGGTGCCGCCGGCCGAGTTCACCGACGCACAGCGCTTCTGGGAGCGGCACGAGGGCGCCCGGCTACGCGTACGCGCGGGTAGCGGCGCGGTGAGCGGCCGGGACGTCTTCTCCTCCACGGCCGACGCCGAGCTGTGGGTCGTCGACCGCGACGATCCGCTGCTGGACCGCGCCGACCCGTACGCCCGGCGGGTGTTCCGGGATTCGCACCCGCTCGACAACGACCCGACCCGCCGCTTCGACGACGGCAACGGCCAGCGGGTGATGCTCGGCAGCATGGGTGTGAAGGCCACCGCCGGGGACAGCACCGCGCTGCTCCCGCCGGCACACACCTTCGACACGCTGCACGCGGACGCGGTCGGCGGGGTCTACTACTCGTTCGAGAAGTACGGCGTGCAGGTCGAGCGGGCGGAGTTCGACGCCGGGGCCGACCCGTCGAGGAACAACCCGCCGCAGCCGGCCGACCGGTCGCAGGAGGTGGCGGTCGCCACCTACAACGTGGAGAACCTGTACGACTACCGGGACGACCCGTTCGACGGCTGCGACTTCACCGGCAACGCGGGCTGCCCGGGCGTCGACCCGCCGTTCGACTACGTGCCGAGCAGCGAGGCCGACTACCGCGAGCACCTCACCGCGCTCGCCGACCAGATCGTCACGGACCTGCACGCGCCGGACCTGATCCTGGTGCAGGAGGCCGAGGACCAGGACATCTGCACCGTCTCCGGTGCCGCGCTGGCCTGCGGTGACACCGACAACGCCGACGGCGCTCCGGACAGCATCCAGGAGTTGGCACTCGCGGTGGCGGCGGCCGGCGGGCCGGCGTACGCCGCGACCTACGACCGGACCGGCGCGGACGCCCGGGGCATCACCGCCGCGTTCCTGTACCGCACCGACCGGCTCTCGCTGCCGGCCGCGACGGCGAACGACCCGCTGTTGGGCTCGGCACCGACGGTCCAGTACCGCGCTGCGGGGCTGCCGGCCAACGCCGACGTGCAGAACCCGAAGGCGCTCAACGCGGTGCTGCCGGCCGACGTCGACACCTCGACGGGCAAGGACGGGAACAACGTCTTCACCCGTGCTCCCCAGCTGGGCAAGTTCACCGTGGCGGCAACGCCCGGCTCGACCGAGCGGTTCACCCTGTACGCGCTGAGCAACCACTACTCCTCCGGCCCGGACAGCCGGGTCGGGCAGCGGCGGGAGCAGGCGGCGTACGGCGCGGCGATCGTCACCGCGATCGAGGCCTCCGACTCGCACGCCCGGGTGGTCTACGGCGGCGACCTGAACGTCTTCCCCCGCCCGGACGACCCGATCGCCACCGGCACTTCGCCCACCCCGTCGGACCAGCTCGCCCCGCTCTACGAGGCGGGCCTGCACAGCCTGTGGGACAACCTGGTCGCGGACGTCCCGGCCTCCGCCTACTCGTACAGCTTCGAGGGGCAGGCGCAGACGCTCGACCACCTGTTCGTCAACGACGCGCTCTACGCCGACCTGGTGCAGGTGCGGGCCGCGCACATCAACGCGGACTGGCCGGCCGAGTTCACCGGCGACGGGTCGCGTGGTTCCAGCGACCATGACCCGCAGGTGGCCCGGTTCCGGTCCCGAGCGTCGTTGACCGTCGCCGACGCGGCGGTGGTCGAGGGCGATCAGGGCACCCGGCCGCTCACCTTCACCGCCACCGTGTCCCGGCCGCTGTCCCAGCCGGTGCTGCTCTGCGCCGCCACCGTTGGCGGCACGGCGCAGGTCGGCTCGGACTTCGACCCGTACGTCGGCTGCAAGCTGCTGGCCGCCGGGCAGACGTCGGTCACCTTCCCGGTGACCGTGCGCGGCGACCGCAAGCGGGAGTCGAACGAGAAGTTGACCATCGTGGTGGCCGGCGTACCCGGCCTACGACTGGCCGACCCGCTGGGAACGGGCACCATCGCCAACGACGACTGACCACCCGACGATCGGCAAGATCGCGCTCGATCCTGGTTGTAGTGGCATCCTGAAGCGACAAGGCCACTACTTCACGGATCGAGCGCGATCTTGGAGCAGACGCGCGACGCGCGGGCGGGTGGCAGGCGCGCGGGCGGGGGGCGGTCAGTAACGCTGGCGCAGGAGCTGGGCGGCTTCGACTGCCCAGTAGGTGAGGATGATCTGCGCGCCGGCCCGCTTGATCGAGGTGAGCGTCTCCAGCATCACGCGCTCCCGGTCGATCCAGCCGTTCGCGGCGGCCGCCTCGACCATCGCGTACTCACCGGAGACCTGGTAGGCGGCGACCGGGACGTCCACCGCGGCCCGCACCGCCGACACCACGTCGAGGTAGGGCAGCGCCGGCTTGACCATCACGATGTCGGCGCCCTCGGCGACGTCCAGCGCCACCTCACGCAGCGACTCGCGCAGGTTCGCCGGGTCCTGCTGGTAGGTGCGCCGGTCGCCCTCCAGGGCCGACTCCACCGCGTCCCGGAACGGCCCGTAGAAGGCCGAGGCGTACTTCGCCGCGTACGCCAGCACGGCCACGTCCTGGTGCCCGGCGGCGTCGAGCGCCCGGCGTACCACGCCGACCTGGCCGTCCATCATCCCGGACGGCCCGACCATGCCGACCCCGGCGGCGGCCTGGGCCAACGCCATCTCGGCGTACGCGGCCAGGGTGGCGTCGTTGTCCACGTCGCCGCTCGGGGTGAGCACACCGCAGTGCCCGTGCGAGGTGAACTCGTCCAGGCACAGGTCGCTCATCACGACGGTGGCGTCGCCCACCTCGGCCACCACGTCCCGGATGGCGACGTTCAGGATGCCGTTCGGGTCGATGCCGCCGGACCCGGTCGGGTCCCGCTGCTCCGGCACGCCGAACAGCATGATCCCGCCGACGCCGGCCTGGACCGCCTCGACCGCAGCCTTACGCAGCGAGTCCCGGGAGTGCTGGAGCACCCCCGGGAGCGACGCGATGGCCCGGGGCTCGGTCAGCCCCTCCTTGACGAACATCGGCACGATCAGCTCGGCCGGGTCGACCCGTGTCTCGGAGACCAGCCGGCGCACCGCAGGGGTGCGGCGCAGCCGACGGGGCCGGATCTCGGGGTACGGCATGCGGAGCCTCCTCGTGCGACTACCGGAAGCGGAGGGCGGTCGGCCCCTGCACCTTCGAACCACGACGCTGCTTGGCCGGCATGGCGGCGAGCTTCTCGCGCAGCTCGACGGCGTAGGCGGCGAGCGCCTCCACCAGGTCGGGCACCGAGGCGTGCGGCGGCTGGACGTCGACCCGCAGGCCGAACTCCGTCGCGGTCTCCGCCGTCTTGGGCCCGATGACAGCAACAACGGTACGCGCGTGCGGCTTCCCGGCGATGCCGACCAGGTTCCGGACGGTGGAGGACGAGGTGAAGAGCACCGCGTCGAACCCACCCGACTTGATCGCGTCCCGGATCTCGGCGGGCGGCGGCGCGGCCCGTACCGTCCGGTACGCGGTCACGTCGTCGACCTCCCAGCCGCGCTCGGTGAGCCCGGCGGCGAGCGTCTCGGTGGCGATGTCGGCGCGCGGCAGCAGCACCCGGCCCACCGGGTCGAGGATCTCGTCGTGCGGCGAGAACTCGGCCAGCAGCCCCTCGGAGGACTGCTCCCCGGTCGGGATCAGCTCCGGCTGGATGCCGAACGCGCGGACCGCGTCCGCCGTCGCCTCACCGATGCAGGCGATCTTGACGCCACCGAAGTGCCGGGCGTCCAGCCCGTGCTCGGCGAACTTCTCCCAGACCGCGCGGACCGCGTTCACCGAGGTGAAGATCACCCAGGCGTACCGGCCGTCGACCAGGCCCTTGACCGCCCGCTCCATCTGCGCCGGGGTACGCGGCGGCTCCACCGCGATGGTCGGCACCTCGCACGGGATCGCCCCGTACGCACGCAGCCGGGCGCTCATCACGCCGGCCTGCTCCTTGGTACGCGGGACCAGCACCTTCCAGCCGTACAGCGGGCGGTTCTCCCACCAGCTCAGCTTGTCGCGCTGACCCACGCCGACACCGACGGTGAGCACCACCCGGCCGGTGAAACCGAGCGCGGCGGCCACGAAGCTGTCCACGGTCGACGTGGTCGTGTACTGCGTCTCGCCGGTGCCGTCGCCGGTCACCCCGACGCCGGTGGTGCCGTCGACCCCGGCAGCGAGCAGCCCGTCCCGGACGGCGGCGAGGTCACCGGCGTCCACCGCGAGCGCGAGCGAACCCCGCCCGACGGCCGTGGCCAGCGCCTCGAAGTCCAGTGCGCTGACGTCCTCGACGTCGGCGGCGGTACGCACACCCGGCAGCGGAACGCCCGCGTAGGTGGCCACGCCCTCGGCCTGACCGACGCCCGGCACCACCTCGAAGTGGGCGGCGGTGCGGGCCACCGCCTGCACCTCCTTGACCACCGAGTCGTGGCCGAACGGGTCGCCGGCGACCAGGTGCACCGCGTTCAGGCCGGACCGGGCCGCGGAGATCAGCACCTTCGCCACGTCCCCCGGAGCGCCTTCCGCCGGAGTGAACTCGGCGTCGTCCCTGGCCTCGGCGCGGACGACGGCGAGCAACGACTCCGGGACTCCCCGGTCGTAGATCACCTGATCGGCGTCGACCAGGGCGTCGTGCGCCCGACGGGTCAGCAGGCCCGGGTCGCCGGGGCCAGCCCCGACGAACGCGATACGACCGACGGGCTTACGGGTGCGGGTCATTCTGTGCTCCCAAATTGCTGGGTCCCCGGGCCGGTGTGTCCTTCGTGGCCGAGGATCGAGTCGGCGCCGAGTTCGAAGAGTTCGGCGGCGAGTGCCTTGCCGATCTCCGCCGCGTCGGCGGGCGTTCCGGTGCGGGACAGCCGGAGGTCACGAGTGCCGTCCGGACTGATCACCGCCCCGCGCAGGTAGAGCTCATCAGTGTCAACACCAGTGGCGTCCGAGCCGGTCGGCTCGCCTTCGGCGATGACGGCGTAGGCGGCGACGGGTGCGCTGCACCCGGCCTCCAGGGTGGCCAGCAGCGCGCGCTCCGCGGTGATCGCGGCGCGCGTCGGTGCGTGGTCGAGCACCGCGAGCAGTTCGACCAGGTCCTGGTCGTCGACCCGGCACTCCACGGCCAGCGCGCCCTGGGCGGGCGCGGGCAGCATCAGCATCGGGTCCAGCGTCTCGGTGATCACGTCGGTCCGGCCGAGTCGGGCCAGCCCGGCCCGGGCCAGCACGACCGCGTCGAGGTCGGCCTCTGGGCCGAGCACCCGCCCCAGGCGGGTGTCCACGTTGCCGCGGATCGGGGTGACCTCCAGCTGCATGCCGAGGGCGTGCAGCTGGGCGATGCGGCGCAGCGCGCCGGTGCCCACGGTGGCACCGGCCGACAGCTCGGTGAGCGTCCGGCCGTCCCGGGCGACCAGCGCGTCGCGCGGGTCCTGCCGGATCGGCACGGCCGCGATGTGCAGACCGCCGGCGGCCGCGGTGGGCAGATCCTTGTAGGAGTGCACCGCGAAGTCGATCGTCCGGGCGGTCAGCGCGTCGCGCAGCGCGGAGACGAACACCCCGACGCCGAGCCGGTGCACCGGAGCGCTCGATCGGTCGCCGGCGGTGACCACCTCGACCAGCTCGACCGCGCGGCCGGTGGCGGCGGTCAGCGCCTCGGCGATCTGGCCGGACTGGGCCATCGCGAGGGCACTGCCCCGGGTGCCGAGGCGCAGGGGGGCGGTCATCGCGCACCTCCGGTGGGCGGGGTCGACTCGGCGGCGTCCACGCCCAGCACCGGGTCGGTGCCGGCGATCGCCGCGCCGAGGTCGGGGGTGATCACGTCGGGGACGGTGTCCACCGGCGAGGTCTGCGGCACCTGGAGGTCGAACAGCTCGCGCAGCAGAGCCGCGTACTGGTCGCCGCCGGGCTCCGCGGCCAACTGGCGGACCTTCACGGTGGGCTGGTGCAGCAGCCGCTGGACCACCCGGTGCACGGTGCGGGCGACCTCGGCGCGCAGGTCGTCGCCGAGGTCCGGGCGACGCTGGGCCAGGCGACGCAGCTCGGCGGTGACCACGTCGTCGGCCCGGCCGCGCAGCGCGGCCACGGTGGGTGCCACGTCGGCGCCGCGCAGCCAGGTGAGGAAGCCCTCCACCTCGCCGACGACGATCCGCTCGACGGCGGCGGCGTCCGCGGCGACCGGGCCGTCGGCGAGCAGCGACGCCATCCGGTCGATGTCGATCACCTCGACGCCGGACAGCTCGGCGACGCCCTCCTCGACGTCGCGCGGAACGGCCAGGTCGAGCAGGACCAGCGGGCCCCGGGACGGGTCCCGGTCGGCCAACGCCCGGCCGACCACCGATCGGGTGAGGACCGGTTCAGTGGACGCGGTGGCGGCCACTACGATGTCCACTGTGGAGAGGGTGTCGGTCAGCTCGGCCATCGGCGCGGCGCTCGCCCCGTACGACTCGGCGAGCCGGACGGCACGGTCGGCGCCCCGGTTGGTGACCGTGAGCGGCCCGGCGCCCAGCCGGGACAGCGTGGCCACCCCGAGCGACCCCATCGCGCCGGCCCCGACCACCAGGGCCGGACGGCCGGCGAGGTCGCCGTCGAGGTGCCCGGCGGCCAATTCCAGCGCGGCGGTGACCACGCTCTGGCCGGCCCGGTCGATGCCGGTCTCGGCGTGGGCCCGCTTGCCGACCCGCAGCGCCTGCTGCATCAGCTCGTGCAGCAGCCGGCCGGCCGAGTCGGCGCCGGTGGCCCAGTGGTACGCGTCACGCAACTGGCCGAGGATCTGCGCCTCGCCGACGACCATCGAGTCCAGTCCGGTGGCGACCCGGAAGACGTGGTCCACGGCGGCGGCGTCGTAGTGCACGTACAGGTGGCTGGCGAGCGCCGCCGGCGAGCTGCCGGCCTGCTCACCCAGGACGGCGCAGATGTCGCCGAGACCCCCGTGGAAACCGGAGACGGCGGCGTAGACCTCCACCCGGTTGCAGGTGGAGACGAGCACCGCCTCGGTCACGTAGGGCTGGGCGACCAGGCGGTCCAGGGTGCGGGTGAGGTCGGCGGGAGGCACGGCCAGCTGCTCCAGCGTGGCGACCGGGGCGGTGCGGTAGGACGCGCCGACGACGAGCAGTTTCACGTGCCGATCGCCTCCTGGGTCTCGGTGGCCGCGAGCCCGCCCGGCAGGGCGGTCAGCGACGCCTTGCGGTGCTCGTGGAAGGACAGGATCTGCAGCTCGATGGCGAGGTCGACCTTGCGCACGTCGACCCCCTCCGGGACCGAGAGTACGCACGGCGCGAAGTTGAGGATGCTCGTCACGCCCACCGCGACCAACTGGTCGGCCACCCGCTGAGCGGCGGCGGCCGGGGTGGCGATGACGCCGATCGCGATGGACTCCTGCACGGCGACCGCCGGCAGCTCGTCGACGTGCCGGACGACCAGGCCGTTGATCTCCTCGCCGACCCGGGAGGGATCGGCGTCGAGCAGTGCGGCGATCCGGAAGCCCCGGCCGGCGAAGCCGTCGTAGCCAGCCAGAGCGTGACCGAGATTACCCACGCCGACCAGGGCGACCGCCCGGCGCTGGGTGAGCCCGAGCACGTACTCGATCTGCTCGATCAGCAACGTGACGTCGTAGCCGACGCCCCGGGTGCCGTACGAGCCGAGGTGCGAGAGGTCCTTGCGGAGCTTGGCGGAGTTGACGCCGGCGGCGGCGGACAGGCCCTCACTGGAGACCGTCTCGTGCCCGGCGTCGGCGAGGTTGTGCAGCGCGCGCAGGTATTCCGGGAGCCGCGCGACGGTCGCCTCGGGCAGATCCGGGAGCGTCGGTACGGCACCGGCGCGGCCGGGCGCGCCTGGGTGACGGTGCTGACTCATGAGACTCCGTGCGGTGCGATCCTCGGCCAACTCCGCTGGTCGGCCGCTTGTGGACTCCCGCTGGCGACCGAGGTTTCCGGCTGTGCTAGCAGGGCGCGTCGGAGCTACAGAGTAGGCGCTTGTGAAGACGTGCACAAATCGCGATCTTGTCGCTGCGCGACGCGGCTCCACCAGCACCTCCATTCCGCAAGATCGATCCAACGGCCCGCCACCCCTCGCCGCCGCGGCGATTATTGCTCAATCCCGACTTCTCTGACCAATCCCACGACCCCCTCCCGCCCCGTCTCCCCCACCACCACCCCCCTCCTCGTCGATCATGCACTTTCTGCCCGGACATCCCATGCATAGCGGACGTATCACCGGCAGCAACTACATGATCGACGGGCGGGGGGCGGGCGCGGAAGGGGCGGGACGGGGTAGGGACAGCACTACGGGCGAGAGGCGGGGCGACGGGATGGGGGGTGGGAGTTGCGGTGCCTAGCCTGTGGTCATGACCGCCGTTGCCGCGACCGGCGACCAGCCCGCGCTGGCGCCGAGCATCCCCCGACAGCTCTTCGTCGACTCCGGGTACGTACTGCTCGGCCTGCCCCTGGCCCTGGCGAGCTTCGTCGTCCTGGTCGTCGGCCTCGCGGTCGGCGTCGGCCTCGTGGTCACGGTGATCGGCCTGCCGATCCTCAGCGGAACCCTGTACGCCGCCCGGGGGCTGGCCGACATCGAGCGGCTGCGGCTGCCCGCCGTGCTCCGGCAACCGCGGATCCGGCCGCACTACCGGCTGGCCGAGGCGGGGGCGAACGCCTGGCGGCGGATCTTCGTGCCGATGCGGGACGCCCAGTCCTGGCTCGACCTGGCACATGGCGTGCTGCGGCTGATCGTGGCGGTCACCACGTTCGTGGTGGCGCTGACCTGGTGGGCGGGCACGATCGCCGGCTCGCTCTACTGGGCGTACGACTGGGCGCTGCCCCGGGCCGACGGCGAGGGCGACAGCGATCTGGCCCAACTGCTCGGCCTGGGTGACTCGACCACCGCGCGGATCGGCCTGTACACCGCGATCGGGGTGTTCTTCCTGATCACCCTGCCGATCGTGGTCCGGGGCTGTGCGCTGCTCCAGGCCAGCTTCGCCCGGGCGATGCTGACCGGGGTGGCCGAGATGCGGGACCGGATCACCGTGCTGGAGGAGCAGAAGCGGGCGGCCGTCTCGGCCGAGGCGTCCGCGCTGCGCCGGCTGGAGCGCGACATCCACGACGGCCCCCAGCAACGCCTGGTCCGGCTTGCGATGGACCTGAGCCGGGCCCGACTCCAGCTCGCCTCGGACCCGGAGGCGGCCGGCCGGACCATCGACGAGGCGGTCACCCAGACCCGGGACACGCTGGCCGAGCTGCGGGCGCTGTCCCGGGGCATCGCACCGCCGATCCTGGTCGACCGGGGCCTGCCCAGCGCCCTGGCCGCGCTCGCGGGCCGTGGACTGATCCCGATCGAGCTACAGGTGGACCCGCAGCTCGGCACGCCGGGCGGGCGACTCGACCCGGCGGTGGAGAACACCGCGTATTTCGTGGTGGCCGAGGCGCTGACCAACGTCGCCAAGCACAGCAGGGCCACCGAGTGCCTGGTCACCGTCGTCCGGCAGGGCACCGGGCTGCGGGTGCAGGTGGGCGACGACGGGCAGGGCGGCGCACACCTGGCCAAGGGGCACGGGTTGGCCGGCATCGCCGACCGGGTCCGGGCCGCCGGCGGTGAACTGGTGGTGGTCAGCCCGGCCGGCGGGCCCACCGAGGTCCGCGCGGAGCTACCGCTGTGAACGACCGGCTGCCGCGCCGAGCCGCCGTGGCGGGCCGGACGTGGTAGACAACACAGCCATGCGCATCGTGATCGCCGACGACGCCGTCCTGCTCCGCGAAGGGCTGGTGCGGCTGCTGACCGAGAGCGGGCACCAGGTGGTGGCCGCCGTCGGGGACGGCGACGCGCTCATCGAGGCGGTGGTGGAGCACCGACCGGACGTCTCGATCGTCGACGTCCGGATGCCGCCGTCGCACACCGACGAGGGGCTGCGGGCCGCGGTGGAGGCGCGCCGGCTGGTGCCGCGTACGCCGATCCTGGTGCTGTCCCAGTACGTCGAGGTGTCGTACGCGGACGACCTGCTGGCCACCACCGGCGGTGCCGGCGGCGGCGGGATCGGCTACCTGCTCAAGGACCGGGTGGCCGCCATCGACGAGTTCCTGGACGCGTTGCGCCGGGTGGCTGCCGGCGGCACCGTGCTCGACCCGGAGGTGGTCGGCCAGCTCTTCGCCCGACGCCGCCGGGACGACCCGCTGCGCGAGTTGACGCCGCGCGAGCGGGAGGTGCTCGCCCTGATGGCCGAGGGACGGTCGAACATCGCCATCGCCCGTGCCCTGGTGGTCAGCGACGGCGCGGTGGAGAAGCACGTGCGCAACATCTTCACCAAGCTCACCCTGCCGCCGGACACCGAGCAGCACCGGCGGGTGCTGGCCGTCCTCACCTACCTACGAAACTGAGCTCCCCGGCCAGCGCCACCGCCTCGGTGAGGGTGTCGGCCACCGGGTGACCCGAGGCGCGCAGCACGGCCGGGTCGCTGTGACCGCCGCTGTAGAGCACCGCCCGCGCGCCCACCGCGAGCGCCGCGTCCGCGTCGTCGACGGTGTCGCCGATCAGCACCGCCGAGGAGCCGGCCACACCCAGCTCGGCCAGGTGCCGTCGGAGCGACTCGGCCTTGCTGTCGCCGCCGACCGTGGCCCGCATGCCGTCCACCGGGACAAATCCGTCCACCCGGAGGAAGTGGCCGGTCAGCCCACGGGCGTGCACGGTCGGCACCAGCTCCTCGTGGAACCACATGGAGAGCAGGCTCTGGCTGCCCGGCCAGGAGGCCATCGCCGTCCGTGCGTCGGCGGCCAGCTCGCAGGTGGTCAGCCCGTCGCGGTACGCGTCGTGGAAGATCCGGCTCAGCCGACCGAACTCCTCGTCGTCCACGGCCTGGCCGAGCACGTCGGCGTAGTACTCGGCGATCGGACGGCGGAACCGCACCCGGTGCTCGTCGGAGGTCACCGTCGGGCCCCCGGAGCTGGCGAACGCCACGTTGTAGGCGGCCACGATCAGGCTGAGGTCGTTGAGCAGGGTGCCGTTCCAGTCCCAGACGAGGTGCGGGTGCGCGGGGGTCATCCGAGCACCCTAGGGCACCGCTCAGAGCTGCGGGGTGGTCAAGTCCCGCAGCAGTCGGTCCTCCTCGACCCGCCAGTAGCCGTGCTCCTTGCCATCGAGCAGCACCACCGGCAGCCGGTCCCCGTACTCCCGCTCCAGCCCCTCGTCGCCGGTGACGTCCCACTCGACCCACTTGTCCCCGGTGACCGCCACCACCCGGTCGAGCGCCGCCTTCGCGTCGTCGCACAGGTGGCAGCCGGGTCGGGTGATCAGGGCGAGCCGGGCGTCAGTGGACATCGGTTACCTCCGTGCGGGTGTCGGCGTCGGCCGGCGATTCGGACCGGAGCTGGGTCTTGCGTACCTTGCCGATCGCCGAGTGCGGCAGTGCGTCGACGAACTCGATCGCGCTCGGGCACTTGAACCGGGCCAGGTTCCGCGCGCAGTGGGTGAGCAGTTCCTCGCCGGTCACCGGCCGCCCCGGCGCCGGCACCACGTACGCCCGCACAGTCTCGCCGGTCCGCGGGTGCGGCACACCCAGTACCGCCGACTCGGCCACCCCGGGGTGCCCGGCGAGCACCAGCTCGACCTCGTGCGGATAGACGTTGAACCCGTTGACCAGGATCAGCTCGCCGAGCCGGTCGACCAGGAAGAGGTCGCCGTCCTCGTCGGCGTACGCGATGTCGCCGGTGCCCCACCAGCCGTCGGCGTCCGGGCCGTCCCGGCCGTCCGGCCAGTAGCCGGCAAAGAGGTTGGGGCCCTGCACGACGATCTGCCCCGGGTCGGTGCCCGGCGCCACGTCGGAGATGTCCAGCTCGTCGGCGTCGTCGTCGGGGGTGGCCAGGCCGTCCCGCCACAGGTCCACCCCGTCCGCGCCGACCAGGCGCAGCCGCACACCCGGCAGCGGTCGGCCGATCGAGCCGGCCTTGGCGGCACCGCCGACCAGGGTGGAGGTGAGCACCGGCGCGGTCTCGGTGAGGCCGTACCCGACGTGCACCGGGTGACCGCTGACCTCGGTGAAGCGCGCCGCGACCGCCGGCTCCAGCGGCGCCGCACCGCACACGGCGACCCGGACCGAGGCGGTCGCCGCCCGCGCCTCGGCCGCGCCGGCCCAGGCCAGGAACATCGACGGTACGCCGACCAGCACGCTCACCCGGTGCCGGGCGATCTCGTCCAGCCCCGCCGTCGGCCCCACGTCGTCGAGCAGCACCCCGGTCGCGCCATGGTGGACGACCGATCCGAGCACCGAGTTGAGCCCGTACGCGTGGAACAGCGGCAGGGCCAGCAGCACGGTGTCGTCCGGCCCGACGACCGGCGGCTCGATCCGGTCGACCTGCTCGTGGTTGGCCAGCAACGCGCGGTGCGAGAGCATCGCGCCCTTGGGTCGTCCCTCGGTGCCGGAGGTGTAGAGCAGGACGGCCAGGTCGTCCCCGCCCCGGCGTGGGTGGGCTGGCGGCTCGGGGGCGTCGACGGCCGGTGCCGGCGGTGCGCCGTGCACGGCGGTGAGCGCGGGCAGTTCGGTGGCCACCTCGGCGACCAGGCTCCGAACCCGGTCGGTGCCGATCAGCACCGACGCGCCGGAGTCGGCGAGCACGTGCCGCAGCTCCGGCGCGGTGAAGCCGGGATTGACCGGCACGGCGACCAGACCCGCGCGCAGGGCGCCGAGCCAGCTGACCACGAAGTCGGGGGTGTTGGGCAGGGCGATCGCGACGCGTGCCGGCGTACCGCCGGGGTCGGTGGATGGTGTGGCGGCGGCCAGGCCGTGCGCGGCGGCGTCCACCGCGGCGTCCAGTTCGGACCAGCTCAGCGTCCGGTCGCGCCAGTGCAGCGCGGCCCGGTCGCCGTGGTCGAGAGCCGCCCGGCGGACCCGGTCGGCGAGGTTCGGCGCGAGGCTTGCGGCTGCGTCCTGCACGGTGGTCGAGTCTGGCACAGCGGGCGGCGACAGGCCACGCCCGACGGACGGCGGCACGGCGTGCGGACCGGTGCCGGAACAGTCCCGTACACGGGACGGTCCACCGTGCCATGGGTGAGCCGATCGGGTCCTCTCGATGGGACACGCAGGGTCACCCACCGACGGTTTGGTCGGGCCCGTGCCGCCGCTCGGAGGGTCCGCTCAGCCGAACGAACAATGCGCCCCCGACCAGGGCATCCATCCTGGATCAGCGGACCGCGTCGAAGTCAACCGCACACGACGGACAACCGGTCCGCCACCGGTGCGACGCAGCGGGAAATACTTCCGCCCTGTGTAACGGACTTGCCACACGCGGGTGACGTTGGCCCTATCATCACTCGGGTCGGGTCACCCCATTTGCCGTGAGTCGACACCCCTCAGCCCGAGGAGGCCCCCGTGCCTGTGAGCGCATTGGACCAGCACCTCAAGGGGAACTGCCGCCCGTCGGCACACCCCGGAACCGTCCTGCCCGACCGGAAGCCCGGTCGGTCCGCCCCGACGACCCACAAACCGGCCCGCCCGGCCACCGACGGGACGGGGGCCGCCTGGTGACCACCTTCGGTTACGCGGACCGCCCCGTCGGCCTGACCAGTCCAACCGCTCGCTCCCACGTCAACGAGCGACCGGCGGCACGCGCTCCGCTCGACGAGCCGAACGGCAACGCCGTGCGGGCCGACGGCACGGCGCAGCGGACACGCAACAAGCCGCACCAGAACGAACCGCCTCCAAGACCAGCGGTGCCGGGCGGGAACGCGAAACCGGCCGGTGGTCGGGTCGGCGTGCCGGCCCGGCCGACCATGCCGTCCCAGGGCGGCCGACGCGTCGGGGACGCGCCAGCGGCGCCCGCGGACGTTTCGGCGGGCGAGACGGCGGTGATCCCGGTGGTGCCGGCCACCGCTCCCGCCACCCCCACCACTCCCACCGGCTTTCCGAGCCGCCCGGACCCGTCCGACCCGGCGACCGAGGTCTGGACGCTCGTCGAGCGGGCCCAGGCCGGTGAGGCCGAGGCGTTCGGCCTGATCTATGACCGGTACGTCGACACGGTGTTCCGGTTCGTCTATTTCCGGGTGGGCAACCGACAGCTAGCCGAGGACCTCACCTCGGACACGTTCCTGCGCGCGCTCAAGCGGATCGGCAGCTTCACCTGGCAGGGCCGTGACCTCGGCGCCTGGCTGGTGACCATCGCCCGCAACCTGGTCGCGGACCACTTCAAGTCCGGCCGGTACCGGCTGGAGGTCACCACCGGCGACGTGCTCGACGCGGACCGGGAGGACCGGGGCCCGGAGGGCAGCCCGGAGGCGGCGGTGGTCGAGCACATCACCAACGTCGCGCTGCTCACCGCCGTGAAGCAGCTCAACCCGGAGCAGCAGGAGTGCATCGTGCTCCGGTTCCTCCAGGGCTTCTCGGTGGCCGAGACGGCCCGTGCGATGGGCAAGAACGAAGGTGCCATCAAGGCCCTCCAGTACCGGGCGGTCCGCGCGCTGGCGCGGCTTCTGCCCGACGGCTTCCAACCGTAGGTTTTTCTCGGCGGGACCGATGGGCGTCGATCGACGTCCGGGCAGCTCACGGTCGGTCCCGCCCGGTGACGACCATCACTTTCTGTGATTTCCGCCCCGCCGGGCCCGTAACCCGTGCCCGGTCCGCCGCGTTTCTCCGGGTGCGACCGGTGGTTGCCCCGGCAGGACCGGGTCACCGAGGTCCGACCGGCATACCCGGCGGGGCCTCACCTCCGTGGTGTCACACTGCCGCCCGGTCGCTGGCAAGATCGGCGGCCGACCGGCCGTGACCAGCGAGAGGAGGTGCCTGCGGTGGACGACATCCTCTCCTCTCGTCGGCGCGCGGAGCGTTTCGCGCAGCTTCTCGACGAGGCCAACGGCGGCCGGCGACACCACGTCCGGTCCCGGGTGGACGGCCAGCTCGTACAGCTCGTCGCGGTGGGTCAACGGCTCGCCGCCGATCCGCCGACGGTCGAGGTCGACCCCGACTTCCGTACCGGCCTGCGGGCGATGCTGCTCGCCACCGCCGAACGGGAAGGGCTCGGCACCGCCCCGGCGGCCGGCGAACCGGCTGCCACTCGTACCGCCAGCGCACGCGGCTCGTTGCTACCGGCTGTCACCGCCCGGCGGGCCCGAGCCCGGGGCGCGATCCTGATCGGCATCGCCGTCGGCGCCATCGCCGTGTCCGGTATCTCCGCCGCCAGTGAGAACGCGGTCCCCGGCGACGCGCTGTACGGCATGAAGCGGTCGAAGGAGAGTGCCCAGCTCGCCCTGGCCAGCTCGGACATCAGCCGCGGCCAGCTCTTCCTGGACTTCGCCCGGACCCGGCTCGGCGAGGCCGCCGAGCTACGCGGTGACCGGCTCGGGTTCAGCGCGGTCCTGGACGACATGGACGCGGACACCCGGCAGGGCATCCGCCTGCTCACCACCGCGGCGGTGCAGCGGGGCGAGGCGGCCAGCCTGGACACCGTCAACACCTTCGTCACCAGCCAGCGTCGGGCGGTCGGCAAACTGCTCGACGGTGCCGACCGGGCCGACCGGGAGCGGACCCGGCGGTCGCTGGTGCTGCTGGAGAGCATCCGGGAGCGCTCGGACGCACTGCGCGCGGCGATCGGCTGCGGCCTGCCGGCACCGAGGACCAGCGACACCCTCGGCCCCGCCCCGGCCGCCTGCCCCGGCGCCCGCTGACCCCGCCCGGGGCCAGGCCGCGCCCCGGGAGCACTCTCTCCTATACCAAAATCCGGCCGGCCGAGCCACAGTTCGCGGTGTGCCCGGCCGGTCGACATCGCATGCCGGCTACCCTCGCTGGAGCATCCGTTTGCACCTGGCGAGGAGGGGAGTCGCGTGGCGCGTAGCCGCAAGGTGACGGTCAGCACCGACGCCCGGGGTCACACCGCCGGTTGGGCGGAGACCGAGCTGGCGCCGGCGACCGCACCCGTACCGGACCCGACCGCCGCGGCCTTCTTCGACGTGGACAACACGATGATGCAGGGCGCGTCGATCTACTGGTTCGCTCGTGGGCTCGCCGCCCGGAACTACTTCACCAGCGCCGACCTGGCCCGGTTCGCCTGGCAGCAACTGCGGTTCCGGTTGCTCGCCCGGGAGCACGCCGGGGACATGTCCCAGGCCAAGGAGGCCGCCCTGGCCTTCGTCGAGGGCTGGCGGATCGACGATGTGGAACGCCTCGCGGAGGAGATCTTCGACGAGCTGATGGCACCCCGGATCTGGGTCGGCACCCGCCAGCTCGCCCAGCGTCACCTGGACGCCGGCCAGCGCGTCTGGCTGGTCAGCGCCGCGCCGGTGGAGATCGGCCGGGTGATCGCCACCCGGCTCGGCCTGACCGGGGCAATCGGCACGGTGGCCGAGGTGCTGGACGGCGCGTACACCGGGCGCCTGGTGGGCGACCTGATGCACGGGCCGGCGAAGGCCGAGGCCGTCACCCAGCTCGCCGCCGTGGAGGGCCTGGACCTGACCCGCTGTGCCGCGTACAGCGACTCGGCCAACGACCTGCCACTGCTCTCCGCCGTGGGCCGGGCGGTGGCGGTCAACCCGGACGGCGCGCTGCTGCGGCAGGCCCGGCAGCACGGCTGGGAGGTACGGGACTTCCGCACCGGCCGACGGGCGGTCAAGATCGCCGTACCGTCGACGGCGGCGGCCGGACTGGTCGTCGGCGCGGTGACCGCCGGCCTGGCGTTGCAGCGCCGCCGACGCGCGGGCTGACCCAGTCGCCGTAGCGCCGACTCAGGGGCCGAACGGGTCCGGCCGACGCTCCAGCAGCTGGTGCACGGTCTGCTGGATGGTCTCCCGCACCTGGTCGGCGAGGTTGAAGACCACCAACGGGTCGTCCGCGGAGTCGGTCAGGTGCGCGGTGGGGATCGGCGGGCAGAACTCGATCAGCCACTTGCTCGGCAGCGGCACCATGCCCAGCGGCCCGAGCCAGGGGAACGTCGGCGTGACCGGGAAATAGGGCAGCTTGAGCAGCCGCGCGAGGGGCTTGATGTCGGCGAGCATCGGATAGATCTCCTCGCCGCCGACGATGGCGACCGGGACGATCGGGGTGCCCGTACGCAGCGCCGCCGAGACGAAGCCGCCCCGGCCGAACCGTTGCAGCTTGTAGCGGTCGGCGTAGAGCTTGCCGATGCCCTTGAACCCCTCGGGGAACACGCCGACCAGATCGCCTCCGCCGAGCAGCCGCTCGGCGTCCGGGTTGCAGGCCACCGTGCCGCCGGTCTTGCGGGCGATCTCCGACACCACCGGCATCCGGAAGACCAGGTCGGCGCCGAGCAGGCGCAGGTAGCGGTGTGCGGGGTGCCGGTCGTGCAGCGCCGCCGAGAGGATCAACGCGTCGAGCGCCACCGTGCCCGAGTGGTTGCCGACGACCAGGGCGGGGCCGTCGACCGGCACGTGCTCCACGCCGCTGACCTCGGTGCGGAACCAGTCCCGGTAGAGCAGCCGCAGCAGCGGGTGGAAGACCGCGTCGGTCAGCTCCGGGTCGAAGCCGAACTCGTCGACCTCGTAGTCGCCGGAGAGACGCCGACGCAGGAACGCCAGGCCGTTCGCGACCTTGCTGTCCCAGTGGTCCCCCGGCCGGTCCGGCACGGCGGGAGCGGTGCCCGCCGTGGGGGTCGGCGCGACCCGGGCCGCAGGTCGGTGTCCGTTGCGCCGCGCCGGCTCCGCCTCGGGCGCGGTCGGCCGCGACGGTACGTCGAAACGACCGACGTCCGCCCCGTCGCGCCCCTCCCCCGCCCCGGTCACGATCGCTCCCGCACCGCGGAGCGGATCTGCCGGATGCCGTCCAGCACGACTTGCTCGGCGGCGGCCAACTGGCCCCGGGTGACGACCACCCCGCCGTGGTGGGCGCGGATGAAGTCCTCGAAGGCTTCGGCGGTGGAGCGCGGCGTGAAGCCGTACTCCTGCTCCAGCCGGGTCGTGTCGACGACCCGGCCGTGCACGAAGAGGTCGACCTGGTCCAGGCCGTAGCGACCGAAGCCCAGGTTGCGCGCCAGCGCGGCGGCGCCGGACAGGCCCGGTTCCAGCACCGGCACGGCCACCCGACCGGCCCGCCGGATCGCCTGGGACAGCGACAGCACCCCCGGGCCGGCCACGTTGTAGGTGCCGGGATGGTCCTCGACGATCGACCGGTGCAGCACCTCCAACGCGTCGTCGAAGTGCAGGAACTGCAGCCGGGGATCGCGGCCGAAGACGGTGGGCACGAACGGCTGCGCGAAGTAGCGGGTCAGCGTGGTGTCGGCGGTCGACCCGATGAACGGGGCGAAGCGCAGCACCGTGGCGGTGACGTCGCTCCGGCGGCGTCGGAAGCCCCGGACGTACCCCTCGACGTCGAGGATGTCGCGGCCGAAGCCGCCGCGTGGCACCTCGCGCGGCTCGGTCTCCTCGGTGAACACCGCCGGGTCGCGGAACGACACCCCGTACGCGGCGGTCGACGAACGGACCACGATCTTGCGCAGCCGGGGTGCCCGTTGGCACGCGGCGAGCAACTGCATGGTGCCGATGACGTTCTGGTCCTTCATCGCCGACCGGCCACCGTGTTGCGAGTCGGGGGCGCTGACCAACGCCAGGTGCACCACGGCGTCGACGTCCAGGTCGGCGAGCAGCCCGCCGAGCGAGGCGGAGTCCACGCGGATCCGTTCGACCCGGTCGAGTAGGTCGGTGAACTCGGCACCGGGGTCCGGCGCGTCCACCCCGATGACCCGCTCGATACGCGGATCGGCGGCCAGCCGGGCCGCCACGTGGGCACCGAGGTAACGGCCCACACCGGTGACGACGACGACCCCCGGAGCACCTGAGGTGCTACCGGGGGTCATCTGACGCACCTACCCCGGCAGGAGGGATCGAGCCGGGACGACCACGGCCTGATCACCTGAGCCTCCGGAGGTCGACAGTTTGGCAAGTGACGCCGGACGCCGGGCCAGGGGCCCGGCGGCGATCACTTGCCGAGACGGCGACGCTGGACGCGGGTCTTGCGCAGCAGCTTGCGGTGCTTCTTCTTAGCCATGCGCTTGCGGCGCTTCTTGACCACCGAGCCCATACGAGACAGCCTTTCGATGCAACGTGCGGGGCGGACCGGATGACACCACACGGGTGGCGACGGCGACCGCTTGCGGACAACGGACCGGACCAGTCTGGGCGGCGGGGCGCACCGGTGGGGTCTCGGTCGGGCTCCAGGGTAGCTGGAGAGCATCAGCAGGACCAACGCGGCCCCGTCGATGCCGGCTCCGCGCGATCACCGATGCCCGTTACGTCGCACTTGGCGGGCGGCCCGGTGGCTCAGGCGGTCTCCTGAAAGGCGCCCCGCAGATATTCGTGCACCGCGTGCTCGGGCACCCGGAACGACCGGCCGACCCGGACCGCGGTGAGCTCACCGCTGTGCACCAGGCGATAGACCGTCATCTTCGACACCCGCATGACCGTCGCCACCTCGGCGACGGTGAGGAACTTGACCTCCGACAGCCGTCCGTCGGACTGCGACCCGGCCATGGCTCACCGACCCATCCCATGCCCGGCGCGTGCCAACCCGACGGATGCTCCGGGCCGAGCCGGCGACGCGCGTGTTACCAGTACGGTAGCGGGACGGCTGTGACCGGCGCGATCCCTTCGTACAACTGATCATGTTTCGGTCTCTGGTTCACCCGATCCGTGCTCCCGGTATCTCCCCGCCTGCGTCCGGAATCCCGTTGTCCCCCGCGGCCTTGGTTCACTCGGCACGCAGCGCGACCACCGGGTCGAGCCGACCCGCGCGCTGGGCGGGGACCACCCCGAAGACGATGCCCACCACCGCCGAGACGCCGAAGGCGAGCGCCAGCGACCACCAGGTGATCGCCGCCGGGATCGGTGACAGCGCGTCCACCAGCAGCGCGGTGCCCACGCCGAGCGCCATCCCGGTCAGGCCACCGATCGTGGTGAGCAGCACCGCCTCCAGCAGGAACTGCACCCCGATGTCGCGGGGACGCGCGCCGACCGCCTTGCGCAGCCCGATTTCCCGGGTCCGCTCCCGGACGCTGACCAGCATGATGTTCGAGACGCCGACCCCGCCGACGAGCAGCGAGATGCCGGCGATGGCGGCCAGCACGCCGGTGAGCACACCGAGGATGTCGCCGAGCACACCGAGGATCTGCTGCTGGGTGACCGCGCTGAACTCGGTGTCCGGATGTCGACGGCTCAACTCGGCGACGATCCGTTCGCCCAACTCGTCGATGTGCTCCCGGTCCGGTGCCTTCACCGCGATGCCGTCCACCCGCTGGGTGCCCCAGAGCCGCTGCGCGGCCGTCACCGGTACGTGTACCTCGTCGTCCCGGTCGACGCCGAGGCTCTGGCCGAGCGGCGCGAAGACGCCGATCACCCGGAACCGCACACCGGCGAGCGCGACCTGCTGGCCGAGCGGGTCCCGGTCGGGGAAGAGCGCCCGGGCCACCGAGTCGCCGAGCACCGCCACCCGCCGGCCGGTGTCCACGTCCGTGCCGGTGAGGTAGCGGCCCCGGGCCAGCGACCGGGTGAACACGGTCGGGGTGGTCTCCAGTACGCCCTGCACGGTGGTGAAGTCGGAGCGGGCACCGGCCCGCGCGGTCGCCCCGGAGGCGATGGTCACCGCCACCCGATCGGGATCGCCGACCACCCGGGTGACCGCGTCCACGTTCTTGAGCGTCAGCGGCGAGACCACCGGCGCGGTGCCCACCTCGATCTTGCCGGGAACCACCAGCAGCAGGTTCGAGCCGAGCCCTTCGACCTGCTGCTCCACCTGCTGCTTGGTGCCGGTGCCGATCGCCACCAGCAGCACCACCGAGGCGACCCCGATGATCACCCCGAGCATGGTGAGCGCACTGCGCAGCCGGTTGGCCCGTAGCGCGTCCAGCGCCACCCGCCACGCCTCCGCGACCCTCACGAGTCGTTCCCGCCGCTGCCGACCGGCGGATGCGTTCCGGTGCCGACCGGCGGATGCGTTCCGGTGCCGACCGGCGGATGCGGAAGGCGCCCGGTGGCTCCGGCGGCGCCACCGGAGCCACCGGGCGGGTGCCCCGGGCCGCGTCCGGACGCGAACCGGGGCTCCGCGCTGGGAGCGGGGACCAGTGTCGCAGGTCGACCCTGATCAACGGCCAGCGGTCGATCATGGGCGTCGGCCGGGTCGTCGTCGCTGGTGCCGGCCGCCGTCGTCGGGGAGTCGCTGGCGCTGTCGGCCACCACCACGCCGTCGCGCATGGTGATCCGGCGGCGGGCCCGTGCCGCCACCTCCTGATCGTGGGTGACCATCACCAGCGCCACCCCGGACTCGGCGTTCAGCCGCTCCAGCAGCTCCAGCACCGCCGCGCCGGTGACGCTGTCCAGGTTGCCGGTGGGTTCGTCGGCCAACAGCACCGTCGGTTCGGTGACCAGCGCGCGGGCGATGGCGACCCGCTGCTGCTCGCCACCGGACATCTGGTTGGGCCGGTGATCCAGCCGGTGACCGAGGCCGACCCGGCCGAGCACCGCCGCCGCCCGCTCCCGGCGCTGCCGGGCCGGTACGCCGCGATAGACCAACGGCAACGCCACGTTCTCCACCGCCGAGGTACGCGGCAGCAGGTGGAACGCCTGGAAGACGAAGCCGATCGTCTCGTTGCGCAGGGTGGCCATCTCCGGCGGGGAGAGGGCACTGACGTCCCGGCCGCCGATCACCAGCCGGCCGCCGGTTGGCCGGTCGAGCCCACCCAGCAGGTGCATGAGAGTGGACTTGCCCGAGCCGGACGGGCCGACCAACGCCACGTAGTCGCCCTGCTGCACGGTCAACGACACCCCGCGCAGCGCCTCGACCGACACGCCGTCCAACTGGTACGTCCGGGACACGTCCACCGCCTCGATGGCCGGGATCCGGTCGCCGTTGCGGCCCGAGGCTGCGTCGGCGTCCCGGCCCGAGGGTGCTTCGCCGTCCCGGCTCGACGCTGGGTTCAGCGCGTCGCCGTCCCGGCTCGACGCGGCAGGTTCGGTCACCGGACGTCCTGGCCGTCGCGGACCTGGTCGGCGCCGCGCACCACCACCCGGTCACCGGCCTGCACCCCGTCGAGGATCTGCACCAGGTCGGCCCCCTGGACGCCGACGGTCACCGGCGCCCGGTCCGCCTTGCCGTCGCGGACCACCCAGACGGCGTCCCGCCCGTCGGCCGAGAACACCGCCGAGGCGGGGACGGTCACCGCGTCGGCCGCCTCGCGTACCCGGAGGTGGACGATCGCGTTCATGCCGGGGCGCGGGGTCGGGGCGGGCTCGTCCTCGGCCAGCTTGCCGGCGCCGAGCGTCAGACGTACCCGGTAGGTGACACCGCCCTGCGCGGAGCTGGTGGGCAGTACGTCGACCGAGCGGACCGCGGCGTCGTAGCTGGCGCCGGTGACGGCGTCCAACTCCACGGTGGCGCTCAGGCCCGCCCTGACCAGCAGCACGTCCGTCTCGTCCACCTCGGCGAGCAGACCCAACTGCCCGGTGTCCACCACGGTGAGCACCGGCGTGCCGGCAGTGACCCGCCCGCCGACCGGCACCGCGTCGTCCACGCCGGCGGGCGGCCCGCCCTGGCTCGGACCGCCCAGCACCGACGGGTCGAGCCCGGACACCTGGCCGCCACCGGCCTGCGCCAGCAGCCCGGCGAGGTCACCGGTCGAGCCGCCGCCGGCCCGGGTGCCGCCGGGCTGCACGACCCCGGCGATCGGGGCGCGCAGGGTCAACGCGTCGACGGTCGCCTTCGCCAGGTCGTACGCCTGCTGGGCCTGGAGCCGTTGCGCCGCGGACAGTGCGCCGACGGCGGAGTTCAGCCCGCTGATCCCCCGCTGCACCGCGCGGACGGCCTGGTCGGCGCTGCGCGCGGCGGCGGCGTACTGCCGCTGCGCGGAGGTCACCTGGGTCAGCAGGGCGTCCCGCAGCTGCGGGTCGGCGATCTTCTCGGCGGCCTTGCGGGCGGCGTCGAACGCCTCGTCGGCGGCCTTGTCGGTGCCACGCCGGCTACCGGTCAGGTCGCCGGTGGAGACGCCCCGGCCGGCGCGCTTCGCGCCGTCCAGCGCCTCCTTGGCCTGGCGCAGCCGGTCCTGTGCCGACGGGGAGGCGACCACGGCGAGCACCTGACCACGCTTGACCCGTTGTCCAGGTTGGACGCTCAGGCTGGACAGGGTGCCGTCGGCGGGAGCGGTCAGGGTGGCGGCGGCCCGGGCGGTCACCGTCGCCGGCGCGTCGATCACCTCGGTGACCGCGCTCCTGGCCGCCGACGCGAGGGCGAAATCGGCGTCGTCGTCGCCGCACGAGGCGGCCGTGGTGGCGGTGAGAACGGCGACGGCGGTCAGGGCGGTGAACAGGCGGGGCCGCGTGACGCGCAAGGGCCGCGGCGAGTGGGTGCGGCGCACCCATCGATGGTACGGCCGTCCCCCCGGTTAGGCGGCGGCGGCGCGGACGTACGCCACGCACTCGTCGTGCAGCGTCGACCACTGCTCGCCGAACGCCTCCTTGGCGGCGGCGTCGAGCGGCTTGCGCTCGTGCACGACGGCCTTGAAGAAGGCGAGCAGCCGCTGTGGTCCGTACCGGTCGACGAGGTGCCGGACGGCCAGGTAGCCCACGCCGTAGCTGGCGCCGACCCGCTCGGCCGGGGCGTCCTCGGCGGGGGTGATGCCCTCCAACCGGCCGTCCCAACTGCCCCGGACCAGCCCGCGCACCTCGGCGAGCCCCTCGTACCGGTCGACCGGCTGCCCACCCGCGCCCGCGAACTCGGCCAGCCCCTCGACCAGCCACCAGGTCGTCTTGCCCGGATAGCCGCGCTCGGGCAGTGAGGCGGCGTGGGTCAGCTCGTGTCGGAGCAGGTCGTCGGCACCGCTGCTGGGTAGCCCGTCCGCGTTGAGCACCACCTCGTGGTGACCACTGCCGACGGTCACCGCGTAGCCGCCGGTCCACTGCGGTCGTCCGCCGCCGTACCAGCGCTTCCACTCGTTGCGGCCGGCGTAGAAGATCCGGTACCGGTCCGGGGGCGACCCGGCCACCACGTACCCGTCGGCGACCTTGGCGGCGGCTTCGGCCTGGGCGAGCAGGCCCGGCAGCCTGCCACGCAGGGCGGGAGTGGTGGCGACGATGGTCCGCGCGCCGATCGCCACGGCCAGGTCGCTGATCTCCCACGGCCGGGTGCCGGTCTCGGCGGACTTGGATTCCTCCATCGCGACCAGCCGGGGCTGGTCGCCGTTCTCCCGCCAGCGGGTGCCGATCAGCACCGGGCTGGGTCGGCAGTTCGGCGCCACGAAGCAGTACTGGAAGCGCACCAGCAGCCGCCACTCGCCCGGCTTGTCGGCGACCGGCACGGGCAGGCCGCTCGGCTCGGCGCGCCAGACCGTCACCTTCAACGCGCGCAGTGCGGCGAAGCGGCGGCGCAGGTCGACGTGTGCGGCCGGCTCGGCGACGGCGAGGAAACCGGCCCGGTCACCGCCGAGCAGCGCCGTGGTCTGCCGTTGGAGCTGGGCGGTCATCCGATCGGCCAGCCCTCGGGCTGCCGCGGTGGCCGGGTCGTCGGTCGCGGAGGCGCCGATCCGGCCGACTGTGGCCCGGCCGCCAGCCTCGCGTACGACGTTCACCACCAGCAGTGTCGGCAGGCCGCAGCCGACGAGCAGAAGGACCACCACGAGCACCGTCCACAGCGGCCAGAGCCGCCGCGCCGACAGTTCGCGCACCCCGTCAATCACCCGCCGAAGGGTACGACCAATCGGCGGTACGGGCGAGGCCGGTATCACCCGATGGCGGACGGCGCGTCAGACGGACGGCGCAGCAGGATGGTGCCGGCCACCCCGACGAGGACCAGAGCGAGGCCGAGCCGTCACCCCCGATCCTGCTGATCCTGCTGGTCCTGCTGGTCCTGCTGGTCCGCGTCCAGCCCGGTGTCCGGCCAGGAGCGGAACGAGACGTCCAGGCCGGCGACCAACTGGTGGTACGAGCGGTCCACCTCGCGCGGCAGGCCGAAGCCACCGGCGGCCTCCAGGGAGACGAAGCCGTGCAGGGCGCTGCGCAGCGCCCGGGTGGCGTCCACCGCGTCGTCGCCGGTGAGCCCGTACCCGCGCAGCACCGCGTAGATCGCGCCGACCGCCCGCTCGCCCGCCACGACGTGCTCGGGGTCGGTCGGGTCGGGCACCTGTTGGGTGGCCGGATAGCGGCCGGGGTGCCGCCTGGCGTAGTCACGGTAGGCGTCCGCCATCGCCCGCAGCGCGTCCCCGCCGGCCCGGCCGGCGGCGGCGGTGGTCAGCTCGGTGGCCAGCTCGGCGGTGGCCAGGGCGGAGAGCTTCTGGGCCAGCGCGTCCGCCCCCCGAACGTGCTTGTAGAGGCTGGGCAGCGCCACGCCGAGCCGCCCGGCCAGCGCGGCCAGGGTGAGCTGCTGGTAGCCGACCTCGTCGGCCAACCGGGCCGCCTCGCGCACCACGGTCTGCTGGTTGAGCCCCACCCTAGGCACCGGCGCACACCGCCAGGAAGCCGAGCAGCTCGTCGGCCGTGCGCTGCGGCCGGTCGGCGTGCGGGTAGTGCCCGGACTCCTCGATCATCCGGGCCTCGGCGGTGCCGAAGAGCCGCCGGGCCGCCCGCGCCTCGGCACCCGGGTCGGGGAAGTCCGGGTCCTTGGCCCCCATCAACACCAACACCGGCTGCTCGACCGCGCCAGCCCGGTCGGTCCAGTGCGGTTCGACCGGCACGATCACACCGCGCGTCGCGGCCAACCGGCCGGGTTCGCGCAGGTTGGCCACCATCGCCTTGCGGTACGCGGCGTCGTCGGCGGGCCGGTGCACCGGGAAGAGCGTGTTGTGGAACATTCCGAACAGTCGAGGGCTACGCAGCACCGCCGCCACCATCACCCGCAGCACCGGATTGAGTTTCCGTTGGCCGACGAACGCGCCGATCTGCACGATGCCGGCGACCAACTCGGGCGCCTCGGCCGCGGCGAAGACCACCGCCGCCGCACTCGACGAGCTGCCGACCAGCACGGCCGGCCCACCGTCGATGTCACGCACCACGGCCAGCAGGTCAGCACCAACCTCCGCCGGGGCGTACGTCGACCAGCCGACACTCGACTCCCCGTGCCCCCGGACGTCCACCGAGGCGACCCGGTGGCCAGCCGCGACCAGCAGCGGCACCAGGTGCCGGTAGCTCGCCCGGTTCTCACCCATGCCGTGCGAGAGGACGACCAACGGGCCCTCCCCGTGCACCTCGTACGCGATGTGTCCGCCGTCCCGCCGCACCTGGCTAGTTGTCATAGCCATAAAGCTAATAGGGTTAGCCGGCCCTCGTCAAGCCCGGGAACGCGAACGGGCCGGCGGGACCACAGGGGTCACCGCCGGCCCGTCGGCCGGTTCGTCCGGGTTACTTCTTGGAGATCAGCGAACGGCCGAAGAAGACCAGGTTGGCGGGGCGCTCGGCGAGCCGGCGCATCAGGTAGCCGTACCACTGGTCGCCGTAGGGGACGTAGGTGCGCACGGTGTAGCCCTCGCCGGCCAGCCGGGCCTGCTCCTCGGGGCGGATCCCGTAGAGCATCTGGAACTCGAAGCGCTCCGGCCCCCGGTCGAACCAGCGGGCCCGGTCCTCGCCGATCGCGATCATCCGTGGGTCGTGAGTGGCCAGCATCGGGTAGCCGTCGCCGGACATCAGGACGTTCATGCAACGGACGTACGACTTGTCCACCTCGCGGGCCGACTGGTAGGCCACCGACTCGGGCTCCTTGTAGGCGCCCTTGCACAGCCGCACCCGCGACCCGGCGGACGCCAGCTCCCGGCAGTCCGACTCGGTCCGCCGCAGGTACGCCTGGAGCACCGCGCCAGTCGACGGAAAATCCTTGCGCAGCTTGCCCAGCACGTCCAGCGTCGAGTCGGTGGTGGTGTGGTCCTCCATGTCGAGGGTGACCGTGGTGCCCGCCGCGTCGGCCGCCGCGCAGATCGCGCGCGCGTTGTCGTACGCCAACTGCTCGTCGAACATCTGGCCGAGGGCGGAGAGCTTCACGCTCACCTCGGCGGCCGGGGTGAGCCCGGCGCCGGAGAGCATCTTCAGCAGCTTCAGGTACTCGTCCCGGGTGGCGATGGCCTGCTCGGGGGTGACGGTGTCCTCACCCAGGTTGTCGAGGGTGACCGCGAGGCCGGAGTCGACGAGTTCGCGGGTCGCGCGCAACGCGTCGTCAGTGGCGGCGCCGGCGACGAACCGGCGGACGACGTCCCGGGTGAACGGGGCGGTCGCGACGAGCCGCTCGACCTGGGATGACCGGGAGGCGGCGAGGATGACGGAACGGAGCATGAGCCGAGCGTAACGCCCCTGCTGGGCACCCTGCCGGGGGGCGGCCGTGCATCCGAACCCGGAGCAAGGAAGGGACCCTTGTACAACAAAATCCGATAACAAGGGACCCTTCCTTACTCCGGGGCGGGGCGGCGGCGGTGGCGTGGATCGGCTACAACGATCCCGTGGACCAACGCCCCCGCCGCCGACTCCGGTCGGCCTCCGTGCAGCTCGGCGCGCTCACCGCTCTCGCGCTCGCCCTCTCCGGCTGCAACCTGACCTCGGACGACGACGATGACGACGACTGCGCCCTCGGGCCGGTCGGCGGCGGCGACACGGTCGCCCTGGCGATGCGGGTTGCCGACCCGGCCGCCGGTCGCAACGCCCCGGAGCCGGCCGCCGCCGCCCTGCCCGACCGCGGCGGGTTCGGCACCCACCTCGCCTCCTGCGGCGGCTGAGGTGCGCCGCGAACTGGTCTCACCACGGCCGGACTGGGACGCCACGATCCGGGCCCAGGGCCTGATCTACGTCGACACCGAGCTGCCCGACGGCGAGATCATGTCGTACTGGGACGAGACCGCCGCGTACGCCTTCGAGCTGGACGAGGTGCTGCGGCTGGAGGAGGCCACCGAGGAGCTGCACCGAATGTCGGTGGCCGCCGCCGAGCACGTGGTGGCACAGCGCCGGTACGCCGAGTTCGGCATCCCAGCGTGGGCGGCCGAGGCGGTGGCCCGGTCGCTGCGCGAGGCGCCGCCCACCCTCTACGGGCGCTTCGACCTCGCGTACGACGGCAGTTGGCCGCCGAAGCTGCTGGAGTACAACGCGGACACCCCCACCGCACTGGTCGAGGCGAGCATCACCCAGTGGTACTGGCTGGAGCAGACCCGGCCGGAGCTGGACCAGTGGAACAGCCTGCACGAGCGGCTGGTCGGCGCCTGGGCGAAGATCGGCGCGGGCCTGCACGACCCCCGGGTGCACGTGCTCTGGTCGAACGAGGAGGAATCCGGCGAGGACCACCTGACCGCCGGCTATCTCGCCGAGACCGCCCGGCAGGCCGGGCTGACCGTCGAGCTGCAGCCGATCCAGGACATCGGTTGGGACGGCCGCCGCTTCGTCGACGCCGACGACAGCCCGGTGACCACCTGCTTCAAGCTCTATCCCTGGGAGTGGATGCTGGCCGAGCCGTACGGGCCGGCGGCGCTGGACCCGGGCACCCCGACCACCTGGATCGAGCCGGCCTGGAAGCTGCTGCTGTCCAACAAGGCGCTGCTCGCCGTCCTCTGGGAGCTGTACCCCGGCCACGAGTACCTGCTCCCCGCGTACCTCGACTCGCCGCGCGGCATGCCGGAGTACGTGGCGAAGCCGCTGCTCGGCCGCGAGGGTGGCTCGGTACGCATCGTCACCGCCGATCAGGAGATCACCAACCCGGGGATCTATGGCGACGAGGGCTGGTGCTACCAGGAGTTCCGGGCGTTGCCGCAGTTCGACGGCAACCACGTGGTGCTGGGCAGCTGGATCGTCGACGGTGAGGCGGCCGGGGTAGGGGTGCGCGAGAGCACGAGTCTGATCACCGACGGTTACGCGCGGTTCCTGCCGCACTACATCGACGCGCCGCGCACCCCCTGAGTCGTCTACCGTTGGGGGCGTGAACTTCGACGCGTACGCCCGGACCGGCGTTGACCTGGTCAACGCCCGCCTGGACGACCTCGACGACCTGCGGGCCCTCTTCCCCGACGACAACGCCTGGATGCGCGACGAGGTCGCCGACCGGGACGTCGCCATCTTCCGGCGGGCGCAGAAGCGGCTGCGCGACGTCTTCGAGTACGGCACCTCGGGGCGGGACGCCCAGGCGGTGACCGAGCTCAACGCGCTGCTCGAGGCGTTTCCGGTGCAGCCGCGCATCTCCGGGCACGACTCCAGCGACTGGCACATGCACGTGACCAGCCGGGGTGCGTCGGTCAGCGCGGAATACCTGGCCGGCGCGGTCTGGGGGCTGTCGGTCTGGCTCTGCGAGTACGGCAGCGCCCGTTTCGGCGTCTGCGCGGACGACCGGTGCGGCAACGTCTACCTGGACACGTCGTCCAACTGCTGCCGGCGGTTCTGCTCCGAGCGGTGCGCCACCCGCTCGCACGTGGCCGCACACCGGGCGCGCAAGCGGGCCGCGATCGGCGAGCAGGTGACGGTCGCCGCGCAGCCGACCGCGGGGGCGGACGCGCTCACTCCGGTGAGCTGACGCCGTACCGCTGCACGCCTGACCGGCCCTGCGCGTCGAGCGCTGCCGGTCAGGCGTCGATCGGGGACGGCGCGGTCAGGTGCTGGCGGGCGAACTCCAGCGCGGCGCGCAGGTCGGCCTCGCGGACCGCGCGGCTCTTCGCGCCCCGGGTGGCCACCTCCACCGCGACCGCGCCGGTGAAGCCGCGGCCGGCCAGCGAGGAGAGCAGTTCCCCGCAGGGCTGGGTGCCGCGGCCGGGCACCAGGTGCTCGTCGCGGCCCTCGCCGGTGCCGTCACCGAGGTGCACGTGGGCCAACCCGGCGCCCATCCGGTCGGCCATCTCGAGCGGGTCGCTGTGCGAGGCCGCACAGTGCGACAGATCGAGGGTGTACGACGGGTAGCCGGTGTCGGTGGGGTCCCAACCCGGGACGTACGGGACGAACTGCCGGCCCGCCATCCGCACCGGGTACATGTTCTCCACCGCGAAACGGAGCCCGCCGAACTGGTCCGCGACCGTGGCCAGCCCCTCGGTGAACCCGCGCGCGTAGTCGCGCTGCCAGGTGAACGGCGGGTGCACGACGACGGTCGGCGCCCCCAGCGTCTCGGCCAGTTCGGCGGCCTTGCGCAGCCGCTGCCACGGGTCCGCGCTCCACACCCGCTGAGTGACCAGCAGGCAGGGCGCGTGCACGGAGAGCACCGGCACGCCGTAGTGCGTGGAGAGGCCGCGCAGCGCCCCGGCGTCCTGGCTGACCACGTCGGTCCAGACCATCACCTCGACGCCGTCGTAACCGAGCGCCGCGGCCAGTTGGAACGCCGCCGCGGTCGGCTCGGGGAAGACCGACGAACTGGACAGGAGGACCGGAACGCGGGTAGTCACATCAGCCAGGGTAGCCCGGTGACGCTGGCGTCATCGTGACGAGCGCCGGCAAAACGGCCATTAACGCCCACCCCGTCACATCGGTTCGAGTTGATCGAGTCGACGGAGGATGACCCCTTCCCGCAGCGCCCACGGGCAGATGTCCAGCGACTCCAGGTTTAGGCGACGCATCACGGCCTCGGCCACCACGGCGCCGGCCAACAACTGGTGGGCGCGGCCCGCGCTGACCCCTTCCAACTCCATGAGCTGGGCCGGAGGGATGTGCCGGATGAAGCCGATGACCTGCCGCAGACCGGCGTGGGTCAGGCTGCGCCGCGCCCAGAGCCCCGCGCCGGACGGCGCCGCACCGGCGAGCCGGGCCAGGGTGCGGAACGTCTTCGAGGTGGCGGCCACGCGCTCCCAGCCCACCTCGGTCATCTGGTCGACCACCTTGTCCAGCCGACCGTCCACGTACTCCCGTAGCCGGTCGACGGCCTCGGCGGACGGCGGTGCCGTCGTGCCCGGCTCGACCCGCAGCCGGTCCCGGGTCAGCCGGCCGGCGCCCAGCGGCAGCGAGACCGCGACGCCCGGGTCCTCGTCGATCCCGGCGGCGATCTCCAGCGAGCCGCCGCCGATGTCCAGCACCAGCAGCCGCCCGGCCGACCAACCGAACCAACGCCGCACCGCCAGGAACGTCATCCGCGCCTCGTCCGCGCCGGAGAGCACCTCCAGGCGTACGCCGGTCTCCTCGCGCACCCGGGCCAGCACCTCGGCCGCGTTGGTGGCGTCGCGCACCGCGGAGGTCGCGAACGCGATCAGGTCGTCGGCGTCCAGGCCGGTGGCCGCCGCCTTGGCCATGCCGACCGCCTTGACCAGGCCGTCCGCGCCCGCATCGGTCAATGCGCCGTCCGGGCCGATCTGCTCGGCCAGCCGGAGCACCACCTTCTCGGAGTGCGCCGGCCAGGGGTGCGCGCCGTGGTGCGCGTCCACCACAAGGAGGTGCACCGTGTTGGATCCGACGTCGAGGACACCCAGTCGCATGGTGAAGACCCTAGGGCAACACGTTTGCGCGGCTCGCCGGCCTGCGGAGGTCGCCGCGCGTACGCTGGTCCGGGTGACGATGGAGCTCCGTGTGCTGGTGGACGACCCGGGCGACCCGCGCAGCCGCGAGGTGCCGCTGGACTTCCCCCGAGAATGGATCGAGTTCGCCGACCCGGCGGACGAGACCCACCTGATCCGAGCCGACCTGACCTGGCTGCTGTCCCGCTGGACCTGCATCTTCGGCCGGGGGTGCCACGGCATCATCGCGGGCCGGTCCGCCGACGGCTGCTGCTCGCACGGCGCGTTCTTCACCGACTCGGACGACGAGAAGCGGGTCCGCAACGCCGTCAAGCGGCTCACCCCGTCGACCTGGCAGCACTTCCGGCGTGGTTTCAAGAACTGGACCGACGACGACACCATCGACGGCAAGACCCCGGCCCGTCGGACCGCCACCCAGGCCGCCGACGGACCGTGCGTCTTCCTCAACGACGCCGACTTCGCCGGCGGGGGCGGCTGCGCGCTGCACGCCCAGGCGCTGCGCGACGGGGTCCACCCACTGGAATACAAGCCCGACGTCTGCTGGCAGCTGCCGATCCGGCGGGACCAGGACTGGGTCAAGCGGCCGGACAACACCAAGGTGCTGGTCTCCACGCTGTCGGAGTTCGACCGGCGGGGCTGGGGCGCCGGTGGGCACGACCTGGACTGGTGGTGCACCTCCTCGACCGACGCGCACGTCGGCGCCGAGCCGATGTACCTGTCGTACGGGCCGGAGCTGACCGCGTTGATCGGCGCCGCGGCGTACGAGCGGTTGGCCGAGCTGTGCGCGATCCGGACGAAGCAGGGCATGGTCGCCCCGCACCCCGCCGACGAGGTCTGAGCACTCCTGCCTGATCTTGGTAGCAAGCTTGGCGTACGACCTGGTGATCAGCGTGACGGAGAGCGGGCTGACCGAGGTCGCCGAGATCGCCGCCGCGCTACGCAAGCTGTTCTGACCGCCTGGACGACCCGCTCGACCGGCGGGTCAGCGTAGGGCGGCGTCGACCAGGGTCCGCGCGCTGCGGCGGGCCGCGTCGGCGAGCACCGGGTCGCCGTCCAGCACGCCGCCGGCGAGCCCGCCGTCGAGCAGCAGGGTGAGCTGTCGGGCCAGCAGTTCCGGATCGGTCGCACCGGCCCGCCGGGCCAGTTCGGTCACCCAGGCCCGGACCACGGTCTTGTGCTCGACCGTACGGGCGTGCACGGCACCGCCGGCGGGCGACTCGGCGGCGGTGTTGATGAACGCGCAGCCGTGGTATCCGTCCCGACGGCAGGCGCCGGCCAACGCGTCGAACATTCCGACCAACTGATCACCGGGCTGGTCACCGGCGTCCCGGGCCGCGGCCCGCAACGCGCCGAACCACGCCTGGTCGACCTTGTCCAGGTACGCCAGCACGAGATCGTCCTTGCGCGGGAAGTGCTTGTAGAGCGTCGCCTTCGCCACGCCCGACTCGGCGATGACGGTGTCCACCCCCACGCCTCGGGGCCCGTGCGCATAGAAGAGCCGGAACGCGGTGTCGAGGATCCGGTCCCGGGCCGAGCCGGCCGGGGTACGAGGCGCGGGCATCGGCGCTTCCTTTCGAGTCTGCGAGTGGCGGGCCGATTCTACAGACGGGTCCGTCTGCGCTCATCGCCTGCTTGTCGAGGGCCTATCGCGCGCCGCAGGGACAGCACTAGACAGACCTGTCTGTTAGCCTGCCCGCAACCGGCGCGAGGCCACCCCGCGCCCCGACGGAGGATCGATCGACATGCGTATCGCAGTTCTCGGCACCGGCTCGGTCGGCCGGGCCGTCGCCGCCCGCGCGGCGGAGCTGGGCCACCAGGTCACCATCGGCACCCGGGACGTCGGGGCCACCCGCGCCGGAGAGTACGCCGGCTGGGCCGCACAGCATCCCGAGATCGGCCTGGCCACGCTGGCCGAGGCCGCCGCCGACGCCGAGCTGGTGGTCAACGCCACCAACGGCAGCGGCTCGCTTCCGGCCCTCACCGCGGCCGGTGCCGCGAACCTGGCCGGCAAGGTCCTGCTCGACATCGCCAACCCGCTCGACTTCGGCGCCGGCTTCCCGCCCACCCTGTCGGTGGTCGACACCGACTCCCTCGCCGAGCGGATCCAGCGCGAGTTTCCACAGGCCAAGGTGGTGAAGTCGCTCAACACGATGACCGCCGAGCTGATGGTGCGCCCGCGCCAGCTCGCCGACGGCGCACACAGCGTGTTCGTCTCCGGCGACGACGCGGAGGCCAAGCGGATCGTCACCGGGCTGCTCACCAGTTTCGGACACACCGACGTGATCGACCTCGGCGACCTCTCCACCGCCCGGGGCGCCGAGATGCTGCTGCCGCTCTGGCTGCGGCTCTACGGCCGACTCGACACCGCCGTCTTCAACGTCAAGGTCGTCCGCTGACCGACCGCAGACAGCCCGAAGGGGGCCCACGCAGCGCGCGGGCCCCCTTCGGGTACGCCGATCACGGCTCGAACTTGTAGCCCAGCCCCCGGACGGTGACGATGAAACGCGGTGCCGACGGCTCCGGCTCGATCTTGGATCGCAACCGCTTGACGTGCACGTCCAGCGTCTTGGTGTCGCCGACGTAGTCGGCCCCCCAGACCCGGTCGATGAGCTGACCCCGGGTGAGCACCCGGCCGGCGTTGCGCAGCAGCAGCTCGAGCAGCTCGAACTCCTTGAGCGGCAGCTGCACGGCGCCACCGTCGACGGTCACCACGTGCCGCTCGATGTCCATCCGCACCGGCCCAGCGGCCAGCGTCGGGGCACCCGCGTCGGCCACCTCGGGGCTCTGCCGCCGCAGCACAGCCCGGATCCGGGCGACCAGCTCCCGGGGCGAGTACGGCTTGGTGACGTAGTCGTCAGCGCCGATCTCCAGGCCGACCACCTTGTCGATCTCGCTGTCCCGCGCGGTGACCATGATGATCGGCACGGCCGACCGCTGCCGGAGCTGCCGGCAGACCTCGGTCCCCGACATCTCCGGCAACATCAGGTCGAGCAGCACGATGTCGGCGCCGGTCCGGTCGAACTCGGTGAGGGCGTCGGTGCCGGTCGCAGCGACCGACACCTCAAAACCCTCCTTACGGAGCATGTACGACAGGGCGTCGGAGAACGACTCCTCGTCCTCGACCACCAGAACGCGGCTCAAGGGGGATTTCCTTTCCATTGCTGTCAGACCTGCTGTAGCCCGGCCGGACCGGCCTCGATCCCAGCCGGCGGCAGTGTCGCCAGCAGGTCGTCCGGTGGGCTGGCGGGCAGCCGGAGGGTGAACGTCGAACCACCACCAAGAGTGCTCGACACCTCGACCCGTCCGCCATGGTTGCTCGCGATGTGTTTCACGATGGCCAGGCCGAGCCCGGTGCCGCCGGTGGCACGCGAGCGGGCCTGGTCGGCCCGGTAGAACCGCTCGAAGATCCGGTCCACGTCTGTCGGGGCGATACCGATGCCCTGGTCAGCGACGGCGACCTCGACGTGCTCGTCGTCGCCGCGCAGGGTCACTCGTACCGTGGTGTCCTCGCCCGAGTAGTTGATGGCGTTCTCCACCAGGTTCGCCACGGCCGTGGCGAGCTGGGTGTCGCTGCCGTAGGCGGTGAGGCCGCGCTCCCCGGCAACGGTCACCTCGACGCCGCGCGCGGAGGCCGTGGTGCGGGTCCGGTCGACCACCTCGGCGATCACCCAGTCCAGCGCGACCGGCTCGGCCGGCGGCTGCGGCTCGGCGCCCTGCAACCGGGTCAACTCCAGCAACTCCTGCACCAGCCGACCCAGCCGGGTCGACTCGTGCTGGATCCGCTCGGCGAACCGGCGGGCGGCGACCAGGTCCTCGGAGAGGTCGGGCGTCGCGGCGTCGGCCGGCTCGGTCGCGTCCAGCAACGCCTCGGCGAGCAGTTGGAGCGCCCCGATGGGGGTTTTCAGCTCGTGACTCACGTTGGCCACGAAGTCGCGTCGTACGCGGGCCAGCCGGTGCGACTCGGTCACGTCGACCGCTTCCACCGCGATGAATCCACTGCCGATGCCCATCGCCCGCAGGTGCACGCCGAGCGGGTTCTCTCCCGCGCTGTCGCGGCCCCGGGGCAGGTCCAGCTCGATCTCGCGCCGCACTCCGGTGCGCCGCACCTGGCCGGCCAGGGTACGGATCAAGGGGTGCGCGGCGATCGAGCCGGGCGTGCTGCCGGTGCGCAGCAGACCCATCGCGCGGGCGGCCGGGTTGATCAGCACGGGCACGTCGTCGGTGTCCAGCACCACGACGCCGGCCCGGAGCGAGTCGATCGTCCGGCGGCCAAGCCCGGCCTGCTGCTCGTCGGCGATCGTGGGCCTCCCCCTGCTCCAGCGGGAGCTCGCGCTCCCCGTCGACGTGGAGCGGTCGTCCCGAGCCGGCAGGAACCGGGGCAGCACGAAACCGGCGGCCATCCCGGCCACCAACGCCACGGCCACCACGACCGCCACCACCCACTCCACCCGGCGATCGTAGGGTCATTGTTAACCTGGCTACCACACAGACCAGGACGAAACACCCTCACTTTCGGGAATGTTCACCCCTGCGTCTGGCGTCGTTCACCGTGGTTCATCCGGGGTCCGTCCGCGCCCCCTACCGTTGGCGTCGCACCTGCTCAGCCCCTGCGCCGGCACCCGCCGGCGGCGACCGACCACAGGACGTGATGATGCGCGACGAGTTCCGGGCCGACCTCCAGATCGTCAGCCAACTGCTGGTGGACATGGCGGAGGGCGTCCGCGCCGCCATGCGCCAGGCCACCCGGGCACTGCTCACCGCCGACCGGCAGGCCGCCGAGACGGTGATCGAGCGGGATGCCGAGATCGACGACCTCTACCGGCACGTCGAGGAGCGGGTCTGTGACCTGCTCGCCCGACAGGCGCCGGTCGCCTCCGACCTGCGTGCCATGATCACCGCATTGCACGTGGCCGCGGATCTGGAGCGGATGGGCGACCTCGCCGACCACGTGGCGAAGACCGCGCTACGCCGGCACCCCTCGCCCGCCGTGCCGGCCGAGCTGCGGACGATCTTCACCGAGATGGCCGAGATCGCCGACCGGATGGCAGTGAAGATCGGCTCGGTGCTGGCGAAGCCCGACGCCGACCTCGCCGGCGAGCTGGACCGCGACGACGACGCCATGGACGAGCTGCACAAGAACCTGTTCGCCGTGCTGCTCGGTGACGACTGGCCGTACGGGGTGGAGACCGCGATCGACGCCACCCTGCTGGGCCGCTTCTACGAGCGGTTCGCCGACCACGCCGTCAACGCCGGCGAGCACGTGGTCTACCTGATCACCGGCGAGTCGTCCCCCGCCAGCAGCTGAACGATGTAAGGAAGGGCCCCTTGTTATCCAAAAACCGATAACAAGGGGCCCTTCCTTACATCTAGCGGCCTTGGTTGGCTACCGCGGCGGCGGCTTCCTTTGCCGCCGTCGGGTCGAGGTAGGTGCCGCCCAGGGTGAGCGGGCGCAGCTGCGGGTCCAGGTCGTAGCGCAGCGGGATACCGGTCGGGATGTTCAGCTTGGCGATCGCCTCGTCGGAGATCTGGTCGAGGTGCTTGACCAGGGCGCGCAGCGAGTTGCCGTGCGCGGCCACCAGCACCGTCCGGCCAGCCAGCACGTCCGGGACGATCGAGTCGTACCAGTAGGGCAGCATCCGCTCGACCACGTCCTTGAGGCACTCGGTCCGCGGCATCAGCTCGGTCGGCAGCAGCGCGTACCGGGGGTCGCCGACCTGCGACCACTCGTCGTCGTCGGCGATCGGCGGCGGCGGGGTGTCGTACGACCGGCGCCAGAGCATGAACTGCTCCTCGCCGTACTCCTCCAGGGTCTGCTTCTTGTTCTTGCCCTGCAGGGCACCGTAGTGCCGCTCGTTGAGCCGCCACGACCGGCGCACCGCGATCCAGTGCCGGTCGGCGGCGTTGAGCGCCAACTCGGCGGTGCGGATCGCTCGGCGCATCACACTGGTGTGCACCACGTCCGGCAGCAGGCCGTGCTCGCGCAGCAGCTCGCCGCCGCGCCGCGCCTCCCCCTCGCCCTTCTCGGTCAGGTCGACGTCCACCCAGCCGGTGAAGAGGTTCTTGGCGTTCCAGTCGCTCTCACCGTGCCGCAGCAGGACCAGCGTCCCGACGGTGGGCCCCTCGCTTGCAGTCATGCGGATCATCCTGCCCCACCCACGGACGGGACACGCGGGCACCCGTCGTGACGACCACCACGTGAAAAAGCGGGTGACCTGCCAATCCGCCCACGACTAGGGTTGTAAGGCGTTGCGGTCAGATCGGTCATTACTTGTGTGCGGGGGCGCCAAATGCGGACGATGCGGAGTTGGTTCCGGGAAACCACCGGAGGCTTGCCGGCCACCTTCTGGTACCTGTGGTCCGGCACTCTGATCAACCGACTCGGCTCGTTCGTCCTGGTGTTCCTCGCCATCTACCTGACCCAGGAACGCGGCTTCTCCGCCTCCCAGGCCGGCCTGGTGATCGGGCTGTGGGGCGTCGGCGGCGCGGTCGGCACCACCGCCGGCGGCACCCTGGCCGACCGCTGGGGCCGGCGACCCACCCTGCTCACCGCACACCTCGGTGCGGCCGCCATGATGCTCGGCCTCGGGTTGGCCCGGGACATCTGGGCGGTGGCGTTGGGCGCACTGCTGCTCGGCATGTTCGCCGAGGCGGCCCGGCCCGCCTTCGGGGCCATGATGATCGACGTGGTGCCGGTGCAGGACCGGCTGCGTGCCTTCTCGCTCAACTACTGGGCGATCAACCTGGGCTTCGCCTGCGCGGCCATCCTCGCCGGCTTCGCCGCGCAGGCCAACTACCTGCTGCTGTTCGTGGTCGACGCGGGCACCATGGTGATCACCGCTCTGATCATCTTCACCCGGGTGCCGGAGACCCGGCACACCCGCGAGGCGAAGGGGCTCACCGCCGCCGCGGCCGCTCCGCGCGGCGCCCTGCGTACGATCCTCAGCGACCGGATCTACCTCGGCTTCGTGGCGCTGAACCTGCTCGCCGCGCTGGTCTACCTCCAGCACATCTCGATGCTGCCGATCGCCATGGGCGACGACGGACTCAGCCCGGCCACCTACGGGTCGGTGATCGCGCTCAACGGCGTCCTGATCGTGGTCGGCCAACTCTTCGTACCCCGGCTGATCCGGGGCCGGAGCCGCTCGCACGTGCTCGCACTGGCCGCCGTGGCGATGGGGGCCGGGTTCGGGTTGACCGCGTTCGCCGGCACCGTCTGGCTGTACGGACTGACCGTGCTGATCTGGACGATCGGCGAGATGCTGAACTCGCCGTCCAACTCCACCCTGATCGCCGAACTCTCCCCGGCCGATCTGCGCGGCCGCTACCAGGGCGTGTTCTCCCTCTCCTGGCAGATCGCGGGAGCCAGCGCGCCGATCCTCGGCGGCCTGGTGCGGGAGCACATCGGCAACGCCGCGCTCTGGCTCGGTTGCGCCGCGATCGGCGTGGTGACCGCGGTGGCCCATCTGGTGTCCGGCCCGGCCCGGGAACGGCGGGCCGACGCGCTACGGCGCGCTGGCGATGCCATGGCGCCGGTCGGCAGCGCCCGGCCGTCGGTTCCGCAGCCCGTTGAGGCCACGGCCGCCTGAGCAACGGCCCGATCGCCGAGGCGAAACGCCCAAGATCAGGGAAGTGACTGGCGATACGCCGCCCGGGTTTCTACCGTGCAGGAGAAACGGTTAGGAAACTGAACTGTCGGGAGGTTCGGGTGCAGACCCTGCGGCGCTGGTGGCACGACACCGCGGGTGGGCTCCCCGCCACCTTCTGGTACCTCTGGGCCGGCCTGCTCATCAACCGGGCCGGCGCGTTCGCCATGCTCTTCCTCTCGCTGTACCTCACCGCCGAACGTGGTGCCAGCGAGGCTCTGGCCGGCACGGTGGTCGGCGCGTACGGGGCCGGTGGGGCGGCCGGCGTGCTGCTCGGCGGCGTACTGGCCGACCGGTGGGGCCGCCGGGCCACCCTGCTCGCCGCGCACCTGTCCACCGCCGGGCTGATGGTGACGCTGGCCTTCACCCGGCCGCTGGCGCTGATCGCGGTGCTCTCCGCGCTGGTCGGGGTGGTGCACTCGATGCCCAGCCCGGCCTTCGTCGCGGCGATCGTCGACGTGGTGCCCGAGGAACGCCGCTCGCGCGCGTTCAACCTCCAGTTCTGGGCGTTCAACCTGGGCATGGCGGTCGCCTCGCTGCTCGCCGGGGTACTGGCCGAGGCGAGCTTCACCGCGCTGTTCCTGGTCGACGCGGGCGCCACCCTGACCGCTGCCGCCGTGATCGGCTGGAAGGTGCCGGAGACACTGCGGCGGACCGCCGGTCTCCGACCGCCCACCCGCTCGACGCCGGGCGCCCCTCGACGGGCGGGCCTGCGCACCGCGCTCACCGACCGGACCTTCCTGGTCTTCGTCGGGCTCACCTTCGTGCTGGCCGTGCTCACCCTGCAGACCTCGACGATCATGCCGTTGGCCATGCGCGCGGACGGCCTGGGTCCGTCGGCGTACGGGCTGGTGGTGGCGCTCGGCGGCGCGCTGATCGTGCTCGGGCAACTGTTCGTGCCCCGGCTGATCGACCGGCACCGCAAGCACGTGGTGCTGGCAGCCTCCACCGCCCTGCTCGCGCTCGGCTTCGGGGTGCTCGCCGTCGCCGACGAGCTGGCCGTCTACCTGGGTGCGGCGGTGGTCTGGACGATCGGCTCGATGCTCGCCGCCCCACCCAACGCGCAGATCAACGCCGACCTGGCACCACCGCAGCTACGCGCCCGGTACCAGTCGGTCTTCTATCTGACCTTCCCGGCCGCGTCGTTCCTGGCCCCCACGCTCGGCGGATTCAGCCTGCAGTACCTCGGCAACGGGCACTGGCTGATCGTGGGCGGGCTCGGCCTGCTGGCCGCGGTCGGCCACCTGCTCGCCGGGCCGCCCCGGGAGCGGCACGTCGCCGCGCTGCGCAGGGCCGCCGACCGGGTGCCGGCCATGATCGACTGAACCACCCAAGGGGTACGCGAGACGCAAAGCGCCCACCACGGCCCGAAGGTCGTGGTGGGCGCCCGCAGTGGGGCCGGCGGCGGCGGGCAGACACTCACCCCCGTAAGCATCGCCCGCTCACGCCGCCGGTCCAAACAGGTGGGCACCGTCCCCCAACGGTAGGTCCACCCGTCCCCTCGCACCTCGCTTGGTGCGCGGATCTGTTCGATCCGCCGCTCCCCCGAACGTTTCCAAGCGTGGTGCGGTGCAATAAAGTTAGTTCGCCCGGATTCCGGATTCAACCCGCACCGGCTGTCTTGCCGGTCACAACTGGCGAGTATCCCCTGCTCGGGCCCCGGTCTCTGGCAACCGCCGCATACCCGTCGGGCATTCCCGCAAACACCTCAACCGTCCTCCCGATCGGGCGACTCCGTCCGGAAGAAATTGCTCGGCCGGCCGTCGCGCAGCTGCTCCTGATAGATCAGATTCAGCCGACGCAGGTCGAAGGTGTGGAACCACTGGTCCCAGGTGATCTCGCGGATCCGGCTGCTCTCCCGATAACCGGGAATGTTGAACGTCAACACCCCCGCCCGGCCGTCCCGCTCGGTGCCGGCGATGGTCGCCGGCTTCGCACCGCGCCGCCGGGCCCACTGCTGGATCACCTCGTGATTCGTGGTGATCAGGCTCCGCCCCGGGCGCTCCGGACGGTCCGCGGTCGACGAGATCACCTGCGAGCTGCGGACCGATCGCCCGGTACCCCGCCCGGTCCGGATCCCGCTGCCAGCCGCCGTACCGCCGCTGGCCGGGCGGGTCGCCGCAGCGCGCTTCGCGGGCGCACGCTTCGCCGCCGGCCGTGCCGGGGCCTTCTTCGCCGGCGCCTTACGCGCGGGCGCGGACCGGGCGGCGGTCGTCTTACGCGCGGCCGTCGTCTTGCGCGCGGCCGTCGTCCGTGCTGTCGCGGTCCTCTTCGCGGCCGTCGTCTTCTTGGCGGCCGTCGTCTTCTTTACCGCCGCCGTCGTCTTCCTCGCTGGCGTTGTCTTCTTCGCGGCGGTCGTCTTCTTCACCGCCGCGGTCTTCTTCACCGCCGCCGTCGACTTGCGCGCGGCGGTGGTCTTCTTCGCGGCGGCGCGCTTCGCGGGGGCGCTCTTGTTCGCCGGTACGGCCTTCGCGCGGCTCGGCGCCGCCTTGGCCGCCGACTTCTTCGTGGCGGCGGCACGACCTGCCGACGCCCTGGTGCCGGTGGCCCGGCCCGCCGGACCGGTGCTGCGCCGGCCCGCGCCGCCACGCTCGGCCCGCAATGAGCGAACCAACTGTTTCACCAGCTCGGGCTTGCGCAGCGCGGAGATCCCGGAGACCCCGCGTTTGCGCAACTGGCCGCGGATGTCGTCCATCCGCATCCGCGAGATATCCGACTCGGAGACTCCGGGCGTACCCGGTGTCTGGTTGCCGGCCTGTCGTTTCGTCCTGGTCGCAGTCCCGCCGCGACCTGAGCTGTTCCGCTGAGCCATGGGACGCTCACGCTCCTCGACACTCCGTCTTCGGCGCGCGGGGGTCCCTATGCCGCACCGCGCGGTGCGGCATACCCGTCAGGAGCAGTCCGAACCACCAGCCGGCAGGAAGTGCGGTCAGGCCGGCTCGGGGCCGGAGCCGGAGGGCTCGAAGAGGTGGGCGAAGGCGGCCAGGTTGGCGGTCGACTCGCCGCGCTTGACCCGCCACTCGTACTCGCGCCGGATCGAGCTGCCGAAGCCGATCTCGAGCATGGTGTCGAACGACTCGTCGGCGTACGTGAGCACCGCGCCGAGCAGCCGATCCAACTCGTCGGCGTCCACACCGGCCGGATTGACGCGCCCGGTCAGGTAGACGTCGCCGACGGCGTCGGTGGAGAACGAGACCCCGTACATCCGGGCGTTGCGCTGCAACAGCCAGGCCCACAGGTCCTCGCGCCGCTCGTCCGGCTGACGCATGACGAACGCCTCGACACGCAGTGCGTGCTCACCGATGATCAGGTTGCAGATCGTCTTGAGCTTGTGGGTGCCCGGCAGGGTCACCGCGTACGAGCCTGGCCCGGTCGACTCCCAGGCCAGGTCACGCTCGGCACAGACCGACTCGATCAGGGTCGCAAGATCGCTGTTCGGGCTCACCGGACCACTCTACGACCGACCCGGCCGGCGCACCCGGTGGCGAACAGCGCCCCTGCTCACCAGGAGCAGGAGAGGGCCGGGTCGGGCGCCAGGTCGGCGGCGAGACGGGTGCGGTGCGCGGCGATCGCCTCGCCGTACACGGCGAGCAGGCCGCTGACCGTACGGTCCCAGGAGAACTGCTGCGCGTGCTGCTCGGCACCCTTGGCCAGCGCCTCGCGCCGCGCCTGGTCCGGCAGCAGGTGACCGAGCGCGCGGGCCCAGTCCGCCGGGTCGTGCCCGTCGATCAGCACACCGCTCACCTGGTCCTGCACGGCGGTCACCAGCCCGCCGACGGCGGCGGCCAGCACCGGCGTACCGCAGGCCTGCGCCTCCAGGGCGACCAGCCCGAAGGATTCATTGTGCGAGGGCACCGCGACCAGGTCGGCGGCCCGGTACAGAGCCGGCAGGTCGTCCCCGGTGCGCGGCGGCAGGAAGCGCACCCGATCGGCGACACCGAGCGTGGCGGCCAACTCGATCAGCGCGGTCGGCCGGTCCAGTCCACTGCCGCTGGGCCCGCCACAGATCACCACGGTCACCTCGTCGGCCAGCACCGGGTCGCGCTTGCGCAGCGCGGCGACCGCGCGGATCAGCACGTCGGGGGCCTTGAGCGGCTGGATCCGGCCGACGAAGGCCACCAGGTATCCGTCGACCGGCAGCCCGAGCCGGCGGCGGGCCGTACGAGCGGCCGCGGCCCGGTCACCCGGCGCGGGCCGGAAACGGTCCAGGTCGACGCCCGGCTGGACCACGGCGACCCGGGTGGGATCCGCGCCGTACCGCTCGACGAGGTCGCGGGCCTCGACCTGGGTGTTGGCGACCAGCCGGTCCGCCTCGGCGACCACCTGCTCCTCGCCGATCACCCGGGCCTTGGGCTCCGGCCGGTCGTCGGCCGCGAGCTGGGCGTTCTTGACCTTCGCCAGGGTGTGCGCGGTGTGCACCAGCGGCACCCCCCAGCGCTCCTTGGCCAGCCAGCCGACCTGCCCGGAGAGCCAGTAGTGCGAGTGGATCAGGTCGTAGTGGCCGGGCGGGCGGGCCGCCTCGGCCCGCAGCACCCCGGCCGTGAAGGCGCAGAGCTGACCGGGCAGCTCCTCCTTGGTCAGCCCTTCAAGGGGGCCGGAGGTGATGTGCCGGACCTGCACGCCGGGTGCCATCTCCACCACCGGGGGCAGGTCGCCGGAGGTGGCCCGGGTGAAGATCTCCACCTCGACGTTGGCCTCGGCGAGCCGCCGGGCGACCTCCAGGATGTAGACGTTCATCCCGCCGGCGTCGCCCGTGCCGGGCTGGTGCAGGGGGGAGGTGTGCACCGACAGGGTGGCGATCCGGCGGGGCCGGGGCCACGGACGGGCACCTCGCTGACGACCGACACCGGTGTGCAGTTCCGCCACGTCCGCTCCTTCTGTCACGGTTAATGCCGTCTCGCACGACCGGCGCTTCTCGGTCAACCTGTACGCCAGATGTCATCTTCCCCATCGGCGTACGGAAATTCCCGGCGCGGCCCCCCGGGGTGACGGACCTCATCACCGCCCACGTACCCCCGGAGCCGCCCTGCCCGGCCGGAGCGCGCCGCGCAGCCGGGGTGACAATGACCGGATGACCTCTGTCGCCATCGTCACCGGAGCGTCCAGCGGGATCGGTGCGGCCACCGCCCGACGGCTCGCCGCCGAGGGCTTCCACGTACTCGCCGCCGCCCGTCGCGCCGACCGGCTCGCCGACCTGGTCGCCGAGATCGCCGCCAACGGCGGGCAGGCCACCGCGGTGACCTGCGACGTCACCTCGGACGAGTCGGTTGCCGGGCTGGCCGAGGCCGCCGCACAGGCGCCCGGGCCGGTCACCCTGCTGGTCAACAACGCCGGCGGGGCGCGTGGGCTGGACCCGGTGGAGTCCGGGTCGATCGGCGACTGGCAGTGGATGTACGACGTCAACGTGCTCGGCACGTTGCGGGTGACCCAGGCGCTGCTGCCGGCGCTGGAGGCGTCCGGCGCCGGCACCATCGTAGTGGTCTCGTCCACCGCCGGCCTGACGGTGTACGAGGGCGGGGGCGGCTACACCGCGGCCAAGCACGCGCAGACCGCGATCGCCGGCACGCTCCGCCTGGAGCTGTGCGGCCGACCGCTCCGGGTGATCGAGATCGACCCGGGAATGGTGCGGACCGACGAGTTCGGGCTGGTGCGCTTCGACGGCGACGCGGACCGGGCCGCCGCCGTCTACGCCGGAGTGCCCGGGCCACTGGTCGCCGAGGACGTGGCGGACTGCATCGCCTGGTGCGCCACCCGCCCCGAGCACGTCAACGTGGACCGCCTGGTGGTCCGGCCACGGGCGCAGGCCGCACAGCACAAGGTGCACCGCGTCGGCCAGCCTTGAGCCGGCCGGGATGAGCGGCGCGGCGCGGCGCCGGCCGCTCGGCGTGGTCACCCGGGGCACGACCAACCCGAACCGACTCCGCCGGGTGGACAACTGGATCGTCGCCACCTGCGCCGACCAGCTACGGGCGGCGGCCGACCCGCTGGTGGTCGACCTCGGTTACGGCGCCACTCCGGTGACGGCGGTGGAGCTGCGGGCGCGGTTGGCCGCCGGCGTCCGTCCGGACGTACGCCTGGTCGGTCTGGAGATCGACCCGGCCCGGGTGGCCGCCGCGACACCGGCCGCCGACCCGCCCGGCCTGACCTTCGCCCGGGGTGGATTCGAGCTGGCCGGGCTCCGGCCGGTGCTGGTCCGCGCGTTCAACGTGCTACGCCAGTACGACGAGAGCGAGGTACCGGACGCCTGGCGGACGATGACCGCCGCGCTCGCCCCGGGCGGGGTGCTGGTCGAGGGCACCTGTGACGAGCTGGGCCGGCTCGCCGGCTGGCTGCTGGTCGACGCCGACGGGCCGCGGACGCTCACCCTGGCCGCCAGGCTCACCACGCTGGGCAGCCCGGCCGAGCTCGCCGAACGGCTGCCCAAGGCGCTGATCCACCGCAACGTCCCCGGCGAGCCGGTGCACGACCTGATCCGGGCCCTGGACGACGCCTGGCACGCGGCGGCCCCCTACGCCCCGTTCGGCCCGCGCCAACGCTGGCTGAAAGCGGTGACCCAGCTCAAGACCACCGGTTGGCCCATCACCAACACCCCGGCCCGCTGGCGGCAGGGCGAGCTGACGGTCCCCTGGCCCACCGTCGCACCCCCGCAGGGGGCGGGCTAGAACGTGCAGTTGATGAGGACCGGTTCGGGGTGGAGGGTCACCCCCAGGCGGGTCTGGACCTCGTCGCGGATGGTGCGGGCCAGGGCCAGCAGGTCACCGGTGGTGGCGGTGCCACTGCGGTTGGTGAGCGCCAGGGTGTGCTTGCCGGAGATCGCCACGCCGGCCGGGCCCGGGTGGCCCTTGGCGAAGCCGGCCTTGTCGATCAGCCAGGCCGCGCTCACCTTGACCATGCCGTCGGCGCCGGGCCAGGCCGGCGGCTCGCCCAGCTCGGCCGCACGCTCGCGGAGCAGTTCGTACGTGGCCTGGTCGAGCACCGGGTTGGTGAAGAAGGACCCGACCGAACGGGTGTCCGGGTCGGCCGCGTCGAGCACCATGCCCTTGCCGGCACGCAACCGCAGCACCGTCGCCCGCGCCTCGGCCAGCGGCACCCGGTCACCCACCTCGACGCCCAGTGCCCGAGCCAGCTCGGCGTAGCGCACCGGGCCGGAGAGCGGGGACCGGGTGAGCCGGAATTCGACGGAGAGCACCACCCAGCGGTCCCGGTACTTGAAGATGCTGCCCCGGTAGGCGAACCCGCAGTCGGCGGCCGGGATCCACTGGCGGGTGCCCTCGGCCCGGTCGTACACCTCGACGCCGGTGATGGTCTCGGCGACATCCTGGCCGTACGCGCCGACGTTCTGGATCGGGGTGGCGCCGGTCGAGCCGGGGATGCCGGAGAGGCACTCCAGGCCGGCCCAGCCGTTGGCCACCGTGGCGGCGACCAGGTCGTCCCACGGTTCGCCGGCCTCGACCCGTACGGTGACCGACTCGGCGTCCTCGGCGATGACCCGCAGGCCACGGGAGCGCACCAGGACGACCGTGCCGGGGAATCCGGTGTCGCCGATCACCACGTTGCTGCCGCCGGCCAGGATCAAGACCGGCTCGTCCGCGACCCGGACCGCCTCGATGATCTCGTCGGCACTGCCCGCGACCACGATCCGCCCGGCGGGCCCGCCCATCCGCAGCGTGGTGTAGCTGGCCAGCGGGCCGGGAATGGGACGATCGGCGTCGGTTGTCGACTGGGCGTAGGCGTCTGGCACGCCCTTCACCTTAGGCTGAAGGGCAGCCGTGGCACCCACTGGTCGCCCGGCACCCCCGGGAGGATGGCGATGAACAGACTGCAGGGCAGCAAGGACTTCTGGATCGGGGCACTCCGGGCGGAGGGCCCCGCCTTCGCGGCGGCGGTGGCGGACGCCCCACCCGAGACACCGGTGCTGTCCTGTCCGGGCTGGACGGTCGGCGACCTCACACTGCACCTGGCCGGCGCCTACCACTGGGTGTCCTCGTTCGCCGGCTCCGGCCAGACCACCGTGCCGGCCCGTCCCGACCTGGCCCAGGCCGCCCCGGGCCTGAGCCCGCTTCAGCTCTGGCAGCAGGGGTACGACCAACTGATGACCGTCTTCGACGGTCTCGACCCGGAGGCCCCGGCGTGGAACTGGGCCCCGCAACCGAAGAAGGCCGGCTTCTGGCCGCGCCGGATGGCGCACGAGACGGCGGTGCACCGCTGGGACGCCCAGCTCGCCATCGCCGCCGGCGAGCCGGTGGAGGCGAAGCTCGCCGCCGACGGCGTGAGCGAGGTGCTGGACACCTGGCTGCCCGCCGGCCGACGACGGGTTCCGGGCGACTGGCACGGGGTGGTGCAGCTCTCCGCGACCGACGCCGACCAGGAGTGGTACCTGCGGCTGCGCGGTGAGGGGGTGGCGCTGCTCGACACCGCGACCATCTTCGACCACGACGACCACCACGCCCGGGCGCAGGTCAGTGGCACCGCGAGCGACCTGCTGCTGGCGCTCTGGGGGCGGGTCAGCTTCGAGTCGTTGACCGTCAGCGGCGACCGCGCCCTGCTCGACGGGCTGCGCATCGGCTGAGGGCGTCCCCCGAACGGCGGCGGCACGCTCGTGTGCGTCGTTCATGTTGCGGCGTTACGGCCACCTGCGACGAGGCTCGGTGGCCGTACGCTGTGCTGAGCGACCGGCGAACCCGACCGTGCCGGCGACCATCGGCGGGATCATGGAAGGTGCGGTCAAGGCGTGAGCGAACTCCGGTTTCCCGAGAACTTCGTCTGGGGAGCGGCCACCGCGGCGTACCAGATCGAGGGTGCCGCCCGCGACGACGGCCGCGGCCCGTCCATCTGGGACACCTTCAGCCGTACGCCGGGGAAGGTGTACCAGGGCCACACCGGTGACGTCGCCTGCGACCACTACCACCGGTACGCCGACGACGTCGCGCTGATGGCCGAGCTGGGGCTGCGGGCATACCGGTTCTCGGTCGCCTGGCCGCGGATCCAGCCGGACGGCACCGGCCCGGTCAACCCGCGCGGGCTGGACTTCTACGACCGGCTCACCGACACGCTGCTCGAACGGGGCATCGACCCGATCGTCACGCTCTACCACTGGGACCTGCCACAGGCGTTCGGTGACCGGGGCGGCTGGACCAACCGGGACACCGCCGAGCACTTCGCCACGTACGCCACGGCGGTGTACGCCCGACTGGGCGACCGGGTGGGCACCTGGACCACGCTCAACGAGCCGTGGTGCTCGGCCTACCTCGGGTACGGCAACGGGGTGCACGCCCCCGGCGAGCAGGACCCGGCGGCGGCCTTCACCGCCGTACACCACCTGTTGCTCGGGCACGGCCTGGCGGCGCGGGCGCTGCGCGCGGCCGGCGCGCGGACCGTCGGGATCACCCTCAACCCGGCGGACGTGCTGCCGGCCGATCCACAGAGCGCGGCCGACGCCGCGGCGGTCCGCCTGGTGGACGGCCTGCACAACCGGATCTTCTTCGACCCGCTGCTGGCCGGCGGCTACCCCGACGACGTGCGGGAGCACGTGGCGCGCATCGTCGAGCCGACGTTCATCCGGGACGGCGACGAGAAGCTGATCGCCGCGCCGATCGACCTGCTCGGAATCAACTACTACGCGCCCACCTACGTCGCCGGGCGGCCCGACGGTGCGGGCGACGCCGCATACCCGGGCACCGATGGCGCGGTGCACTTCGTGCCGCCGGCCGGGCCGCTCACCGAGATGGGTTGGATGATCGAGCCGGCCGGGTTGACCCGGCTGCTGGAGCGGATCGCCACCGACTACCCCGGCGTGCCGCTGATGATCACCGAGAACGGCGCGGCGTTCCCCGACAAGGCGGGCTCGGACTCCCCCGACGGTCCGGGGCAGGTGATCGACACCGACCGGATCGCCTACCTGGACGGGCATCTGCGCGCCGCGCACGAGGCGATCTCCCGGGGCGTGGACCTGCGCGGTTATCTCGTATGGTCGTTCATGGACAACTTCGAGTGGGCGGAGGGCTACCGCAAGCGGTTCGGGATCGTGCACGTCGACTACCTGACCCAGCGGCGCACACCGAAGGCCAGCGCCCGGTGGTACCAGGAGGTGATCTCCCGGAACGGGCTGTGACGAGCGGGGGAGTCGCGATGACGACGGCGCAGCGGCCAACGCTTGAGGCGGTGGCGGCCCGGGCAGGGGTTTCCCGAGCCACCGTCTCCCGCGTCGTCAACGGCTCCACCACCGTCGCCGAGCCGATCCGCGAGGCCGTCCACCGAGCGGTCGCCGAACTGGGGTACGTACCCAATCTCGCCGCCCGCAGCCTGGTCACCCAGCGCACCGACTCGGTCGCCCTGGTCATGCCGGAGGCGGCCACCCGGGTCTTCTCCGACGACCAGGTCTTCCCCGGCATCATTCGCGGGGTCAGCCAGGAGTTGGAGGCCGCCGACAAGCAGTTGGTGCTGATGCTGGCGGGCTCGCCGGCCGGGCACGACCGGGTCGAGCGGTTCACCACCGGGCGGCACGTCGACGGGGTGCTCTTCGCCTCGCTGCACGGTGCCGATCCGCTCCCGGGAACGCTCGCCCGCCTCGGCATCCCGGTGGTGTGCAGCGGCCGTCCGCTCGGCGACGTGCCCGTGCCGTACGTCGACGTCGACCACGTCGGCGGGGTGACCGCGGCGGTGCGGCACCTGATCGACAGCGGGCGACGACGGATCGCCAGCATCGCCGGGCCGCAGGACATGGTGGCCGGGATCGAACGCCTCACCGGCTACCGGACCACGATGGCCGCCGCCGGGCTGCCCGAGCTGGTGGCGATCGGGGACTTCACCCGGGAGTCCGGGGCGGCGGCCATGCGCCGGCTGCTCGTCGAGCACCCCGACCTGGACGCGGTCTTCGCCGCCTCCGACCTGATGGCGCACGCCGCACTACGGACGCTGCGTGCGGCCGGCCGGCGGGTGCCCGAGGACGTCGCGGTGGTCGGCTTCGACGACATCGAGACGGCCGCGTACACCGAGCCGCCGTTGACCACCGTCCGGCAGCCCATCGTGGAGATCGGTCGGCGGATGACCCGCCAACTGCTCCGGCTCGCCGCCGGCGAGAGCATCGAACCGGCGGTCATGCTCCCCACCGAGCTGATCCTGCGCGACTCCGCCTGACGGGTCCTCCTCAGCACCCGGCGGTTGCAGCCTGCCGGGGGTACGGGGCGGCGCGGCGTGGTACGGGGCGGCGCGGCGGTTAATGCATCGCGTTGGCGGTGCGAGGCTCGCTAGCCTCGCCGGCATGCCGGATCCTGTCGCGCTACTGCACGTCCCCGCTCTCTCCGACGTCGCCGAGTACGCGTACGCGGCCACCGTCGAGCCACCCGCCCGACTGGTCTTCACCGCCGGCGCGTGCCCGCTGGACGCCGAGGGACGCACCGTTGCGCCGGGCGATCACGCCGCACAGGCCCGGCAGGTGATGACGAACCTGAAGACCGCCCTCGCGGCGGCCGGCGCCACCCTCACCGACGTGGTCAAGACGACCGTCTACGTGGCGTCCTCCCGGCAGGCGGACCTGGTGACCGTCTGGGAGGTGGTCCGCGACTTCTTCGGCGACCACGATCCGCCGAGCACCCTGCTCGGGGTGGCCGTGCTGGGCTACACCGACCAACTCGTCGAGGTCGAGGCGGTCGCCGCCGTACGGACGGGGGCCTGAGATGCGGATTCGCGTGGCACTCCCGGACGATGCGGCGGCTGTGGTGGCGCTGCGGGCCGTGGTCTATCCGTACCTGGTCCGCGGGGTCGAGTCGACCCGGAAGATGATCGCCAAACCGCTGCCGGAGGAGGGGTGGACCGCCTTCGTGGCCGAATCCGACGACCGGGTGGTGGGTTGGGTGTCGGCCCAGCGTGCCGCCTGGACCTCGACGGCGGACTTCGGCGACATCTCGCTGCTGCACGTCCACCCGGAGCACCGGCGTCGCGGCATCGGCACCGCGCTGCTGACCGCCGCGACGGGTCACCTCACCCCGCTGGGGATCCGCCGCGTCCGGGCGTGGGCACAGCCGGAGGCGCTGCCGTTCGCCCGCCGGCACGGCTTCGAGCCCAGCCGCGAGGTGCGCTATTCGGCGCTCGACCTGGACCCGGCGCCCGCGCCGCCCGACCCGCCGCAGGGCGTACGACTGCGCCCGATCGTCGAGCTGGATCCGCACCTGCTGTACGCGGCGGACGTGGCATCGGCCGTCGACGAGCCGGGTGACGTGCCGGTCGACGCGATGAGCTACCAGAGCTGGCTGCACGACGTCTGGGACAACCTCGGCCTGGACAAGGTGGCCAGCACCGCCGTCGAGGTCGACGGGGACGTGGCCGCGTTCAGCGTGGTGAAACGCGACGGGGACCGGATGTGGTCGGATTACACATGTTCCGTCCCGGCGTACCGGGGTCGAGGGCTGGCGCGGCTGGCCAAGACGGCCGCGCTGCACCGGGCCGCCGCCAACGGCGTCCGGATCGCGTACACGTCGAACGACGAGGCGAACGCGCCGATGCTCGCGATCAACGCCCGGCTGGGCTACCGCCCGGTCGCGGCCCAGTGGTCCTGCCTGGCCGAGCTGACCTGATCAGCGGCCCTCGCACCCAGGCGCGTCCCAAGAGCACTTTGTCGTCAGTAGCTATGGACGCCCCGCTGCAACTACTCACGACAAAGTGATCTTGGGGCTGGCTGACCGGAGGCGGCCGGACTGGTCAGTTGACCTCGTAGACCTGGCTCGCGATGGCGTGGGTGTCGGCGCCGAAGAGCACCAGGCGGGCCTCGGTGACGGCGGCCGGCGTGGCCGAACGCAGCACCGACAGCGCCTGGCGCACCGCGTCGTCGACCGGCCAGCCGTAGATGCCGGCGGAGATCAGCGGGAACGCCACGGTGGTCGCGCCCAACTCGTCGGCCACCCGCAGGCTGTTGGCGTAGCAGTCGCGCAGCAGGCCCGAGCGGTCGTCGCTGGCGGACCAGACCGGGCCGACGGTGTGGATCACCCAACGGGCCGGCAACTCGCCGGCCGTGGTCGCCACCGCCTGCCCGGTGGGCAGGCCCCGGCCGTACCGGGAGGCCCGCAGCGCCCGGCACTCGGCCAGGATGGCCGGCCCGCCGCGTCGGTGGATGGCACCGTCGACCCCACCGCCGCCGAGCAGGGACGAGTTGGCTGCGTTCACGACGGCGTCCACCCGCTGCGCGGTGATGTCCCCGTCGACCAGGGTGATCTCCATGTCAGTGCTCAACGATCGTCTGACCGAGCGAGCGGCGGGCCAGCAGGGTCGCGCCGGCGACGGCGGCCGGCATGATCAGCACCGCGCCGAGCGGGATCAGGAAGCAGACGAAGACCGCCACGCCGAAGCCGAGCGCCATCGGTCGGTCCGCCTTCAGCACCGACCGGCGATCCGGCAGCCGCATGCCGCGTCGGTAGAAGGGTGCCCCGACCAGCTCCAGGGCGAGGAACCAGCCGCCCACCGCCGCCCCGATCACCGGCACCACCGTCTGACCGATCACCGGGATGAAACCGGCGGCGAAGAGCGGGATGCCGACCAACGCCGTGAGGGCCACCAGCCGTACCGAGTCGGCGAGGCTCCGGCGCAGCGACGACCAGAAGGGCACCTCCACCGCACCCGGCGTGCCGCCGAGCCGCTCCTCCACCCGCTCGGAGATCTTCTCGTAGAACGGGTCGCCGATGACCAGGGTCACCGCCGTGAAGGTGAGCACGCCGAGGAGCCCGCCGAGCCCCAGGAAGGCCAGTCCGGCGATCACCCGGACCAGGTTGCGGGTGGTGGCCGACCAGTCGTCGGCGAACGGGGTGACCAGCGCCGCGATGTCGTCCACGAAGTACACCAGGGCGGCGAACGCGGCCACGAAGAGCACACCGGAGATCAGCGCCGGGATGATGCCGAGCAGCATCAACTTCGGGCTACGGACGTAGAGGCCGAGCCCACGCAGGAGCAGCCTGACCCCGAGGAAGAAGCGTCCGACGACCCCGGTCACCGGGCTGGCGATTCTGCTGACGTCCACGATCGAGCAGCCTAGCGATCACTGCCAACCGCCGCCCGGTGGCGCGTGGACGATGCGCCCTCGGGCTGCCTCGACGGGCAGGATGGGCAGGTGCGCGCGTCCCGGTTGATCTCGCTGCTGTTGCTGTTGCAGACGCGCGGCTCGATGACCGGGCGCGAGCTGGCACGGGAGCTGGAGGTCTCCGAGCGGACCGTCTACCGGGACGTGCTGGCGCTCTCCGCCGCTGGTGTGCCGGTGTACGCCGACCGGGGCCGGGCCGGCGGATATCGGCTGCTCGGCGGCTACCGGACCAGATTGACCGGGCTGACCCGGGACGAGGCGGAGGCGCTCTTCCTCGCCGGCCTACCCGGACCGGCCGGCGAGATGGGGCTCGCCGACGCGGTCGCCGCCGCCGAACTCAAGGTGCTCGCCGCGCTGCCGCCCGCCCTGCGGGACGCCCCCGCTCGCGCCGGCCAGCGGTTCCACCTGGACGTGCCGGGCTGGTTCCGCGAGACCAGCCCGCCACCGTGGCTGACCGAGCTGGCCCGGGCGGTCTGGCGGGACCGGGTGGTGGAGTTGCGCTACCGGCGCGGCGACGGGGAGGTGGCCCGTCGGGTGCAGCCGTACGGGTTGGTGCTCAAGAGCGGGATCTGGTACCTGATCGGCCGCGTCGGCGACGGCACGCGCACCTACCGGGTGGACCGGGTGACCGGGGTCGAGGTGGGCGACGAGGGCTTCGACCGGGACGAGGGCTTCGACCTGGCCGGGTACTGGCGCGAGCAGGCCGGCTCGTTCCTGCGGACCATGCTGCGGGCCGAGGTCGCCGTCCGGCTCAGCCCCGCCGGCCTGCGCCAGCTCCGGCATTTGGTGGACGCCCCCTTCGTGTACGAGGAGGTGGTCGCCGCCGCCGGGACGCCCGACGAGCAGGGCTGGGTGCTGGCCCGGCTGCCGGTCGAGTCCGTCCAGGTGGCGTACCACCAGTTGCTCGGTCTCGGCCCCGAGGTCGAGGTGCTCGATCCGCCGGAGCTGCGACGGCTGGTGGCCGGGGCGGCCGACCGGATGAGCGGGCTCTACCGCACGCCCGGACCGGCCGACCCCGACGTGCCGGATCAGCGGTAGCCGGTGTCACCCGCCGGCTTACCGGCCGAGACCACCTCGTCGTAGTAGCGCGACCAGTGTGGCCGGGTGCCGTCGATGTCGGTGAAGCCGTACACCTGGGCCAGGCCCCCGCTGTCCACCGACTGGCCGTGCCAGCGGGCCCGCTCGGGGTCGGCGGCGAGGGCCGCGACCGCGCGGCCGACGAAGGCCGGTGTCTCGGACATCACGAAGTGTGGGTCCGTCGCCGCGCCGTCGCGCCAGGTCTCCTCGGTGACGCCGAAGTGCTCCAGCATCGCCTCGGAGCGCAGCCACCCCGGGGTGAGCGCGACCGAGGTGCCACCGTGCGGGGTCAGCTCGTGCGCCCAGACGAAGGCGAGCCGGTTGACCGACGTCTTGGCCAGGTCGTAGAAGACCGAGAGCCGGTAGTTCTCGTCGTTGTACGCCTTGGTGCCGTCGCCGATCTCCACGACCAGGCCACCGGGCTTGCGGATCAACAACGGCAGCGCGAAGTGGCTGGTGATGATGTGCGTGTCGACAGCCAGCCGCAGGGTGCGGAAGCCGGCCTCCAGCGGCTGCTCCCAGACCGGCTTCTCCCAGGTGATCAACGGGTCGCTGCCCCAGATGTCGTTGACCAGCACGTCGAGGCGACCCTGTTCGGCGTCGATCCGGGCCACCAGGTCGCGGACCTGCTCCGGGACCAGGTGGTCGACCCGGACCGGGATGCCAAGGCCCCCGGCGGCGGTGACCAGCTCGGCGGTCTCCTCGATGGTCTCCGGCCGACCCATCTCCGAACGGCCGGCGCGGCTGCTGCGGCCGGTGGCGTACACGGTGGCCCCGGCAGCACCGAGCTGGACCGCTATCTGCCGCCCGGCGCCCCGGGTAGCGCCGGCGACGAGCGCGATCTTTCCTGTCAGCGGTTGCGTCATGCTGCCGAGATTGTCAGCAATACCTGACAGCCGACGTCCGAATTCGTCAACCGACCGGACCGGCGGGATTGCCGAACCAGCGGGAGAGGTGGCCGTCCAGGTCCTGCTGGTCGTCGCCGATCCAGGCGACGTGGCCGTCGGGGCGTACCAGGACGCAGGGAGCGTCCAGTGCCACAGTGGGATCCGCGAGGTGGTCCACCCGGTCCGACCAGCCCCCGACCGTCAGGCGTTCGGTGCGGTCCAGCAGCAGGCCGCGGCCGCGGTGCAGCAGGCCGTAGAGGTTGCCCTGCTGCACGTCGAGGTCCGGCAGGCGGCGGCCGAGCAGGTCGGGGCCCGCGCCGAAGTCGTAGCGGATGCCGATCGCGGTGATCTTCTCGATCAGGTGACGGTTCACCTCGTCGAAGTCCATCAGTTCGGTGAGCAGCCTCCGCACGGCCCGCGGGCCCGGATCGGTGGACAGGAGTTCGGTCTGGGCGCGGGTGTTGTCCAGCACGTCCTCGGCGACCGGATGACGTTCGGCCTGGTAGCTGTCCAGCAGGGTCTCCGGCGCCCAGCCGCGGATCTGTGCGGCCAGCTTCCAGCCGAGGTTGAACGCGTCCTGAACGCCCAGGTTGAGGCCCTGTCCGCCGATGGGTGGATGGATGTGTGCCGCGTCACCGGCCAACAGCACCCGCCCGACCCGATAACGCTCGGCCAGCCGTGTGGCGTCCCCGAAGCGGGACAACCAGCGCGGGGAGTGCACGCCGAAATCGGTTCCGACGATGGCCCGCAACTGTCGTTTGAAATCCTCGAGGGTGGGCGGTTCCGCGCGGTCGCTGACTCCCGCGGCGGGAACCACGACGCTGTAGGCCCCCGCGCCGAAGGGCCGGAGCCAGAATCGCTGCTGGGTCTCGCGGATGCCGGCCACTTTGGCGGCGATCTCCTCCGGCGGCACCGCCACGCTCATCTCGCCCATCAGCGTCTCGTTCCGCGAGGGCTCGCCGGGGAAGCCGACGCCGAGCAGTTTGCGCACCGTACTGCGCCCGCCGTCACAGCCGACGAGATAGCGCGCACGCACCCGCTCCCCGTCGGCCAGCTCGACGGTCACGCCGTCGTCGTCCTGCTCGAAGCCGGTCACCGCACAACCGTGCCGGACCTGCGTACCCAGTTCGATCGCATGTTCTTCGAGCAGTTGGACGATGACCGGCTGCGGGATGCCCAGCAGGTAGGCGTACGCGGAATCCAGACCCTTGGGGGTGGGTTTGTTGATGGCGGCGAAGAAACCGGCGGCCGGACGCTGTCTTCCGCGTTCGAGAATGCGCGCCAGCAGCCCGCGCATCGCCAGCAGTTCGAGGCTGCGGATGTGCAGACCGACTATGCGGACGTACGACGCGGGCTCGGTCTCCTTCTCCAGGACGAGTACCCGTACGTCGTGCAGCCGAAGTTCGGCGGCCAGCATCGCACCGGTCGGCCCGCAGCCGGCAATGATCACGTCGAAGATGAGGGGCGCGCGGTCGGTCGTGTCGGGCGACGACGGCTCGGCGGTGAACTGCGGAGAGTGCATGGGAGTTGCCTTTCGGGAGTGCCCTGTGGCGTGGCGCTCCCGGCGACACCTACGTCAGCCGCCCGACCGCGACCGGAAGGGGGAGCACCCACATCGATACAGCGTTCATGGGTCTCACCTCCTCGGGCCGTGTCACGGTCAACTGCAAGTTACAAGCCGAGCAGCATCCCGTCCAACCCTTTACCGGCCTGATGATCACGCGCCGATCCCGGTAACCGTTTATGGTGGTTACGTGACTGACGGCGCAAACGGACTCGCCCTGGTGTCGCTGAGAGGGACCCGTTTCACCTTCGATCCCGGCACCCTCTGCCTGGAGTTCCTGACCACCGGCGGGCCCGGCATCGGTGCCCGCTACGAGGTGCTGCACACGCCGGAGGATCTGGCCGACTGGCTGGCGCTGTCCCGGCTGCACCTGGACCCGAGGCAGGTCCAGGTGCAGCCGACGGAGCTGGCCGACGGCCGGCGACTACGGGACGCGCTGTGGCGGCTGGTCTGCGTCCGTACCGGCAGTCGGCCACCGGCGAGCACCCCCACCGACTTCGACGCGACGCCCGACGACCTCGACATCCTCAACGAGGCGGCGTCCGGCGCACCCCTGGCCCCCCGACTCGATCCGGACGGGACACGACGCTGGGTGCTCCCCGCCGACGGGCGGCAGGCCCTGGCCAGCATCGCCCGGGACGCGGTCGAGCTGTTCAGCGGGCCGTACGCGGACCGGATCCGGGAGTGCGGCGCGGACAACTGCTACCTGGTCTTCGTGGACACCTCACGCCCGGGGCGACGCCGCTGGTGCGCCATGGAACGCTGCGGCAACCGGCACAAGATCCGGTCGCTGCGGGCCCGCCGAACCGAGCCCACCGACTGACCGACGGGTACGGGCTCAGTCCACCAGGCGGACGCGGACCCGACGGTTGGCCCGGCCCTTGCTCTCCACCTTGACCACCTGCACCTTGCCGATCTGCGCGGTGGAGGCGACGTGGGTGCCGCCGTCGGCCTGCACGTCCAACCCGACGATGTCGACGATCCGGACCTCCTGCTCGTTCGGAGGGATGAGGTTGGACTGGGTACGGATGATGTCCGGAAGGGCCAGCGCCTCGGCCCGTGGCAGCACCCGCACCGCCACCGAACGGTCCGCGGCCACCTCGGCGTTGACCAGCTCCTCGATCCGGCTCTTGAAGTCGGCCGGCACCTCGGGCAGGTTGAAATCCATCCGCGCCTCGCCCGGTTCCATCGAGTTCCCGGTCACCAGCGCCCCGAAGTCGCGGAACACCACCCCGCAGAGCACGTGCAGCCCGGAGTGCGTACGCATCAACCGGGTACGACGCTCGTCCGCCAGCGCACCGGCCACCTCGGTGCCGGCCGGCGGCAGTGGGTCACCCTCGGCCGGGATCAGGAACAGGTCGTCGCCCTTGCGGGTGCCGACGATCCGGGTCTGCACGCCCTGCCAGAGCAGCACCCCGTGGTCCGGTGGCTGCCCGCCCCCGCCCGGATAGAACGCCGAGCGGTCGAGCACGATGCCCTGCTCCGGGTCGGCGTGCAGAACCGTGCAGGTCCACTCGCGCAGGGTCGGGTCGGCGAGATCCAGCCGGTGCGTCCGGCCGTGCTGTGTGACGCCCATGACAGGGGACGTTACTCGTTGAGGAAGCCGGACACGCGCTCGCGCAGATCGGCGCGTTCCGTCCAGAGCACGCCGGGCCGGTCGTACACGTGCAGGGTGGCCTGGGGCAGCGCGGCGGCGAGCCGCTCGGCGACCTCGACCGGGTGCAGATCGTCGCCCGCACAGCCGATCACCAGGACCGGCGCGGTGACCGCCGCCAGGTCGGCGACGTCATTCAGCGGCGTCTGCTCGGACAGGGTGGCCAGGCCGGCGGCCAGACCGTCGCGGAGCAACTGGTCGAGCCGCTGCCGCAGGTAAGCCCAGCCGGCCGGGGTGTTGCGCACCGCGGTCGGCAGCTCCAGCGAGACCACGTCGGCGACCGCCGACGCGTCACCGCTCTCCACGGCCTCCAGCAGGTCGGTGACACGTTCGCGGGCGACCGGGCCGCGCGGCTGATCGAGCACGGCCGGCAGGAAGAAGACCAGCTTCTCGAAGCGCTCCGGGCTCTCGGCCAGCAGCCGGCACAGCGCCGCCGCGCCGAGGCTCGCCCCGAACGCCCGGCTGGCCCCACCGAGATCGGCGATGGCGCGCAGGTCACGAGCCAGATCCAGGTAGGTCCACGGCCCGTCCGGCGCGTCGGAGCGGCCGTGCCCCCGGAACTGGAAGAACACCTTGCGGCCGGTCACCCCGCTGCCGAACGGACGGGTGGTGGCGATGCCGTTGCCCAGCCCGTGCGCGAACACGGTGACCGGATCACCGGTGCCGGTGACCAGCCGCTCCAGCCGTACGCCGTGCGGGGTGGTGACCAGGTCGGTCTCCGGCTCCGGAAGCGCCGGTCGGCCGGTACGCGGCCCGCCCGGCCCGGGCCCCCAGGTGCGCGGCCCACCGTCCGGTGGAGGGGGCCAGCGGAAACCTCTCACCAGAACCCTTTGCCGTCGCTCAGGTCGCGCAGGCCGACCCGGACGTCGAGGAGGTAGATGAGACCGGCGGCGATGCCGATCAGTCCGAAGAGGCTGATCGGACCGAAGCCGAGCAGGGTCAGCACGAGGCAGACGGCCAGGATGGCGATCCAGCCGCCCTTCGGAAGGGTGCCGATGGCGGGGAAGGCGTCGGAGCGCTGCGTGATGGCGTGCACCAAGGCGACGCCCTGAACGATCAGCGCGAAGACGAGCAGGATCAGCTGGATCACATCACGGACGGCGAAGGCGAAGATCGGCGCGGCGTTGGCCATGCCGACAAGCTTATGTCGGCGACCCCGGCTACGTCCGACAAGGACGCCGCCGGGGTCGCCGACATTGACGAACTACTCGGCCGACGGCTGGGTCCGCTTGCTGGCCCGAGGCAGCTTCGCCGACGGGGTCGCGGCGGGCTTGGCGGCCTTCGGCGCCCGGGCGGCCTTCTTGACCGCGGCCGGCTTGGCCTCGGCGATCTCGGCCACCTCGGCCGGGGTCGGCACCTCGGCCGGGGCGGGCACCGCAGCCGGGGCGGTGACCTCGGCCGGGGCCGACGGCACGGCCTGGGTGGCCTCGATGTCGGCGTTGACCGTCTCGGCGGCCTCCAGCACGCCCGCGCCGACGACCCGCTCACCGCGGGCGACCAGCGCGCCGTACGCGGCGAACGCCCGCTCCTGCGCGGCCTGGGCACCGGCGACGACCACGGCGGCGTTGCGGGTCGCGGCGGCGCGCAGCCGGTCCAGGTCGGCGACCTCGCGCAGCTTGGCCAGGTCGGCCGACTCGCGCAGCTTGGCCAGGTCCAGCTCGGCCTGGGCCCGGCCGCGCAGGGTGCCGGCCGTCTCATTGGCGGTACGCAGCGTCTCGGTGGCCTTCTGGCGCAGCTCGAAGCCGGTCAGCACGGCCCGACCGCCCAGGTCGGCGACGACCCGGGTGCCGAGCAGGCCGACCGCAGCCGGCAGCTTGCGCAGCTGCTCAAGGGCGAGCTCGCCGGCACCGGCGGCGGCGTAGATCGGGGCGGGGATGCGGTTGGTCTTCGGCTCGGTCATGACGTCTCCTCTTCGGCCGCCGGGGCGGCCTTCTTCGCGGGGGTGTTGGTGCTGGTCGGGGCGGGGGCAGCACCCGCCTCGGTGACGGCGACCGACTCGAGCACGGCCTCGGTCGGCGTGCCGTCGGCGGTGGTGGGGCCGGTGGCGGCAAGGTTGGCCACATCGGACGGCTGGTCGGTGACGTCGGTCGGGGTGGTCGCCCCGGCAGCGTCGCCGGTGGTGCCCTCGGCGGCGGCCTGGGCCTCCGCCAGCCGGGCGTTCTCCCGGCGGAACGTCTCGTAGATCTGGCTGAGCGACTGCTTCTGCGCCATCGTCAGGTCGGGGTCCACCGCGATGGCCGCGAGCACACCCTGGCCCTCCTTGTCGTCCAGCAGCCCGGCGCGGAGGTACATCGCCGGGGTGGAGACCCGCAGCGCGCTGGCCAGTTGCTGCAGGACCTCGGCGCTGGGCTTGCGCAGGCCGCGCTCGATCTGGCTGAGGTACGGGTTGCTGACCCCCGCCTGCTCGGCGAGCTGCCGCAACGAGATCTTGGCGTTGCGGCGCAGATCGCGGATGAACCCGCCGACGTCGGGAAGGTCCTTGGGTGTGGCCATGACATCGACGCTAACCGGCTGCGCTAGCTCTTGCAAGCAAAACGCTAACCAGAGTTAGCAAGGTCTCAGCGTCCCATTTGCGTGCCGCTCCCGCGATCCGTACGGTCCGTCCGTGCACAAGATCGCAGTCAATGGGGCAGACATCGCGTACGACGAGGCCGGCAGCGGATCACCGGTGGTGCTGCTGCACGCCGGCATCGCGGACCGGAGGATGTGGCGGGGACAGGTGTCCGCGCTCGCCGCCCGGCACCGGGTGATCGTCCCGGACCTGCGCGGCTACGGCGACTCCGAGCTGCCCTCGACGCCGTTCGCGCACCACGACGACGTGGCCGGCCTGCTGGACGCGCTCGACCTGCCGCGGGCCGCCCTGGTCGGCTGCTCCTTCGGCGGGTTGGTCGCCATCGACACCGCGCTGGCTCACCCCGACCGGGTGAGCGCGCTCGCGCTGTTCGACACGGCAGTCTCCGGCAACGAGTGGTCCGAGGAGGCCAACGACCTCTGGGACGACCTGGTCGGCGACGTCGACCCCGATGATCTCGCCGCCGCAGCGGCCGGCGAGGTGCGCTTCTGGGTGGTCGGCCCGGGCCGGCAGCCGGCCGACGTCGACCCGGAACTGCTGGCGTTCGCCCAGGAGTTGGACCAGCGCGCGCTCGCCACCGAGCAGGCGCTCGGCGCGGTGGAGGTGGCCGAGCTGACGCCCCCGGCGATCGGCCGCCTCGGCGACCTGCGGGTGCCCGTCCTGGTCACCGCCGGTGCCGCCGACGTGCCGGACATCAGCCGGCTCGCCGACCGGATCGCCGCCGAGGTGCCGGGCGCGGTACGACTGCCCGACGTGCCGGACGCCGCGCACCTGCTTCCGCTGGAGCGCCCCGAGGTGGTCAACGCCGCTCTGCTCGACTTCCTGAGCTGACCGACAGCCCCCGGACCGGGGGCCGGACCGCCCGCCCGCCGATCACGTCGGGCGGGCGTCGTCGATCACCAGAGCGGGCGGACCGCGCCGACCGGCACGCCGCCGCCGAAGAGCGGCACCTCGGCGTACTCGGCCAGCACCGGGGCCTCGACGCCGAGCCGGTGCAGCGCGGAGACCAGCACCGGCATCCGGGCACGGTCCGCGCCATCGTCGATCTTCAGAGCGACCGCGCCGACGCCCGGCAGCCCGACCGCGATCACCCCCTCGGCACCGACCTTGGCCAGCAGGCCGGGGATGCCCCGCATCAGCCGGGTGTCGTCGGCCCGGGTGCCGCCGACGATCTCCGGGTGCGCACGCATCGCGTCGGCCACCGTGCGCGGCTCCGAGCCGGGCTCGGCGTCGACCAAGCGGAGGTACGCCGCAGCGAGGCCGGTCAGCGACACCGCGAGCACCGGGGCGCCGCAGCCGTCCACCCCCTCCGCCGCCGCCTGCTCGCCGGTGAACTCCTCGATGGTCGCCCGCAACCGCTGCTGCAACGGGTGCTCCGGCCGCCAGTAGCCATCCAGCGGCCAGCCGGCGGCCTGGCAGGTCAACAGCATTCCGCTGTGCTTTCCGGAGCAGTTCATCTGCGTCCGGGTCGGTCCACCGCCGGCGCGTAGCACCGCCTCCCGGGCCGCCGTACCCACCGGCAGGTCCGGCGGGCAGTGCAGGGCCGAGCCGTCCAGCCCGGCCCGGTCCAGCAACGCGCCGACCCGGGCGAGGTGGAAGTCCTCCCCCGCGTGGCTGGCCGAGACGAGTGCCAGGTCGGCCGGGTCGGTCAGGGGCAGGCCGGCGCGGAGCATCCCGATCGCCTGCATCGGCTTGCTGGCCGATCGGGGAAAGACCGCCCCGGTCACGTCCCCGGCGGCGGCCAGCGGCACACCGGCGGCGTCCAGCACCACCACCGACCCGCGGTGCGCGCCCTCCACGAACCCGGATCGGACCACCTCGGCGAGCGGCGCGCCGCCCTCGTACGTCTTTCCCACGTGGTGGACGGTACCGACGGAGCACGGGGAGCCGACGGCGGGGTGACCAGGTCGTCCACCGCCCGAGTGACAGGGGCGGCGGACAGGCGCGGCCTTACAGGCCGAGCAGCTCCCGGGCCTCGGTGGTGGTCAACGGCGGACGCTGCGCGAGCTGGGCGAAGCCGACCGCGCGGGCGACCAGCTGCATGTTGGACTCGACCGGGCGGCCCTTGGCGTACGTCACGGTGTCCTCCATGCCGACCCGCAGGTGCCCGCCGGTCGACAGCGACGCCAGCAGCACCGGGAGCGTGCTGCGGCCCACGCCGGTGGCCGAGAAGGTGGTGCCCTCGGGCAGGTCGCGCAGCATCCGGTGTGCGGCCACCAGCGTCTCGGTGGTGCCCGGCATTCCGCCCGGCACACCCATCACGAAGTCGACGTGCACGTGCCCACCGGCCGGCAGCCCGTACTTGCCCAACAGTCGCTGCAACGCGGACAGGTGGCCCAGGTCGAAGATCTCGTACTCCGGCACGATCCCGCGTTCCTGCATCCGGGTGTGCAGGTCGACGATGAACTCCCAGCGGTTGAGGAAGACGTCGTCGCCGAAGTTGACCGTGCCCATGGTGCACGAGGCCATGTCCGGCCCCGCGTCGAGCACGGCGAGCCGGGACGACTCCGGGTCGGTCACCGCGCCACCGGAGGAGAGCTGCACGATCAGGTCGGTGCTCTCCCGCAGCGCGACCACCGTCTCCCGCAGCCGCTCCGGGTCGAGCGTGGGCCGTGCCGCGTCGTCGCGGATGTGGACGTGGATGACGGCGGCGCCGAGCGCCTCGCACTCCTTCGCGGTGAGCAGCAGCTCGTCGAGGGTCACCGGCAGCGCCGGCACCTCGGTCTTGGCCGACTCGGCACCGGTCGGCGCCACCGTGATCAACGTCCCTGTCGTCATGCCGGCGATCCTAGACGGCCCGCTCAGGACGGGTCGATCGCCAAACGTTAGGAGGGGTCCCCTCCTATACATCAGGCGTTAATAAGGTGCCCTTCCTTACAGGGGGTCGATTGCTGCTGCGGTTTCGTTGATGCGCAGCGACGCGTCGTCCGGAACGTTCCGCTTCAGCACGGCGAGCGCCACCTGGCCCAGCTCGTGGTGCAGCACGGCGCTGCCCACGAAGCCCACCGTGCGGCCGTCCAGCGTCACCGGCGTACCGGCGGTCGGCGGCTGGTCGGTGGTCACCCCGTCCAGGTGAAGCAGCACCAGGCGACGTGGCGGACGGCCCATGTTGTGCACCCGGGCCACCGTCTCCTGCCCCCGGTAGCAGCCCTTGTCCAGGTGCACCGCCGGGCCGATCAGGTCCACCTCGGCCGGGATCGTCCGGTGGTCGGTGTCCACCCCGAGCCGGGGCTGCCGGGCGGCCACCCGGATCGCCTCGTACGCCCAGAGCCCGGCGACCGGCACGCCCGCGCCGCGCAGCTCTGCCACCACCTGCTCCATCGCGGCCCGGGGCACCAGCAGGTCCACGCCGAGTGGACCGCGCCGCGCCCAGCCGCCGATCGGCAGCGGTCGTACGTCGTACCGCACGGTTGCCCGGGGCGGCACGGCCCCGGCGGCGAACTTCGGACCCGGCACCGCGACCAGATCCGGCGCGGCCAGCCCGGTCACGCCCAGCGTGCCGAGCGCCTCCGTCGCCGCCGGCCCGACCAGCGACAGCAGCGCCCGCTCGACGGTGGCGTCGCGCGGCTCGACCTTGCTGAAGAACCGCATCTTCTCCAGATAAGCCAACAGGCCGGCGGTCGCGCCGGGCTCGGTGTCGAGCCAGGTGGTCTCGCCGTCCTCGGCGACCAGGGCGTGCAGCTCGACGTGCCCGTGCGGGGAGAGCACCAGCAGTTCGGTGCCCTCGCCGGCGGCCAGCGTCGTCAGGTGCTGCGAGGTGATCGTGTGCAGCCAGCCGGCCCGCTCTTCACCGGGCACCGCGACGACGCCACGGTGCGACCGGTCGACCAGGCCGACCTCGGTGTCCAGGATGCGCTGCTCGCGCAGCGGGTCGCCGTAGTGTGCGGCCACTCCGCGCACCCCGGCTGCGGCGTGGGCCGGGTCCGGCTGGTCGCGGCTGGCCTCGTCGATGCTCTCGACGGCCACCGCTCCCGCGATGTCGATCATTTCTGGTCCCCGTTCTCGCAGCGTGCGCAGACTCCAAAGAGTGACACGTGCCCGATGTCCACCCGGAACCCGCGCTGCTCGGCCAACTGCTCGGCGAGCGGGCGGAGCAGCTCCGGATCGACCTCGTCGATCGCGCCGCACTCCCGGCAGACCAGGTGGATGTGCTGGTGCTCACCCGCCGCGTGGTAGGTGGGCGAGCCGTGCGAAAGGTGGGTGTGGGTTACCAGGCCGAGCCGTTCCAGCAACTCCAGAGTGCGGTAGATGGTGGTGATGTTGACGCCGGCGGCGACCTCCCGGACCGCGGTGTGCACCTGCTCCGGCGTGGCGTGGCCCAGATCCAGGACGGCCTGGAGAACGAGTTGCCGCTGGGCCGTCAGCCGCAGCCCGCGGGCCCGGAGCATTTCCGCGAGGGAGGATTCGGACATCGCCCAATCATAGTTCGGTATCTCGCCCCTCCCGCGCGGCCGCCGAGCGCCGCTACGCTCGACGGTCATGGTGATCTCGTCGACCCGCGCCACCACCGCAAGTCCGCCCGAGCGCCTCGCCGTCCTGGGACGTGGTCCGATCCCCGCCGGCGAACCGGTGCTGCGCGCCGACGACCTCGGTGTGCTGCGCGGTGACGGGCTCTTCGAGACCATGCACCTGCGCGAGGGCCGGCCCTGGCTGCGCGACCAGCACCTGGCCCGGCTGGCCTCGGCCGCCGCCGCCGTCGAGCTGGACCTGCCGCCCACCGACACGCTCGTCGAACTGCTCGACACCGTCCAAGCCGGCTGGCCGGCCGAGGTGGAGGGGGCGCTGCGGCTGGTCTGCACCCGAGGCCCGGGGACCGGCGAGACGCCCACCGTCTACGCCACGCTGAGCGCGGTGGCGGCATCGTCGCGGGCCTCCCGTCGGACCGGGATCAGCGTGGCCACCCTGCCGCTGGGTGTGCCGGCCACCAGCCGGATCGAGCTGGACTGGCTGCCGGCGGGAATCAAGTCCACCTCGTACGCGGTGAACAGCGCCGCGCACCGCTGGGCTCGGCGGGCCGGGGTGGACGACGTGCTCTGGGTGTCCTCCGACGGCTACGCGCTGGAGGGTCCCACCTCCAACGTGGTGTGGCTCACCGGCGACACGCTCTGCACGGTGCCGGCCGCCACAACCGGCATCCTGCCCGGGGTCACCGTCGCCTGGCTGCTGGAACACGCCGCCGAGGTGGGCCTCACCGCGGCCGAGCGGATGGTCACCCCGGCGGAGCTGCACGCCGCTGACGCGGTCTGGTTCAGCTCGTCCGTCCGGGGCCTGACCGAATTGCACACCCTGGACGGGGTACGCCGGGACGCCTCCTCGCGGACCCCCGAGTTGCAGAAGCTGCTGGGCTTCACACGCTGAGGGAGGTCAGCCGGCCACCCGCAGCAGCCGGGCGGAGAGGTGCGGGCTGAGCTCGTGACCCATCGCGGCCATCTCCTGGGCGTAGAGCAGCGCGCCCTCGACGATGCCGAAGAGTCGGTGCCCCCCGGTGACCTCCTTGGCGGTCGGCGTACGGACCACCGCGTCGGTGGCGAACTCGACCTGGGTGCCGGTGCGCTTGCCCAGGTGCAGCTCCATCACGCCGGTTGGGGTGGTCAGCACCGCCTCCAACTCGTCGGTGGCGCGGTCGCCGTTGAGCACCGGCCGCCACCAGCCGACCTCACGCCCGGCCGGGCGGACCGGCTTGCTCTGCTCGTCCAGGATCCAGGCGCGGGACTCGTAGTGCAGGAACGGTCGGCCGTCGTGGCTGATCCGGATCTCCTGCGCGTAGTCGAAGTCCTCGATGGTGGGGAAGCCACCCTTGCCCCGGCCGCGCCACACACCGATGTAGGGCAGCAGACCGTCCAGCGCCGGGTGCAGCTTCGGCCCGACCCGCAGGTCGTGGCTCTCCTCGAACGGGTACGGGTCGACGGGCGGCGCGTTCAGCCACGGTGGCTGCAGCGGGTTCTCGTCGCTCACCCTGCCACCCTCGCTCGCGACTGCGGGGCTCGCAGGCCCGGCTCACTCCTCGCGCTCACCAGCGTCCTCTCGATATGCGTACGGCAAGGTAGACCAGGCCACCGGCGAGCCCGCCCAGGCCAGCGACCAACAGGCTGACGAACCCGATCTCGGTAACCATCCCGGCCATCCTATGCTGGGCCCATGGCCCGCACTCTCGTCGTCAAGGCCACCGCGGGGGCGGACGCCCCGGAGCGGTGCGCACAGGCGTTCACGGTCGCCGCCACGGCGGTCGCGGCCGGGGTGGACGTGTCGCTCTGGCTGACCGGTGAGTCGACCTGGTTCGCGCTGCCCGGCCGCGCCCAGGAGTTCGAGCTGCCGCACTCCGCGCCGCTGGCTGAGCTGCTGCACGTCATCCTGACCAGTGGCAGGGTGACCGCCTGCACCCAGTGCGCGGCCCGCCGGGAGATCGGCCCGGACGACGTGCTGCCCGGCATCCGGATCGCGGGTGCCGCGGTCTTCGTCGAGGAGGCACTGGCCGAGGGCGCGCAGGCGCTCGTCTACTGACCACCGGCCCGCCCGGCGGGGTGGCAGGGGCGGAGTGCGGATACCGGCCCGACATCTCGGACAGCTGCCTACGATTCGGATGTGACCGAGGCGACGGAGAGGTTCTTCGAATCACTGCCGGCGCGCGGCCCCGAACTCCTGGGCGGCCTGGCCGACGGGACCCTCCAGATCGACCTCGGCATCGACAATCTCACCGAACACTGGCTGGTCCGGATGCGGCCGGGCTCGGTGCGGGTCAGCCGCGAACGCGGGCCGGCCGACGCGATCTGGTACAGCAGCGCCGCCCTGTTCGACCGGCTGATCACCGGCGAGGCCCAGGGGGTCGCGGCGGTGCTGCGCAACGAGAGCACGTTCAGCGGGAACGTGGTGCTGTTCCTGGCCTTCCGTCGGTTCTTCCCGAACCCACCGGGCACCCGCGACCCGCGTGACGTCGCCCGGAAGTCGGCCGGGCGGCTCGGGTGAGGGAACTCGTCAGCATCCTGGACGGAAACACCTTCCTGGTCAGCGATCGACGAGGGGACATCGAATCGTCCTTCGACTTCCCCACCGGGTTGTTCTCCTTCGACACCCGTTTCCTGTCCAGCTGGGTCCTCACCCTGGACGGCAAGCGGCTGCACGCCCTCTCCATCGACGACGCCGACTCGTACCGCACCAAGTTCTTCCTGGCGCCCGGCGAGCCCACGCACTACCTGGACGCCAAGGCGTCGGTGATCCGCAGTCGGGCGATCGTGGGCAGCTTCCAGGAGGAGCTGACCGTGCTGAACCACACCAGCGAGGAGGTCATTTTCACCGTCCGGCTGGAGATGGGCGCCGACTTCGCCGACCTGTTCGAGATCAAGCACGCCCGGCAGAAGAAGGGGCGGACGACGGCCACCGTCGCCGACAACGCGCTGCGGCTGACCTACCGGCGGGAGGCGTTCCACCGGGAGACCACGATCAGCTCCACCGCGCCGGCGCAGGTCGACGTCGCCGGAATGACCTTCCAGATCCGGGTCGGCCCGCACCGCGAGTGGACCACCCGGCTGCACGTGTCCACCGTCGTCTTCGGGGCACGGGGGGAGGACATCCGGGCCACCCTGCCGTACGGCGGCAGCCGCAGCGCGGACGCCATCCGCGCCGAGCAGCAGGAGCTGATCGACCGGGCGCCGAAGCTCGGCTGCGACTGCCAGCCGCTGGCCGGGGCGTACCGGCGTAGCCTCAACGACCTGGCGGCGCTGCGCTACGAGTCGATCGCCCTGGGCGTACGGCTGCTCGCCGCCGGGCTGCCCTGGTTCATGACCCTGTTCGGCCGGGACAGCATCATCACCTCGTTGCAGGTGCTGCCGTTCCTGCCGGAGCTGATTCCGCCGACCATCCTGATGCTGGCGGGTCTACAGGGTGAGCGGGTCGACGACTTCCGGGACGAGGAGCCGGGCAAGATCCTGCACGAGCTGCGGTACGGGGAGACCGCCGGCTTCGAGGAGCAGCCGCACTCGCCGTACTACGGGTCAGCCGACTCGACTCCGCTGTTCATCATCCTGCTCGACGAGTACGAGCGGTGGACCGGCGACGCCGAGCTGATCCGGCGGCTGGAACCACAGGTCCGCGCGGCGCTGACCTGGATCGACACGTACGGCGACCTGCTCGGCACCGGCTACCTCTGGTACCAGACCCGCAACCCGGAGAGTGGCCTGCAGAACCAGTGCTGGAAGGACTCCTGGGACGCCATCTCGTACGCCGACGGCCGGATGCCCGGCTTTCCCCGGGCCACCTGCGAGCTACAGGGGTACGCGTACGACGCGAAGATCCGCGCCGCCCGGCTGGCCCGGACGTTCTGGAACGACCCGGCGTACGCCGATCGGCTGGAGCGCGAGGCCGCGGCCCTCAAGCAGCGGTTCAACCACGACTTCTGGATCCCCGACCGGGAGTACTACGCGCTCGCACTGGACGCCGACGGCCGACAGGTGGACGCGCTCACGTCGAACATCGGTCACCTGCTCTGGAGTGGCATCGTCGACGAGTCCCGGGCCGGCAAGGTGGTCGAGCACCTGCTCGGGCCGCAACTGTTCTCCGGGTGGGGAGTGCGGACCCTCGCCGAGGACCAGGGTCGGTACAACCCGATCGGCTACCACGTGGGCACCGTCTGGCCGTTCGACAACTCGATCATCGCTTGGGGGTTGTGGCGGTACGGCTTCCGGGAGGAGGCCGGGCAGCTCTGCGAGACGATGCTGGACGCGTCCGGCTACTTCAACGGTCGGTTGCCGGAGGCGTTCGCCGGCTACTCCCGCGACCTCACCGACTACCCGGTGGAGTACCCGACCGCGTGCAGCCCGCAGGCCTGGTCGACGGGCACCCCGCTGCTGCTACTACGGGTGATGCTGGGGCTGGAGCCGCAGGGCGAGCACCTGATCATCGATCCGGCGGTGCCACCGGGCATGGGCCGGGTGGAGCTGCTGGACATCCCCGGCCGGTGGGGCCGGGTCGACGCGCTGGGCCGCAGCCGCGGCACGGAGGAACAGCGGGACGACTGACCCTGCCTCAGGCCGGGCAGCCGACGGTCGCCGTCACCCGGCCGGCGTCCGGGGTGAGGTCGGCCAGCACGGTCACCGGACCGGCGCGGTACGCGTACACCGGGGGGTGGTCCAGGAGCGGTGAGCCGCCGGCCAGCGGGGCGAGCCCACCCGGCGACGTGGCCGGGCCGGGTCCGACGACGGACCGCACGGTACGGGCCAACGCGCCGCCCGGACAGGACGCGGTCACCAGCTCCGGCGCGGCGTCGGCCGGCTGGTCGAGCGCCCGCAGCGCGGCCGTCAGGGCGGCGGCCTCCTCGCCGACGGCTGCCGCCGGCGGGGTGTGGCCGGCACCGACCGGCCGGCAGCCGGTGTCGATGGTCAAGCGGACGCGACCGTCCCCGGTCGGCCGCCCCTCGACGGCCACGAAGTCCCCGGCGTCGGCGCGCAGCTCCAAGCCGTCCAGCCCGGGACCGACCACGGCCCGCCAATCCGCCGGCAGCCGATCGGCGATCCCGGTCAGCACGGCCCGCTCGGTGCCGGCGGGCGCGAGCACCCCGACCTCACGTCGCAGCGTGCGGCCGTCGGCGAACGGGGTGACGCGGCAGCCCGACTCGATCCGCACCGGGCCCAGCTCCAGCAGCCCGGCCGCGCCGGCCGCCCGGACCAGCTCGCCGGCCGCCCGGTCGGCCACCGGCCCGGCCTGGTCGAGGGACCGCTGTTCGCGGACGGTCGGTGGGTCGTCGCGGACCGACGTCCAGGTGAGCACGGCCAGCAGCACGGCCCAGACCACGCTCGCGACCAGCAGCCAGCGCCGCCGCCGGGCGGGTGCCGGCGCGGCGGGACCGGTCGACGGGGCCCACCCCGTCCGCACAGCACCGCTCACCCGGCCATGGTGTCACGGACGGTCCGCTCAACCGGCGGCGGTCGGCCGTCGCGACGGCGTCCGCCGCGCCCGGTTCCCCCGCGCCTCGTCACTGACCAGGTACTGAACGGCGTTATCCAGTCAGCACCGGATGGACACGCCACTGCCTGGCTGTCATGACGTGGGGAGAAAGAGTGTTCCGACCATCAACCGCACGGTCCGCACGCTGGCGGACGACCGTGGCGTGCGCCGCGCTCCTGATCGGCCTCACCGCCCAACCCACGATCGCGGCGCGGGCCGCACCCACACCGACGCGGGCCAGCGTGGATCAAGGACTACTGGGCCAGCTCGGTACGACGGCCAGCGGGAGCTTCCTGGTCTATCTGCGGGACACCGCACCGGTGGCGGAGACCGCCAGGCTGCGTGACCCGGACGACCGGGCCCGTGAGGTGCATCGCCTGCTCACCACCACCGCCGAGCGCACCCAACACGACCTGCGGGCGCTGCTGACGGCCCGCCGAGCGCCGCACACCGCCTACTGGATCGCCAACGCGGTGCGGGTGACCGGCGACCGGGCACTGGTCGACGAGATCGCCAAGCGCCCCGACGTGGCCCGGATCGAGCCCGCCCGCAGCTACCCGTTGATCCAACCGACGCCGGCCGCCGGCAGCCGCGCGGGCACCAACGGCGCCGAGTGGGGGCTCAGCAACATCAACGCGCCACAGGTGTGGAGCGAGTTCGGCGACCGTGGCGAGGGCGTGGTCGTCGCCAACATCGACAGCGGCGTCCAGTACGACCACCCGGCGCTGGTCGGGGCGTACCGGGGCAACCTCGGCGGCGGCGCGTTCGACCACGACCACAACTGGTACGACCCGGCCGGCGACTGCCCGAGCCCGGCGCCCTGCGACACCAACGGCCATGGCACCCACACGATGGGCACGATGATCGGCGACGACGACGCCGGCAACCAGATCGGCGTCGCGCCCGGCGCGACCTGGATCGCCGCCAAGGGCTGCGAGGGCACCTCCTGCTCCGACGCCTCGCTGCTCGCCGCCGGCCAGTGGGTGCTGGCCCCGACGGATCTGGCTGGACGGAATCCCCGCCCCGACCTGCGTCCCGACGTGGTGAACAACTCGTGGGGCGGTGCCGGTGCCGACCCGTGGTATCAGCAGACCATCGCGGCCTGGCGGGCGGCCGGGATGTTCCCGGTCTTCTCCAGCGGCAACAACGGACCCGACTGCGGTAGCGCCGGCTCCCCCGGCGACAACGCCAACGCGTACGCGGTCGGCTCGTACGACGTCGACAACGCCCCCTCCGGCTTCTCGGGGCGGGGCGACGCCACCGACCCGCAGTCGTACAAGCCGAACATCTCGGCCCCGGGCAGCAGCGTGCGTTCCAGCGTCCCCGACGACTCGTACGCCGTCCTCAGCGGCACCTCGATGGCCGCGCCGCACGTCTCCGGCACGGTCGCGCTGATCTGGTCGGCGGCACCGAGCCTGCGGGGCGACGTCGCCGGCACCGAGGAACTGCTGGACCGGACCGCCCGGGACGTCGACGACTCCACCTGCGGTGGCACCGCCGCCGACAACAACGTCTTCGGCGAGGGCCGGCTGGACGCGTACGCGGCGGTGCGGGACGCGCCGCGCGGCGCAGTCGGGCGGATCGTGGGCCAGGTGACCGAGGCGGCCGACGGTGACCCGATCGCCGGTGCGACCGTCAGCGACGGCACCCGCAGCGTCACCACCGACGCGGACGGCCGGTACGCACTCACCGCGCCGGTCGGCCCGACCACGGTCACCGTCGACGCGTACGGCTACCGCGAGCAGTCGGCCACCGTCACCGTCGCCGACGGCGGTACCGTCACCCGCGACTTCGCCCTGGTGGCGAAGCCAAGGGTCACCATCAGCGGCCGGGTCACCGACGGCTCCGGGCACGGCTGGCCGCTCTACGCCCGGATCGAGGTCGCCGGTCGACCCGGTGGTCCGATCTTCACCAACCCGGTCACCGGGCGGTACTCGTTCACCGTCCCGGGCGACGCCAGCCACCAACTGACCGTGACCGCCCACTACCCCGGCTACCGCACGGTCACCCGGGACGTGCCGGTGGATGCCCGGCGGGTGACGGCCGACATCGCCGTACCGGTCGAACCGACCTGCGCGGCGCCCGGCTATGCCGGCAGCTTCGACGCGCCACTGTTGAGCGAGAGCTTCGACGGCACCGAGGTGCCGGCCGGCTGGACGGTCCGCAACCGCACCGAAGGCGGTGGCTGGACCTTCACCGACCTCGGCGAGCGCGGCAACCTCACCGGCGGCGCCGGCGCTTTCGCGATCGTCGACAGCGACCGGCTCGGTGCCGACAACACCCAGGACACCGACCTGGTGACGCCGACGATCGACCTGAGCACCGCACCGGCGCCGGTGCTGCGCTTCCGCAGCGACTGGCGGGCGGTCGGCGTCAGCGACACCGCCGAGGTGGACGTCTCCACCGACAGCGGCAGCACCTGGACGACGGTCTGGCACCAGAGCGACAGCCGACGCGGACCGCGGGTCGAGGAGGTGCCGCTGGGCCCGGCGGGCGGGGCGTCCTCCGTCCAGGTCAGGTTCCGCTTCAACGGCACCTTCGCCTGGTGGTGGCAGGTGGACGACGTGCAGGTGGTCAACCGCGAGTGCGCTCCGGTCCCCGGCGGGCTGGTGCTCGGCATCACCACCGACCGCAACACCGGGGCACCACTCAACCGGATCACCGTGGTCAGCCGTGACCGTCCGGAGGACCGTGGGGTGTCGGCGGCGACGCCGGACGACCCGAACCTGCCGGACGGCTTCTGGTGGCTCTACTCCGGACTGACCGGAGCGCACCCGTTCACCGCCAGCCGACCGCCGTACCGGACCACGACGAAGCGGGTGACCGTACTGGCCGACGGGGCCCGGCGGCTGGACATCGCGCTGGCCGCCGGCCGACTCACCGTCACCCCGGCCACCGTCGAGTCACACCAGCCGTACGGCGGCACCCGCACCAGGAAGGTGACGCTGCGCAACACCGGTACGGCACCGGCGACCGCCAACCTGATCGAGCGCAACGGGCGGTACGAGGCGCTGTCCGGGGCCGGCGCACCGCTGCGCGAGCAGGTGATGAAGGGAATCAGCAAGGCCCGGACCGGCACCGCGTACGGCGCGACGGGCATCGCCGCGGCACCTCGCGCCGACGACGGCTGGGCCGCAACCGCCGGCCTGCCGGAGGGGGTCTTCGACAACGCGGCAGCCGGCCTGGACGGCCGGATCTACTCCGTCGGCGGTGGTGGCGGCAGCGGCCTGGAGAGCAAGGCGTGGCGGTACGACCCCGGCCCGGATGCCTGGACCGCACTGCCCGATCTGCCGACCCCCCGGTCCAAGCCGGTCGCCGCGGCGGCGGACGGCAAGCTGTACGTGATCGGCGGCTGGGATGCCGATGACGGCACGGTCGCCTCGGTGGACGTGTTCGACCCGGCCGCCGGCAACTGGAGCACGCTGGCCGGGCCGACGAACCCGTTCCCGGTGGCGGCGGCCGGCGGGGCGGTGGCCGGCGGAAAGGTCTACCTGGTCGGCGGCTGCCTCGACAGCGCCTGCGCCGAATCGGACCGGCTGGTCGTCTTCGACCCGTCGACCGGCCTGTTCCGCACCGGAGCGGCCTACCCGCACCCGGTCGCCTGGCTCTCCTGTGGCGGGATCGGCAGTGCGGTCTACTGCGCTGGCGGCACCGGCAGCACCGAATACACCGATGCCTACCGGTACGACCCGGCGGCCGACTCCTGGAGCCCACTGCCGAACATGCCGGTGGACCTCTGGGCCTCCCAGTACACGGCGGCCGGCGGGCTGCTGGTGCTGGCCGGTGGGGTGACCTCCGGCTCGACCACCGCGACCAACCGGACCATCGCGTACGACCCGGTGGCCGGCAGGTGGCGGGACCTGCCCAACGTCCAGTTCGCCCGGTACCGGGGCGCCGCCGCCTGCGGCGCGTACAAGATCGGTGGTTCGCCCACCCCGTTCGTGGGATCGACGGACAGTGAGCGGCTGGGCGGTCTGGGCCTCTGCGCCGGTGAGGCGGACCTGCCCTGGCTGGCCGCCGCGCCGACCACCGTCACCCTGGCCCCGGGCGCGTCCCGGACGGTCACCGTCACACTGAGCGCCACCGCGGCGGCTGGCGTGCCGCGACCGGGCACCTGGACCGGCGAACTGGCCATCGCCTCGGACACGCCGTACCCGGTGCCCGCGGTGCCGGTGAAGATGAGCGTGTCGCCACCGGCGACCTGGGGCCGGATCCAGGGCACCAGCACCGGCGTGAGCTGCGGCGGAACGAGCGTCCCGCTCCGCGCGACCGTACGGGTCAACCGGGTGGGCACGACGACCGGCCACACGCTGACCGCCAACGCCCAGGGCCGGTACACCTGGTGGCTGCCCAGGGGCCGCTACGAGGTGATCGTGGCCCGGGACGGCTGGGTACCGAAGACACAACGCGTCCGGATCGCGGCGGGCACCGTCAGGACGGTCGACTTCGTACTCGACCCGGCCGAGTCCTGCGCGAGAGCGACCGGCATCTGATTGGCCGCTGCGGGTGGTCGGCGGTCGACCGCATCGTCGGCCACCCGCAGGCCCAAGTCCCGTCCGGCCGACGCCGATTGAGAACCACTGTCGGTTAACCGACACGAACGCACCCAGACAGCCGGTGCCATCGATTGACCTTGAGTAGTGGACTGGTGACGCGTGGAATCCACTGTGTGGTCCACGGCGTCGGAGGGAGGCAGTAAGGTGACGCCAACAGCGACGTCGTCGACGGCGAGAGGACCAGCAATGGGCACCGCCATCGTCAAGACCCCAGAACAGCTGCGTGAATGGCGAGCTCGGCTTCTGGAGCGCGTCCACATGAGCAAAGAGACGCTGTACGACCTGGGGCGCGACTTCGAGTTACGAGCCGACGAACGCAGCGTCTACGAGATGGTCCGGTCCATTGACTATCTCCTCGGCGATGACGACTGACGGTTCCGCCGTCTCCCCCGATCTGGTCGCCAGAGCCAGCGCGTTCGCCGACGACATCACCACCCGCTTACAACGCGTGGTGAAGACGGACAAGACCCTGTCCGCGCTGCTGATGCCTGGCAGGAACGGCGGTCGCGTCATGGTGGGCGTAGTCGAGGGAGACGACTTCGGCACCTTCCCCTTGTACATCGACAACAGGCACCGCCTCGACCTGCTGCTCAAGTTCAACTGCTGCATGGATTCGAGCGGCCAGCACCTAGCCACGGATGCCTCCTGGATTCACGTGACATCGAAGGGCGACAAGGCGCCCCTGTTCCGCTATGAGTACGTTCGGGAACTCCAAGCCGGGGTGCCCTGTGCCCACCTGCACGTTCACGGCCATCGCGACGAGTTCGCCTTCGTCATGCAGGACGGAGCGCGGGGACGCCCCAAGGCCCGCAAGCGCAGGCATGAGGTCCCCCGGCTGGCCAAGTTCCACTTCCCGCTCGGTGGACATCGCTTCCGACCCTGCGTCTAGGATGTCCTGCAAGCCGTAGTGGAGGAGTTCTGCGTCGACACTGTCGAGGGATGGCGGAACGCGGTGGACGAGGGCCGCGAGGAATGGCGCAGGCTCCAGTTGCTGGCCGCGGTACGCGACGCACCCGGCGTCGCTGCTCAGGCACTGCAGGAGTTGGACTACAAAGTGGTTCAACCCGATTCGCCCCCCGCCGACAACCAGAGCAGGATGCGCGCCTACTGATCCCCTGCGAAGCGACCGGGGCCGGTCACCCTCGCGGGTGACCGGCCCCGGTCGATCAGAGCAGTGGGTCAGGCGACGGTGACGCTGACCTCGTTGATGCCCCGGCCTGCGGTGACGGCGGTGTCGCCGTTGCCGTGCCGGGACAGCGCCCGCAGCGTCCAGGTGCCCGGCGCGGCGAAGAACCGGAACTGGCCGGCCGCTGAGGTGACCACCTCGGCGGTGAACTCACCGGTCGAGTCGAGCAGTCGGACGTACGCGCCCGCCACGACCTCGTCCCCCTCGGCGCGGACGATGCCGGTGATCACGGTTTCCTTCTCCAGATCCAGGCTGGCCGGCAACGGCGCGGCCTGGTCCGGTGCGGCGCAACCCGCGGCGGTGGGAGCGGTCATGTCAGGCCTCCCCGGGCTCGTCGCCGAGCGCGACCGGCACGCCGACCAGCGAGCCGTACTCGGTCCAGGAGCCGTCGTAGTTCTTCACGTTGCGGTGCCCGAGCAGCTCCTGGAGCACGAACCAGGTGTGCGAGGAGCGCTCGCCGATCCGGCAGTAGGCGATGGTCTCCTTGCCGTCGTCGAGCCCCGCGTCGCCGTAGATCCGGCGCAGCTCGTCGTCGGACTTGAAGGTGCCGTCCTCGTTGGCGGCCTTCGACCACGGCACGCTGATCGCGGTGGGGATGTGGCCGCCGCGCTGCGCCTGCTCCTGGGGCAGGTGGGCGGGGGCGAGCAGCCGGCCGGCGAACTCGTCGGGGCTGCGCACGTCGACCAGGTTCTTGGTGCCGATCGCGGCGACGACCTCGTCGCGGAAGGCCCGGATGGAGGTGTCCGGCTCCTGCGCGGCGTACTGCGTGGCCGGGCGGGTCACCGCGTCGGTGACCAGCGGACGGGCGTCCAGCTCCCACTTCTTGCGGCCGCCGTCGAGCAGCTTCACGTCGCCGTGGCCGTAGAGCTTGAAGTACCAGTAGGCGTACGCGGCGAACCAGTTGTTGTTGCCGCCATAGAGGACCACGGTGTCGTCGTTGCCGATGCCCCGCTCGGAGAGCAGCGCCTCGAACTGGGTCTTGTTGACGAAGTCCCGGCGGATCGGGTCCTGGAGGTCGGTCTTCCAGTCGAGCTTGATGGCGCCGGCGATGTGGCCGGTGTCGTAGGCCGAGGTGTCCTCGTCGACCTCGACGAAGACGACGCCCGGGGCGTCGAGGTTCTTCTCGGCCCACTCGGCCGAAACGAGTGCGGTGTCGCGACTCATCGAATCACTCCCTGGTGAGGATGGATGGTGAGCCAACGCGCGAGTATCGATAGGTGTGACTGTCGCACCACGCGCGGGACCCAGCGGAAGGACGGGATCACGGGTTCGTGCGACGGCGCCGCTGCCGGGCTTTCGGTGGGATCACCGGAGGGATACGAAGATCCTGCGTGCCGGTGGCCGCCGTCAGGCGGCCGGAGACAGCCCCGCCGTCAGATGACGGGGCGACACAGGCAGGTGGCCACGCGGCACAGGTCGACCGCGCGCCGTTTGGTGAGGTGGGTCCCCATGGCCAGGGAGCCTACCAGTCTGTGACCAACCTGCCACCGGGCCGACCAGCATCCGGGAATCAACCGGACGGTGGGTTCCGCCCCGGCCTGCAGACGCTCGTTCAGCTGGCGGAGTTGATCGGCACGTTCTTCGCGTCGGCGGTGACGGTCAGCCCGTCGGGCATCGGCTGAACCTTCCGGACGGCGAGCTGGAACGGCAGATCCGGCAGGGGTATGTCGATGGAGATGCCCTTGGCGTAGCTGTTCAGCAGCGCACGCGCCACCGGCAGGTTCGGCAGCCCCTCGGCGTCCAGGTTGTTGACGCGCAGTGCGACCGCTCCGTTGTCGGCGACCGTGACGTCGGCGGTGCCCCGGACCGTGAGCTTCGCACCGAGGATGTCGACCGGGGCGGTGACGGCGAGCTTGCCGCCCTGCTCGCCGAGCGTCAGCCCGGGCCGGTTCAACAGCGCGGCGAGGCTGTCGTAGCTGATCGTGCCGGTGCCGTTGACGGTGTCCGCGACGACGTCGCCCTGACCGCTGCGCAGGGTGTCCAGCGAGGCCCGCACGTTGCGGGCGTCCACGTCGAGCACCGGCAGTCGGACGGCGTCACCCTCGACCGAGGCCTGCACGTCCCGCAGATGGATGGAGATCCGCTCGTAGCGACCATCGAGCACCTGGGTGAGGAACGGAACCCCGTGGACCTCGACGTCGGGCGCGGCGGCCTGCGCGTTCTGCTTGGTGACCTCCTGGCTGACCCGGTCGGCGATGGCCCTCTCGGCCACCCCGACCGCCACCCGGTCCGCGACGACCAGCAGCCCTGCCACCAGCAGGAGCAGCACGACCAGGCCGATGAACAGCTTGCGACCGCGCCGTCGGGGCCGGGCCTCGCCGGCCGGATACTCCTGCGCCACGCCGCCTCCTGTCTCCGCCCGCCGCAGCGCGGCGAGTCGTCCCGTCCCGGTGCACCCGTTGGTACCCGACCGACTCTGGACTCAACCGTGGCTCAGAGGAAGAGCATGCACATCGCGTACGCGGCCGGCGCGGCCAGGGCGAAGCCACCGAGCGGACCCTGCATGTGCCGGGCGACCCACATGGTGGGCAGTTCTCCGGCCATCAAGCGGCCCGCCTCCGCGTACCCCACGGCGAGGTCGGAGAGCACGGCGGTGACCGCCGCGACCAGGCCGATCACCGCGGCGCGGGTTGGCGTGAAAGGTGCCACCAGGTAGCTGCCGAGGACCGCGCTGACCAGGGTGCCGACCATCGCGCCGCCAACCACGCCGGCTGCGCCCCGGGGCACCTGGGGAGCCAGCCGGGGCCACGGCAGCACCGCGTCGGTGAGGCGGGCGACGGTGAGGGCGACACCGCTCGCGGTCAGGCAGACGGTGATCGCCTGGGTGCCGGCGGGGATCCGGCTGAGCACGATCAGGGTGCCGAAGGCCACCACCCCGACCACGATGAGCAGCGTGGCGCCGAGGGAGTCGGTCACCCGGACCCGGTCGACGCGGCGGACCAACTGACCGAGCACCGCGGCCAGGAATCCACCAGCGGCCAGGTATCCCAGCGGCGCCAGGCCGGCGATGTCGGACTGCACCGCGGCGATGTCGGCGAACGCGGCGACACCGGCGCTGATCCCGCCGACCAGCAGCAGTGCGGGCGGGCGCATGGCCATCGTCCAGGCGAGCACGAACAGCAACTGGACGCCGAAGATGATGAAGGCGAACGGCAGCCGGTGACCGGGGCCCGAGGTCTGCGCGCCGAGCACCAGGCCGACGCCGAGCAGCGCGGCGAAGCCGGCGATGGTCAGCGCCAGCGGGCGGCGGACCTCGACCGGGGGTACGACCTCCTCCTCCGGCTCGTCGATCTCGTCCTCGGAGCGACGGGCCGGTTCTCCGGCACGGCGGGCACGGCGCGGCCCGCCTCGTTCCCGGCGGTCGCCGTCGTCGACGGCCGGCCCGGTACGCGGCGCGGGCGGATGGCCACGGGTCGGAGCGGCGGGGCCCGGACGGGGCCCGTCGGGCCACGAATCGCGGCCGGCCTCGGGCGAGGTGGAGGGAAACACGCCCCGATCGTGCCAGACCGACCGCCCAACGCGGTGGTCAAGGGTTTCGGCAACGTTAAAACCTGTGCCACGATCAGGGGCAAGATAGACAAACGGGAAATGGCCCGGCGGTACAGCCGGGGCGATCGGTTACTCTCAACCCGTTACCCGCCCGTCAGCGACGCCGGGACCCACGCAAGTTCTCAGCGCACTCATGCACGAGTGTGGCTGGTCGCGCGCGGCCACGCGCCGCCGGGACGGAGGTGATCGTGGAGATCCTGCTGCTGGTGACCGCGCGCGCAGGGGAGCCATCCGCTGTGCTGCCGGCACTCGACCTGCTGCCGCACTCGGTCCGCACCGCGCCACGTGACGTCCGCACCCTGGTCGCCGGCCCCAGCCCGGACGCTGTCCTGGTGGACGCGCGGTCGGAGCTGAGCGAGGCCCGGGCGACCTGCCGGATGCTGCACGCCACCGGGCTCGGGGTGCCGCTGGTCGCGGTGGTGACCGAGGCGGGCCTGATCGCACTGAACGCCGACTGGGGCGTCGACGACGTCATCCTCGCCTCGGCCGGCCCCGCCGAGGTGGAGGCGCGGCTGCGACTGGCGGTCGGTCGGCTGAGCAACGCGACCGCCGGTGCCGGTGGCTCGATCCGGGCCGGTGAGCTGACCATCGACCCCGACACGTACGCGGCCAAGCTCAAGGGACGCCCGCTCGATCTCACCTACAAGGAGTTCGAGCTGCTGAAGTTCCTGGCCCAGCACCCGGGCCGGGTGTTCACCCGCGACCAGCTGCTCCGCGAGGTCTGGGGGTACGACTACTTCGGCGGCACGCGGACGGTGGACGTACACGTCCGCCGCTTGCGCGCCAAGCTCGGCTCGGAGTACGAGTCGATGATCGGCACCGTCCGCCAGGTGGGTTACAAGTTCGTCGTGCCGCCGTCGCGGTCCCTGCCCGAGGCGGAGCACGCGCCGCTGCCCGTCTGAGATCCCCGCTCGCCCGGGGCGAATTCCTATATGCCCTTTTTGCGCAGCTCGTCGGTTCTATTCTGACTGCCGGGTTTGCTGTAGGAAGGGGCGACGGTGCGCGCAATGACCACGGGGGCGACGGGCCGGAGTGACCGGTCAGTCGGGCGGAAGCGGTGACGCCGGCCAGCTCGACGGCACGCGCGGTGGGGATCGTCACACTGGTGGTGGCGGCGCTGCTCGGCTCTGCGTACGTGCTGGGCCGCAGCCTCGTTCCCGATCCACCCCAGCGGCAGGCAACCGGAGTCACCAGCAACGCCGACGGGCCGTACTACGCCGACCAACCCAGCGGCGACGAACCGGGCGAGCCGCCGAGTGCCAGCTCCAGCGCCGGCCCCACCGAGGCCGGGCAGGACGGGACGGGGCAGAAGGGTGCCGGTCAGGACACCGGAGGCGAGCGGCTGTTCGGCGCGCACGCGACCACCGGCACGCCACGGGTCGCGCTGACCTTCGACGACGGCCCGGACCCGCGTTACACCCCGCAGGTCCTCGCCACGCTGCGCGAGTTCGACGTCAAGGCCACCTTCTGCGTGGTGGGTGAGAACGCGCAGGACCATCCCGACCTGATCCAGGCGATCGTGGCCGACGGGCACAGCCTGTGCAACCACTCCTGGCACCACGACGTCACTCTCGGCACCCGATCGGCGGAGACGATCCGCACCGACCTGCTGCGTACCAATGACGCGATCCGCGCTGCGGTCCCGGGCGCGCCGATCGTCTGGTACCGGCAGCCCGGCGGCGCCTGGACCCTCCCCGTGGTGTCGGTGGCGCAGCAGCTCGGCATGACGCCGCTGCACTGGTCGGTGGACCCGTCGGACTGGCAGGTGCCCGGCGCCAGCAAGATCACCGCGGCGGTGGTGACCCAGGTCGAACCGGGCTCGGTGGTGCTGATGCACGACGCCGGCGGCGACCGGCAGGGCACGGTGGACGCGCTGCGCCAGATCCTGTCCAACCTGACCGAGCGGTTCGAGCTGGAGGCACTGCCCACCGACCCGACGTGAACCGGCCCGACGTGAACCGGCACGACGTGAACCGGCCCGACGTGCACCGGCCCAGCGGCGCGGTCCGGCGGCCCGGGGATCCCGGCCGACCGAGGTTCCCGACGACTACGGTGACGGGATGAGCAGCGCGGAGCCGACCAGTGACCAGGTGACCCGGACCGGCCGACTGGGCCCGGCGGAGATCGCCGACGTGCTGGCGCTGGCCCGGTCCGCGGGTGACACCGACGGCGCGGACCCGCTCGACGAGCACGTCCTGCTCCGGCTGCGCGACCCCGAGGCCCCGGCCGTGCACCTGATCGCCCGGGCCGACGACGGCACCCTCACCGGGTACGCGCACCTGGACACCACCGACCCCGTCGGCGGAATCGGTGTGGAGCTGGCGGTGCATCCCGCGTACCGGCGGCGGGGCACCGGCCGGGCGCTGGCCCGGGGCGTGCTCGCCTCGGCCACCGGCCCGCTGCGGGCCTGGGCGCACGGCGATCACCCCTCGGCGGCCGCGCTCGCGGTCGACCTCGGGTTCACCCGTGCCCGGGTGCTCTGGCAGCTCCGCCGGCCACTGGCCGCCCCGCTGACCGAGCTGCGGCTGCCCGACGGTGTCGTGCTGCGCGCGTTCCGCCCGGGAGCGGACGACGACGCCTGGCTCACGCTCAACGCGCGGGCGTTCGCCGAGCACCCGGAGCAGGGCCGGTGGACGACCGACGATCTGCGGGTCCGACTGGCCGAGCCCTGGTTCGATCCGGCCGGCTTCCTGCTCGCCGAGGAGACCACGACCGGCCGACTGCTCGGCTTCCACTGGACCAAGGTGCACGAGCGGCCCGGTTCGGCCCGGATCGGCGAGGTGTACGTGCTCGGCGTGGAGCCGACCGCGCACGGCGGTGGGCTCGGTCGGGCGTTGACCACCGCCGGGCTGGCGTACCTGCGGGACAAGCGCGGCCTGGACCGGGTGATGTTGTACGTGGACGAGTCGAACACCGGGGCGGTCGCGCTCTACGAGCGGCTGGGCTTCGCCCGCTGGTCCGCGCACATCAACTACCACCTGGGCTGAGTCTCGCCCGGCCTCGGACCGGGGTCACCGAGGGGTAACGGCCACGCGTCGGCGGGATAACGGCGAACCGGAAATATGACCATACTTCCGACAGGCGCATCCGAGTTCACTTAACGGACAACTCGCCCTCAGCGAGCGGTCACCTCGGAGGCCGTACGTGTTCACCTTGCGTTCACTTGCGACCGGCGAACCGGCTACCTGGCACTTCTAACTTTCGTATCAGCCGGTCAGTGCCGGTTCTCGGGCCCCGGGATCGGGGTGCCAAGTCAGACGCGAAGGGAAACCCCTCAGGTGAAGCTCCAGCGGTACGGCACTCTTGCCTGCCTCGCTCTTACCGCGACGCTCGGTCTCAGTGCATGCGGCTCGGACAACAACGAGCCCACCACCAGCGCTTCGGGCTCGGCCGCCGCGGTCGACTGCGCCACCGGCACGGTGAACGCCCAGGGCTCGTCGGCCCAGAAGAACGCCATGGCCGAGTGGATCAAGGCGTACCAGCAGAAGTGCCAGGGCACCACGATCAACTACGAGGCCAGCGGCTCCGGCGCCGGCATCCAGACGTTCATCGCCGGCACCGCCGACTTCGCCGGCTCCGACTCCGCGCTCAAGCCGGAGGAGCAGCCGCAGGCCGACGCCAAGTGCGTCGGCGGCAAGGCCATCCACCTGCCGATGGTGATCGGCCCCGTGGCCGTCGCCTACAACGTCAGCGGCGTGGACAACCTCCAGCTCAAGCCGGCCACCCTGGCGAAGATCTTCGGTGGCAAGGTGACCAAGTGGGACGACGCCGCGATCAAGGCTGACAACCCGGACGCCAAGCTGCCGGCGACCACCATCCAGACCGTGCACCGGTCGGACGAGTCGGGCACCACCGACAACTTCACCAAGTTCCTCTCCAAGACCTCCGAGGCGGACTGGACCCTGGGCAACGCCAAGGCCTGGAAGGCCCCGGGCGGCACCGGTGCCAAGGGCTCGGACGGCGTGGCCAGCAAGGTCAAGGCCGCCGACGGCTCGATCGGCTACATGGAGTGGTCGTTCGCCGAGAACGCCGCCCTGAAGACCGCCAAGATCGGTAACGGCGCGGGCGAGTTCGCCGCGCTGACCGCCGAGGCTGCCGGCAAGACCATCGCCGGTGCCAAGGTCGAGGGCCAGGGCGACGACCTCAAGCTGTCGATCGACTACAACACCAAGGAGGCCGGGGCGTACCCGATCGTCCTGGCGACGTACGAGATCGTCTGCAGCAAGGGCCTCGCGGCCGACAAGCTGAAGCTGGTCAAGGGCCTCCTGACCTACGCCGCCAGCACCGAGGGCCAGAACTCGCTGACCGACCTGGGCTACGCCCCGCTGCCGGAGACGGTCCGCACCAAGGTCGAGACCGCGGTCAAGAACCTCTCCTGACCCGACCCCACCACCTCCGCAACCGAATCGAGCGAGCAGATGGGTGAAACCCCTCACCGCTCGGCCGACGCCGGCACCGGCGGGACGCGCGTGACCCAGAGTCACGAGTGGCCCGCCGGTGCCTCGGCGCGTGTGGCCGAGGCACCAGTCAGCACCCGTACCCCGGGCGGCGCCGGGCTGGGCGGCGGCGGCGCGCTGCCGCGCAACCGGAAATTCGGCGCCGAGCGGGCCTTCCGCGGTCTCACCCTGGCCGCCGGCACCGCCGTCCTGGTCATCATCGCCGCCATCGCGATCTTCCTGATCGCCAAGGCGGTACCGGCCCTACGCGCCAACACCGAGAACTTCTGGTCCTACGAGGGCTGGTCCCCGAACGACACCGAGCCCAAGTTCGGCATCGGGACCCTCGCCTTCGGCACCGTGCTCAGTTCGGCGTTGGCCCTGCTCATCGCGGTACCGGTGGCGCTGGGCATCGCGCTCTACCTCTCGCACTACGCGCCCCGCCGGCTGGGCACCGCGCTCGGCTTCCTGGTCGACCTGCTCGCCGCCGTACCGAGCGTGGTCTTCGGCCTCTGGGGGCGGGACGTCTTCAGCAGCCCGGTCCGGGACTTCTCGGCCTGGCTGAACGAATACTTCGGTTGGATCCCGCTCTTCGGCGGCGACGGGCCCTTCGGAGCGTCCATCCTGCTGGGTGCCCTGGTCCTGTCGATCATGGTGCTGCCGATCGTCACCTCACTCTCCCGCGAGGTGTTCCTCCAGACGCCGAAGGCGAACGAGGAGGCCGCCATCGCCCTGGGCGCCACCCGCTGGGAGATGATCCGCACCGCGGTGCTGCCCTACGGTCGCCCCGGCATCATCGCCGCGGTGATGCTCGGGCTGGGCCGCGCACTCGGTGAGACCATCGCCCTCGCGCTGACCCTCGGTATCACCTTCGGGATCTCGTTCAACCTGATCCAGAACGGCGGTAACACCATCGCCGCCAACATCGCCAACGCGTTCGGCGAGGCGAACGAGACCGGTCGGGGCGCGCTGATCGCCTCCGGCCTGGTGCTCTTCACCATCACGCTGATCGTCAACATCACCGCCCGGGCGATCATCTACCGCCGCCGGGAGTTCACGGAGTCGGCCGCATGACCACAACCGTCACCTCCCATCGCTCCCGCCCGCCGGCCCAGCCCGCTTCGCTGCGGGCCCGGCGGCTGCCCCCGTACGCCGCACCGGCCATCGCCGTGGCGGCCCTGGCGCTCGCCGCCGTGCTCGTCTACGGCACCGGCATCGGCGGCCCGGTTCTCGTGGTCGCCCTGGCCGCGGTGCTCTACCTGGCCGGGCTCTTCGCCGCGGCCAACGCCGTCGAGGGACGTCGGTCGGCCCGCAACCGCACCTGGAGCGCGCTGATCCACTCCGCGTTCGTGCTGGCCGTACTGCCACTCGCGTCGGTGGTCTGGACACTGGTCAGCAAGGGCGCCGAGCGGCTGGACGGCAACTTCTTCCAGACCTCGATGAACAACATCGGCGCCCGGGACGCGAACGGCGGCGCGTACCACGCGATCATCGGCACGCTGGAGCAGGTCGGCATCGCCGCCCTGATCACCGTGCCGCTCGGCATCCTCTGCGCCATCTACATCGTCGAGTACGGGCGGGGCCGGTTCGCGTTCGCGATCCGGTTCTTCGTGGACGTGATGACCGGCATCCCGTCGATCGTCTCCGGCCTCTTCGTGCTGGCGTTCTGGGTGCTGGTCGTGTCGCCGTGGTTCAACGACGGCCGGCCGAGCTTCTCGGGCTTCGCCGCCGCGCTGGCACTCAGCGTGCTGATGCTGCCCACCATCGTCCGGTCCACCGAGGAGATGCTCCGCCTCGTCCCGGCGCCGCTGCGCGAGGGCGCGTACGCGCTCGGCGTACCCAAGTGGAAGACCATCCTGCGGGTGGTGCTGCCGACCGCACTGCCCGGCATCGTGACCGGCGTCATGCTCGCCATCGCCCGTGCGGCCGGCGAGACCGCGCCGGTGCTGCTGGTCGCCGGCGGCGGTGCCGCGATCAACACCAACCCCTTCGAGAACAACCAGTCGTCGCTGTCCCTCTTCGTCTACCAGCAGGCCGGTGACGCGTCGAGGTACGCGCCGGCACGGGCGTGGACCGCGGCACTCACCCTGGTCGCCCTCGTGCTCATCCTGACGATCGCGGCGAAGCTGCTGGCCCGCCGCAACAGGCTCAGCCGATGAACCCCGGAGGTACCACCATGGCCAAGCGCGTCCAAGCCGCGAACGTCACTGCCTACTACGGCGGCTTCAAGGCGATCGAGAACATCAACCTGACGGTCGAGCCGAAGACGGTCACCGCCCTCATCGGGCCGTCCGGCTGCGGCAAGTCCACCTTCCTGCGGTCGATCAACCGGATGCACGAGGTGCTGCCGGGCGCCCGGGTCGAGGGCAGCCTGACCATCGACGACCAGGACATCTACCACCGGGACGTGGACGTCACCGCGGTCCGGCGCACGATCGGCATGGTCTTCCAGCGCCCCAACCCGTTCCCCACCATGTCGATCTTCGACAACGTGGTCGCCGGGCTGAAGCTCAACGGCGTCCGCCGCAAGTCGATCCTGGAGGACGCGGCCGAGAAGGCGCTGCGCTCGGCGAACCTGTGGGACGAGGTCAAGGACCGGCTGGGCAAGCCCGGCGCGGGCCTCTCCGGCGGTCAGCAGCAGCGGCTCTGCATCGCCCGTACCATCGCGGTCGAGCCGCAGGTCGTGCTGATGGACGAGCCCTGCTCGGCCCTGGACCCGATCTCCACCCTGGCGATCGAGGACCTGATGTTCCAGCTCAAGGACAAGTTCACGATCATCATCGTGACGCACAACATGCAGCAGGCCGCCCGAGTGTCGGACCGGACCGCCTTCTTCTCGATCGAGAAGACGGGCGACCCGGGCCGGCTCATCGAGTACGACAACACCCAGAAGATCTTCAGCAACCCGAGCGTGAAGAAGACCGAGGACTACATCACCGGCCGCTTCGGCTGAGCCGCTGGTTCCCGGTCCGCAAGGGGCGTCGGTCAACCTGACCGGCGCCCCTCCGCGTACCCACACCCGCACCGCGCCCCGCCCGCGCCGCGCCCCGCCCCGCGCGCGCCGCGTCCCGCCCCGCCCGCGCCGCGCGCCGCGCGCCGCCGCCGCGCCCACCCCGTCCGC